>JABSQP010000004.1 GCA_013215815.1 Alphaproteobacteria bacterium | reverse complement strand
CCTTCATAAACAGGTGTCTGGTGGCCAATGAACATCACACCACGATCTTGTAAGTTAAAGATCGCATAAGCCGCGGCTGCGCCAGTATCATTAGAAATAAGAACACCTTTACCACGTTGCGGGATTGGGCCTTTATGCGGCGCGTATGAATGGAACACACGGTTGAATACACCTGTTCCGCGCGTATCCGTTAGAAATTGTGATTGATAACCAATCAATCCACGAGATGGAGCTAGGAATGTAATACGTGTCTTACCGGCACCAGAAGAACGCATGTCGGTCATTTCCGCTTTACGGCGGTTCATCTTATCAACCACCGTTGATGAATATTCTTCATCCACATCGATTGTAATTTCTTCAATCGGCTCTAAACGCTCACCGTTTTCTTCCTTGTACAAAACGCGTGGACGAGACACGATCATCTCAAAACCCTCACGGCGCATCGTTTCAATCAAAACACCAAGCTGGAGTTCGCCGCGGCCACCAATTTCAAATGAGTCTTTATTCTCACTTTCTGCAAAAGTAATCGCAACGTTTGTCTCCGCTTCTGCCAGTAGACGTTCACGGATCATTGTTGAGGTCACTTTATCACCCTCTTTACCTGCAAATGGTGAATCGTTCACCGAAATCATCACAGCCATTGTTGGAGGATCAATCGGTGTCGATTGAACAGGTTGCTCCAGTGCCGACGCACCAATTGTGTCTGCCACAGATGTTTTAGCCAGACCCGCAACACAGATAATATCACCGACATTCACCTCATCAACAGGCACACGATCCGTACCGTCAAATGTCATAAGCTTTGTCAGGCGGCCATTTTCAACTGTTTCACCATCAAGGTTAATCGCCTTAACAGCGTCATTCATTTTTGCTGAACCCTGAATAACGCGGCCCGTTAAGCAGCGGCCCAAGAATGGATCTGAATCAAGAAGCGTTGCAAGCATTGCAAAAGGCGCATCTGCATCACCTTCAGGGCGCGGCACATGATCAATAATCAAATCAAGAAGCGGTGTTAAGTTTTCACGCGGATCTTCCAGTTCTTTAACACACCAGCCATCACGACCCGATGCATACATGATTGGAAAATCAAGCTGCTCATCATTCGCATCAAGAGATACGAAGAGATCAAAAACTTCATCAACCACTTCTTCTGGGCGGCCATCAGGACGGTCAATTTTGTTAATCACAACAATTGGGCGAAGACCTTGTTTCAGTGCTTTACCCAAAACGAATTTTGTTTGTGGCATTGGACCTTCTGCAGAGTCTGTCAAAAGGATCACGCCATCTGCCATGTGAAGAACACGCTCTACTTCACCACCAAAATCAGCGTGACCTGGTGTATCAATGATGTTGATACGAATATCATCATCACCTTTTTTCCATTGAATAGACGTTGGCTTTGCAAGAATTGTAATTCCACGCTCTTTTTCAAGATCGTTAGAATCCATGACACGCTCATCCACTTTTTGATTGTCTCTGAACATACCGCTTTGCTTCATCAGTGAATCAATAAGCGTTGTTTTTCCGTGGTCAACGTGCGCGATAATCGCGATATTTCTTAGTCTATGTGTCATTATTCTATTACCGTTTTTGGGCGCTTTTCTATGCGCCGATTAAATTCCGCTCTCTTCCTATAGGAAAGCTTACGAAAAAGGAAGGAAAAAGCGTGTTTTAGGGGTTTATTGATGTGCGCGTATAAAATAGTCTAAAAGGCACAATGACTGGTGATATTCAGCAAAACATAGAAACCCTCGTGAAATCAGCGGAAAACATATGGATTCCGCGATGGTTTGAACTGTTCTCAAACGCAAACGGTGGCTTTCATGAACGCATTGATAAGGACGGTAACTCCGTTGACATACCGCGCCGACTTTTGAGCCAATGCCGTCAGATTGTCGTTTATTCTATGGCACCTGGTGATGCGTATCGAGAGAAACTCGATGAAGCTTTCGACTTCGTACAAAATGAATTCCTGATTCCAGAAACCGGCGGCTCTGTTTTCAGCCTAAACGGCAGCAACGATGTTCATGATCATACATATGATTTATATGCGCATGCTTTTATTCTTTTATCCTGCGCCAAATATTACGACGCAACAAAGAATGACAGCGTCCTCAAATATGCAAAAACAACATTGAACTTTATAAATGATAAGTTTGCTCTTGAGCGAGGATATGCAGAATCCCTCGATAGTGATTTAAACCCTATTCCAACAATCAGACGTCAGAACCCGCATATGCACTTGCTTGAAGGGTGCATTGCCATGTTTGAAGCATCACAAGATAACGATTATCGAGATATGGCTGACGAACTGGTATCTCTCTTCTTTGATAATTTTTTCGATGAAGAGACTGGAACACTTGGTGAGTTTTTCGACAATAACTTACACCCTCACCCGCAAGAAGGTCACAAAGTGGAAGCCGGACATCATGCGGAATGGGTTTGGCTTCTATCGCAATACCAAAAGATATCCGACAAACATTCAACCAAGATAGATGATGCAAAAGAGCGCCTATTTACCTTCGTTATCAATCACGGCATTGATAAGAATTATGGAGGCATTTTTAACGTTCAGGCCAAAAACGGAAAAATCATTGATGATCACAAACGGATTTGGGCAGCACTTGAAGCCCTTCGCGCCGCACATATCATGCGCCGACATCACAAGTTTGAGAAAGATGCTGAGCAAACTATGTCAGCACTACTTGATATTATTCGAAATAACTATGTTGATACAAAAACAGGAAACTGGAACGAAATACTAGATAAAGACCTTCAACCGATAACAGATTATCTACCTGCTACCACGCCGTACCATATCTATCCGATTTTGAAAGAAATCCTTTAAAATTCTAACCCAAAAATCATTTTACAGAAAAAAAATTTACAGCCTATATAATTGATATTATTATATATTTTTTTAGTTCAAAAAATTTTCCTTGATTTAAAGACCCTATTTCCCCTACGTTCATCGAAATATAAAAAACGTGCAAAAAAATAGAGGGGCTATGGGTATTCAACTGAATAACGCAAACCTTGACCGTATTAGGCAACAGGGTACAGCAATTACTCCTAACTATGATAGATCACAACTAAAGACAGGTGTAGTTCACCTTGGACCTAGCCATTTTGGTCGTGCGCATACACTTCGTTTCTTGGATGATATCGCTGCAACTGATCCCAATTGGGGCGTAACGATGATTGGGCTAAGATCACCAGATGTTCGTGATGCACTGAAAGAACAGGACAACCTATATTCACTGATCGAACTGGATGGCAAGGATAATGCAAAGCGCGTCATAGGCTGCATCACAGATATGATTGTTGCACCTGAAAACCCTCAAGCCGCTCTTGATGCTATAGCAGACCCAAGCATTAAACTCGTTACAATGACTGTTACTGAGAAAGGGTATGGTTACGATCCACAAACAGGAACATTAGACTTCAACAGACCAGATATTAAAGCATGCTTAGAATCAGTGGATGAACCAAGCACAGCAATCGGATATCTGGTAGCCGCATTAGAGAAAAGAATGCATTCTGGAGCTCCTCCAGTTACAGTCATTTCGTGTGACAATGTCGGAAAAGGCGAGCTTGGTAATGGTGTTATCCTGCAAAACCTTGTACTTGCTTATGCAGCTCATAAGTCTAGAGAACTTAGAGAATATATTGAAAATCATGCGACATTCCCTTCCACAATGGTTGATCGCATTGTTCCATCTACGACACCGCATCAAAAAGAATTCGCGCGTACAGGTACAGATATTGATGAACAATGGCCAGTATTTGGAGAAGGGTTCAAACAATGGGTCATTGAAGATAAATTTGCAGGCGACATGCCAGATTTTGCCTCTGTCGGCGCGACAATAGCGAGCGATGTAAACCCTTTTAAATCTATGAAGATAAGAATGCTAAATGGTGCGCATATGGCACTAGGCTGCATTGGCCGTTTAGCCGGATACCAATATGTTCATGAAGCAATCAAAGACCCAGATATACATGATTTCATGCAAAAAGTTATTGGCGAAACAACGGCGACACTAACACCAATTGATAATGTTGATTTCAGCCTTTACTCAGTGGGCCTTATGGAGCGGTTGGATAACAGAAAAATGCCAGACGAACTGTGGCGTGTAGTCAGAAATGCGCTTACAAGTAAAATCCAACCTAGAAACTTAGATATTGTTAAAAGCGCAATTGCCGGAGGAACAGAGTTTGAACACCTGTCTTTTGTAACAGCGGCTTGGATACAATACTTAAAAGGCCATGATGACCAGGGTACAGAATTTGATATTGTTGATGAAGCTGCTGTAACATCAGGCCTACAGCGCATTGCCCAAAACAGTAACGGTAGCCCTGAACCTGTTATGGGCGCTAGTGGTGTGTTTGGTGAATTACAAGGAAACAAAGAGTTCGTTAGTGCCGTTACAAGGCATCTACACAATATTCAAGAACACGGTGTAATTGGCGCGATTCAATGCATTGGTGAAACTTCTGAATTGCAACATGAAGCAAGACATGATTTAGTAGCACGACCCCAACCAAATAGGTAAGGAAAAGCTATGACATCGAATGCTGCAACAAACGTGACGAATTTACCTTCGCCGCTTAAGCAAGAGACGCTTGAACATATTTCAGCGCACGTCCCTGTCCCAACATATGATCGTTCTGAAACAAAGTGCGGCATTGTACATATGAGTGTTGGCGGATTTCACCGCTCTCACCAAGCAGTTTATTTCGATGAAGCACTCTCTCTTTTTGGCGGCGATTGGAGCATCTGTGGCGTTGGCCTCATGCCCAACGATCAAGATCACATAGACACGCTAAGAAGCCAGGATGGCCTATATACAGTGCTAGAAAGAAGCGCAAAAGAAGACAAGGCTTATGTTGTCGGCTCTATGACTGAAGTCCTGCATGCCCCTTCGCAAACACAGGAAGTATTAGATAAGCTGGCAAACCCACAAACAAAAATCTTATCGCTTACGATTACTGAAAAAGGTTACTGCTACAAGGCAGATGGAAATCTAAACGCTGATAACGATCTTTTACAGCAAGACGTCAAAGACCTAAGTGCGCCCAAAACGGCGTTAGGATACATCGTTGCTGGCTTAAAACTTCGCAAAGAAAATGGCATTACACCATACACAGTCATGTCCTGTGATAATTTACCTGGTAATGGACATCTAACACATAAACTTGTTCTTCAATTTGCGAATTTAATTGATAGCGAGCTTGCAAATTGGATCGATGAAAACGTTAGTTTTCCAAACGCTATGGTTGATCGTATTACACCTGTTACAACACCAGAAATTGCCGATTTAGTCGGTCAAAAATTTCTAATAAATGATAAATGGCCTGTTGTTTGTGAAGATTATAAGCAATGGGTTCTAGAAGATAAATTTGTTAACGGACGTCCGCAATTAGAAGAAGTTGGCGTACAGCTTGTTCCTGATGTTGATCCATATGAAAAAATGAAGGTCCGCCTTTTGAATGGATCGCATTCGGCTCTTTCATATTTATCCTACCTCATGGGTTACAGAGAAGTGAATAAAGCCATGGCTGACCCAACGATATCAAAATTCGTTCGCCTATATATGGATCAGGATGTGACACCTGCTGTTCCAGAAGTTCCTGGAGTAGATCTTGAAGCCTATAAAGATAAGCTAATCGAAAGATTTGCAAATCCGGCGATATCGGATCAGGTTCAACGCTTGGCTGAAGATGGTTCTGCAAAAATCCCAAATTCGATTTTGCCATGTATCGAACATCAGCTAGAAAATGGCGGATCAATAAAATTTGCAGCTCTTGCACTGGCTGGTTGGTTTAGATATCTGACAGCAATTGACGAAGATATAAAGCCAATTGAAATTAAAGACCCTGTTGCTGATAAGCTAACTGCTGCTATGAAGGTTGATCCGCGAAGCGTTATTAACATTCTAGGTATTGAAGAGATATTTGGAAAAACACTTCCGCTTAACACTGACTTTGTTCAGGAGGTGCAACAAGCCCTAGATAGCCTTAATGAAAACGGTGCAAGAAAGACTGTAGAAGCTTATATCTCGTAAAATTTATATTTACATAATTTTTAGCTTATGAGATAGTCCGCATCATGGATATATCACACCCCTTTGACGCTATCGTATTTTACGAAAAGGCCGTGTTTCATGGATCGAAAGAAACACGTACACTTGGGCTTATGGATCGTATTGATGTTGCTTTATCAGCCCTAAAGGCCTCTCCGGCGCCTATAATGCTTGCGACCACAAAAAGTAAACATGCTATGGGCGAAACGCTGAATGAATTTGGCCTTGTTGACGTCTTCACTCATGCTGGTGAACTTCAGATTATAGAAGCTCATAAGCACGAAAATCCAGCAGTAGCCGCTCTACCCAACCAATCGCCTCTTTACTACAGACCGTTGATAGATAAAGGTTTTTCACAAAATCAATGTCTTGCTGTTGCTGCCTCAATAGAAGACGTACGCTCTGCGAAAGATACAGGAATATCGAATATTATAGGGTTTTACGGCAGTCCTGATATTCCTTTTGGTGAAACTGCAAGTC
The DNA here is from genome assembly GCA_013215815.1 of Alphaproteobacteria bacterium. Classification (GTDB taxonomy): domain Bacteria; phylum Pseudomonadota; class Alphaproteobacteria; order Micavibrionales; family Micavibrionaceae. The sequence goes on along the minus strand of JABSQP010000004.1, from coordinate 135,250 downwards.
ATCAACAATGGCTAACAGAAAAAGGGGCAATAAGAACCATGGTAGGTTATTTTGAGTTATCTGAGACAATGTGGGGTATGCGACCTCACCAAACAGCCGTATGGCAACCCATGAAGGCAGGTTGTTGTTAAAATACATTGACATTTTTATGTAAATATACTATCTATATAATCCAATTTTTTGAAAGAGTTATAAAATGAGTAATGCACCAGTAAAGCCTATCAAACACGTTATTTTTGATAATGACGGTGTCAACATTGACAGTGAAACAGTCGCTATTGGTGTTCTTAGAGACTTCGCTAACAGCATTATCCAACAAGTAAAGCCGGATGTCGATGTCAATGCCGCCGAACTAGGTGATTACAAACACTTCGCAGGCACATCGATAGATGAGATTTTCAACCAAATTATCGTTAAGCATGGGCTCCCTATTGGTGAAATCAGAGATATGTTTGGCATTTCAGACTTAGACGCTGTACGTGAAAAGTATAATAAGACTGGAACCAACCCTAAGACTGGTGAAGCATATACAGATGCCTCTCTATTAGGCAGCGTTCTTGGTGAAATTGGAACTGATTTAACAATCCAGGCCTACAAAGATGGATTTAACGCTATCTTTGGCATTGAAGGCGCCCTTAAACAAATTGACTTGCGTATTGGCGGAATGAAAAACCGTGCTCTTTGTACAACAAGCCCAGAAGATCGCATGAATGTTTGTCTAGAAAGCGCATTAAATCCAACAACAGGAGAGAATGCAGGCCTTGCCGAACTGTTCCCTGATGAAGGAAACCGCCGCATCAGTGGCTACGGCTATCCAAATAAATATGAATATTTCGAAACACTTGGCCACAACTGGGATCCAGAAGAAACACTGATTGTTGAAGACAGCACGTCAGGTGTTGAAAAAGCGAAGGCTGCAAATGAGGCCTATCGTGTGATAGGAACTGTTGCATCAGATTTTTATGAAGATAAAGGCGCCCAAGCTCAAGCTCTTATGGATAAAGGTGCAGACATCGTTGTTGTTTCAGTTGTAGATCTACCAGCAGCATTAGACTGGATGAACACAGGTTTTGATCCTGAGAAACAGCCTAGGTTTCAGGCTCCTGTCTATCTAAACGACGCTCATAAAGCGGACGCAGTAACGCAACTTAAAGCTGATGCGAACAGAGCTGCTGATAGAGTAGACGTGAATAAACCACAAGCTTAATTCATCAAATTCTTGACAAAAAACGCTGAAAAGCCTTAGCTCTCCGTTGTACATAAAATATAACTAGGGTCACGCATGATTATTGTATTTGGATCGAATGTTTTAGACATTTTTTTTGAGCAACCAAACCTACCGCCAAAAGACACGGCGCTTTTTTTAGACTCTCATCAGGAAGCTCCTGGAGGTAAAGGTGCCAACCAAGCAGTCGCTGCTGCGCGTGCTGGCTCTGAAGTACGCTTCTTTGGCGCTCTTGGAGAAGGCGGTCATGGTCGCCAAATGTTCAAAAACTTATCCAAATGTGGTGTCGATGTCTCTGGCATTCAATTTTTAGAGATGCCATCTGGTTTGGCTACTATTTTTGTTGATGAAACAGATGGAACACACCGTGTTGTTGTTTCACAAGGTGCTAACTTAAAGGCAAAACAAAGTACTATTCCAGACACACTGCTCAATGATAAAACAATAGTCCTCTTACAAGGGGAGCTACCTATTGAAGAGACAGAACGGCTCATCGTACGTGCGAAAAAGAGAGGTGCTCAGACAGTTCTTAACTTTGCTCCAGCGACAGCACAACTTAGTGAGAACCTTCTAAACAACCTTGATTACATTATCGTCAATGAGCATGAAGCCAACCTTTTAGGAAAAGCCCTAGATCTAGATACAGCGAATAAAGCCGATTTCTCAAAAACGTTAAAATCAAAATACAATCTAACAACTATTATTACATTAGGACCGGATGGATCAGTCGTTTGCACTGAGGAAGAGACCATTAACATTCCATCATTGAAGATTAAACCGATAGACACTATTGGCGCAGGGGATGCACATGCTGGTTACTTCTGCGCAGCACTGGACCAAGGAAAAAGTTTTGAGACCGCTTTGAAGTGGGCCTCCGTTGCTGGGTCTTTGGCATGTACGTCTATTGGCGCACAGTCGGCAGTTCCAGAAAAAATTGATGTAATGAATCAAATGGATGCGATAGAGATTTCTAGAGCCCCTATTACACCAGAAAAAACCGCCGCCAGTATATAGCAATGCAACCTAATCAAAGAACGCTTAACCCTCATTACGACTTCGGCGCCGAAGAAAACCGCGCCCTCATCGACGCTATGCAAGAATATGCTCAAGCATGGCATTCAGGAAATACGGATATCATTCAACAAGCTGAACGTCTTACATTAAAAGGCGTTGAAACATATCAAGTAGGCGTCACTGTAGAATCACCTTGGGGGGAAAACGAAGTTCTTGACGCCCATATTGATCAATTCGGAAAAAATCAGGATACGGTAAAGAAAAAAATAACTGTTAAACCAGGCTTTATGCTTTCACTACAGCGACATAGAGGCCGTGAAGAATCTTGGCGCGTGGTAGAGGGAGAATTAACGGTCATCTCAAACGGCCAGCTACACACCGTAAATAAAGATGAAGAAATAACTCTCCCTATTGATAACGTACACTGCATGATCAATAGAAGCGATGTCCCCCTCATGATAACAGAAACACAAAAAGGCACATGCAGGGAATCCGACAGCGTACGTCTCATAGATTTTAACAACCGCCCAACAGTTCCCTTAACAACAAAGGTGGAAGCTGAATCTGCTATCTTATATTCAGAAATCCATTCAGAAATTAAGCAAAAATTTGGCTGTAAGTATGATCCCAAATCCAGTCTTATGTCAGATAAGTATAGAGACTATATTTCCAAGCTCGCCTAAGGAAAACATACAAAAACATTTTGATTTATCCCAAAAAGCACGCGATCATACCAGGGTAATATAAGGACGCACAAAATGTCAGACGTATTAGAAACTTTTATCTTTCCCGAAGGCCGTACAATCATCGAAGAAGGTGATGATGCCAGAGAAGCTTTTATGATTGAGCGTGGCAAAGTGCGTGTTTATATCAATAAAAATGGCAAAGAAGTTGATCTAGCAGAACTCGGTGAAGATCAAATTTTCGGTGAAACGGCCTTATTTACCGGTTCTGAGTATGGTGCAAGCGTTCAAGCGATAGAAGAAACAACCGTCGTTAAAATCACGCCTGAAATTTTAGATATTAAAATTCGTTTGTGTGATCCTATGATACGTGCGTTGATACGTATGATGATGGAACGTCAACGCCAGACGAATGAACAAATTGCTGATCTCAAAGAAAAAGCATAATCAGGCGCTCTTCTGCCAAATCTTATTGAAATAATGAGAGCGACCCGCTATGGGATAGGCATGAGGAAGAACCATCTCATTCAGCGAGCGTCAAATTTTCTAGCAAAACCAGATATTCTGTTTTTTTGCCTGCCTTGGCTGATGGTTCTGCTGATTGTTGGAACAATTGCGCAGAAGTATATGGGTATTTACGAAGCGCAGAAGATTTTCTTTTCTTCATGGATCTTTTTTTGGGGGGTAATACCGCTACCAGGTGGCGCTTTGACACTTGGCATCATTTTTGTTTCTCTTGCGATTAAATTTATCTTTCACAGTCCTTGGAGTTTTAAAAAAGCGGGTATTATCCTGACGCATCTAGGAATACTCACGCTGCTGCTCGGCGGATTGATAACCGCAAAATACGCAGAAGAAACATTTATGGTTATTCCTGAAGGCGAGTACTTAGACAGCACATCGGTTTATCGAGAACGCACACTCACCTTGATGAAGAATGATCAGGAAATAGAAGTTATCAATTTTGCAAACTTAAAAAAAGGCACTCTTTTTGAAAATGCGCTTCCTTTTTCAATTAACGCAGATTTTATTTGTGAAAATTGCACGATGAGCATGCAAAATGAAGAAAGATCAAAGAACGCACATGGTCTTGCAAAAAAAGTTGAACTTGTATCCGCACCTTTAGAACAAGAAAGCGAGGGGAACCTCGGCGGTGTTATGATCGTTGCGGAGAAGACAAATCTGGATGGTCGGCACCTTCTCATGGAAAGTGTTGCTGATAGCGTAACTTTTATAAATGCAAAAGATAAGTACACGATAACAATTGGCCGCTTACAACGCCCACTTCCTTTTTCGATTGAGCTCATAGATTTTAGAAAAATTAACTATCCCGGCACGAATAAAGCAAAGTCATTTGAGTCTGATATTATTATTCATGATGGGGATGTGAATTGGCCAATTACTATTAGAATGAATGAACCAGCACGTTACAAAGGTTACACGTTTTTTCAATCTTCATTTGTAGAACGCCCTAATCAAGAAATTACAGTATTAAATGTCGTCCACAACATAGGACAAGTGTTTCCTTACATATCCAGCTTAATAATTTTCATCGGATTATTGCTTCATTCTTTCATTAGACTACAGAATAAGCGGAGGAAAAACGCATGATACGTTTCCTCCTTATCTTTATCGTTGCAATAAACGCTCTAGCATTACCGGCGAAAGCATCAGAATGGAGAACGTTGCCCATCGTTCACGAGGGACGCGTTAAACCAATCGATAGCTTTGCTCGTGTTACATTGAAAACATTTTCAGGCAGCGAAACACTCAAAACATTAAATGCTTCAGAATGGTTGAAAACAGCCATTTTCACGCCCGCCAATGCTATGGACATAGCTGTTTTTAAAACACAAAGCCCAGATGTTTTAAATCTGCCTATACGAAAATCCAAGCTCTACTCTTATCAAGAAATTGCAAACGGCATACAGGAAAAACGTGAAACGATACAACAGCTACTCAATAAAGATGAAAGCAGTTGGACAGGTAAACAGCACGAACTTATCCGCCTTTATCAAAACTTTATCCTTCACACACAGTTACTTCGATCGCTAACCGCAATACTACCTCTGCCTTTTGATATACCGGAAAAAATCAAAAGAAATGATAACGTCGAAACTTACCTCGACTTAAAGAAAATTGAAAAGCGACTGACAAAAGAAACAAAATCAATCATTTCACTCAAAGGTGCAAATCCTGACAAATATAACAACGAAGAACTTCAAATTGCAGATTTGTCTTTCCAACTTCGCATTATTGAAGAAGGTGGCACAAAAAATACGCTGCTTAAAATCATACCTGATGGCTCTGACTTAGAAAATGTTGCTTGGCACACCCCTTGGGAAATTCTGCTTGATGGGCATAGCTCTCCTCAAAAAGCAGATTACCTTAAGTTGTGGGAAGAAATGGCCAGAGCTTATATAAATAACGACACAAGCGCCTTTGATGACATTGCGAAAAATGCTCAAAACCAATGGGTAAAAAACTATAAATTAAAAACTGAAGTGTTTTTTAATAGCATTCCTCTCAAGACCATTGCCTTATCCCTATATCTAATCAGTGTTTTATTATCCTTTCTGGCGATATCTAAACCACAATGGCTCCCTCATAACGTCATCAATATGACGTTTATCACAGCCTTAGCTTTGCATGTCGCTCTTATTGTATTTCGAGTTTTTATTTTAGAAAGGCCTCCTGTCGGAACGCTTTATGAGTCAGTTCTTTTTGTTTCCTTGGTTTGTGCTCTTATAACGGGTGTTAGCGCACTCAAACATGAAAAGGAAAGACGCATTACAACCATCTCAATCGGATCATTATCGGCATTTATTTTACTGTACGTGTCTGGTGGTTTAGCCGGTAATGACACCATGTCGCCTCTTGTGGCTGTGCTAAATACAAACTTCTGGCTCACGACACACGTTTTATGCATTACAGCCGGTTACGGTTTTTGCCTGATAGCAGGCGTTCTTGCCCATGTTAACCTTTGGCAAGAACAAAAGACTGACACGCCTGTTGCACCGCTCATTACAATGAGTGTTCTTGCCCTTCTTTTTACGGCTGTAGGTACAGCCTTAGGAGGGATTTGGGCCGATCAGTCATGGGGTAGATTTTGGGGGTGGGATCCGAAAGAAAACGGCGCTCTTCTTATCGTGCTATGGCTTATTTGGCTTCTACATGGACGCATTAGCGGTCATTTAAGAAAAACTGGCTTTATGATCGGGTTAGCATTCATCAATATCATTGTTGTTTTAGCTTGGTTTGGTGTTAATTTACTGAATATAGGCTTGCATTCATATGGTTTTATAGACGGCATCGCTATGTCCATTACGGCCTTTATATTAATAGAAACCAGTATCATCGGATACTTGGTGTACCGATTAAAAAAGGTCCGTCATGAGAACTAATATTATATTTCTAGCCATTATAGTTTTTATTAGTGCTGGATACACAATTTTTACACTTCATCATGATAGACCGATCTTCGCTAACACCTATCAGCAAAAAAAAATATCTACAGCTATAAATGAAAACGTCCCTGAATTTGAATATCGTGCCCTTTCCGGGAAGAAAGGTAAACTCTCTGATCATAAAGGAAAAGTAGTTCTCATACACTTTTGGGCCACATGGTGTACGCCTTGCTTAGTTGAATTTCCCCTCATCATAGAATTATCAAAAAAACTGGAAAAAGATATCGTTGTACTCGCAATTTCCAGCGATCAACAAGCCGCTCCTATTAAAAGATTCATAAAAAAAATTGATACAAAAATACCGTCAAACTTTATAATCATAGAGGATTCAGAAAAACACATCACTTACGACATGTTTCAAACCATGCGTTTACCGGAAACATACATTCTTTCTCCAAATCTCTCAATCAACGAGAAAGTAATAGGCGCAAGAAAAGCATGGGAAAGCAATGAAACAATAGATCAACTTAGATCTCTGCTTCATACAAACAATTAAACGTCCACAAAATCCCACCTTATTAATATCTGCCATAGTAAACATGCTTGTCAGCGCATCTTTAAAGGAATATTGTCAGCTATTAAAAGACGGTCTAACAATGGTGTGAAATATGACAATTCAAGCGACTAAAAAATTAAAAACCGCTACAAAAAAAATCCTTACCAACACGAACAAAAAACTCGCGTCACAACTCCTCGACGTTTTTATAGAAAAAATTCCCGCAGATGATCTATCGCGCGTTAGTCCTGAGAACCTCGCTTACACAGTTGACTGCCATATAGAGCTTTCTCAGGTCCGACCTTCAAATGATATTGGTATTAATATTTACACGCCAAACATAAAAAAGCATGGGTGGGATGATAAACGTACAATCATCGATATTGTTAATGATGATATGGCGTTTCTTGTAGATTCAGTTGTTGCTGAAGTCATTCGCCAAAATTACGAAATAACAGTATTTATTCATCCTATTACGCACGTATCCATGGATACGAAGAAGAAACCAAAAAGTTTCTCTGTTGCACCGACAGATAAAACACACGCACAGTCTCATATCCATATTGAGTTAAGTAAAACAATATCAAAAGAACAATGCGAAGAACTCGAAATGGGGCTTCGTAATGTTTTAAGAGATGCACGCTATGCAAACACAGACTGGCTGGCAATAAGAGAAAAATTGACTGATGCAAAAGACGTTTTAACATCGTCACCAAAGAGATTTGCTAAACAATATATTTCTGAATGCCAATCATTTTTAGATTATCTATACAACGATAACTTCACACTACTGGGTTACAGAGAGTACAAGATAACGAAAAAAGACGATGGTGTTAAAAGCAGCGTTGTTAAAGGGTCAAGCCTTGGATTACTGCGCGATGAGATTAAGCCTGTCTACATAAACGAAGCAAGAAAAGCCTTAACCGAAGCACAACAGCAAATTCGTGTGGCTCAATCACCACTCACAATATCAAAAGTAAACAAACCATCAACAGTACATCGCCGCGTGCCGCTTGACGCGATTGCCGTTAAAAAGTTTGATGCAAAAGGTCAAGTTGTTGGAGAAATTCTCTTCATCGGTCTTTTCACATCGGTCACATATTCACGAAGCGTTGGTGATATTCCTTTCCTACGCATGAAAGTGGACAAGGTTATCGAGAAAGCCAAATTTCTACAGGCAAGTCACAATCACAAAGCCTTAAAACACATACTGGAAAAATATCCGCGTGATGAAATCCTTCAAATGAGCGAAGAGTCATTGTTTAAGCACGCAATCAGCATCCTAGGCTTACAAAAACGTCCTCAAATTGCTCTTTACACAAGGACAGATCCTTTCAGTCGTTATATTTCCTGCCTGGTTTATGTACCAAGAGAAAAGTACGATACAAGATTACGTCTTCGTTTTACAAACGTCATTGAAAGCTTCCTCGGAGGTAAATGTACAAACTTTCAAGTACTTCAAGATGACTCTCCTTTAGCACGCGTTATTTTTCAAATTGATATTAACTCACTATCAAAAGCACCATCATTTAAAGTCAAAGAATTGCAGCAAGCGCTGCGTGATGTTGGTGAGTTATGGCCAGATCAATTACACAAAATCATAGAAAAGAATGTTAAAGAAAACTCAGCAAAAGAGCTTTATTCAAAACGCTACTGCAGTGCCTTCCCAACAAGTTATCAAGAACGTAACAACGTTAAGTCCGCTTTATATGATATCGAAAAAATTGAAAGCGTCTTAGCTGAAAAACAAATTGATTTAGAACTATATGAAGATGGTGGTGATATTGGCTTGAAGATCTATCATGCAGATCATCCACTCGCCTTATCTGATGTGCTTCCTATCCTCGAAAATATGGGGCTGCGCGTTGTAACAGAACGACCTGCGGAAGTAAAACCTGCAGATTTAAATCAAAACATTTGGGTACATGACTTTTTCTTGGAAACAGCTGATGGCTCCTCATCAGTTGACATCAAGAAATCTAAAGTTCCTTTTGAAACAGTATTCAAAAAAACCTGGCAAAAAGAAGTTGAAAACGACAGCCTAAATAAACTCGCGTTTATGGCGCAGATGAACTGGCGCGATATTATGATTTTGCGTACCTACGTTCACTACCTTCGCCAGACAGGTTATCCATTCAGTCTTCCTTACATGGAAGGAGCGGTTACAAGCTATCCTTCAATCGGAAAGCTTATTGTTTCTTTGTTCAAAGAAAAATTTGATCCAAAGAAAAAATCGAGAAAAACGAAAGACATCGAAAAGAAGATCAAAATTGCTCTAGAAAATGTTGAAGCTCTTGATCATGACCGCATTCTTCGCAGCATTGTCACAATCATGAACGCAACATTGCGCACAAATTTCTATCAAAACAATGATCAAGGCGAACCAAAATCATACCTTTCTATTAAACTGGAAAGCCGTGATATACCTGAACTACCTGAACCTAAGCCTTACAAAGAAATCTTTGTGTATTCGGCACGTGTTGAAGGTGTACACCTGCGCGGTGATAAAATTGCACGTGGTGGTTTGCGTTGGTCTGACAGGCACGAAGATTTCCGCACGGAAGTTCTTGGCCTTATGAAGGCACAGCAGGTCAAGAATGCCGTTATTATTCCGATGGGTGCTAAAGGTGGATTTGTTGTTAAAAACCCACCAACAATAGGCGGCCGCGCGGCATTCCTTGAAGAAGGTATAGAATGTTATAAAACTTTTATTCGTGGTCTACTAGATATCACAGATAACCGAAAAGGAACAAAGATCATCGCACCAAAAGATGTCGTGCGTCATGACGAAGAGGATCCTTATCTCGTTGTTGCTGCAGATAAAGGAACAGCAACCTTTTCCGACATTGCAAACGGTTTATCTGAAGAATATGAGTTTTGGCTGGGTGATGCCTTTGCTTCAGGCGGATCTGCAGGATACGACCATAAAAAAATGGGAATTACAGCACGTGGCGCATGGGAGTCAGTAAAACGTCATTTCCGCGAACTTAATCATGACACACAAAGTGAAGAATTTGACGCTATTGGTGTTGGTGATATGGCAGGCGATGTGTTTGGTAACGGTATGCTCCTTTCCGAACATATCCGACTTATCGGTGCGTTTAACCACCTCCATATCTTCTGTGATCCGGATCCAGATGCAGCTGTGACATACAAAGAACGTAAGCGTTTGTTCGATAACGTAAAAGGTTGGGACGCATACAATAAGAAATTACTCTCAAAAGGTGGGCGTATTTACTCGCGAAGCGATAAAAAACTTGAACTCACACCAGAAATCAAGAAACGCTTTGATATCGCCGAAGATAGCTGCACACCCAATCAACTGATACGCTTTATGCTTAGAGCGCGTACTGACCTTATGTGGTTTGGCGGTATTGGAACCTACATTAAAGGTAAAGATGAAACACACGATAGTGTGGGCGACAAGGGTAACGACATTCTGCGAATTAATGCGCAAGATGTACACGCAAAAGTAATTGGCGAAGGAGCCAACCTCGCTATCACACAACAAGCACGTATCGAGTACGCACAAGGTGGTGGTTGCTGTAACGCTGACTATATCGACAACGCAGGTGGCGTAGCATCCTCTGATGACGAGGTGAATATCAAAATTCTTCTTGTTGATGTCATGTCGCAAACGAAACACAACATGGACATTAAAAAGCGAAACAAGCTTCTTGAATCGATGACTGATGATGTTGCACAGCACGTTTTGCGTAACAACTACCAGCAAGCCCAAGGTATTAGCTTGATGGAGCTTCAGGCACCTGAAAATCTAGGACAGCAAATTGCTCTAATCTCATACCTAGAGCAACATGCAAACCTAAACAGAGAACTCGAATTTTTACCGGATGATGAGGAGCTCAAAAGACGCTTAGCCTCTGGTAAAGGCTTAACGCGACCAGAGCTTAGTGTTCTGCAGTCTTATGCTAAAATTTCCTACACTGAAGCATTGTTAAACAGTGACATTGTTGATTCAAAAGCCATGGAAGAACGCCTACTGCGTTACTTCCCGAAAAAGCTTTCTAAATCATACGCAAAAGAAATTCTTGGCCACCGACTAAAAGATGAAATCATCGCGACGACACTTGCTAATGGTATTGTAAATCGTATGGGGCCCTCCTTCTTGATGGACCGTATGAATAAATGCGGCGCAAGTGCGGAAGAGGTTGCAAAAGCCTATATCATTGTGCGTGAAGCATTTGGTCTTCGCGATCTTTGGAATCACATTGAATCTCTTGATGGGACAGTTCCTGCAGCAGTGCAGCTTAACGCACTACGCGAAACAGCGCGTATGATCGAACGCGCCGTCACATGGTTCCTTACACGCTTTGGTCGTAAGCTTGATATCAACCGTGACATCGCAAGTTTTGAAGATGGTATTGAAGCGGTGAAGAAACACATGAACGATGTTGTTCCTGCCGACCTTTTAAAGACGATTAAAGACCTCACGAATAACGGCGTTCAAAACGGACTGCCCAAGGCGCTATCACATGATATTTCCTTGATGCCTATTCTTGGATCTGCCTGTGACATTATTCGTATCTCCGTTGATAACAAGTTTGATATTCGCCTTACTGCGAGCATTTATTTTGAGCTTGGTCAGCAATTCCATCTGGATTGGATGCGTCAGAAAGCGCGCTATATGCCAGCAGATAACCATTGGTCATCACAAGCTCTCGAAGGCCTTGTCGATCAGCTATATACATGTCAGGCAAACCTCACGATCCGTATTCTAAAAGATATGTCGAAAGAGATTAAATCGATCGAAAAGAACGGGACGAGCAAACGCCATAAAATCGTTGAAAGCTGGATTGATTCTCGTGGTTCTCAGGCGAAGTTGCTACAACCTCTATTTGATGAGCTAAAACGCTCTTCAACGCTTGATATGTCGATGATAATTATTGCAGAGCAGCGCCTCAGAAACCTATATGGGGGCTAAGAACATCCCAAAGACTATGGGCTGAAATAGCAACCAGAACGAAAAGCCCATAGATCTTGTTTTTCTTAAACGTTTGCAGCGAATTTTCGGGATCATCAATATCCCATTCACGCAGCATATTCAGCGCATAAAGGGCGGGAATAACCAATAAACCATATGTCACGTAACCCGCGCCGCCATACAAAAGAGCGGCGCACAACAAAACAAATGAAACGACGTAAAATAAACTAACCCAGAAAAGGCTTCGCTCACCAAACAGCAAAGCCGTAGATTTAATACCAATGAGCGCATCATCTTTTTTATCTTGATGCGCATAAATTGTGTCATACCCCAGAGTCCAAAAAAAACATGACGCATAAAGCAAAAGCGGCTCTATACCAATGCGATCTGCCGCTGCCGCAAATCCCATCAAGGCACTAAAGTTAAATGTAATGCCGAGGAAAGCCTGCGGCCACCACGTGACACGTTTCATGTACGGATAAGATGCAATAAATACTAATGACAACACGCCAAGCCAGATTGCCGTGCCCGATGTTTGCACCAGAATAATAAAGCCTGTGAAAAGTAAGAAGAAAAGCAGCATCGAGGCTTCAAACATACTAATCGCGCCAGAGGCAAGCGGCCTGCTGCGCGTGCGCTCAACTTCTTTATCAAGGTCACGATCCCACATATCATTCACGACGCACCCCGCCCCGCGCATGATAACCGCGCCAATAAAAAACAAGATCATAAGATAATAATCTCGGCCGTACATGCCTTGCACGCCATCAGCGGCCATCACAATTCCCCACAGGCCCGGTATCAAAAGTAGCCACCAGCCGATCGGACGATCAAGGCGCATAAGAACCGCGTAGGGTTGCCAACTTTGCGGTAAATTAGAAATTAAGCCTTCTGTCTTGATATCTGTGTGTGTCATCACGATTACTCTTAATACTCTTAAGTTATTCTTTTATCAAAAGTCACGTTCACAGTTTCATCTGCGTCACCGCAACCATAACTAAGGCCAAAAACCATCATCGCTTCAACGATAACGTCTTTCACTTCTTTTCGTCTATTCATCAAACTGTCTGGTATTTTTAGGATCTCTATAGACCAATCAATATGCGCTGGATTTGGATCGTCCAATGTAATTTTTTGAATTGCATAAAACTCTATCAAATCACCATTGTAATCGAGCTGAAACACTTGATAACCCTCTGGTAGGTTTCTAAACGGACGCAATATGATATTTCTATCATGATCTATCGTTCTTTTATGTTCTTGTTCGTTTACAAAGGGCATATTTATCTTCTATGAATGATGAGTATGAGTGATAGTTTTAATAAGAATGAAATGTTTAAATTACCGCGCCTTTTTGTGAAAGAGCCGCTGTCCCTAAATCGTGGCATAGAGCTGGAATCAGGGCAAGCGCATTATTTGCGTAATGTTTTGCGCCGTAAAGAGGGCGATTTCGTTCGTTTATTTAACGGTATCGATGGAGAATGGATTGGCGCAATGTCCTACCCTGATAAAAAACAGGCTATAGTCAATCTAGCCGAACAATTGTTAAAGCAGCCAGCCGAGACAAGACGCACCCACCTCCTCTTCACGCCTATTAAAAAAAATCGTATGGATTGGCTCATAGAAAAAGCAGTCGAACTTGGTGCCACAGATTTTCATCCCGTACTGACGCAAAACACAGAAGTACGAAAAATTAAAGAAGAACGTTTAGAACATCAGATTTTTGAAGCCGCTGAACAGTGCGAGCGTTTTGAAATACCAAAGCTTCATACTCTACAAAAACTAGAACAGCTTCTAAGCACATGGCCAGAGAATATTCCTGTTCTGTCTTGCTTAGAGCGTTTCGATGCCCCTGTTATTCAGGAGTACGCTAAACAAGAACAAGATATTGCTTTCCTGATCGGCCCGGAGGGCGGCTTCACCGAAGAGGAAAAGCAAAAAATTGCCAGCAAAACGACACCTGTTAGCTTAGGTAATACAATCTTGAGGTGCGAAACAGCTGCCGCAAAAGCTTTAATTTTATTGAGTGCCTAGAAAATAAGCGGCAACCGACGTTGCTGACGCTACAGCTATCACAGTAACAGTCAAAACCATGCCTATCGGCCTGCTATTGCCCTTCAAAACACCATAAAGTCCCAAAGCGTGCAGTGTTCTTCCTAGTATAAGTACGCCGCCCATCGCATGAATAAGCATAGCTGACATGTTTCCCATTTCAGATAAGAAAATGAGAAGAATAGCAATCGGCACATACTCCGCGAAGTTTGCATGCATGCGAATACGCTTTTCCATATCTTTATTATCACCATGACCTAAGCTCACGCGGTGTTTGAACCGCCCCTTAATCGTGAAAAAGTCAGCGCGAGATAAATCAACCCCAAGAGCCCTGCATATAAAGATGTAATCATATTCTTCTCCTTTTTGAGATATTCATTCTACTTCTCTGATTTATATATATTTTGGCTTTTCATGTCTGCATTTTAACTGTAAATAAGAGTGTTTAGAAGTTGACTAAAGTCAATGCACCTAAAACGACGGTTAAGAAAATTAAGAGAAAAATTTCCATGATGAAAAAACTAATTCTTTCATTCTTCGCTTTCCTTGTAAGTATGTCTGCGTTTAGCGTATTGGCTGATGATGCAGCGAAACCACTGCAACTCGGACTACGTGAAGCGGCAACACCTCAAATGGAACGTATCATTAGCTTCCACAATGGTCTTTTGATCCTCATCACTGTGATTGTGATCGTTGTAACAGCCCTGCTTGCATGGGTTTTGATCCGTTACAATGCTAAAGCAAATCCAAAACCGTCTAAAACAACACATAACGTACCTCTTGAGATCATTTGGACGCTTATTCCCGCTCTTATCGTAGCAATCATCGCAATGCCATCATTGAAAATGCTTTATTACCTGGATCGTAATGACAATATTGAAATGACGCTAAAAATTACTGGTTACCAGTGGTATTGGGGTTATGAGTACCCTGATCATGATGGTATTAGCTTCACGTCTTACATGATTCCTGAAGATGAAATTGATGAAAGCAAGGGGCAAAAACGCTTGCTATCTACTGATAACCCAGTGGTTCTTCCAATTGATACGAATATCGCTCTGCAAATTACAGGAGACCCAACAGATGTTATCCATGCTTTCACTATTCCAGCTTTTGGCGTCAAAAAAGATGCCGTTCCTGGCCGTATGAACGAAACATGGGTACGCATTGAAAAGCCAGGCACGTATTTCGGTCAATGCTCAGAAATTTGCGGTAAAAACCACGCGTACATGCCAATTGAAATCAAAGCTGTGACGAAAGAAGAGTTCGAAGCATGGCTTGAAGAGGCAAAAGAAGAATTTTCAATGAATAATAACGAAACAATGACAGTTGCGTACTACGAGGGGGCATACTAATGGCTGATCATAAACCAGGATTCTTTACCCGTTGGTTCTGTTCAACAAACCATAAGGATATTGGAACGCTTTATATCATCTTTTCTATCGTAGCCGGTATCATCGGCGGTTGGTTCTCTATGATGATGCGTCATGAATTGGGCGACCCAGGTCTTCAAATCGCAGCAGATGGGCAAGAGTGGAACGTTTGGATTACTGCGCACGGCCTTATCATGGTCTTCTTCGTGGTGATGCCAGGACTCATTGGTGGTTTTGGTAACTGGTTTGTACCGCTTATGATTGGGGCGCCAGATATGGCCTTCCCACGCCTCAATAACATCTCATTCTGGCTTATTATTCCGGCATTCTTACTGCTTATTGGTTCAGCTCTTATCGGACAAGGTGCAGGAACAGGCTGGACTGTTTACCCGCCGTTATCCTCCATTGCTGGTCACCCAGGGGCCTCGGTTGATATGGCTATTTTCTCACTGCACTTGGCTGGAGCGAGCTCTATCCTTGGCGCAGCAAACTTCATCACAACAATTTTTAACATGCGCGCACCAGGCATGACATTGCACAAAATGCCTTTATTCGTCTGGGCGATGCTGATTACAAGCTTCTTGCTTGTTCTATCACTTCCTGTACTTGGTGGGGCAATAACAATGCTTTTAACAGACCGTAACTTCGGGACAACTTTCTTTGATCCTGCAGGCGGCGGTGACCCTATTCTATACCAGCATTTATTCTGGTTCTTTGGTCACCCTGAAGTGTACATCATGATCTTGCCGGCCTTTGGTATTATCTCACACATCGTAGCAACATTCTCTAAGAAGCCTGTATTTGGTTACTTAGGCATGGCGTACGCGATGGTTGCGATTGGTTTTGTTGGCTTTATCGTGTGGGCACACCACATGTACACATCTGGTATTTCAGTGAATACGCAGGCGTACTTTACAGCGGCAACTCTTATTATTGCTGTTCCAACAGGAATTAAGATCTTCTCATGGATTGCGACAATGTGGGGCGGCTCCATGACGTTCAAAACACCTATGCTGTGGGCTCTTGGATTTATTTTCCTCTTCACAGTCGGTGGTGTTACAGGCGTTGTGCTTGCAAACGCAGGTATGGATACATCACTTCATGATACGTACTACGTGGTTGCACACTTCCATTACGTACTATCACTCGGCGCCGTATTTGCTCTCTTTGCAGGCTTTTACTACTGGATTGGTAAAATGTCAGGACGTCAGTACCCTGAATTCTTCGGACAATTACACTTCTGGGTAACATTTATTGGGGTTAACCTTGTGTTCTTCCCACAGCACTTCCTGGGCCTAGCAGGTATGCCACGTCGTTACGTTGACTATCCAGCGCCAATCCCGCCAGAACACCTCCAAGGGATGCTGGTAAACCCAATTGAAAAAATGCAATGGATTGCGTCTCAGGATTACGGTTACCATCTATGGAACTACGTTTCGACGATCGGCGCGTACATCTCAGGTTTCAGTGTTCTGATCTTTATTGGAATTGTCTTCTACACACTATTCTTTGGCCGACGCGCTGAAGATAACTACTGGAATGCAGAGCCACAAGTTATGACGTTTGAATGGACCATTTCCAGCCCACCTCCATTCCACCAGTTTGATATTCAACCAAAAGTGAAATAATCAAACCACGTAGATTTCTTAAAAAGCCCCTCTTTAAAGGGGCTTTTTTAATATTTCCTTTAATAAATCATATTTTACTTTACATAATATTATTTTATAGTATAGTCCCTCATCGTTAGTTTGGTGGATGGAGAAAAAAATGGGAATAGCATTTCGAGCATATAACAGAGTAATGGCCGTAATTGATGGTGCTAATGGTAATGAGGATAGCTCTATAAATAGAATCATCGATTTAGCAATAGATCGCCTGGAAGGAGCACTAGAACGTGAATCGTTTCGACGATCTATAGGACATCAAGGAAAAAAAGCGATCGAATTCAACCTAACCGCTATCGATCTAGGTTTTCATTATTACGGCATTGGTGACGGCGCTCAGGGCATTTCGGAAATCATCGCACAAAAAATTAAACCTATTGCGGATGCTGCCAAAACAAGAGGTCTTGATATAGCCTCACAATATATAGAACAGCTACGATGCCCAGATCATGGTGAATCTGCGCTATTACGCGTCACTATAGACGGACATCGTTTGTAATGATCTCCCTAAAGCCCCTCTAAGAAAGGGGCTTTTTTATTGCTTATACCCCTAAAACCTGCTTTTTTATCCTCCCAAGGATAAAAACATGACTAGTGATCTTTTAGAGAAATTTTACGCCGAAGTGCCAAAGGCGAAGAAAGAAATATATAACGTGGGCGAACCAACGCCATTAGAGCATATTGAGCTCCACGATACAGATTTCGATCTCTATATTAAACGTGAAGATCTTGGCCCTATTAACGCCTACAAGTGGCGCGGCAGCTATAACGCTGTTCTCAACCACCATAAAAATACGGGCTGTGACACAATTGTTGCCGCCAGTGCTGGCAATCACGCACAAGGCGTTGCTTTAGCCGCACGTAAATTAGGCATCCAAGCCAAAATTTACATGCCTCTTGCTGCGCCAATGATGAAACAACGCGCCGTTGAAAAACATGGCGGCGACTTTGTTGAGCTCATCCTGACAGGTGATACTTACAATGAAGCAGGTGATGCTGCAAAAGCGTACGTTAAAGAAACTGGTTATACGTACATTCACCCATTTGACGATGTATATACTATGGCTGGGCAGGCCCTAATCGCTGATGAAGTTATCAATGAAAACCTTGATGCTCCTTTTGATTACGTCTTCCTTCAAATCGGTGGCGGTGGTATGGCTGGCGCTGTCTCTGCATGGCTCAAGAAACATTGGCCACACATCAAGACAATTGGTGTTGAAGGCACCAATCAAGCATCCATGAAAGCTTCCGTTGAAACTGGTGAACCTATCACACTCGATAGTGTCGATACATTTTGCGACGGAACCGCGGTTACACGCCCGGGCGATTTGACGTTCGAAGTATGTAAGAATTCAATCGATGAGTTTGTTACTGTTACAAACGAAGAAGTATCCGCAGCAATCCAGAAGCTATGGAATGCTAAACGTCTTATCCCTGAGCCATCTGGCGCGATGGGCGTGGCTGGACTATGCAAATACGATGAAGAAAACAAAGGTGCATTAAAAGGCAAAAAGGTTCTTTGCATCATTTGTGGTGCCAATATGGACTTCAACAAGCTGTCCCTCATTGCAGGACAATCGGCGGTGGGTTCACATAAGCGCCGCTACTATCGCTTACAGCTTCCTGAGTGTGAGGGATCTTTATTGAATATCCTGGAGGCTCATTTCAAAGATCTGAACGTCTCCGAATTTATGTATGGTAAAGTAGACGAAAAAGATGCGTGGCAAACAATTGCAATTGATGCAACTACAGAAGAATTCACTTCTTTAGAAAGCAGCCTTAATAAAGCTGGCATCGCTTTTGAAGATATATCTCTACACGAAGATATTCGTTATAAGATTATCAACTATAACCCCGCTCTCTTCCGTGATCCGGTTTTTCTCAATGTTAAATTCCCAGAGCGTAAAGGGGCATTAAGAGATCTACTTCGAGCCGTTTCACCGGTTGCGAATATTTGCTATTTCAACTATGCATACTCTGGAGAAGTTATTGGTCGTGCACTGATGGGTTTTGAGTTCTCCAGTGCAGAGAACAAAGATAAATTCTTTAATATGATAGACAACTCTGTTGTCAATATAACGCCTGTTAGTGATGAGGCACAAAAGCGTATTTTACGTCACTAGGAAATTTAATGAGCACCGCAGAAAACATAGCGATACACTCAGAATCAGATGCAAGCGTACGTGATTATTACGCTCTTTTGAAACCAAAGGTAATGAGCCTCGTTATCTTTAGCGGGTTTGCAGGCCTATGGGTTGCACCAGGAGCAACTAGTCTTCATCCTGTACTCATTTTTACCGCTATGCTTTGTTTGGCTCTTAATGCTGGCGCAGCCGGGGCGATTAATATGTGGTATGACCGCGATATTGACGCCATTATGAAGCGTACAAAAAACCGCCCTCTCCCTCTTGGGAAAATATGCCCTAATGAGGCTTTAAGCTTCGGTATTGTACTCTCCGTTTTATCAGTTTTAACAATGGGCATTGCTTTGAATTGGGTTGCTGCAGGACTACTCGCTTTTGCAAACTTCTTTTATGTTGTGATTTATACAATGTGGTTGAAGCGCTCAACACCGCAAAACATTGTTATTGGTGGCGCGGCTGGCGCTTTCCCGCCAATGATTGGTTGGGCAGCAGTTACAGGTGATATAGCCATCGCTTCAATAGCCCTATTTGCAATCATCTTCTTTTGGACACCACCTCATTTTTGGGCGCTTTCTCTTTTCGCCAATGAAGATTACAAAAGCGCAAAAATTCCTATGCTCCCTGTCACACACGGTGAAAAACATACAAAGATACAGATGATTATTTACTGTATTTTGCTTATTCCGCTCTCTGTAACGCCTTACTTTTTAGGAACAGCAGGCATAGCATACGCGGCAGCGGCAGCATTGATGAGCGCCTTCTTCCTATTTACATCATTTAAAGTGCTCAAAGATCAAACATATAAAAGCGCAAAACTCATGTTTGGCTATTCTGTGTTCTATCTTTTTGCTATCTTCCTCGTACTCATGATTGATAAAGCATAAAGGTCTACAGCTATGCCGCACAGCGATATTCACAAGAAAAAATTAAAGAAAAATCTGGCTATTCTCGCACTTGTTTTCGGATGGGTAGCCCTTATCTGGATTGTAACAATGGTGAAAATGGTCAATGTCTAAATCTTATCCTGAATATATCCCTGAAGTTGTCCTTATTACAGGCGCCACAGGTGGCTTCGGTGAAGCGTTTTGCCACCGTTTTGCTGCGTTAGGGTGTAAAATCATTGTTCACGGTCGTAATAAAGAAAAAGTCGATAAGCTTTGCGTATCACTAGATGTTCCGACATACCCTTTGATCTTCGATATCTGTGATAAGCAAGCAACATTAGAGGCATTAAATGCCATTCCTAATGATTTCAAAGATGTTGATGTCTTGATCAATAATGCCGGCGGTGCGCTCGGCCTTGATAAAGTCCATGAAGCCAACTTAGACGATTGGGAAAATATGATTGAGATGAATAACACATCTCTTATACGCATAACACGTACACTTCTTCCAAATAAGGTAGAACGTAAAAAAGGTCATATTATTAATATCGGTTCAATTGCCGGAAACTGGCCGTATCCTGGCGGAAACGTTTATAACGCTGTAAAAGCTTTTGTAAAAATGTTTTCTCTGTCTATCAGAGCAGATTTAACAGGAACCAACGTACGCGTGACAAATATCGAACCCGGCATTGCCGAAACACCATTTTCCGTCGCTCGTTTTAAGGGCGATACAGAAAAAGCTGCTGCTGTATATGCGGATACAACGCCTTTAACAGCCGACGATATTGCAGAAACGGTCACTTGGGCCGCGACACTTCCAGAGCACGTAAATGTGAACACAATGGAAGTCATGCCAACAAAGCAAACATTCTCTCCACTACACGTAGAAAGAGATTAAGGGTTACCTATAGTTCTAAGAGCGTTAGGATAAGCCGAGCCATCCAGATAGTA
Source organism: Alphaproteobacteria bacterium (assembly GCA_013215815.1). Lineage (GTDB taxonomy): Bacteria > Pseudomonadota > Alphaproteobacteria > Micavibrionales > Micavibrionaceae. The sequence goes on along the minus strand of JABSQP010000004.1, from coordinate 114,355 downwards.
ATCTGGGTTCTCCCATTGTGAGCGCTGAGCCTCTTCCCAGTCACAAAAACTCCATTCTGATGTTTGAAAGCCAAGTGTACCAGTTTGATCTAAAGCAGGTTCAATTGCTGTCACGCGTGTAAAACGACCTCTAATTTCTGGCAATTCCACACGTTCAAAGTAATCATCTTTTTTCATGTGATTTGCGGCTACAAAAATATGATCGCCAACAGCAGATTCTGCAAAAGCCTTTGAGAAAACATCCCACGCCACATCCAAAATTTCTGGAGGATAGTCACCTGTATATCGGTCAAAAAATGAGGCAATGCCCGAGAACGAAGACAAGGTATCCATGCGATAAGAATGTCTATCTACCGCACCTCTGTACAACTCACAGAGATGGCTATTTCGCTCTATCGAAAAAGAGCCATAAGAAAAACTGGTGTGCCCCCAAAACATTGCTTTGTTTGGAGCTCCATTCATGTTTAAAGAGTCGACAAGGCCTTCAGCCTCTTTTAAAAAGGCTCTTACTAATATATTACCGCGCATCGGGGCGTTTTATACAAGCTAGAAAATTATGTCAATTAAAAATGGATAAAAATACACGCGTATTATTACTTGTTTTCGGGATAGTCTTTGCGATGGGCGCGTTGGCATTCGCATCCGTGCCTTTGTATAATCTATTTTGCCGCGTAACCGGCTTTGGCGGCACTACACAAATCAGTGATACTGTACCCGATCAAGTGTTTGATCGTGAAATCACCGTACGCTTCAATACGGATACATCAAAGCAGCTTCCTTGGTCATTTAAACCAGAGACAAATAAAATGATAGTGAATGTCGGTCAGCAAAAATTAATCAACTTTATCGCTCAAAATAAATCTTCCAAGCCTGTAACAGGAACTGCTGTTTATAACGTGACTCCGTTGAAAGCAGGCAAGTATTTCCAGAAAACGCAGTGTTTTTGCTTTGACGAGCAAACCCTCGTTCCAAAGCAGAAAATGAATATGCCTGTTGCCTTTTACATCGATCCATCAATCATGGATGATGAGAGCATGAGCGATGTAAGCTCAATCACACTTTCCTATAGTTTCTTTAAAGCAGAAACAAAGGAGCTTGATGCAGCTCTCGAAGCATTTTACAATGCCGAATAATTTGCTATAAGCGAGAGCTATTAATTCTTAAGAGGGACTATCTATAATGGCTGATCAAATCGAATACGGTACAACCGGAAAGCCGCATCCATACCACTTGGTGAACCCAAGCCCATGGCCTTTAATTTCTGCGTTCGCAGGTATGCTACTAGCAGTCGGCGCTGTTTTGTACATGCACGAAGCAAAAATCGGTGAATTTGAAATCGGTTTGAAAGGCGTATTTTTGGGTATAGCGGCTGTGCTCGCTTGTATGTTCTTCTGGTGGAAAGATGTTATTCACGAAACAACAGTTGAAAAAGTACACACGCCAATCGTGGAAATCGGCATGCGTTATGGTATGGCTCTCTTTATTGCTTCAGAAGTCATGTTCTTTGTTGCATTTTTCTGGGCTTTCTTTGACGCTAGTCTTTTTGCAGGACAAGAAAATATGTTCTCCCGCGTTGAGCATACTGGCGGTCACTGGCCTCCAACAGGAATTGAAACAATTCCTGCTTTCGATTTACCGCTTATGATGACAATGATTCTGCTTCTATCGGGATGTGCTGTCACATGGGCACACCACGCTGTTTTAGAAGGCCATTATGATGAGATGGTAAAAGCACTCGGTATTACCGTTGGTCTTGGTGTTATCTTCCTTTGCTTTCAAGTATATGAATACATGCATGCACATTTTGGCTTCACTGAAGGTATCTACCCATCAACTTTCTATATGGCGACAGGCTTTCACGGCTTCCACGTTTTTGTTGGTACCGTATTCCTCGCCGTTTGTTGGATCCGTGCTAAAAAGGGCCACTTCACAAAGGAGAAGCATTTCGGTTTTGAAGCTGCCGCCTGGTACTGGCACTTCGTTGATGTTGTATGGCTCTTCCTTTTTGTTGCTGTTTACTGGTGGGGCAGCCTAGGCGCAACAGCACACTAATTATCTATGACTTTTACTTTTAAGAATTTTATTGCGGCTCTGCTCCTCTTAAGCGGAGCCGTAATTCTATGCACTCTTGGATATTGGCAAGTACAACGCTTAGAGTGGAAATCAGACGTTATAGAGGCTTTAGAAAGAGAATATAATAAATCAACAGAAGAACGACAAAGCACGCTCACCGAGCTTCGAAATGCCGATAAAGGCATCTCTTATATAACGCTAAAGGGCACATTACTTTTTGACAAAGAAATCAAATACGGCCCAAAGTCACATGATGGCGAAATCGGTTATCACATTATTACACCTCTTAAAACCAAAGCTGGCACTGTGCTTGTTAGCAGGGGCTGGGTAGACGATACTTACACGGCGCCTAGTAAAACTAAATACACTTTAGTGACAGGCATCATAAGAGCACCCGATTGGAATCGCTTTACGCCGAATAACAATCCATCGACAGATGTTTGGACAAAGCTTGATATAAGCCAAATAGCACAAGTAAAAAATATTGATAACGTTTTCCCAAAAATATTATATGCAACAGAAAGCGCTTATAAAAACGACCCAGTAATCACTATTCATTCAAACTGGTATCCACGTAATAAACACAAACAATACGCAATCTTCTGGTTTTCGATAGCGTTTATATTTTTAGGCTTTTTTGGATTTTATATATCGCGCTCAAGAAGATCGCTTAGTTAAGCGCTTTACTATCTCTTCTAAAACGCTGCGCTACTTTTGTATCATCAAGCAATGACACAAACTGACGGCTCATTTCATTCATAGAACTTTTGAATTTCGTCAGTTGCGCACCTGTGAGCTTCTCACCTGTTGGTAAATTAATAGATCGTGGGTTTGTATGTTTACCACGCAATAAGACTTCGTAGTGCAAGTGAGCGCCCGTAGAACGGCCTGTTGTACCAACATACCCAATTACTTCACCTTGCTTAACACGCGCACCATTCTTCACCTTGATACGGCTCATATGAGCATAAGCAGTTTTAAGCTCAGAGTTATGGCGGATACGAACATATTTACCGTATGAACTAAACCAACCTGCTTTCTCGATGATGCCATCTCCCGCTGCATAGATCGGCGTACCAGTCGGCGCTGCGAAATCAACACCTTTGTGCATCTTATTATAGCCAAGAACCGGGTGGCGGCGCATACCGTAACCAGATGACATACGCGCACCATCAATTGGTGTTTTCATTAGTGTACGTTTAATACTACGGCCCGTCGGTTGAAAATAATCAATGCGACCATCCGCCATTTCAAAGCGATAAAGCGGAATAGACTTACCGCTAAGCGTCAGGTTCGCATACAAAACATTCCCTGTTTTTGCCACGTAACCTTTTTTAGTTTCGAATGTCTCGTACATGACTTCAATCGCATCCCCTTTACGAATATCGCGTTGAAAGTCGATGCTCCATGCGTAAATTCTCATCGCATCTGCAACTATAGCCTCTGGGATACCTGCTTTAGCCGCTGATCCATATAAAGAATTTTGAATAATAGCCTTTTTAGCATGTACAATACGCTTCACTTCTTTTTCATCAATATTGGAACTGAAGCCTTCTTTCTCACGTTCAACAACAACGGTACGCAATGGGTCTAAACTAATTTTCAGAGCTTGAAATTGTTGCATCCCCTGTGAATTCGGCTCATATGTTAAATGAATTTTTTGGCCAGCACGAAGATCACGTGGATCCAAATACTCAGACAAGGCTTTAATAGTCTCCGACGTTTCATCTCCGACACCCTCACGCTCTAAAACAACGCTAAGCGCATCTCCAGGCTCAATCGTCACAATACGACTTGAGGGATGAGGAATAGATGGCGCAGTCATTAATGACGAAAGAGATAAAGAAGCTGTACGCTCTTCTTGAATAACGGCACCCGGCTCAGCACTCTGCACATATCCCGCAGAAGGCTCAATCGCCGCCGTTTTTGTATAATACGCTTGAGAATGCGGAATAAGTGCACCAAAGGTCGTAAACGCCGCAACAACGAAGATAGAAAAAGATGACAGATAACGTAATCGTATATTGTTATCTTTTGTAAAAAAATGACGATGACGCATACGACATAAAAGCCCTATGTTCGAAGCCATTTTTCTCAATTGATTGTTTAGTTTTTTTACTTGCATGTTGAACCGCGAAAATCGTGGAAAGCAATAATCCATATACATTATAGGCTGATCAGAGCCATTTTTGTAGGGTGGATATCATAAGAGGCTCTTCTTTCCAACTATTTCATAAGAAAATGAACAGAAAGTTTATCTTATGTATAATTTTATCTGATTTTCCCTTTTCTTATAGACCGCATTCTCTAGTGATAGCGTCATACGCTTTACCAGATCCCTTGAGGCTAAATGTATCAGTTGTAAGCGTACCGCGCTTTGACGTGCCTTTTACGACCATTGAACTTCCTTTGCGAATAGCAACAGACAAGGACGAGTCAGTCTTTGAATCTGGTGTCCAAGCTGTGTCATCCTGAGTAAATAGTTTGAATGAGCGACCATTTGCCTTAATTGTTACTTCACTACCTGGCTTGTAAGGGTAGCCAGTAATGTAACTGAACACATCTTTTGTTTTTTCAGCTGGACGATGTGTCACAAGCGCATAAATTTTATCGCGGCGGGTGTAGTTACCTTCTGCCTTCTGAGGTTCAGAAGCCATGTAACATACTTTGTTACCGTTTTCTAAAAAGCTGTAAGCTGACCAATCTCCGTGAGTGCCAAGTAAGCGTGGTTCAGCTGCACTAGCAGACGTTGCTAGAACACTAAATAATACAACTGTGAAACTTAAAAATAATGCGTGCATATTCATCTCTAATTTTTCTGTTTTCGAATTCATTCTTATCCAAATTTAATAAGGCAAATTTAAGGTCTTTTTAGCTCAAAACAAGGGTAAATTGCAAAAAGCGTGATTTAAGAAACAGATATTTTCCTACGTTCCTTCTTGCAACGCCTTATTTGCTTTTCTCTTTTCTGCAGAACGACTGCGACGACGATGATGGCGCTCTGGCATAACATCAGTCATTGGTTCTAATTCTGGGCCGCCAGGGCGCACCGGGCGATCAGGGAACCGCCCCATTGAAATTACACGATCATACATCGTAAGGGCTCCCGCAACCCCAACATTAATGCAAAATTTCATCGGAATTTTGATGATATGATCGACTTTTTCCATGATTTCAGGAGAAAGATCGCCCATTTCTGGTCCTAATATATAGGCAGCGCGTGTCGGATGACGAAAGCTTGGCAGCTCAACTGAATCCTCCATAAATTCAACACCGACAAGCTGACATCCTTTAGGCAAGACCATATCATCAACACTTTCCCACACATAAAAAGGCATATGGTCAAAGGCTCCTGATGTGTCGGAAACACGAACCGCGTGTACGTCTATTTCTGGGCGTATAACAAAAAAGAAACTAGCACCAAAAGCATGGGCAGAACGAACAAGATTACCTAGATTTTGCTCTTTCGTAATGCCTTCTACGCCAACGCCAAAATATCCGCGCATAGTTATTCTCCTATAACCTCTTCGATACGATCGAGAGCCTTCGCCAGTTTTTCTTTTGAAACGGCAAAGCAAAGCCTAATCCACCCACGACTATTTTTACCAAAAGCACACCCTGGCGCAAGACTGACGCCACCCTCATCAATAAGGCGTTTAGCCAGATCAAGACAGTCATCCTCGCCATCAACTTTGAAAAACGCATAAAAAGTTGAGGACGGTTTCTCCATATGAATCTTTGGATTTTTCGAAAAGCGCTCGTATAAATAATCGAGATTTGATTTCCAGAGATCCATTTGCTCAGCAATGAACTCTTCACCATTTCTAAGTGCTTCAATACCGCCAAACTGCGTAAATGTTGGTGGCCCCATGTTATCGTACAGCGCCAAATCTCGTATAATACCTTCTGAAAAAGAAGGACCAACAAGCCAGCCCAAGCGCCACCCGGTCATCGCCCAACTTTTTGAAAAGCTATTCACTGTCATCACCAAATCGTCATCACGCGCCACTTCTAGGAAACTCGGCGCGTGCACTTCTCCATAAAGGGAGCGATTATAAACTTCATCAGAAACAATCCAGATACCGCGCTCTCTTGTAAAATCTAATACACGGGTCATTTCTTCTTTGCTCATCACCCAACCCGTCGGATTAGACGGCGAAACAATAAGGATGGCTTTTGTTTTTTCGGTTACAGCTTCAAGAAGCTCATCAATATCTAAAGACCAACCATCCCCTTCAGTATAGCGAAGAGGCACTGAATGAGATGTTGCCTGCGCAATTTCGACAGCCCCGAGTAAGTTCTTCCAAATTGGTGTAACCGCAACAACATCATCACCAGCATCTAGAATTGATGTTAATGCCAAATGCATCGCCGTCGTACCGGATCCTGTAATAAAGATACGGTTTTGTGGAATAGTAAGATTAAAAATCTTTTTGTAATACGCGCTTATTTCTTCTCGTAAAGCAGGCTGACCAAGGACTGGGCCGTAGTGCGTTTTTCCACCTTTAAGCGCTTCATACGTTGCATCATTGACAAAATCAGGCGTTGGCGCACACCCCTCACCCTGACCAAGAGAAATGACATCATCGCGTTTCCATCCATAACGCAACATTTCCGCGCCAGGATTGCGTGTTAAATTTTGAAGAACCGGCCTGAATTTTTCGGCGTTTTTATTATCTGTTTGCATATCTTTTACCAGCGTCTAAGCGCTCATTTTTAAAATTAAAATTCTTGGAAATAAAATCGCGTGATGTCGCCACAAACTACCCTTGCGCGCGCGCGCAACAAACAAAACAAGCCATCAATAAGTTTGTGTTTCTTACCATAGCGTTTGTTAAACCAACTTTGTCCTTTACCGTCAAGCGTTAAGCGGAAATGAGCTTATCAATATCTTTATATAGATCCAGCGCTTCAGGGTTAGCGAGAGCCTCTTTATTTTGAATGGGGCGACCATGCAGAACATCTTTAACAGCCAGTTCAGTCATTTTTCCTGATTTTGTACGCGGAATATCACTGACCTGCATAATTTTTGCCGGAACATGGCGCGGTGATGCTCCTTTACGAATACGAGACTTAATTTCGCGTGACAGTTCATCTGCCAGTGTCGTATTTTCTTCTAAAACAACAAAAAGAAGTACGCGTACATCCCCATTCCAATCCTGCCCTACAGCAATGCTTTCCAGCACCTGCGGGATCTGCTCAACCTGGCGATAAATCTCTGCCGTACCTATACGTACGCCACCTGGATTAAGCGTAGCATCAGAACGCCCATGTATCACAAAACCGTTATTATACGTGCGTTCTATCCAATCTCCATGACACCAAATATTGTCAAACTTAGAGAAGTACGCTTTCTTATATCGTGAGCCATCTTCATCCCCCCAAAATGACACGGGCATACACGGAAAAGGACGCGTACAAACAAGTTCTCCTGAACCCGCGCCAGCACCTATAGGCTTACCTTCAGAATCGCACACGTCGATCGCATACCCTAATCCAGCGCATTGGATTTCACCACGGCTCACAGGTGAAATTGGGTTACCAATCACGAAACAAGAAATGATATCTGTTCCACCAGAAATAGAAGCGATATGTACGTCTTCTTTAATCGCATCATAAATATAATCAAAGCTTTCATGAACAAGCGGCGATCCCGTTGATGTAATAATCTTAAGCGCGCTTAAATCTGCTTTATCTTTTGGTCGTACATTTCTGCTCTTCAGCGCATCAATATATTTAGCTGAAGTACCAAAAAGAACACCATCATGCGCGCTAACAAAATCCCATAGCGCCATACGGTTCGGGTAGAACGGATTACCATCAAAGAGTAAGAGCGTTGCACCGCTCGCCAAACCCGTCACAAGCCAGTTCCACATCATCCAGCCACACGTCGTGAAATAGAATATTGGATCACCTTTTCCGATATTACATTGCAACCTGTGCTCTTTGACATGTTGAAGTAACGTACCGCCGTGCCCATGAACAATACATTTAGGTGCGCCTGTTGTGCCGGATGAAAACATAATAACTAGCGGGTGATTGAATGGAACCTGTTCGAATTCTATATCTTCTGCTTGAAACTCTCCCAAAGCCTGCGTTACGAGCGCAGTATCTTTCAAATCCTGTAAAGACGGGTTACCATCAACAAACGGGACAATGAATGTTTTCTGCAGTGATGGTATCTGCTCCTGTACGTCTTTTACTTTTTGTAAGCAATCAACACGTTTACCGCTATAATAATAAGCATCTGCCGCAATCAAAACCTTTGGTTCAATCTGTCCAAAGCGGTCTAAAACACCCTGCACACCAAAATCTGGAGACGCTGATGACCAAATCGCGCCTAAGCTGGATACTGCTAAATGCGCAATAATTGTCTCTGGTAAGTTTGGTAAGTAGCCCGCTACACGATCACCAAAACCAACACCTTCTGCTTTTAGGAGTTGTTGCCATTTACTAACCTCATCATAAAGCTTTTTATAAGTAAGTGTGCGCTCTTCGCCTTTTTCATTACGAAAGATAATCGCTTTATCATCATCCCGTTTTTTAAGGAGATTTTGCGCATAATTGATACGTCCATTGACAAAGAACTGCGATCCCCTCATTTCACCTGGGTTTTCCAGCGTGATATTGCCTTTTTCACCTTCGATTCCCGCCCAATCCCAGAAAAATGACCAAAAATCTTCCATTTTATCGATAGACCACTGCCAGAACGGCTGATAACCCTCTTCAGCTTTTGGCGCATGAAGTTTCTCCGCTGCTTCATTCATAAAAGAATAAAGCTGTGTTTTTTCAGCATTTGATGGAATCCATTGTGGTTTTTCTGTCATGGCTTTACTGTATCTCTTGTAACGATCTGCTTAATAAAAACGAAATTATAGGCACTAGCACTTCATATTGGGAGATTTTGATGAAGTTTTTCAAGGTTCTTTTTTTAACGCTCATTATAGCGCTGTTTAGCACCAATGCTCATGCCGTTACAGGTAATAATGAGCCTGACCAATATGTAAGCGTACGCCTATTAGCCGATAAAACCGATGTAAAGGGCGGCGACACCATTACAATCGGCATTGAAAACACAATTTATCCGAAATGGCATATTTATTGGATCAATCCGGGCGATTCTGGCACCCCTTTAGAGGCGGCATGGACTACGCCCGTAGGATTTGAATTTGGAGCAATACAGCACCCTATTCCAAAGACAATTGATTATGGCCCCCTAACAAATTACGGGCATGAAGGAAAACCTGTTCTCCTTCAAACACTCAAGCTTCCAGACACTATTCCGTCAGGCCCGATCACATTAGATGCAAAAATAGATCTACTTGTTTGTCACGATATATGTATCCCGGAAAGTCATACAGCTTCTCTCACGCTTAATGGAAATCAGAAAGCTGAAACTGCCGCTATACAAAAGGCGCAAATGAAATTGCCACAAAAAGTGGCTTACCAAGGCGTTATTCGTGAAGAGGGAGAAAACATTACCGTCACTATTGCAACTGAGGACACAGCTGCATTTTCGAATGCAGATACGATTCGTTTACTCCCGATCGAATGGGGCATCATCGATAACACAACAAAAACAAGCGCCAAGGTTACAAGCGATGGCGTAGTACTCAGCCATAAAAAAGGTGATCGCGCTTTATCAGAAATCAGTGAATTTCCATTTGCTATTGCCTATACCGATCCAGCAGGAAATGAACAAGCCATCGAGCTTTCAATATCAACAAGCGCTATGGCAGCAGGCTCTGACATTACTTTTATTCAGGCGCTCTTGCTCGCCATCGTTGGTGGTTTAATTTTAAATCTTATGCCATGTGTCTTCCCTGTTCTATCTATGAAAGCACTTAGCCTTGTGAGCCTAAACGATAAAGAGGAAAAGAAAGCGCGCGCCTACGGCCTTAGTTACACTGCAGGCATTCTTATTAGCTTCGGTCTTATCGCGGGATTGCTCATCGCTCTTAAGGCAGGTGGCGCACAAATCGGATGGGGCTTCCAACTTCAAAATCCGATCGTGATTATCGTACTCTCATATTTGGTTTTTGTGATTGGTCTAAATTTGAGCGGTTTGTTTGAATTCTCTGGACGCTTTAGTTATTGGGGACAAAATCTGGCCACCAAATCTGGGCATGGCGGTGCTTTCTGGACTGGTGTTCTTGCAACACTTGTCGCGACACCTTGTACAGCGCCATTTATGGGCGCAGCAATCGGATTTGCACTAACACAAAATGCATTCCTATCCCTACTCGTATTCTTAGGTTTGGGTTTTGGTTTAGCGCTTCCATACTTGATACTTTGTTATGTTCCTGCTCTTCGTCAAAAACTACCTAAACCAGGTGCGTGGATGGAAACATTCCGTCAGTTCTTGTCTTTTCCAATGTTTATCACAGCGGCGTGGCTTATATGGGTACTCTCACAACAAGCAGCAGACACGACACTGCTTGCCACACTGGTTGGTATGATCGCTATTGTATTTGGCCTGTGGCTTCTCAAGCGCACACCGAATAATTCTTTAGCGAAGACACTGCGAACAATCTTTCTAATCGTCGCTATCGTTGGTGTTATCAATCCGATTGTAAGCGCCGAACCTGCAACACAGAGTATTAGCGTTTCTGAAGAATCAAATTGGTCTAGTTATTCTCCTGAAACGTTGAGTACAGCACTTGAAAGTAAAAATCCTATTTTCGTGAATATGACAGCCGCCTGGTGCATTACATGTAAAGTCAATGAACGTATTGCCCTTGATACAGATAAAACGAGACAGCTTTTTTCTGATCAAAACATTACTTATCTGAAGGGAAATTGGACAAATAAAGACCCTGAAATTACTAAGTTTTTAAACCAGTTTGATCGCCACGGAGTCCCGCTTTATGTCTTTTATCCAGCGCCTGATGAAAAAACTGGTGAAAGACCTGATCCTGTCCTATTGCCACAGCTTTTAACAAAAAATATTATTTTTGAAACTATTTCAGACTTTGATACGAATAAGGAATAGATACGTATTTAACCCCTTTAATTAAGGAACATTAACAATGAAACTAACTTTCCTTTCAGCTCTAGCGGCTGTAGCCATGATTTTCTCAGCAAACGCACAGGCAGCGCCTACTGTGGGTGAAATGGCACCAGAATTTACGGCTGTAGATTCTAATGGAAACTCACATAATTTAAGCGATTTTCGTGGCAAAACTGTTGTCTTAGAATGGACAAACAATGAATGTCCTTTTGTCGTGAAACATTACGGCTCAGGTAACATGCAAAAACTCCAAAAAGAAGCGACAGATAAAGACGTTGTATGGCTTAGCATTCACTCTTCAGCAGAAGGTAAGCAAGGCCATGTTAACGGTGAACAAGCAAATGCAGTAGCCGAAGAACAAGGTGCAAATGCAACAGCGCAGCTTCTTGACGCTTCCGGTGATATTGGTCGCCTATATAACGCAAAAACAACACCTCATATGTTTGTTGTAGATGCTGATGGTAATCTTGCGTATGCAGGGGCAATAGACAGCGACTCAAGCTTCAAGCCTGAAGCGATCGAAGGTGCGACAAACTATGTTATGGCAGCAATTGACTCTCTTGCCGCGGGTACAGAAATTGAAGTTTCAAGCACAAAGCCATATGGCTGCAGCGTGAAATACTAAAAGTTACCATTTTATCAACCACGTTAAAAAGCGCCCTCCCTTCGGGCGCTTTTTTCTTAAGTGAGCCAATAGTTGTAATAACATGCGAATTTAGGCATTATGGTATTTATCAGGACTTCTCCTGATTCTTTTTATACCAAGCGAAATGCCAAGCCATGCCAGCTAAAGCAGCAAAGACACAGAGTCATTCAAAACAACCTATTTCCGATTTGTCGGAATTGCATGATGGTGCACGTCTTATTGCTGATGAAAAAGGTGATATTTTATTCGCAACAGAATCATTTTTATCTATCTGCGAGATTTCAGATCCTGTTCACAACGATAATATAGCTTTTGTGTTTGAAGAAGATCCGATAGCAAATAATGATCTTCAAATTACAACAATTAAGCCATCTGGTAAAAAAATTGCGCTGCAATTCGATTGGGTAGAAATTAAAAAAGGCGAACGCTATTTAATAGCTTCTGCCGAGGAAATCACTGCGCGCGAAAAATTAAAACAGTACGTTGCCAAAAAAGTCGAAGAAAAGAAAAATGCTTCTGCTCAAAACGATGTTAACCCATATCCCTTTATGGAGATGTCACAAGATATTTGTCTTGTAAGTGACTTTGAAGGACAGTTTATTTACAAAAACTCTGCATCTTCGAAATTATTTGGACTGAACGGCGATAATATAACATCTTTTAATTTTCTAGATATCGTGCACGAGGAAGACAGACCTTTTGTTCACCGCGCTCTACAAGACTTTCGTCAAAACGCGGAGGATATAGATGACGCCTCTTTCGACTTTGATGCCCGCATGATTTCTAACGATGGAAGCTTACATTGGATCCACTGGCAGTTTCAATCTAACCAAGACAATATATTTTCTTTAGGTCGTGATATCACGGCAATAAAAAAACAAAAAGAACGCTTAGAACGGCAACAAAGAGAACTTTCCGAAGCCGAGGCGATTGCTCATATGGGTCATTGGCGCTGGCGCGTAGGAAATGAAACACTCCGTCTTTCTCACGAAATTTACCGCATGTTCGGATTTGAAAACAAAGAAGATTTTGATCCAACACTCGATAATATAACATCAATGATTTACCGCGAAGATGCTGGACGCATGACACAAGTTTTCCAGCGCGCAATGATTGAACAAAATGATTACGAAATTGATTTCCGCTTAACACGCTCTGATGGAGAAACACGTTATATTCGTTGTGAAGGACGTTGTGAAGTTGATGATGAGTACGACGTGATTGCGCTTTATGGAATCATGCAAGATGTTACAGACACCATCTTAAAAGAGAATGATCTTCGTAAGGCCAAAGATTCTGCAGAGCGCGCGTATGCTGCCAAAAGCCAGTTCCTTGCGAATATGAGCCACGAGCTGAGAACTCCCCTTAACGCCATCATTGGTTTTTCTGAGATGATGCAACATCAATTGTTAGGCCCTATTGGAAATGACAAATACATCGAATACATCTCAGGCATACGTGAAAGTGGTGAACATCTTCTCGACCTCATCAGTGACATTTTAGATATGTCCAAAATTGAAGCAGGCAAATATGAACTCAATTTAGAGAAGTTTAATCTCATTAAAACGATTAAACTTGCTCTTCATATGATGGAAAGCCGTGCACTTGATGAAAATGTAAAACTGTTCGCTGATGTAAAAGGAGAAGATTTAGAAATTATTGCAGACAGACGCGCTGTTATGCAGATGATTTTAAACCTCCTTTCTAACTCTGTTAAATTTACAAAAGAAGACGGTAAAGTCACTTTAAAATGTAGTGAAGAAAGTGATTATATTGATATAGCCATCATTGATAATGGCATTGGAATTCCCGCGAACAAACTGATGAACATTACGAAACCTTTCGAGCAAGTTGAATGCTCGTATACAAGAGAATATGAAGGTTCTGGGCTAGGTTTATCGATCACAAAAGAACTTGCGGAAGCTCATGGTGGAAATCTTTACATTGAATCAGAATTAGATGTAGGAACCACTGTAACTATACGTTTGCCCTATCAAGCTGTTACACAAAAACAAGAGAATTAAGCAGATTTTTCCTGCTCTTCGGCATATTTTTCAGCCTCTAAACAACCTTGTAACCCAGATTTAAAATCAGGATACTTTAGTGCTACACCAAGTTCTTCCTTTATTTTGTTGTTTAATACCACTTTATTATCCTTATAAAAACTTAATGCCATTGGCGCTAAATCTGCTTCATTAAAAGGAATAAGTGGCGGCGTCTCTAAACCCAGTAGATCACACGCATATCCTATCACTTCATGGCTAGGAGCTGGCAGATCATCAGCTAAGTTGTAAGCAGATCCTGGGTTGGGTTTTTCAAATGATGCCAAAATCGCTTGAACAATATCATCTACGTGGATGCGGTTAAATTTATGACCAGGTTTGTCAATACGGCGCGCTACGCCAACACGGACAGAATCCAAAGCACTACGCCCTGGACCATAAATCCCTGACAATCTAAATATATGGACAGGTAATCCATGAGATTTGAAAAGAGACAGCCATTGCTGTTCAGCGCGCGCTCGTTTCTCACCGCGGGCATTCGTGGGATTGAGCTCAGAGCTTTCATCAACCGCATGTCCATTACGATCACCGTAGACACCTGTTGTTGACAAATAACCAAACCATTCCAAATTTGGCATCTTTAAAATATCATCAGCATGCATATTGAATGCAGGCGCCCCATTTCTATCAGGTGGAGCAGCAACCAAGACATGGGTCACATCCCGTAAAGCAGAAACAGGATCCGTCAAAGGATGGTCATTATCAAAAATATGCGTACGAATACGTCGGGCTAAAAGCTCGTTACGACGTTCTTCATCACGCGTTGTACCAGAAAGCGTCCAACCGCCCTGTTGTTGCAAATCATATCCAAGATAATCACAGACATAGCCGTAACCGAAACAAAATAGCCTTTTGCTTTTCCCAGACATTCGTTTTTATACCTCTTAAAAATCGACGTCTTCGTAATGATCAGCTGGCTGAAAACCTGGAATTCTCTCTTCCAGTAATGGCTTAAAGCTTGGGCGAGATTTCACTCGTGCATACCATTCATGAGCCGATTGATGTTCTTCCCACGGAACATCGCCAATATAGTCAATAGCTGATAAATGCGACGCCGCTGCAATATCAGCTAATGAGAAATTATCACCCGCTAGCCAGGTACGTTTCTCAGTCAAAAATCCAATATAATCAAGGTGGTAGTGAATATTTGCATGCCCAGCACGAATAGACGGTCCGTGTGGTTCGCCAAGTTTTAATAGAGGTTTCATTAGCTTTTCGCCAAGAAGATTGTCAGAAACTTCACGGTTAAACTTAACATCAAACCACCCAACCAAGCGACGCGTTTCCGCACGTTGTATTGGATCAGGTCCAAGCAAGTTATTTTCCGGGTAAACTTCTGCTAAATATTCGCAGATTACTTGAGAATTAGAAAGCGTTGTACCATCCGGCTCAACAAGTACAGGTACATCTCCAGCAGGGTTCATCGCCAAAAACTCTGTGCGACGCTCCCAGACTTTTTCAATCTTATCTTCAAACGGAAGGCCCTTTTCCGCCAAGACAATGCGAACTTTTCTCGAAAAAGGATGAAGCCATAGATGATAAAGTGTTCTCATAGTGCCTACTCTACCCGTTTATAATGTTTTAGCAAGAAAATGACGCATCATTTGTCCTAAAAATATCGCCCATACAGAAAAACACCCGCGTAGCATCCCAAACCTGCAAAAATCCAAACAGCTAGACCGTATGTCCACCATATTGATTTATTCTCTTTAAGATCTTGCGTTGCAACACTGCGTAAAAAAACACCAATGACACCAAGCCCAAGGCCAAACCCCAAAATCAAACCAATCACACCAAAAAGATAGACCATCGAACGAATATCCCTTACGTTAAGATGACGTTTTTCTATAGCGGAGTTTAAACCAAAGCATGGCGCTGCACTACCTTCTTATTTTAGCAATTGTTCAAGGTCTAACAGAGTTTTTACCTGTTAGTTCCAGCGGTCATTTGGTTTTAACACACTACCTTATGGGCGATTCATCGGTTGATCTCTGCTGGAGTGAGAACAGAATGCTTGATGTCGCCGTTCATATCGGAACACTACTCGCTGTACTTGTGTATTTTTATAAAGATATATGGGCGATGGCATCAAACGTACACCAAAAAGATAGCGACGGATTTCATCTTCTCAGAAACGTTATTATAGCTTCCATCCCCGTTATTGTTTGCGGGTTTTTATTACAAAAACTGGAACCATCATTCCTTTGCCTTCTAAAAGTCATGGCATGGATGACACTAATATTCGGTATCGTGCTCTGGATTGCAGATAAGTACGGAAAAACAGACAAAAAGATAGAACAAATGGGAGGAAAACATGCCCTTCTCATCGGGTTAAGCCAGGCTCTAGCACTTGTTCCTGGCACTAGCCGCTCGGGCATTACAATGACATCAGCTCGCTTTCTTGGATACACGCGTACGGATGCAGCGCGTTTTTCACTACTCCTTGGGATCGTCGCCATTGCAGGCGCAGGAACATTAAGCGGATATGATCTCTACCAAAGCGGATCTATTGACTTAGGCCTCTCATCACTACTTGGTGTTTTGCTGTCTTTCATCACAGGATGGATATCAATTGCAGTAATGATGAAATGGCTGAACAGGCATACACTTACGCCGTTTGCAATTTACCGCATTATCTTAGGGGCAGGCCTGCTTTATCTACTTTATTTTACTGGAATGTAATTTCGCAAGCATGATTTTCGGTTCGCCGTATGTTTTTTCCTGCAAGATCTCGATATTCGGCAAATTGAGCTCTTCATCGCTTGCTGTTTCAATAACAAGAGCGCAATCATCTGCCAACCAGCCACATACAATCAAAGAGCCCACAGCTTTCTCAACCAGTCCTTTGCGATAAGGAGGATCCAAAAAGACAAGGTCGGCTTGAAGGAAATTATCAGGCTTCTCTTTTAGCTTTGCACTATCCTGACAAAGAACATGAGCGTCTTCACCAACACCTAGGTTAGAAATGTTTGCACGGCATAAATCAAGTGAAGAACGTGCCTTATCGATAAACACCGCTTCTTTTGCCCCCTGTGACAAGGCCTCTAAACCCAACGCGCCAGTTCCACAAAACGCATCAAGAACAACAGCGTCCTGCACAAGACCGCGACTATTCAGCATATTAAAAAGCGCCTGACGAACCTTGTCACTCGTCGGACGAACAGCATCATTTTTCGGTGTTTCTAATTTTCTGGATCGATGAATACCGCCGACAATTCGCATTGTTTAAGCTTTCTTTTTAAAATACTCAGGCACCATTGTTTGAAGCTGTCCGTACTTCACTTCTAAAATCGCGCCACGATCAAGGTTGCCAAGATGGAAGGGTCCGTAAGATGTACGGATAAGGCGGTTTACCGTCAAACCAATCGCTTCCATGACTTTACGCACTTCGCGATTTTTCCCCTCTTTTAAGGAAACTTCTAACCACTGATTAGCACCATCTTTCTTGGCCGCATCTTTATCAATAACGGCGTCAATAGAACTATAACGAATACCGTCAATACGGATACCTTTTTTCAGGTTATCAAGGCGTTCCTGAATAATTTTACCATGCACACGCACACGATACGTACGGCGAATACCAGTTTGGGGCAGCTCTAAATAACGTGATAACTCACCATCATTCGTCAGAAGCAAAAGCCCTTCCGTATTCATATCAAGGCGCCCAACACTAACAACGCGGGGCATTTCACCCGGAAACTTATCAAAAATAGTTGCCCGGCCTTTTTCATCACGGTGCGTTGTAACCAGGCCAGCTGGTTTGTGATACAAAAACATACGCGTACGCTCTTGGCCTGGCAGACGCTTACCATCAACAATAATTTCTTCTGATCCATCAACAATGAACGCTGGTGTGGTTAAAATATCGCCATTAACGCTTACACGTCCCTCTGCTATCCATTTTTCTGCATCGCGTCGTGAACAAAGCCCCGCGCGCGCCATTACCTTGGCAATACGGTCTCCGCTTTTACCAGTTTGTTTTGTCTCTTTACTTTGTGTCTTCTTTTCCATTAAGTCATCTTATGACAGAAAACATCGATCATCGCTACATGGAAATCGCGTTAGAAGAGGCAAAAGAGGCCGAAAAACGTGATGAGGTGCCTATTGGCGCCGTACTCGTCTGTAATGAAACGAACGAAATCTTGGCGCAGAATGGTAATCGTACGATTGAAAAATTTGATCCAACCGCGCACGCAGAAATCTTATGTATTCGTGAGTCATGTAAAAAAATAGAAAAACAGCGTGTTCCGGGAACAACACTCTATGTCACGTTAGAACCTTGCACGATGTGTGCAGCAGCAATTGCTTTTGCGCGTATTGATCGCCTTGTGATTGGCGCAATCGATCCCAAAGGCGGAGGTGTATTGCACGGCGTAAAATTCTTTGAACAAGAAACATGCCATCACAAAATAAACATCGACCATGGAGTCATGGCCGACGAATGTAGTTTAATTTTAAAGGAATTCTTTCAAGCGAAACGCAAAAAAGGCTAAGCCGCTTTTTCTTTATCCGCTTTGACTGCGCGCCATCCTATATCACTACGGCAGAAGCCATCTGGCCAATCAATTTTAGAGACGCCCTCGTATGCTTTTGCCTGCGCACCTTCAATCGTTGATGCTTTACCGACGATATTCAGAACACGGCCGCCAGTGTTAATCAATGCGCCGCTATTATCCGTTAGCGTACCCGCGTGGAAAAGCTTCACATCCGCTAGAGAGTTAAGCTCATCCGTGCCTTTAATCGGCGTTCCTTTTTCGTATGATCCTGGGTAACCGTTAGCAGCCATCACAACACAAAGTGTCGCGTCCTGATCCCACTCTAATGGTGCAAGCTCATTAAAAGATTTCGTCGCAGATGCATATAACAACTCAACAATATCGCTTTTTAAACGCATTAACATTGGCTGACATTCCGGATCACCAAAACGAACATTATATTCGATTAGCTTTGGCACACCATCAACAATCATAAGACCCGCATAAAGAACGCCAGCAAAAGGACACCCTTCCGCTTCCATACCTTTAACAGTCGGCTTGATAATTGTTTCTATGATTTTTTGTTCTAGATCATCGCTCATGAAATGCGCCGGAGAGTAAGCACCCATACCACCTGTGTTTGGCCCCTCATCACCATCAAACGCGCGCTTATGGTCTTGAGCAGAAGTAAACGGGATAAAATTTTCTCCATCAGAAATCGCGAAGTAACTTAACTCCTCACCATCCATAAACTCTTCGATGACAATCTCACTACCAGCGAGGCCAAAAGCACTACCCGAGAGCATTTCTTTTGTCGCTTCGATTGCTTCATCAACTGTTTCAGCAATAATAACACCTTTACCAGCCGCAAGACCATCAGCCTTAATAACGATTGGCGCGCCAAGTTCATGAATAAACTCGGTCGCTTTTTCTAAATTATTAAATCGTTTGTAACGCGCCGTTGGAATATCGCACTTCGCACACAGGTCTTTCATGAAGCCTTTTGAACCTTCCAAGATCGCAGCATTCGCTTTTGGGCCAAAGGCTGGGATATTTTCTTTTTCAAGCGCATCAACAAGTCCAGCGACTAGCGGTGCTTCTGGACCAACAACAACAAAATCAATTTTATTCTCTTTTGCAAAACCCACGAGCGCTTCAACATCTTCTGCGCCAATATCAACAAGCTCCGCATCATTCGCTATACCAGCATTACCAGGGGCGCAATAGAGCTTCGTACAGTTCGGTGATTTTGCGATAGCCCAAGCCAAAGCGTGCTCACGACCACCAGATCCAACTAATAAAATCTTCATTGTTTATCCATATTTTTGGTTAACATCGGCTGTACTATAGCCTAATCACCGATCATGACAAGAGAAGCATTGCCGCCCGCAGCTGTTGTATCGGTGCTCACGACCTTTTCGGTTGCAAAAGCGTGTAAATAATGGGGTCCGCCTGCTTTAGGCCCCGTTCCTGAAAGCCCTCTACCACCAAAGGGTTGCACACCAACAACAGCGCCCGTCGTGCCACGATTGACGTAAACATTACCGACTTTAATGCGCTGAGAGAGTTTTTCTACAAAGCGTTGAATACGGCTGTGAACACCAAAAGTGAGGCCGTAACCAAGCTCATTAATCTGATCAATCAGTGCATCGACTTCATCAGACTTATATCGAATGACATGTAGAACAGGACCAAATACTTCCTTATCCAGATAAGATAAATCAGGAATTTCATATGCAATTGGCGCAAAATACGTTCCTTGCTTATGAAGATCACTATCAAGTGGTGCTTCTGCTATTTCTTTCCCAAATCCTTGCAGACGAGATTTGTATTTTTGGAGAACAGCAAGCGCCTCCATATCAATAATTGGACCAATATCAGTTGATAAATTTGTAGGGTGCTCAAGCACAAGTTCATGCATAGCGCCTTTTAAAATCTCCAGCGTACGATCAGCAACATCATCCTGAATAAATAAAATGCGGCAAGCCGAACAACGCTGTCCCGCCGATTTAAACGCGCTTAAAATAACATCATCAACGACCTGCTCCGTTAAGGCCGAACTATCAACAATCATAGCGTTTTGGCCGCCAGTTTCTGCGATTAATGGTACAATTGGCCCCTCTTTATCAGAAAGGGATCTTTGAATAATTTTTGCAACCTCATTCGAGCCGGTAAATGCAACGCCAGCTGTTTTGGGATGTTCAACGATCGCTCCGCCAACATCTCCGGCACCTGGTAAAATTGTCAGCGCCTGTGGAGGTAAACCGGCCTTGATAAATAATTGCGCCGCAAAAACACCAATAAGAGATGTTTGTTCCGCAGGTTTGGCAATCACACTATTACCAGCCATAAGGGCAGCGCCTATTTGCCCTAAATAGATGGCAAGTGGAAAGTTCCATGGGCTAATACAAATAAAAACACCACGAGATTCAAGTGTATATATATTTTTCTCACCTGTAGGACCAAGAAGAGCCATTCCATTTTCATTAAAATCATGTAAACCGCGTAGCGCATAGTAGCGACAGAAATCAACAGCCTCGCGCACTTCAGCAACTGCATCGTCAATTGTTTTTCCACCCTCGCGAACACATAAAGAGATGAGCTCATGCATGTTATCTTCCAGAAGGTTAGCCATTTTTTTCAATACTGCCGCGCGGTGAGATACTGACGTTTGCGACCATATTTGATGACCGTCTTGTGCCGCATCGAATGCAAGAGAGGTTTGCGAAAGGTCAGTAAATACAACACTTCCAACATGATCATTATTGTTCGCGGGAGAAAACACTTCTTCGGCACCATGTTGTTTTTTGAACTTCCCGCTTATAAGTGGGGCCGCTTCATAAATTTTAGAGCTATAAAATTTTAAGTCATCCATCACAACCTGCACATCAGAAGAATATGATAGATCTATCCCTTTAGAATTCGACCTTGTAACGCCAAACATATCATCGGGAAGCGCGATTTTAGGATGGCGTTTTTGTTCATTTGAAGCGCATTTTTGAACAGGATCAACAACGACTTCTTCAGGCTTATACTTCTTATTATATATCTGATTTACAAAAGATGAATTTGCACCATTTTCTAGCATACGGCGCACTAAATATGGCAATAGGTCACTATAATTTCCAACTGGTGCATAAACACTAATCACAATATCATGATCATCAATTACTTGGTTATAAAGCGCATCACCCATGCCATATAGCTTTTGAAATTCATATCCATTTGCATCACCCGCCATAGATATAACACTCGCAACCGTATGCGCATTATGCGTTCCAAACATTGGATAAAGCGCATCTCTACTCGCCAGTAATTTCTGCGCACAATAAAGGTAGGAAACGTCTGTGTTTGATTTACGTGTATAGACGGGATAGCCTTTAAAACCATTATCTTGCGCGTGTTTTATCTCTCCATCCCAATACGCACCTTTCACAAGGCGAACTTGAAATTTACGACTATAGCGCACGGCCAAATCATGCATATGGTCAATAATAAATGGAGCTGCCGTTTGATAAGCTTGAATGGCAATACCGAAACCATTCCACTTCTTAAATGCTTTATCATTTGATAGCGCGCGACAAACACCCTCAATAATATCGAGCGTTATTTCCAATCGCGCTACTTCTTCAGCGTCAACGGTTAAAGTAATATCATGCTGCGCTGCTACCTCGCAGAGCTGAACAAGTTTTTCAATTAATTCGGATACGCATTTTTCTTTTTGCGTATATTCGAAACGTGGATGAAGCGCAGATAGCTTAACAGATATACCGGGTCTTTTCTTATCGTCTTTTTTTGTCTTTTCAGTATGTTCAATGATGTCGTGAAGCGCACCTAAATATCCTTCAAAATAATGCTGCGCATCTTTTGCTGTTCGCGCACCTTCACCTAGCATGTCATAAGACATGCGATAGCCTTTTTCTTCTAATTTTTTCGCTGATTTCGTTGCCCCGACAAGTGTTTCACCGATAACGAATTGTTTACCCATCACCTTCATCGCACGCACCATTGCTTCACGAATGAGGGGTTCACCAACCTTAGAAAACAGGCTGTTCATTGTACCGCTTGTCACCGTCAAACCAAGGCCAGCTGCGCGCGTCAGCCAATCCTTATCATCGCTCATATTCTTAAGCCAGTTTGTACCTGACACCTTATCGCGAATGAGAGCATTTGCCGTCGCGCTATCAGGTACACGTAAAAGAGCCTCTGCAAGCGCCATAAGGGCAAGCCCCTCTTCTGTACTTAACCCATATTGCTGAAAGAACGATTCTAGGCTTCCCTGCTTACGACGCGTTTTACGAATACGGCGTACATAATCGGCGCCCATCTCAGAAATTTTAGATGCTTTTTCTTCTGGCCAATCAAGTTGATTTAAAATCTCGGCAACTGCATCGTCCTCGTTTTTATAAATATGGTCAAGATAGGCTTTGGACATGTCGAGAGCTAAAGATGGTGGTTGTTATTGGTCTGTCAAAATTATACCATCCTCCACATGAGCACAGAAGATTTATTCAGCCATAGCGCTAAAGCATCAACAGCCGCTAATAAAACCGTTAGTAACGTTCCCGAGATGAGCGTATCTGAGTTAGCGAATTCTTTGAAACGCACTCTTGAAGAAACTTACGGGCGTATTCGTATTCGCGGAGAGTTATTCGGCGTAAAAGTTGCTGCTTCTGGGCACCTTTATGGTGACATCAAAGATGAAAATGCCAACGTTAATATTATATGTTGGCGCGGCACGCTTGGACGCCTCTCCATAAAGCCGGAAGATGGTATGGATGTTGTCGTTACTGGTAAAGTCTCCAGCTACCCTAAAAGCTCACGCTATCAAATTATTATCGATTCAATGGAACTGGCTGGCGAAGGCGCACTTCTTAAAATGCTTGAAGAGCGACGTAAAAAACTGGCCGCCGAAGGCCTTTTTGATCCAAGCAGAAAAAAACAACTCCCATTTTTGCCCAAAACTATTGGTGTTATCACCTCACCAACAGGCGCTGTTATCCGTGACATCATGCATCGCCTGAAAGATCGTTTTCCAAGGCACGTACTTCTATGGCCAGTAAGCGTACAAGGAGAAGGCGCAGCAGAACAAATTGCCGGCGCCATCAATGGTTTCAATAATTTTGACGGTAGCACTTTAGCAAGACCGGACCTGTTAATCGTTGCCCGTGGTGGAGGATCTTTAGAAGATCTTATGCCATTCAATGAGGAAATCGTTGTACGTGCCGTCGCAGATTCAAACATTCCGATTATCTCGGCTGTGGGACACGAAACAGATACTACAATTGTGGACTACGCTGCAGACTTAAGAGCACCAACTCCAACGGGCGCCGCAGAAATGGCTGTACCTATGCGTTCCCAACTTATGGCGCAAGTACAGGACGATAACCTAAGGCTTTACGGTGCTTTGTCTAGATTAATAGATAGCAAAAAAAATGTACTGGACACTTGGTCAGCAAAATTAGGAAACCCTTCACAGTTACTAGAAAATAGAATGCAGAGCGTTGATCATTTAGGAGACAAACTGACCCATGCATTAAAACAAAACCTATCTGTAAAAGAGAACACGTACAGCAAAATATCAGGCCGTATACGAAGCCCGAAAGATCTTATAAACAATTCAACGCGAAGCCTTCAATATCAAAGCGAACGCTTAGAAAAAACTGCCCCTCAGCTCCTCAAGGATAAACATACACAGCTATCATCCCTTTCACGTATGCTTGAAAGCTTATCATTTAAACGTGTCTTAGAGCGCGGTTATGCCGCAGTTCAAAATGAAGCTGGAGAGATCATCAGTAATGCGAAAAACGTACAAAGCGGCGATAATTTATCAATTATCTTTGCAAATGATGAAAAAATAGCTGTAAAAGCTGAAAAATAACGCTAAATACGTAAAAACAGGAGTAAAGCGGCAATTTTGCCGTATAATGAAATTATGCGCGTCCCATTAAAAGAATTGATGGATAAACTGGGTGTTGGCTACATTTTGTCAGCATACGAGACCTGTCCGTGGTCCGCATATGAAGAAGAACGTGATTTAACCTGTAGTGCAGAAGTTCGTATGAATAATGACGGCGACGAAATAGAAGCCGAAATGCAATTCGTGCGCGGTAACCCACAAGGTGATGAAAAACCTTTTGAACAGGTTTTTTGGATGCTCGCACGCCCTTCAACACAAGATAAATGGGATGTAGCCGAAGTAAAAATTAAAGGCGAGAGTATTAAAGGTACGACGTATAACGCTGAAGAAAAAGGCTGCGGCTTTTTTAACGCCTGCGTACAAGAGTTAAAGATGAATGTCATTCCTGACATTGACGCTATTTTAGAGCGAGAGATGAAAAGTAATGAAAAATACGGTGGTGGCGCTACTGGTGGGTCGAAAAAAGCGCCAAAAATAAAGCCGCAAAACATGTACGATATGAAGGGTGGAATGGGCAGATAATCGCCCTTAGTGCCTATTAGGCTTGAGCATCTTCCGCGATAACTATTCCGTAATTCTTCGCAATTGTCTGAAGACCACCCTCTACCGTTTCACCGATAGCACGGAAAACCCATTCCATACCAATACGCTCTAAATGCCCGATAATGAGGCCTTCATGTCCGGCCGAAAGCTCTTCATCCAGTTCATAACGAAAAATCTCATGGTGTGTTTCTTGGTTTGTAATACGAAAAAACACATTCTTCACCATTGAGAAATTATGCTCCTGATAATCAACATCATAGATAGAAAGAACAAAGACAATCTTCGTTACATCATAAGGTAGCGTATTTAATTCGATGGATACTTTTTCATCATCACCATTGCCTGCGCCTGTCCTATTGTCACCGTGATGCTTTACGGCCCCTTCTGCTCCCATCATACAATTGTAAAATATGAAATCTTCGTCCACACGGGTCTGATCGTTTTTATCAAGTAAGAAAACACTCGTATCCAAATCTAATGGATTCGTATCAAAAGCTTTTAAATCCCACCCGACACCAATATCGATATTGCGAATTGTTGGATCTTTAGCCGTAATGTTAATTTCGTCACCGCGTTTAACCCTATTGATTGGTTCTTCAGCAGTCGCAAACAATGCCTCATCATCTAGCTCCTCGCTTGGTTGTGATGACGGCGCCAAATCCTCAGCGGGTGATGCCTTTTCTTCACTTTCAAACTTCACCTCAGAAGAGATATTTATAGAACCGCTTTGTGTTGGATCGAGATCATCTTGCATATTCATTTGCCTTTACGTTTCTCTAACTCGCCAAAAGATGGACATCGTTACTTAAGTATAGCGCATAAATCAGTCCAATATAAAATACATATCCAATTAAAAAGACGGCCCCTATAAATTTATTGATACGACCATAGGTTAACAACAGGAACGAAAACAGCGCAGACACGCCAAACATTACCCACATATCAAGCTGAACAACCTGAGGCGCAATAACAGATTTTTCAATCGGTTTTATCATCGCTGTTGCACCAATAATCATCAAAATATTGAAAACATTCGATCCAAGGATGTTACCAATGATAATGTCTGTTTGTTTCTTCATGGCCGCAATAACGCACGTTGAAAGCTCAGGCAAAGACGTACCGATCGCAATCACACTTAAACCAATGACGTCTTCAGGGACACCGATAATACTCGCAGCAGTCTTAGCACCCCGAACAAGAAACTCTGCGCCAAGGGCAATTGAAACCAATCCCAAGCCGAGAAACAAGAGCGCCATCGCGATGTTTTTATACTCAGGAACGTCCGGCTCTTCGACGTCAATTTTTCCCTTTGATGCCATCCAATATTGCCAGATAACATAGCTCAACAAGACTGCAATCATGCCATAACCGGCAACTTGTGTGATATTACCCGAAGCCATAAGATACATCATCCAAACCGTCGCAAGCATCATCACAACAACATCGCGCAGTATATCTCTTCGACTTGCGGCGAGCGTTGCAAAAAAACCGGTAGCCCCAATAACAAACAAAATATTAGCTATATTTGACCCAATAACATTACCGATCGCTATACCGGGAGAACCCGTGAGGTTAGCATTGATGGAAACCAAGAGCTCAGGCAATGATGTTCCGAACGCTACAATCGTAAAACCAATAACGAGAGGAGAAACACCAAGCTTCCTTGCTATAAAAACCGCTGCATCGATAGTCCAATCACCTCCCTTGAAGAGAAGGTACATTCCAAACCCAAGGGCACCGATGGCAAAAATAAGAAGTTGCGTGTCCATAAATATAGCTCTTTTTCTGTTAAATTTTGCCGTAACCTAGAGAATTAAGGCGGATATAGATAGTTTTATTTTCGCCCGTCAGTCCAATCCAAACCAAAGCCAAAAGCACGATCTAATTCATCATGCCCCGGGAAATATTCTAGATAATTTGTCATTCGGATTCCGCCCCGTACGTTTTCAAGACCAGCAACCGCACACAAAGCAAGTTCTTCTCGTCGCGCCTGAAGCGTTACAACCATTGGTCTTTCACCCGGAACACGGACTTGTATCTGTGGACGTACAGTTTCCCAATTTTTTGCACCGCCATAAATATAAAGATAAATCACAATGCGCTTTACTTTATCCCAGTGAGCTCCATTAACCCGAATAATTTCATCATCGCCTTCTGCATCACCTGTACGTTCATCTCCAGAAAGGTGAATATATGGAGAGTTATCAAAATCTCCATATCGATCGCCAAATGCCTGAATAGCACCGCGTGAGCCATCTTCTAATTCATAAAGGCAGCCAACATCCAAATCTACACCAGCAGCAGGCGCTTTATCGCCTTTAGCGCCCATTAATTTTTGTAAAAAGCCCTTTTTCTCTGCTTTCGGGACAATATTATCCCAGGCCACACCAATTTCAAATGTGTTCATCCCGTCTTTTGGCGGATTTACAATGGCGGTTTCTCCTGGTTTAGAAAGAAAATCTGCGCTCTGCGCATCATCGTAAGGACTTAAAAAACCAGCGGCGCCTAAAGAGCCACCATGACGTGAGAATTCTGCGCGCCCTCTTGTTGCTTCTTCTATTGAATGTTTGGAGCCACTATTACTCATTATAGCCTCACCTTCTGCTTTTTCTTCTGCACACTATATGCTAAATGATCATGAAACAAAAGAAGAGCAACTTAATATTCAAGGAAACACTTTATGAGTTCTTATCAATACGTCTATGTCATGAAAGCCCTGAGCAAGGTTTTTCCAGGTGGTAAACCTGTCCTAAATGAAGTCACGCTTTCATTCTTACCTGGTGCAAAAATTGGTGTTTTAGGGCCAAACGGCGCTGGTAAATCAACGCTTCTTAAGATTATGGCCGGTATTGATAAGGAATATAGTGGCGAAGCATGGGCTGCAGAGGGTGTACGCGTCGGATATTTAGAACAAGAACCCGAGCTAGATTCAGCAAAAAATGTTTTTGAAAACATCATGGACGGGATGGGTGATGTAAAAACGCTTGTTGATCGTTACAACGCCATTGGCGCCGAAATGGCAGACCCGGATTGCGATATGGACGCCCTGATGGTCGAAATGGGTGAATTACAGGAAAAAATTGATGCAGTTGATGGTTGGGAAATTGACCGTACAATTGAGATGGCAATGGAAGCTCTTCGCTGTCCACCAAAGGATTCCGATGTATCAAAACTTTCAGGCGGTGAAAAACGCCGCGTCGCGCTATGTCGTCTTCTTCTTGAAAAACCAGATATGCTGCTACTCGACGAACCAACAAACCACTTGGATGCAGAGAGCGTTGCTTGGCTCCAACGCTTCCTGTTAGAGTATACAGGTACAGTCGTCATGGTGACGCACGATCGTTACTTCCTCGATAATGTAACAGGCTGGATCCTTGAAATTGACCGCGGAAACGGTATTCCTTACGAAGGAAACTACTCGGCTTACCTCGAAACAAAAGCAAAGCGCCTTCAACAGGAAGAAAAACAAGAAGCTGCGCGCCAGAAAACATTGGCACGTGAACTTGAGTGGATCAGGCAAGGTCAAAAGGCTCGTCAGGCCAAATCAAAAGCCCGTATTTCTTCATACGAGCAGCTCTTGGCCGAATCAGAAAATCAAACACAACGTAATGCGCAGATTGTCATTCCAACACCACCACGCCTTGGTGACCTTGTGATTGAAGCAAAGAACATTTCTAAAGGGTATGATGATCGCCTTCTTATTGAAGACCTATCCTTTAAACTTCCGCCTGGCGGTATCGTTGGAATCATCGGGCCAAACGGCGCCGGTAAATCGACGCTATTTCGTATGATCACAGAGCAGGAAACGCCAGACAGCGGTAGTTTTACTGTTGGTGATACTGTGAAACTCGGTTATGTCGACCAAAGCCGTGATGCCTTGGATCCAAACAAAACCGTTTGGGAAGAGATTTCTGAAGGGAATGACATTTTAAAACTCGGGAAGATTGAAATGCAATCCCGTGCGTACGTGTCCGCTTTCAATTTCCGCGGGCCTAACCAACAACAAAAAGTTGGGAATTTATCAGGCGGTCAAAGAAACCGTGTCCATTTGGCAAAAATGCTCAAAAGTGGTGCCAACGTCCTGCTTCTCGACGAACCGACAAACGATTTAGATACCGAAACACTCTCAGCTCTAGAAGAAGCATTAGAACGCTTTGCAGGCTGTGCCGTCGTTATTTCTCACGATCGTGCTTTCTTGGACCGTATTGCCACCCATATTTTGGCTTATGAAGGTGATTCTCAGGTTGTCTGGTTTGAAGGGAACTACGCCGATTATGAAGAGGACAGAAAACGCCGTTTAGGCAAAGATTCGGAAACACCGCATACAATTAAATATAAGCCTTTACGTAAAGCGGGATAGAAATCTAAATTTAACTCTATTCGAAATTCATTTTTTTATTTATAATCAAGGCGTTATTAACGCCTTTTTTATTATCTAAAAGGCATCCTTCCTTCAAATTGGTATCGCGCCATCTCCTTGTGATACAATCAATTATTAGTAGTGAAACGATCAAATTAGGGCTTTTAGCCCAATAAATTCAAGGCATTAGCCTTAAAAAGAGAAATATGACGGCACAAGCGCATGAATTATTGAAAGAGAAGTTGCGGGCTAAAAATGTCCTGCGATACGTGCTTTTGCCTGGTTTTATTCCCCAAATTAGAGAACTCGTTGGTTCAGGTTTTGGCTATTTCGCGTTTTTGATAGCAAGCGTCTATAACGCAGTGCGCATTCTGCCAAACAACCACCCATACCTTAATCCATCAAATATTGGCAAATATGGGCTAAGAGATGTACTAGCAGCAGCGGCAAATAACATTACCGTCAATAAAAGAAATTGGGACCAAGTCCTGATCTTTGGCGCTGTGCTTGCCGGAATACTTCTCTTAATTTTACAGTTCCTTGCTCTTGTCTTTATGATTTTTAGCCGTGAGGCCTTCGCGCAAGGTATGTTTGAAACACCAGCAGCCCAAGTACCAACAGATGTTGCCTTTCAGATGCTAGATCACACTTTCGGCATTCCTGGTTTTTTTGGATCCAGCGCTCCAACAGGCACACCATTTCACTTGGCTTTGCACCAACTCTTTTATTTCTACAACATGGCGATCTTAATTGTCGCCGTCGTTGTGTTCTTGTACTACGTCGTTGTCGTTGTTGCAGAAACAGCGCAAACAGGAACACCTTTTGGTAAGCGTTTTGCTCATATTTATGCGCCAATAAGGCTCGTTGTTGCCATTGGCCTTTTAGTTCCTCTCGCAAACGGTATTAACGGATCGCAATATATTGTTCTGCATGCTGCGAAACTAGGGTCTAGCTTTGCAACGAATGGTTGGATTTTGTTTAATAGCGGTTTAAGCAATCCAACAGGCGCTCCTGATGCCGCTTTAATTGGATATCCTGACTCACCTAATCCACATTCTTTAGTTTCATTTATGTCGGTCGTACATGCTTGCCGTGAAGCATATGCAATTAATGAGGATCCCCCTATAGTTATAAACGCATATGTACATAACGGCTCTAACTACATTATATCCACCGCATCTACATATTCAGTAGCAAAAGCAGCAAGTGAAAATGGCGATATTGAAATCATCTTTGGTGAAGATATCAGTGCAGGAGGGAACTCTGCTGTCAGACCTTACTGTGGATCCGTTATTGTTCCGGCAGGTTTAAGTGATGAGGCGACCACTGTATCGTCAGGCGGCGGTGGCGGAGCACCTACGTCAACATCAAATCTACAAGAAAATTATTTTCGCATTGTTAACTTCTTATGGGTAAGCACTTACCTTGATTTTATTGGTCAACGGATTTCATGGTCTCAACACCCCGCAAGAAGCCGCTCTGTATGTACAATTACAGACCCTGGAAGCGGCGGTGGAGGTGGCCCCTCAGGGGACAATTGCCAACTTAGCATAAAACCACCATCGTCTTACAAAGATTCTATCGTCTCATCAATACAATCTATAATTGATACTGATATTCGCAGTTTTATTGATGATGCACGCACGAATGTTCAGTTTGAAATGACGGATGAAATTCTTAATCGTGGCTGGGGCGGCGCTGGTATTTGGTATAGCAAAATTTCAGAAGTAAACGGTGCTTATACAGTTGCGGTAATGGATTTCCCGCATGAAAAAGAATACCCAGAAGTCCTAAAAAAAGTTTTAGAAGAAAGACGACAGCATTCAGCTGAGACTTCTTCCTGTAAAATGTTTGAACCAAACTTGCCCGAATCTGCAGAACAAGATCGCATTGATCTAAATGCTACAGAATCTTATTACGCTCGTGTAATGAATGAAACATACCAATATTGGCGCTGCGGCGAAACCGGACTCACATATAACGTTTTTAAAGATGCAATAGCTGCCATATTTGGCCTGAATGGTTTATTTAATATAAGACAAAACGTGACATATACTCCTGCGGGAGGAGGCGGGCCTGTAACCGTCTCTATTCATCCGCTCGCTCAACTCACGCTTATCGGAAAAAGCTTAGTTGAAAGCGCAGTACGTAACATGGCGCTTGCTATGGGTGCCTCTTTCTTTGGTGGCGCCACAGCTATTCTTGGGCCTTTTGCACAAACAGCCCAAGCTGCCAGTGGATTTTTTGTATCGATCGCAACAGTTGGTTTATCAATGGGCTTCATCCTCTTTTATATTCTACCGATGTTGCCATTTATCTACTTCTTCTTCGCCGTCGGTGCATGGGTGAAGAGTATTTTCGAAGCAATGTGCGCTGCTCCTCTTTGGGCAATTGCACACTTAAGAATTGATGGTGAAGGTCTTCCTGGAAAGAATGCCATTAACGGATATTACCTAATATTAGAAATTTTCTTAAGGCCTATCTTATCCGTATTCGGTCTTGTTGCAGGTATGGCGACCTTCGTTGCGTTAGCCACGACACTTAATTCTATTTTCGACCTTGTTGTTATTAATGTCACAGGTAATGATTTGAGCGTACCAGGGGCTGAAACAGATGAATTTGGACGACACTTAATTGATCAATTCTTTTTCACAATCGTTTATGCCGTCATTTTGTATATGATGGGTATCGCATCATTTAAAATGATCAACTTAGTTCCAAATAACATTTTACGTTGGATTGGTTCTTCTGCTTCAGCCTTCAGTGATAACACGCAAGATCCAACCCAAGGACTTTCACAATACGCCGCTATTGGTGGTATGCGTATTGGTGGTCAACTTGCAGGTGGCTTTACACAACTAGGACAAGGTATAGGTGGCCTCTCTAACGCAGCAGCCCAGCCTACACGACCACCAGGAGGTGCCGGATGATATTAGCCCTCACAACAGGTAAAATCTTCCGTTACGCCCTTCTCCCTGGTTTGGGTGACAGGTTTCGTACATTAATCGGCAATGGGTTTGATACATTGGCCTACAACATGGCACTCGTATATCGTGCTGTTAATATTTTACCCAATAATCATCCGTATACACAGTCCGGAAATGTGGGAAAATATGGTGTTTTCCAGGTCTTAACTGAAGCCTCTTCTCACTTGGTTTTTGATAAGAAGAATATTGATAAAGTTCTTATATTTTTCTTATTACTCATAGGCATTGTTTTATTATCGTTCCAATTTATCTTACTCCTCGGATCAATCATGATGGGATCGGCATCTGCTCAGATCCCGGCAAGCTATAGTGGATTTATCACAACACCAAACCCGGACACCGATATTGCTTTCCAGTTACTTTCTCAAGTCTTCGGAATTCCTGGAATGTTTGCGCCTTCATTAACTACACCGACAACTTTCCATGCTGCTATGCACTCTTTGTTCCAATATTATAGTCTTGGAATTTTAGTTATTGCCGCCATCATTCTTGCTTACTTCGTCTTTGCGGTTTTGGCAGAGACCGCACAAACCGGAACACCTTTTGGTAAAAGATTTAACCACGTATGGGCACCTATTCGCCTTGTTGTGGCCATAGGTTTGCTAGTTCCGATTAGTTATGGATTAAATTCCGCGCAATGGATAACACTGTATGCCGCAAAGTTTGGCTCTGGATTTGCAACAAATGGATGGGTTGAATTTAACCGTGTGCGAATCAATGCAAATGCGGATTATCTAGGCGGCCTTGCCGAAAGTGACGAACTCATCGCAACGCCAAATGTACCGCGCCTACGCGAACTTGCGAGCTTTATGATGATCGCTAAGGGTTGTAAATACGCCTATGAAAATGAAACAAGCGGTCTTTCGTTTCCTATTACGATTGATGCGTATCTTGTTAAATCTTATGACGGCGGCGCCGCCGAAGTTATTAGTGATTATGATAGCGCCCTAACTTTTTACAACAACGGCAATATTAGTATTGTCTTCGGCGAACAAAATACAGCCTACACAGATCACCCAGGTAATGTTTACCCATATTGTGGTGAACTAACGTTAGATGTAACGCATATAACCGATGATGGCGGTCGCCTCATCAATACAGCCTACTTTGATCTCGTCAGATCGATGTGGCTAACTAATTTTAATGGCATGCGAATCTTTGCAGAACAATACATAGACAGAGTAGTAGAACCATCTGGCACTTACTTTCTTCCTACAGCCCAAAACAGAGATGATATTATTGAAGCCGCAGAATCGAGAATTGAGTCGGCAATTCGTGCTGGAGTAATACAGCAACAAAGCGAATACACAGCTGATGCAGTCACCGTCTATAGTGAGCAAGGCTGGGCCGGTGCAGGTATCTGGTATAACGAAATCGCGCAGCAAAATGGTAATCTCATTTCATCAGCAACGAATGTTCCTTATACACGCCGCTATCCAGAGGTCATGGAATATTACCGTTACAAAAATTTACAAGGCAACGAAAGTTCATCGCGTGATGAATTTGAAGCAAGCCTTAGGAACGGGCGCGGAGTGCCTCCGGCTGTATATATGGACTCTAAGATCCATGAAGGCTTAAAAGATATTCACGAATACTGGGCAGATAATGAAGAGGGAAGCACAGATAACGTCTTTATTGATGTAATCAATTTGATTTTTGGAACAGAAGGCCTATTTGATATGTGTGCGAACGCAGACATTCACCCTATGGCTCAATTATCCGCTCTAGGTAAAGGATTAATCGAAAGCTCAATACGAAACGTAGGATTGGCACTTGGTGGATATGTATTAAGTGCAACTCTGCCTGTTGGCGCAGCTGCAGCAGGCGCAGCTTCTAGTTTCTTATTTACTATTGCAGGCATCACAATATTAATCGGCTTTATATTGTTTTATTTGGTTCCGTTTTTACCATTTTTATATTTCTTTTTCGCAGTTGGTGGTTGGGTTAAAGGATTGTTCGAAGCAATGGTTGGGCTACCTCTTTGGGCACTTGCGCATTTACGAATAGACGGACAAGGTCTACCAGGCGATGCGGCGATTAATGGGTATTATCTCATATTTGAAATTTTTATCCGACCTATCCTTATCGTATTTGGCTTGCTAGCTGCCATTACAGTCTTTGGTGCCATGGTCAAAGTGCTGAACGATATTTTCTATCTCGCAACATCCAACTTAGCAGGCTTTGAATCCGCAACATCAGCAGGTGCTGGCGGCGGCGGTGCAGCAGCTCCAACAGGATGTACTACAAGTAGTGGTTCAAATCCAGTCGGTAGCGCTGAGTGGATTCGCGGACCTATCGATGAATTTTTCTTCACAGTTGTCTATGCCATTTTGGTGTACATGATCGGTATGTCGACTTTTAAACTTATTGATATGATACCAAACAATATCATGCGTTGGATGGGTACAGGCGTGAACACCTACAATGATCAGGCTGGCGAACCTGCGGAAGGTCTCATGCAGAAAGTGGCTGTTGGTGGTACAATGATCAGCGGACAGATCCAAGGTGCTCTCGGTCAAGCAGGAAGCGCATTTAGTAGTGCGACACAGGGCGTTAGAGAGAGAATTGTACCTGTACAACCTCCCCCAGCTGGAAGCACGCCACCATAAGGTTATTAAATGACAAAAGCAGGTACTTTAAAATATTTACTTCTGCCGCAAATATTTCCGCGCTTTAAGGCATTATTTGGGACAAGATTTTTTTCATACTTAAGTTTTCTAATAGCTTATATCTTTAATGCCGCGCGTATTTTACCAAACAACCATCCTGCTCTATCAAACGATCCAAATAACAAATACACGATTAGAAAAGTTTTAGGCGCAGCAGCACATAACATCACTTTTTCTAAAAAAAATATTGATCAGATTATTATCTTTGGATCCGTTATTGTTGGCCTTGTGCTTTTTGTACTTCAATTTGTCGTGCTAGCTATCTCCTTATTTATTAAAGCGGCTAGTGCGCAACCGGCAATGCCCACTAACTATGGTGGCTTTTTTACAACCGTTCACAATGAAACTGACATAGCATTCAGGCTGCTAGACCTCGTATTTGGTGTTCCTGGCGTATTTGACTCTAATGAAATAGCCAATGCCAACGCATTTCATGCCGGCTTACAAGCAATGCTTGAGTTTTACAGCATAGGTATCTTAATCGTCAGCGTTATTATCATCCTATATTTTGTCATTACGATAGTATCCGAGACGGTGCAGTCTGGGGTTCCTTTTGGGCAACGTTTTACGCACACTTGGGTTGCACCTAGGCTTATTATCTTCTTTGGCCTTATTATCCCTATCTCATCAGGCTTAAACGGCGGGCAAATAATCCTCATGCACGCCGCAAAGTATGGATCGGGTCTCGCGACAAGCGGATGGATTTACTTTGTTGATCATATCGAGCATGGCGGCGAAACTCCTGCAGGAAATAGGAACAATCTTATTTCTTTGCCTGAAGCAGACATCAACAAAATATCAGAAGTTCCTGCATTCATGCTCATTGTGAAAACTTGTGAATGGGCGTACGCAGGACGCTCTGACTATGATATACAGGCCCATGTTTCGTGGGGTAATGGCGATTCAGACAATACTTCACTCTCTGAAGATCAAACAGATACAAATGGTGATGGAACCATTGATGCTACTGATGATCCAGCGACAGCTGATATTACATTCCAAGATTTCGCTATCCGTTCTGGTGGAGATGATTTAACAATTATTTTCGGAGAAAAAAATAGCGATCGTTATCCAAATGTCGCAGGAGGTATAGAACCATATTGTGGATCTATAACACTGCCAGTTTCTGATGTATCCGAACCAGGATCTGCTGTCTTTCAAACAGCCTATTTTGATTTAATAAAAAATATATGGTTCGCAGACTTTAATGCTTCTGGCGGGCGGGTTACAGATTTATATACGACTATAGATGTTAACGCCCATAACTACGTGGCCAACTTTCTTAAATATTCAACTGAAGGGGATGCAAACTACCTGATCCCGGGTCAAGAAATGGCCGACTATATCGTATCGGAAATGCAAACGCTCTTCGAAGGAGATGGTAGCGGAACAGATGGAGTTGTCTATGATGCTGTGCAGGCGCAAATTGCGACCGACGATGATGGTAATTCCGTTTACGACATGACAGATGAAAGCAGGCAGCTGGGCTGGGCTGGCGCCGGTATATGGTATAATAAAATAGCTCAAAAAAATGGTGCCCTGGTATCAGCGCTCATGGGAATTCCTAGAGCCAAATCCTACCCCCTTGTCATGGAAACTGTTCATCAAACAAAGCTAGAGAGTGATGACAACCCTACGCCTGAAGATCAGTTCACACCTTCTTTCTCTGCGGGAACAGTTGATCCTTTTGAAGATTTTCCTATTGATAGACAAATAGCGATTGCTCTTAACCAACCATATTTGAACTGGGTTAATTATCAACCAGAGCAAAGACGCACAGGTAATATCATAGTGGATACAATCAATACTGTCCTCGGCACCGAGGGCCTATTTGATATGTGTAAAAATGCTGATATACATCCTTTGGCTCAACTCTCTGGTGTTGGGCGCGCAATGATTGAGAGTTCTATCTCTGCAGCAGGACTAACGGTTTTAACAACCATCTTGGGCGTTACCTCAAGTGCAGTTAGTTCCACAACATTCGCGTTTGCACAATTTTTCGGAACAGTCACCAGCATAGGATTATTGATAGGCTTCTTATTATTCTATGTCGTTCCATTTATGCCATTTCTATATTTCTTCTTTGCTGTCGGTGGATGGGTAAAAAGCATATTTGAAGCGATGGTCGCCATTCCTTTATGGGCATTGGCACATTTACGCATCGATGGCGATGGGATCCCTGGAGAGGCCGGAATTCAAGGATACTTCCTGATTTTCGAGATATTTATACGCCCAATACTCATCATATTTGGTCTTATTGCCGCTATTTCTGTTTTTGCTGCCATGGTGAGGGTTCTTAACGATATTTTTGAACTCGCTATTGCAAACCTAGCTGGGTTCGACGCCAATACATCTAGCTTCTGTGCTGGTGCGCGTGGCGCTGGAGGATCAGCTCCTACGGGTACCACGGATTGGATGCGCGGACCTGTTGACGACTTCTTCTTTACAATCATTTATGCAATTTTGGTCTATATGATTGGTATGGCCAGCTTTAAATTAATAGATATGATTCCAAACACCATTCTAACCAGATGGATGGGCGCTGAAACACCAAGTTTCAACGACAGTAACGACGATTCTGCAAAAGGTTTGATGACTTACGTCACAATGGCAGGAAGCGTCTTTGGCGGGCAAATTAGTGGAGGTGTCGGCAATATCGGTAGATCACTTCAAGGACACCAACCTGCACAAAGCCCAATACCAGAGCCTAACCTATAAAAAACAACTTACCGGCTTCTCAAATGCTCAAGTAATGGTTCAATAGTACCACCACCACGCTGTATAACGCTTGAAAAGTCAGAGCGCTGTGTCAAAGACATACTCACACCCTCAATGATAACGTCAATGATTTTACGTTTTCCGTCCTTTGTACGAACACGCCAATCAACATCAATCTCCGGGCCTGAATCTGGAATAATTACTGTATTTATCAATTGATCACTCTTACCTACATCGCGTGACGCACGCACTTCGAAGCGCTGTCCTTCGTAATCATCAAAGCGCTGTGAATAAACATCAACAACCATTTGCTCAAAAAGCTTCAGATATTCTTTCTGCTGAGCGTCATTTGCCAGATTCCAGTTTTTACCTAAAGCGAAACGACCAATAGTTTTCATGTCGTAATTTTTCTTGAGAAGCTTTTCGAACTCAGCTCTTTTTTGATCTTGTGACAAAGTTTCATTAGCAAGAAAGGAAACGGCGGTCTTTCCCATCGTATCAATGAACGCCTCACTCGGTGTGAGTTCTTTTACCTCGACCTCATCAGAAACTTCGACATAAACACTATTATGCGATGATAGCGCTGCATAATGAGCTGTGACTTTGCCAAAATCAAAAGCCAAAGCCGACGTGCTTGTAGATGCTATAATTGCTAAAGATAAAAAACCAAGTTTTGTCATAAGCGTCTCCTCGTTATTACGAGAGCATTATTGGCATAAGACGCTTATGAGATAAAGTTTTTATTTGTCTTAATTATAAAATCTTAGAAATCATCGTAATCTGGGATTTCAGGGCCTCCCGCAGATCCGACAGCTTTCTCATCACGAATAATAGACTGTCTGTTCTGATAGTAAGCACTTCTAAGAGCCGCGTAGTAATCAAATGAGTTACGACGTAGATCATCAACAACATCAAGCAAACGCTCGCGCTCACTTAAGACTGTTGCGCCAACGCGTGCATAATGCCAGCCCTCTTCTTCAACATTGAAAAGGTAAATACGAAGAGGATCAGCATAGCTATCAACAAGCATCCCTGATGCATCACGAATGCTTGATGGGCCAAGCAGTGGAAGAACAACATATGCTCCATCGCCAACACCCCATGTCGCAAGTGTCTGACCAAAATCTTCCGGCTCATGCTCAATACCACCTTCATCAGCAAGATCAAGGATACCACCGAAACCAGCTAACGTATTAATCACCATACGTGCTGTCGCATTACCAGCACCTTCAAGATCACCTTGTAAAAGCTGGTTACCAATAACGATTGGACTTTTTAAATTTGTAATGAAGTTACTGACAACTGTACGAATACCACCTGGTGTTACAGCGCGATAGCCGCGTGCCACAGGTTCTAAGACAGCCTTATCAACTGCTTCGTTAAATTGAAACGTTACTCTGTTAACATCTTCAAAAGGATCAGGAATTTCCGAATAACCATCGGCCCCGCTCATAGTACCTGAACATGCCGCCAAAGACACACATGCTGCCAAAGTTAGCGCTAATGTTTTATACCCCAGTTGTTTCATCTTCTTTTCTACCAATTTATTATATTTGATTAGATACAGCCGTTCTGCCGTTTAAAACTATCACTTATTCTATAGTGGAATGGTTAACAAGACCTTTTCCGTATTCTGAAAAATAAAATATTTTCAGTATCTTAAACTTCATTAAGATTTACCTATGCCAAGTAGTAAAATCAACCGAAATTAACCATCTTCCACGCTCAATATGACACTAAGACCTAAAATAAAGGCTATAATCGACGGGAACCACGCTGCAATAAAGATCGGAATCTGCCCGGAAGCACCTAAAGCTTGTAAAAAGTTAGATAAGAAAAACACGCCAAAACCAATGGCAATCCCTAAAACAATTAACATAAATGTCCCCTGCTCTCTCGGCGGCCTTAAAGAGACAGATGCTGCTAAAAATATTATCGCTAAGAATAGGATGGGCGTTGATAAAAGTTTTTGAAAATGAACTTTAAGAGGAATAGCGTTAAAACCAGCAGCTTCAACAGTTTTAGCAAATGAAGGCAGTGCCCAAAAAGAAATTGTGAGAGGGTCAGAGAAACTCTCTTCAATTTCATCAATCGTTAAATCTGTCGCCATAGAAATATAGTCTGCTTGTTCCTGCTTTTCACCATTCTGATTTGTAAATGCGTTTTTAAATTGCCACTGCCCTCTTTCAAGGACCGCACTCTTAGAATCGACACGGCGTAGAAAATGAAAATCTTCATCAAAGAACAAAACGATGACGTTTTGTAATTCCCACTCCGGCATTTTGACTTCTTCAGCATGAAGAATAGCGAGACCATCGTCATGTTCTTGGCGAAGCCACAATCCTTGCTTTGAAATAGATATAATATTTGTTTGTGTATTTAAATAAACAGACTCAAGAGATTCAAATCGCTTAATTAAATAGGCGCTAAACGGATTGATCACTGCAATTTGTACAATACCGATTAATATTGCAGATAAAATAACAGGCATCATAAATTGCCAGACAGAAAGGCCTGAGGAGCGCATTACAATAAGCTCGTAACGCCTTGAAAGCTGCCAAAATGTAAACATTGCGCTAAAAAGTATAACAAACGGAAAAACCTGCTGACCGACCTCAGGTAACTTTAACAATCCCATTTGTAACACCGAAGTAAGAGGCACATCATCAAACTTGGCAGCGCGGCGTAACAACTCAACAACATCAAATAGATACACAATGCCAAGTAAACAAAATAACAAAATAAGGAAATTAATGATGTACACACGCATCAAATAAAAATTAAGAGTGAAAGCCATAAACTGTTTAATCATAGCTAACCTCCGTTTTTTGATCGGAGTGGCTGCGGCGTCTATACAACCATTTTTGTCTGACCTTCTCCGAATAAGGACTTAATAACAGTACCCCGCCGATGAGAGGTGCAAATGTAATTAAATACATACCAATCAAACCAAATACTGATTGAGAAGATTGGTTAACACTTCCAAGAAATAACCCTTGTAAAACAACAACTGATGCCGCCGCCA
This sequence comes from Alphaproteobacteria bacterium, assembly GCA_013215815.1. Lineage (GTDB taxonomy): Bacteria > Pseudomonadota > Alphaproteobacteria > Micavibrionales > Micavibrionaceae. The sequence continues at coordinate 73,866 of JABSQP010000004.1, read as the reverse complement.
ATGTAACACGCCACGCTTGTCCGCGCCTATTGACGGGGCCAAGAAGCAACGTCGCTAAAACGACAACTGTAAATGTTATTGATAAGAATGGCGTCACGATACGTCGATGCGCCTCGACAATAAATGCGTCTTTATTATCACGATCACGCTTTAAATTTTCATCTGGATTAAGAAGTTCTAAAAACGTCCTTTCATCTGGCTCTTTCCAGCGCAAACGCACGTCTTTTCCTTCAGGTAAGTCAATCGAGTAACGATCAAAATCAAGCCTATTGAGCGTGCCTGTTTCACCCGACACATCTTGACGCGATCCATCATAAACAAGCACTTGTTGCCCTTCATCAGAGAGAACAATCATTCCTTTCTTCGCAAGGATCGTCACAGGCTCAGGTAAGTTATCACGACTATCGTGAACGATAATGCCTTCAAGTGCGCCTTCCTTATTCTTATTGTGAACGTAGACAGTTAGATCATCACCCAACTGATTAAACACACCTTCCCTCAAAAGCAGAGCAGAATATTGAGCTTTAATTACTTGTCTCATATGCTGCATATTTGAAAGGGTTACAGGCGCGAGCCACATTGTAATGAATAGCATTAACGCTGAAACCAAAATAGCAACGCGCAGCGCTGGTTTTGCAAGCAATATAGGAGAAAATCCGGCGGCGCGCATTACCACAACTTCACTATCGGAAGCCAGACGGTTATAAACAAACAAGCAACCAATCATTGTTGCAATGGGCAAAATCACCTCGAAAAATCGTGGCAATGCCATTAGCGTTAACAACCAAAATGCTGTGCTTGATGCTCCAGATTCAATAATAAGTTCTAAAAATTTTAAAGATTGAGTGAGAAGAATTATAGCCGCTAATACGACAGAAGTGAGCAATGTCGCCATAGCCAGATTTCTAAAAACATAGCGTTCATAAATTTTTCTACCATTTAGGAAGGATGAAAGCATAAAAGGGTTGTTTTTACTCTGGCTGTTTTAAAAAATTTTATTATGATGGCTTTTAGCATGTAATGAATTGAAGCGCAAAGGTATCAAGCGTTTCCGCACTCTCAACATTAGATATTAAGAAGAGCAACAAATGACACTCAACATCACGTTTTCCAAACAACCGAAAAATATAACAGATACACTTATTATCCCTGTATTTGCAGGCAAGAAATCTCTCGGGAACTTTGATTTACTTGATAATGTGACGAAAAAATCTGTGAATACTGTTCTCAAGAAACAAAAAGCTTTCTCAGGTAAAGCTGAGAGCTTTTATGTGATGCCAACACCGGCGCACGATTCTATCGAACACATCGTACTTGTTGGTTTTGGCGATAAAAAAGAGTTTGAGGCATTAATGGCCGAAAATATCGGCGGAAAGCTATTACCCGTTTTGAAACAACATAAAAGTGAAAAGGCAACAGTTTCTCTTGCTGCTCTTGGTATTAGCTCAAAAAGTGATGAAGCCGATATCGCCACGCATATTGCGCTAGGACTTAAACTTCGTTCTTACAATTTTGACACGTACAAGACAGGTAAGAAGAAAACCAAAGGTCTATCGAAAGTGGTTGTCGCGACAAATGCTCAAAGCCTTGCAAGCGCGCTTTATAAAGATGCGAAAGCCGTGTCTGACGGCGTTTTCTTAGCACGTGATTTAATGAACGAGCCACCGAATAATCTATATCCTGCAAGTTTTGCATCAAAAGTACGTAAAGATTTAAAACCTCTTGGCGTAGACATTGAAGTGTTTGATGAAAAGAAGATGGAAAAGCTTGGCTTCCACTCACACCTTGCAGTGGGTATGGGCTCAGCAAGAAAGCCACGTGTTCTTATTATGCGTTGGAACGGCCTGCCAAAAGGCAAAAAAGCAGATCCTATCGCTTTCATTGGTAAAGGTGTGACGTTTGATACTGGTGGTATCTCACTCAAGCCCGGGCCAGGCATGGAAGACATGAAAATGGACATGGGAGGATCAGCCGCAGTTGTTGGTCTAATGAACTCTTTGGCCGCCAGAAAAGCAAAAGTAAACGCTGTTGGTATTGTGGGCCTTGCGGAAAACATGCCGTCATCAAATGCGTACAGACCAGGCGACATTATCAACTCTATGGCAGGAAAAACAATCGAAGTCCTTAACACAGATGCCGAAGGTCGCCTTGTACTTGTTGATGCAATCACATACGTACAAAAAACTGTAAAGCCTAAAATGATGATTGATTTAGCAACGCTTACAGGCGCGATGATGGTTGCTTTAGGAACTGAATATTGCGGCGCATTCGTTAATCAGGACAAGCTTTGGGATCAACTCAATGAAGCGAGTATACAGACCGGTGAAAAGTTATGGCGTATGCCTCTCGATAAAGCGTACAGAAAAGAAATGGAAAGCAAGATTGCCGACCTTAAAAACCTAGGCGGCCGTTTTGGTGGCGCTTGTTCAGCTGCAGGCTTCCTTCAACACTTCGTCGAAGATGATAAGACAGCGTGGGCGCACTTGGATATCGCCGGAAAAATGATACACAAATCTGATTCTGCAACAGCCCCTGCTGGTGGTATCGGATTTGGTGTACGCGTACTCGATCGCCTTGTTGCCAACAACTACGAAAAGTAAAATATGACTGAGGCACGCTTTTATCATTTGCAAAAACAAACGCTTGATCAAGCGTTACCTCTCATTTTGGAAAAAGCGTACCAAACAGGCAAAAATATTGTTTTGCGCGTTCAAGATAAAAAAGAAGCTGAACGTCTCAATACTCACCTTTGGACATACCGTCCCGATGCGTTTCTGCCGCACGGCTGCGCTAAAGAAGGGAATGCAGAACATCAACCTATCTGGCTGACAGAGAAAGACGAAAACCCAAATGATGCAAAAATCATTATCCTGACTCAGGGTACATCAACTGAATCCATTGAAGATTGGGATCTATGTTGTGAAATGCTAGACGGACACAGTAATGATCAAGTCACTACTGCACGCGCAAAATGGAAAGATTACAAAGATAAAGGGCTAGAAGTCACTTATTGGATGCAAAGTGATAGTGGTGGCTGGGAAAACAAAGCATAAAAAAGCTGCTCTAATGAGCAGCTTCTTCTTTAACTTCTTCCACTTGAGGCGGCGCTAACTTCGCTTCTTCTGCAGCAATCGCTGCTGCGTTTGGCAGTGCCTTAGGAGAACCACTCATTGTTCGTAACCATGCAACAAGCGCTGCACGATCTGACGGTTTTTTAAGGCCCGCATAATTCATCTTTGTACCTGGTGCATATTTTTTAGGTTTCCAAAGAAACTCATTCATCGCCGCATATGTCCAATTAGCCTCACCGCTCGCAGCCAATGTTCCTGAATAGGAAAAGCCCGATACAGTTTGTTTTTTACGGCCAATAATACCCCACAGATTAGGGCCTACACCATTTGCGCCGCCGTTATCAAACGTGTGACAAGCTGCACAAGCCTTTGAAAGCTTTTGACCGCGTGCAATATCAGCTTCAGCAATCAATGCTAAAATAGGTTCTGCTTTCTTTTCTACCTTAACACCGGCTGCACCAGCTGTTTCAGCGACCTCAACAGCAAAAGTATTTTCTTTTAATTTTTCAGGATGAACAACCTTGTCAGCGATAAAACCCGCGAACATTGCTACAATTCCAGCCACAAGAATAGCTGCAAAAATCTTATTAAACTCCATACCATCCATCGGGAACTACCTTATCTCTAATAGGTTAAACCACTTAAATGAGGAATAATCTTGCGTTACTCCACCGTTTCACACTATATCAATAGTCTTACCTTACAGACCTTAACTATTGTCAAGAGTGCTCTGTATATTAGGATGTAGTCCTTTGAGGTAAAAATTTCAAGGTTAATTGTTTGGTTTTATAGGAAAAATTATGGTTCAAAAAATAGCATTTCAAGGTTTCGCTGGCGCTTATTCAGATTTGTCTTGCCGCGCAGTTTTTCCAGGCGTTGATACACTGCCATGCGAGACTTTTGATCAAGCTTTTAGCGCCGTCAAAAATGGTAAAGCTGATCTAGCCATGATCCCGGTCGATAATACACTGGCAGGACGTGTTGCAGACGTACACCGCTTGATGCCAGGGAGTGACCTGCATATCATCGGTGAACATTTTCAGCCAATCGAACATGCTCTTCTTAGCGTAAAAGGGAGTACAAAGGACGATTTGAAGGTCGTGCACAGTCATATTCACGCCCTACCACAATGTCAGAAAATCATTAAAGACATGGGATTGAAAGCTGAGGTTCATGCAGATACAGCCGGCGCCGCGCAAGAGATAGCCGCACGTGGCGATAAAACGCAGGGTGCGATTGCTTCTAAACTTGCTGCTGAGATTTATGATCTCGATATTCTTGTGCCCGACGTACAAGACGCAGATCACAATACAACACGTTTTCTCATTCTATCGCCTGAAGCGGTTGTCCCTGCATATGATGAAACAAAAGAATACGTCACAAGCTTCATTTTTGAAGTACGTAACATTCCCGCTTCACTTTTTAAATCCCTTGGAGGCTTTGCGACAAATGGCGTGAACATGGTAAAGCTTGAATCATACGTTGATGAAAAATTCCAAGCAGCCCAGTTTTATGCAGATGTTATGGGACATCCAGAGCAAAAAGCACTGCAACTGGCTATGGAAGAGCTTGGATTTTTTGCAAAAGACGTGATTTTAATGGGAACTTATGAAGCGCACGCGTTTCGCCAAAACTAGTTTTTTTGCATTTTAGTCAACGGAGTGTTACGCTCACTCTCAGAATTTTGATAGAAAATAAGGAAACACAATGCCTTCACATGCTGAACTAGCTGCAAAATTACTTCGCGACGCAGCCGCTTTTTTCACAACCATCGCAGAACAGAACCCTCCATTAAAAGATCAAATGGATGAAAATGCAGATGTGTTTCAGCAAGTTGCTGACTTAGTAGAAAAAGATCCGAACGGCATTATTGAAGAACAGTAAGCAACATCGTTAATGTTGCTATTCCTGCAGCGGCGCTTCCGAGCGCCGTTATTGCTTGGGCTCTAGACTTTCTCTGAAAAACTTTCGTCGTTTCTGAAATATATTTCTGCTTCACTTCATCAAAAGAACGTTTCACAACCTCTATCTTCTGAAAGTCTTGCCCACGAAACAGGTTTTCAGCTTCCTGCAGGGCGATATCCAGCCCACAAAAACTATTCAGTTTTTGCCATCTGTTCACGCCAAAGCGCTCATCGTCAAAAACCTTGTACGTATAGATAATATACTCATTTGGCTTTTTGGCTGTTTGCAAGCTTGTTTGAGGCATCAATTCCCTTTATTTAAAGCTGTATTTTGATTTTTTCAGGTGAAGTAAGAACTCTTCCAACCAAGGTGCCTCAGAAAAGTTAACAAAAAGTTAATTTTTACGTAAAAAGGTAATCAAAGGCGCAGGATTTCTTGTCTTTAGGCAATAAAAACGATAGAATTTAATTTCACATATCATGTGATTCTATTAGGCATTCTGCCGCATTATTAGTCATTTTAACTCTAAGTAATCTTTATTCTCATGGCGCGTAAAAAATACAAAATCAAAACGAAAAAACAGGGCTTCATTGCTCGACTTATACCGGACAGCATTAAAGCATTTATCGCCCGCCGCATTGTTGATTCGGTTGGTTCGATCAGTTTGATTGTAGGTGTATTCTTACTTCTCTCTATTTTGAGCTACAGCGCCGCCGACCCATCATTCAACACCGCCAATACAGGTAACAACATCGATAATTGGATGGGATCATCTGGCGCGGCGATGGCTGATTTATTTTTACAGACACTAGGATTAGCCTCAACTCTCTTTGCCGTATGCTTTTGCGTTTGGGGAGCAAGCCTCATTAAACGCCGCAGCATTAACCCATTTCCGTTGCGTGTTGCTGCCTTAATTGCATCCGTTTTTATCGTCGCTATTGCGTGCGCACGAATTCCAAGTGGCGATTGGCTACCGCAATCATATTTAGGAGGTAGTATTGGTGGTCTCATATTCCAAAATGTAACGGACGCCTTCCATTTCTTAACGTTTCCCTATCCATCAATTATCGCAAGCGCTATTGCAGGCATTATCGGCTTGGGTATCTTCCTATTTGCCGCAGGCGTTCGTAAAGAAGAAGCGCTATATGCCTTATCGCTTGGTTTATACGGTTTAAAAACAGCCGCTCTTTTCACCTATAATAGTGTTTTAGGCGCGTATGATTGGGTACGTCATTACAGTGACGAATCGTATATTCCGAAAGAACGTAAGGCAGCTGCGAAGAAACCAAAGATTTCCAAGCCAGCAGAAAAACCAGAGACAGATGTCTTAGAAGCAGCGCCCACAGAACCACAAGTACCAGTGCCAGCTGCGCCTGTGCCTGCCACTAACATCAAAGTTGTTCAACCTGCACAAGCAGACAAAACAGCAAGCGGCGGTGTGAACCAACAACGCTTCCAGCTTTTTGAAGGTGATTGGGATTTACCATCTGTCGAGCTTTTGAATGAAATTCCAGAAGAAGTAAAACAAGATAGCATGGATGAGAATGCCCTGCGTATGAATGCGGAACTTCTCCAAAACGTACTCCAAGATTTTAACGTTAAAGGTGACATCGTCAGCATTCACCCAGGTCCTGTTGTCACCCTCTATGAGCTTGAACCAGCCCCGGGCACAAAGACATCCCGTGTCATTGGCCTATCTGATGACATTGCCCGCTCTATGTCTGCCGTGTCTGTACGTGCCGCTGTTGTCCCTGGACGTAATGTGATTGGTATTGAAATGCCAAATAAGCTACGCCAGACCGTGTACTTCCGCCAGATGTTAGAAACACGTGATTACGATAAAACACAAGCCAAACTGCCTCTCATTCTTGGGAAAGACATTGGTGGTAAACCGGTTATTGCCGATCTTGCCCGTATGCCTCACCTCCTTGTTGCGGGTACAACAGGGTCGGGTAAGTCGGTTGCTGTTAACACTATGATTCTCTCCCTTCTCTACCGCCTACCGCCAGAGAAATGCCGCTTCATCATGATCGATCCGAAAATGCTCGAACTCTCTGTTTATGATGATATTCCGCACCTTCTTTCTCCTGTGGTGACAGAGCCAGGTAAAGCCGTTGTTGCTCTTAAATGGGCTGTGGCCGAAATGGAAGAGCGTTATCGCGCAATGTCCAAACTCGGTGTACGTAATATTGATGGGTACAACGCCCGTCTTGCCGAAGCCCGCAAAAAAGGCGAAGCGCTAATGCGCAAAGTTCAAACAGGCTTTGATCCTGAAACGGGGAAACCTATTTACGAAGAACAACCTCTCGACCTGACCGACCTACCTTACATCGTTATTATCGTCGACGAATTTGCCGATCTGATGCTGGTGGCTGGTAAAGAAGTTGAAAATACTATTCAGCGTCTGGCCCAAATGGCACGTGCAGCGGGTATTCACCTCATTATGGCCACGCAGCGTCCATCCGTTGACGTGATCACAGGTGTGATTAAAGCCAACTTCCCAACGCGTATCTCGTTCCAAGTTACATCCAAAATCGATTCGCGTACGATTTTAGGAGACGGTGGCGCTGAGCAGCTCCTTGGTATGGGTGATATGCTGTATATGGCCGCTGGTGGTCAAATTAAACGCGTACACGGCCCATTCTCATCCGATGAGGAAGTTGAAAACGTCGTTAATTATCTTAAAGCACAAGCAGAGCCTGCTTATCTTGAAGACATTACAGAAGGTGGCGGTGACTTTACAGGTGAAGGCCTTGGCGGCATGTATGGCGACGCAGGCGAGAAAGTTGATGAGCTATATGATCAGGCCGTTGCCGTTGTTGCACGTGAGCGCAAAGCATCAACCAGCTTTATTCAACGTCACTTACAGATCGGTTATAACCGCGCTGCCCGTATTGTCGAAGAAATGGAAAAACAAGGTGTTATCGGTCCCGCCAACCATGTTGGAAAACGTGAAATTCTGGTTCAGGATTTATCTGAAGCCGGTTAAGCCGCTGACGCTTGAGGGGTGTTCGTAATTCTCCGCGCCCAAACATGATGTGTTCTTTTAGGGTTAGACTGAACTGGCCCGATATCCGCCGCAATTGAAAAAACTAAAGAAGGTTTAGTAGCACGCAATCTTTCTACAATGCCATCACCTTGATCTGTTGTCCCTCTTGGCTGGCCATTTCTATCGAAGTATCCCTCCATATAAGCTTTATTAAAAGCAGCTTGAGCAATTACTCGAAGTTTATCATCATTTAAGTATTCGCCTGATAGAGGTACACGCGCAACGTTAGAATCAGCCTCCTCATCAGGAAGCTCAAGAAGAAACTTCTCCCCCCCTTTTAGGCCCACCTAATGTTAAAATAGCATCCTCAGATGCGGTCACATAAAAGGCGTAGACCATTTGTTTTGATTGCATGGTATTAATTAAACCTTGTTTCGCCATAGTCATTACTCCTTGTTCCTCTATATTTGTAATTACATAACTAAAGAACGCAAGAAAAATGTGAAAACGCGCGTAATTTCCGCCAATAAACCCTAAAACCGCCTTTCTTTCGCCTGCTTTTTTGCCTATCAAAGAAGAATGAGACAATTTTTTATCGCTTTAACTATGTTGTTAGCCCTAACCCTCCCGGCCCTCACACAGGCGGCAGGAGACGATGTTCAAAAGGCCGAAGAATACTTACGCGGCCTAACAACAGCCAAAGCAGATTTCATTCAACGTGCCCATAATGGAGCACGTCTAAGCGGTACGTTCTACCTCGATCGTCCAGGACGCCTTCGCTTCGAATATAACGAAGTGGATGACTTCATTGTTGCAGATGGCTTCTTTATCTATTTCTTCGACTCTGAACTCAACGAGCAAACAAATGCGCCAATCGGTCAGACACTTGCAGACTTCCTCCTTAGAGAAGATCTAAAGCTGTCAGGCGATATCAACGTCGAGGCGATCGGCTATGAAGATGGTCTAAAAACATTAGAGCTAATTCAAACAGATGACCCTGCCGCAGGGCGCGTAAAACTATTTTTTAGCAAAGTTCCTTTTGAGCTAAAAAAATGGCAAGTCACAGATGCTGCAGGTTTAACGACTGAAATCGAACTCAAGAACATGGAAAAAGACCTAAAGCTTGCAAACTTTCTCTTTGGGTTCATACATCCTGATAAGAAAAAAGTTCGATATAACGAATAGGCTTTATCTATCCTCTTCGCATCGTTAGAATTCTTGAATATTAAAGGATTCTCTTACTATGTTTAACGATGGCCCTCTAGACTTACTAATAAGACAACTCTCTTCTTTGCCTGGTCTTGGAAGCCGTTCTGCGAAAAGAATTGCTCTCCACCTTCTAACAAATAAAGAGAAAGTGATGGGCCCCCTTGCTCAAAGCCTAGAATACGTTTCGGATACCATTCAAGAATGTAAATCATGCGGCAATCTGGATGAGGGAGAAATATGCCGTATTTGTCGTGATCCAAAACGCGACCGTAATGTGATTTGCGTTGTCGCCACTGTCGCTGATCTCTGGGCAATTGAGCGCACAGGATCTTATCGCGGTGTTTATCATATTCTTGGTGGTACGTTGTCCGCACTTGATGGAATCGGACCAGATGATTTAAAAATTCAGCCCTTAATCGAAAACGTACAAAACGGCGAAATTACAGAGATGATCTTGGCATTAAGTGCCACAGTCGATGGACAATCAACGGCACATTATATCGCCGATCAACTCAATAGCAGTAACGTCAATGTAACACGCCTTGCGCACGGCGTGCCTGTCGGTGGAGAATTAGACTACCTGGATGATAACACAATCTCCACCGCTCTAAAGGCACGTAAAAGAGCATAAGTTACTCTTTTTCAGAAATGTAAAGAACGCCATCAACGCTTTCAGCTAATACTGCTAGGTACAAATCCTGTGATGATTTACCAGATCCGCCACTAATGGCCACATCGTAATAAACACCTGCTGGAAAATAATGGTCTGAAGACGTTGCTGAAACTGTATTGTCACCAAAAGCAATAAAAACAGGCTCCGTTGCATACACGCTAACGACCTTTGTTTCAGAATTGAAAGCAATCGCATTTTGTGTTGATGAAACTGCTGATGTCGCAATTGTATGCGCTCCACCATTACGAAAACGTAAAGCTGGAATAATATTATTATCCGCATCTTTAGGAAGAAGTGTTGTCATTGTTGTTCCTTTCAAAATAAAAAACCCGCCTTCATAAAAAAGACGGGTCATTTGGGCGCATTTGTTGCGCATTTATAGGAAAAATATCCTATATTTTTTATAATGTCAAGTTTGAATTCTAACGCAGAATATATGGTGTTTTAAAACCGGATTGCCCCCAACAAACAACCGTCACAAACCAACCCATGGCTATGACCCCTAGTCCATGCGGATGATATAACCAAAACATATCCACCATAATGATTATGGATACGGTTATCATGCCAATATAAGCAAGCGTTTTGCGACGCTGTCTGATTGTGATGATATGAAAGAAAACCGATAATGGAATGAGCAGAAATACGTACGCACCATAAGCCCCTAAAAAACCGAGCTCAAAAAAACGGACCATAAAAAATGAAATCGAGTCTTGTGCCAAATCAGGATGCAGCAGCATGATTGGTTTTGCTATACCTAAGCCAGCACCAGAAAGAAATAGTGTGTCAGGCCACTGAAACAACAAAACACGCCCAAATACAAAGTTCAGAATAACAACACCAACTAAAAATGCTGGGAGAAAAATAACCAGATTGTTGCGAATAAATTTTTTGCTCACTGATAGAGAAAACTGAAGCCATGAAAGAATGAGAACACTAAACAACACGGCAAAATAACTCAGTAAATTATTATTCCTGATAGCTATATTAAAGTTATGATCATTGTAAATATTATTAAAGAATTCACTGAACTCAACATGCACGGTTTTTACAGAAGCAATCTCATTAGGGTAAAAACTACAATAGACTCCCCACAAAGCACCAACAATTATTAGTAGGGCAAACAGCCCATAATCTAAGGACATACTTCTTTTGAAAATATTCGTCTTGTTCTTGTCGGCTTCGGTATCTAATGAGGAAAGAATTTGATCAGGTAAACGCGTCTTTGATGCTCTAGACTTCGCTGTAATAAGCCAAAGAAAGCGAGAAAATCCTATAAAACTAAGTACTATTAAAAACACGCCCCAAAGCGAGAGTGAATTCAGATCACTTACGATTAATAACAAAAATGATAGAGATAATGTATATCCAAAAAACGAGAATATCTTTTCAACGGTAAAGAAAGACATCTTAATGCTTTATACGCTCAGTATATGAGGCAACAGTTATCACACTCTCTGTACGAGGTTCAGTAGACAAAAAATGTGAAAATCTGCGCGCCTTATGAGCAATATCGTAATGTCGATTACGCTGCGCAATTAAAGCCAGAAACTCCCAGTTTTTTGCTTCATAAGGGTAATAAGCGAGCGCTTGAATGATAGAGGCTTCTGCTAACTTCAGGATCTTTATAGGCTCATACTCTATAGCAGAGAGCTGGTTATAATGTTTTTGATAAAAACGTGCCTGATCAGAGTGGTAAGACGCCCCCTGCTGCGGTGATTGTGTGAAAACACATAAAACACCAACAAACATCGTTAACATGAATAAAACCGTAGTACAGAGCAACAATGTGCTCTGACGCTCATCTCTTAAGCGCATCGTGTATATCTCTAAAACTGTGTAAAATTAGTTACTATAATACTGTTTGTAACGACTGTAGTAATATACAGCGTCGCCATAACCGTATTTAGAGTGGCGCTTAATATCTACATTCGTTAATACGAATGCTAACGCACGGTAACCGAAATCGCCAAACTGTTTTACGCCTGCACCCACAACTTCTCTCGGTGTATCATCCCAAGAAACAGCGTACAAAGTTTGATCAGAATGAGTTGCTAACACACGTGCATCAGACACAGCCAAACAAGCCGGGCTATCAAGAATAACTAAATCGTAGGCTTTTCTTAAAGATGCAATCAATTTGCGCATGCGATCCTTACTGATAAGGTCTAGTGCATTGTTTGGAACAGAGCGGGCGTAGATTACATGTGCTCCAGAAGCGTCATCACGCTTAATGACCTCATCCAAATCTGCTTTATCAGTTAAGAACTCAATGATTGTTTTATCTGGACGGACACCGAAAGCATTATGAAGATTAGGGCGACGTAAGTCACAATCAACAACAATCACCTTTTCACCTGACTTCGCTGACACACGTGCCATCCATGAAGAAAGAGTTGTCTTACCTTCACTAGGAAGTGATGAAGTAATTGTCACAACTTTAGGACGCAGCGCAGGGTCTGTAGAACGTAAATTTAACACCATACGTAATGTACGCACTGACTCTGCTATGTTTGAAGCAGGCTTACTCATGATGTAATCACCGATAGGGCCGTTACCAGGCTTTTCAACTGATGGAATAACACCAAAACACGGGTAGCCATTCTGTGTTTCCAGTTGTGATGACGTTCTATACGCATTATCAAGTTTTTCTAAAAGCAATGATATTGCAATACCAAGGAAGAATGACGCTGCAGCAGTCAAACTTAAGAAGAGAGGCTTATTCGGATATGATGCATTGCGCGGTACCGTCGCATAAGAAATGACACGCGCTTCTGCTTCTTGCAATGATTCCTGATCATCAGACTTTTTGTATGTTTCAAGGAATGTATCAAAAATCATCTGACTAGAATCTGATTCACGTGCCAATTCACGAAGCTTGATACTTGCCTGGTTTTCAGTTTGTTTTATTTTTTCAATCTCGCGCAGGCTATCTTCTAAAGCAACAACACGCGCCTGAGAGACTTGCAATTCTGCTTTAAGACCTTCAGCAACAACACGTAACTCAGAGCGCATCTTATTACGAAGATCAGAAAGCTCCGATCGTGCATTAATCATCTTAGGGTGTTGGTCACCATATATAGAAGACAGCTCAGAAATTTTACGGCGAATATCTGATTCTTCTAATTTCAAATTCTGAACAATGCGGGAATTTAATGCTTCAAAAGTTGTTTCAACGCTCCCAGGGTTGTTGATCCAGCCTTTAATTTGATCAAGCTTAGCGCTCGCTTCAGCCTCTTGTGCTTTTGCCATCACCAATTGAGAGTTAAGCTCTGATAATTGTTGAGCTGTCACTTCAACGCGTGCGCCAACAACTAGATTATTACTTGAACGATATTCCTCCACAGCAGCTTCAGATTCACGTACTTGAGTACGAAGACCTTCAAGGCGCTTATCGAGCCACTCTGTAAGTTTTTGCGTTGCTTTAAACTTCGCTTCTAAACGTTGATCAATATAAGTATCAACAATCGTGTTTGCGATTAGAGCTGCTTTTTTAGGATCCTCAGATTTAAATTCAATCTGCAGAACAAATGATCCAGGAATTGGTCTTGCATAAACATTGCGCAAAAAGCGATCAATCACCGCCCCCTTTTCACCTGTCATAAGATTTTGTGAAACTTCAGCTTCTTGGTCAAACACTGAAAGCGCTTTAAACTGACCGCTATTGTCAACGTCACTGCCTGACAACAACGCATCAATAGAGCCGCCCTTTTCAGGACGCAGTCTTGGGTTGAATTCAGGATCATTCATCAAATCCAAACGATCAACTACCTTGGCAGCTAATGTTCTAGACTTAAGAACCTCAGCCTCACTTAAAATCAGAGTAGTATCTACACGCATGCTTGATATCAAAGCACGTAATTCAGGGCCTGGATCAAAGCGGTTCTCGATCATGATCAGCGCCTTAGCTGAATAGCGTGGTTGCACCATATTTACAAAGACGAAAACCAGAGCTAATGACACAACCATCACTGCCAAAATCAGTAGTTTACGACGCCACAACATCAGAAGGAAATTTCTTAAATCAATTTCCAAATCTTGCATACGGTTACCAAATAGAGCCGAAGGATCTCTGTAAAGATCATTGCCTGCATTCACCGCTTTTTCGTTATTTGCAATATCGCTCATAGACCGCTACTAAAAGAATCTTTCTTGAATAAATATAATGTCACCAGGCTTTACTTTCGCATGCGTTGTCGCATTCATCGGCTCTGCCGGCGCATTATTTCCACGTAAAATCTCTACGTTCTTACGGTTAGCACGGTACGTAAAACCACCACTAATAGCAACAGCCTGTAGCACACTCATCCCCGCAATATAATTATAACTACCTGGGCGACGCACTTCCCCTAGAATATAGAATGGTCGGCTTTCAGAAACCTCAATCGAAACACTCGGTTTTTTCAAATAACCTTGACGCAATTTCTCTTTAATAACCTCTTCGGCTTGACGAAGCGTTAAACCTTCTACGATTACATCACCAACTAACGGGAACGCGATTGTACCATCACTGCCTACACGATAATCACCTGAAAGTTCACCTTCACCAAAAACTGTAATTTTTAAACGATCTTCTGGACCCAGGACATATTCATCAAACGTCTCAACCTTACCTTGTTCAACGATAGCCGCCATTGCTCCATCACTTTTTTCCAAGGATGCTGACTGACCGTCCATAGGCTTTTCTTTCGCATGAGATAAATCACCTTCATCCATACGCTGTAATCCAGCCTTCAATTCTTCAGTTGTTGCAGTGCCCGCTTCAGGCTCTACATCAGCAACTGTTTTAGATGCTGCTTGATCATTATGGCTATAAACTGAATCGCTTGCATTAGAAGTATCGACTAAAGGCGCACAAGCAAGAGCCAGCCCCAACAAGACTGACACAACAATAACACGCCATTTTATTTTTCTTTTAGTCATCACGATCTGAACTGATCAAAGAATAAGATTTACACCCGCGAATCACTACGAGCTTTTTTTAATAATAAGGTGATTTGCATGTTATGCACAAACAAAAAATGAATTTTTTATTTTAAAAGCAATGATTTAAGGATTTATCCTAAGCATACGCCAAGTAATTAGGGTAAATATCTGCCTTAAAGCCTTGCATTAAAGCGCAGCATCAATTGATGGCGATCAAAATCAAGACCTGGCACATTACTCTCTCTCGCTTTGAAATCATAATGACCAGACACAGAATAGCGCGGATTTATGACATAACGTAAACCGGTACCAAGAGAAAACACTTCATCTTCACGTGAGCTTTCTTGGAAATCAGCGAGAGCTTTATCAACGAAAGCATCCAAGAATAAGTTATGTAAAAATTCGTAATCTAACTTTAAGCGCCCCTGAGTCAACACAGCCGCATTTAAGATTTGATTATCTTCTGCAATCTCACGGCGTAACGCTAAGTTAAGCGTTGCCTTCTTCGTCATATTCCAGCTGATGTTACCGGCAACACGTGCGCTATTAACATCTTCAATCGCGTTGCTATCGTAATTACGGCGACCATAACCAGCACCAAGATAGCCCTCAACGAGTCCCTTATAAGCAAAATCCCATCCTGCTAATAAGCTTACACTTTGGCTATCACGTTCGGGGCCAGAAAATGATCCATTTTGAAAATCCCCATTCTCATAATCAGTATTGGTATAGCTTACTGAAACGAAAGGCTTATAGTTTGGCAATATATCATAAGCCGCTCTAGCCTCGACTTCCATCAGAGAGCGGTCAGCATCACTACGGATAACTGTCTGACCAGCACTATTTTTACCATCATCAAATTCAACATGGTTGTAACGGCCAACAAGAGATAAGGCTAAACGATTTGGGTTATAGGTAATACCAAACGCCGATCCGAACGTTCTGAATTCGATTGGTTCAGTTGTAAAGTTCGCCGATAAGTTTTGTCCTCTTTTCTCATGTCCTACAGTATATGAAACTTCAAAAGGAAACGTAATATCGTGCCGCGCCTCTAAAACACCATTCAAGCGTGTTTTAAAATTGATGTTGTCTTCGTCTGAGTTTTTAGCAAATTTTTTCGCATCCGCATCAAGCACAAAACCAAAGTGATGACGCCCAACATTTTTACGAACAAGAACCGACGGATTAATAATTGTAACGAAATCACTTTCTTCATTATTTTCAGTAGCAAAAATATTGCTGTCGTATCTTTCCGTCACCCTCAACAATGGATAGATCTGAAAACCTTTCCAAGTTATAGGTACTGGTCTTAAGCCAGGCTCAAGGCGTCCACTTACAATTTTTAGAGAAATAGGGTCCGGCTCTCGCAAATTTTGGCGCACATCACCCAATGGCTTCGGCGCTTCAAATAATACTGGGTCAAGCGCCTGTGCTTGAGCATGATGCGTTGCGATAGCACTACCTGCAAAAGTAAGTAATACATAAACAATCCACGATATTATGACATACGGAAAGCGCATCAAAATCGAACCTAATATTTATGAATTTTTCTGGAAACGAATGCCAGAAAAGAGAATCACTTTATAAATATAGGGTAATTCGAAAAAAGACGCCAGACTTTATCCACATATGTGGATAAATTAGCCAGCTGCAGCAGATGCTTGTCCCTTTTTAACAAGAAGATATTCAGGTTCATTACTACCTAAAGGCAAGCTTGTCAGATGCACATATATCTCAATCGGCGTATTTGTTGCCGATGCAATATCATCCAGCTCTTCCAAAGCTCTAGCAAAACGTGCTGCCGCTTCACGCGGTTCATTCTTGTGCTGAATACGCTGAAGCAAAAGAGAATATTCATGTTTTGCCGTTTGACCGATAATATCACTTTGACGACGCAGACGAACCAAATGGTGCGCTAGCTTAGAAATGGCGAATTCTGCGCCATAGGGGCCATCAGCACTCTCAATTTCTTTATAATTCTTGATACCAATACTGAGAACATGCGCTAATTCGCTATAACGGCTACCACGATCAATCGCTGATAAGAATAATTGATTAAAGGCCGATTTGGCAATAACACCCCCTGCGCTTGGGAAGTCCTCCGATTCATCGCCAATAAACTTAATCATCTCGTTCAAATGGGCTGCGTCACTCATACGCTCTTCGATATCTTTATTATCTAACGGCTTGCGAATGAAATTATTACACCCCATTGCGAGTGAGCTTTCGATATCGAGCTCTTCATCACCAGTCATAAGTATGACGTAAGGATATGAGGATATTGCACGGCGAATATTCAGAATAATTGCGCTTGCATCTTTCATCGGTGATGGGTCGACAAAAATAACGTCAAATGGGCCATCAGACGCTATTTTATCGATAGCCTCACTTTTTACACGCTCTTCGACCACATCATGGCCTTCGGCTCTTAACTTTGTAGAGAGGATCCCAGACGCATCCGGATCACGATCAACAATAAGAATTTTCATGAACAGCCCTTCTTAAGGTTCACTAGGGAAAGAAACAACCTTTGCACCTCATAACATTGTGACCCTAACTGGTTAAAAAATAAACAACTTATTCAAAATAATCTCGAATTTGCCGCACTATAGACACTTTCATTTTCTCATAATTCCTTTGACTTAAACGGGTCTGTAGGCTACATAAGCCTCAGAATATAAAGGTTTTTTTACATTTTCTAAGACAAAAGGAAATTCGATGGCTATCCACTTACACAAAGGTGATTTACCCAGTGATGTAAAATTTGAAGGCTCAGTGGCAGTCGACACAGAAACACTTGGACTAAACCCTGTTCGTGACAAATTATGTCTTGTTCAGCTTTCTGACGGCAATGGCGATGCCCATATCGTTCAACTTGACCGCAACACATATGATGCGCCTAATCTGAAAGCATTGATGGAAGACAAAAATATTACAAAGATTTTTCATTATGCACGCTTCGATGTTGCCATCACAAAAGCATACCTTGGAGTTGACTGTACCCCTGTTTACTGCACAAAAATAGCCTCGCGCCTAGCACGTACATATACAGACCGTCACGGCCTTAAAGACGTATGTCGTGAATTAGCTGGCGTAACGTTAGATAAACAACAGCAAAGCTCTGACTGGGGTTTAAATGAGCTATCGCAAGATCAGCTAAACTATGCAGCAAGTGATGTGCTTTACTTGCATACTGTTAAAGAGAAGCTCGATACCATGCTTGAACGCGAAGGACGCACAGTCCTTGCACAAGAATGTTTCAACTTCTTAAGCACACGCGCTGCTCTCGACCTACAGGGTTGGGATGAATTCGATATCTTCCAACATTAATAAAAAGAAAAATAATGAACGCTTTAGAGTCTGCAAAAAGAACAATTCAAACTGAAGTAGATGGCTTGCAAGAGCTGTCCAAAACATTAGATGACAATTTCACGCAATCGGTTGATATGATCCATGCGATGAAGCAAGACAGCCGCGGCCGTCTTATCATAGCGGGTATCGGTAAAAGCGGACACATCGGAAACAAAATTGTTGCCACATTAGCATCAACAGGAACGCCATCGTTCTTTGTTCATCCTGGCGAAGCATCGCACGGCGACATGGGCATGATTACAAAAGATGACATTGTTTTGATGATCTCTAACTCTGGTGAAAACCCTGAGTTATCTGATCTGATGACGTACACACGCCGTTTTAAAATTCCATTGATTGCTATCACAAGTAACAGCAACAGTACATTGGCGCGTCATTCAGATGCGCTTCTTTTGATGCCGCAAATGCCTGAAGCTTGCCCGAACGGTTTGGCACCAACTACATCAACAACAATGACTCTTGCTATTGGTGATGCTTTGGCCGTTGCTCTGTTAGAAAAAATGAATTTAACACCAGAGCAATTTGGTGTGTTTCACCCAGGCGGCAAACTCGGCAAACGCCTTATCCCTGTTAATGAAGTCATGCATCAAAAAGAAGATTTACCTCTTGTAAATACACAGGCGACAATGGATCAAGTTATTGTTCTTTTGACTGAACATAATCTTGGCTGTGTTTTGATTTCTGATGATGGTCAAACTGTAAGCGGTATTGTGACAGATGGTGACTTAAAACGTCACATGGATAACGATCTTTTACAAAAACCTGTTCTTGACGTTATGAGCAAAAACCCGAAAACAATTTCGGAAGAAGCCCTCGCCGTTGAAGCATTAAACGTCATGACAAAAACCCCAAATCAATACATCACAAGCCTAATCGCTGTTGACGAAAAAGGAGCATTAAGCGGCCTCATTCGCCTGCAAGATTGTTTGCAGCTTGGTATCGCTTAAACAAAATAAAGCATGAGTGAAGAGCGGCTCACCGAACTCAATTTTACAGCCAATAAAGCCAGTGTTAACAAGAGTTACTCGCGCTTTATCAAATCGATGCGACTCGCTCTTCCCCTACTCGCTCTTGTCCTTACTGTTGTTGTCATGGCGTGGCCAGAAATGGACGATAAAATCGTTACGGTCAAAAAAGAAGATCTCCTACCCAACACCAATTTAGCAGAAAATGAACTGATCAACCCGCGCTTTAATAGCCGAGATCGTGACCTAAACCCCTATACTGTAACGGCGACACGCGCGATCCAAAACCAGCAGGAGCCAGATCTTATTAAACTCGATAGCCCTACCGGAAACATGACATTAAAAGATGGCGCGCTTTTAGATGTGAAAGCCAATGCGGGCAGTTACGAACAAAAAGAAGAGAAGCTTTTCCTAGAAAGTGATGTCGAACTCACACATCAATCAGGTTACGTTCTTACAACAGACGAACTGCGCGTTGATTTAAAAAACGGACAAGCTTTTTCCGATAAAGATGTGCAAATCACCGCATCGGAAGGCAATATTGAAGCAACAGGGTTAGATGGAAACTTAGAAACAGAAATTCTAATTTTTAAAGGGCCTGCCAAAATGAAATTAAACAATACGCCACAAAAAACAGCAGAAGAAAAAACACCCGAGGAACAGGATAATGAGTAAATTTTCGGCAACGCTTCTATGCGCTTTATTGATCACAGCAACGCCTGCTCACGCACAGCTTGATGTTGAAGACAACAAAGATCCTATTGAAATTTCAGCTGGGCAAGCACTTGAATGGCGCCAGAAAGATCAGCAATATGTTGCCCGCGGTGATGTTATTATCACACAAGGTGACCTCACAGTAAAAGCTGATACTGTTGTTGCAGACTACCACGAAGGAAAAACATCCAGTAACGAGATCTGGAAGTTAACTGCCACAGACAATGTCACAATTTCTGATGCGGAAAACACAATTATAGGCGATGAAGGCTTTTATCTGGTCGAAGAGCAAAAAGCTACAGTGACAGGCGATGATCTTAAACTAATATCTCCTAACCAAGTGATAACAGCCACAGAAAAAATGGAATATGATGCTATCAAAGGTACAGCGGCAGCTATTGGTAATGCTAAAGTTGTGCAAGGTAAAGATACTCTGCAATCTTCACGCCTAAACGTTTATTTTGAAAAAGATGAAAACGGCAAAAATGTTCTGAATAAAATCGATGCAATTGGCGGCGTTAAATTAAAAACACCAATGGAAACGCTGACTGGCGATAAAGGCACTTATAACGCAAAGAAAAATACCGCGCATGTAAATGGCAATGTCAAAATTGTACGCGGCCCAAATACATTGGAAGGCACACGCGCTGAGGTCGATCTGACAACAAAGATCAGTAAGATCTTTGGTAACGAGAAAACAGGCGGGCGTGTTAAAGGGGTCTTCTTTCCTGGCTCTGCGCCATCAAATAGTAAAGAGAGCACAGAATAATGGAAAGTATTTGGCTTAATTGGTTTCTCCTAATCGGCGTTTTTGGTTTAGCCGTTGCATCTCCAGGCCCTGACTTTGTCATTGCTGTACGTAATTCAGTTTTAGGATCATGTAAAGCGGGCCTCCTGACGGCACTAGGTTTCGCAACAGGTGTTGTTATTCATATGGCCTATACACTTGTAGGATTAGCAGCAATCATCGCCAACTCTGTTGTCTTATATAGTATTCTAAAATATGTCGGCGCCGCTTATCTCTTTTATATGGGATACAAATCTTTACGCTCAAAAGGTTTTGATGACAGTGAAGTCACTGGTCTAAGAGGACTGAAAAAAGAAATAAGCAATAAGAGAGCATTCCTTTCAGGCTTCGTCACAAATATCTTAAACCCAAAGGCAACGCTCTTCTTTTTGGCCGTATTTTCACAATTCATTACAGCCGACACAGCCTTTAGCGTACAGTTCTTCTACGCATCAACATGCGTTGTCATGACTGGACTCTGGTTTTCTATCGTTGCAGTTGTTCTGACTGATCGTCGCATTAAAAATAAATTCCTGAGCTTCTCACAAGTCATTGATCGTCTCTGCGGTGGTTTTTTGATTGCGCTCAGCCTCAAACTCGCGTTATCAAAGGCATAGGAGTTTAATCATGCAAAACCACTTACACGCTGTTGAAGAAGGCCTTACTGCTCATCATTTATCAAAGAGCTATAAAAAGCGCCCTGTTTTGCATGATGTAAGCTTATCCGTTAAACGCGGTGAAGCTGTTGCTCTTCTTGGACCAAACGGCGCAGGTAAAACAACATCCTTTTATATGATGACGGGCTTAATCGCGCCAGATAGCGGCTCTATCAAACTCGATGGTCAAGATGTCACTGACCTGCCGATGTATCGCCGCGCGCGTTTAGGGGTTGGTTATTTGCCTCAAGAGGCATCTATTTTTCGCGGCCTCAATGTCGAAGATAATCTAAAGGCTGTGATCGAGGCACAAGACTTATCGCCAACAAAACAACAACGCTTATTAGAAGAGCTTCTTGTTGAGTTCTCAATATCGCACTTACGCCGCGCACCAGCGCTCGCTTTATCGGGTGGTGAACGACGACGCGTTGAAATTGCCCGCGCACTTGCATCGCGACCACAGTTCATGCTTCTTGATGAACCACTGGCAGGGATCGACCCAATTGCCGTTGGTGATATCCGTAATCTAATTTCATACCTGAAGACAAAAGGTCTTGGCGTTCTGATTACAGACCATAATGTACGTGATTGTCTCGATATTGTAGACCGCGCTTACATCCTTCATGAAGGGCACGTTCTGATGGAAGGAACGCCAGATGAGATTGTTTCTCACGAAGAAGTAAAAAAAGTGTACTTAGGCGATAGTTTTTTACGATAAGTCACTAGTCGTTTTTACCCGGCTCATGGTAAAATGAAAATCATGAGTAATATTTCTCAAAAGCTAGATTTACGCCAATCACAAAACCTTGTGATGACCCCGCAATTGCAACAAGCAATTAAGCTGTTGCAGCTCAATAATCAGGAAATAGCCGAGTTCGTGGAAGAAGAACTTGCGCAAAATCCATTATTAGAAAAAGAAGAACGTGATCCATCAGAAAGTTCATCTGACGAGATTATCGACACGCAAACAAAGAACGAAGCTTCGGCAGATGACTTTGATGCAGGCTCTGCTATGGCGAATATCGGATCTGGCGGTAACACCAGTTTTGATAAATTAGATAATGCTTTTGAGAATTCAATGAGCCGCCCTGAAACATTGCGAGAGCATTTAATCGAGCAACTCCATGTTGCTTTTGATGATCCGCGTGATGAAATGATTGGGGCGCTCCTCATTGATCGTCTCGATGAGGCAGGATACTTGCGCGATACACCTGAAGAGCTCATTGAAAAACTCGGATGCTCTGAAGAGCGTCTCACACGCATATTGGAAAAAATGCGTGGCTTTGATCCGACAGGAATTTTTGCAAAGGACTTACAAGACTGTCTGGCCCTCCAACTGGAAGAGAAAGGACAACTCGATGATCCGTCGAGAGTTCTTCTAGAAAATTTGAACATGCTGGCTGATCACGATTTAAAAGGTCTAGCCGATAAATGCGGCGTCAATGAAACATACCTCGCCGATATAATCGCAGATATTAAAGCACTAAATCCAAAACCTGCTGGAGACTTTGATCATATCGTTGTTCAAACAGCTGTGCCTGATGTTTTGATGAAAAAACAGCCAAAGAATTTAGGTGGTGGCTGGCGCGTTGAACTTAACAATGACACGTTGCCGAAAGTGCTTGTGAATAACGAGTACTACACAGAGGTGCTTAGCACGGCGACGCAGAAAAAAGACAAAGAATATCTATCTGAACAATTAAACTCAGCAAGCTGGCTGGTTAAAGCCCTCGACCAACGCGCGCAGACAATTTTAAAAGTCGCCGCTGAAATTATTGAACAACAAGATGGATTCTTTAACTACGGCATTGAATTTTTAAAGCCGCTAACGCTCAAGGATATTGCTGAAGAAATCGATATGCATGAAAGCACTGTCAGTCGAGTCACGAATAATAAGTTCATTGGTACGCCGCGCGGAATATTTGAGTTGAAATATTTCTTTTCAACGGCGCTCGTGAGTGAAGATGGAACATCTCACTCGTCCGAAAGCATTAAAGCCCGTGTTCAAACTCTTATTGATGAAGAAGATCCAAAGAAAGTTTTATCTGATGATAAAATTGTAGAGATACTAAAAAGTGAAGGTATCGATATAGCGCGCCGTACTGTAGCTAAATACAGAGATGCACTGCACATCCCCTCTTCCGTACAACGCCGAAAGCAAAAGAAAAATCAGCTAAAGTCATAAGTTGCCTGTGAAATCGGCATATCCGGCCCCATAAGTTTTTCAACATTACGAATATAACTTGGATTTACATCCGTTGCGTAACATTGAAATGTTCCATCTTTTGTAAGACGGGTTTCAATTTCAGGGTGGCGCATAAGATAATCTTTTAACTTAGGTGGGATAATTTCATCTTGAGATAAAACACGAACTCTATGCTTTGTTAATTCACGCACTTTATCTTTAATGGAGATATAATGCGTACATCCAAGAATAAGGCTATCAAGCCCTTGCTCGATAAGGGGCTCTAAATAATCACCTAGAACCTCATCCATATACTTCTCACCATTATTTTCGATCAGCGGCACAAGAAGCGGTGTTGGTTGGCCGTAAATCTGCGCACGTGGCGTGATTTTGACAATCTCTTCATCATAAATCTTTGATCGCACAGTATATTCTGTCGCAATCAAGCCGATTTGCGTTGCACCGAGCTCTGTTGCCGACTCGAGTGTAGGAACAATAACACCCAAAATGCGGCGATCAGGATAGTTTTCCGGTAAAAATTCCTGCTGAAGCTTGCGCAGCGCCGTTACACTCGCTGTATTACAGCCGATAATAACAAGATCGCACTCATGCTCTTCAAATAGATACTGGATTGCCGCTCTAGAGAGGTTGTAGATCGCCTCCATTGAACGTCCACCATAGGGAACATTCAAAGTATCTCCTAAATAGACGTAATCATACTGTGGTAAAGCATTACGGACAGCTCTAGCAATATACAAACCGCCAAGACCTGAGTCGAACACACCTATTTTTTTACCGTTTTTTGCCATCAATCCTTCCACAATTCGTTCAAAAAGGTTATAATAGAGTCATGCTTTCAAAGAAAGTTGTTTCTCTCCTAGGTCGCTTGACGTCACAGTCAAGCTTACCTTTCTTTTACAAAAATCAAACTATAAAGGTGATATAACCATGAACGTAAATATACATGGAAAACAAACTGATATCGGCGATTCACTTCGCGGACACATCATCGATAAATTGGAGGACACAAACGAAAAATACTTTAATCGAGCGATCGAAGCGAACGTCACTCTGTCTCCAGAAGGACATTCACAAATTAAAACACACATCTCTATCCGAGTCGGAAAAGACATCATGGTGATGTCAGATGCTATTGCGCACGATCATTATGGATCTTTTGACGCCGCATGCGAAAAAGTAGCAAAGCAATTGCGCCGCTACAAAAAGCGTTTACGTGATCACCATGAGCGTCTCGAAAATTCTCCTGAGGAGCACTTCATTCCAGCGCGTGATATTGTCATCTCTTCTGATGAAGATAAATCAATAGAAGAACAAGAAAAGCAAGATCACTCAGAACCACTCGTTGTCGCTGAAATGACAACAAACATCCAAACAATGAGCGTATCCGAAGCTGTTATGCGTTTAGATTTATCTGGCGAGAATGCTCTTCTCTTCCGTAACGCACAGCATAACGGCCTCAATATGGTGCATAGGCGTCCAGATGGAAATATTGGCTGGATCGATCCAGAAGGCAATCAATCTTCTGAGCCATTAAAAGTAGTCAGCGGTTAATTTTTTAATCCCTTTTGGGACATTTTTAACCTCTGAAGAACAAAAAACTCCCTCTTTTCTGTGGGAGTTTTTTTATTTTCTCTTTTTCATTAAAAAGGCAAATTTTTGCCTTGCTCTGCCATAAAAAATTAGTATACCTCTTATGCGAACAAGTGGAAATTAAGGAAACATCTGTGCGTTTGGGGAAACATACAATGATGACAAAGCAAATAAATTTTGATCATATGCTTTTGGATATGGGCGCGCCCAACCAAAAACAGTTCTTTAAAAACGTTGCAAGCACGCTTGCTCGTAAAACAGGTTTGGGAGAAAATTCACTTTTACTCAAACTTGTGAGCCAAGAAAAGAATACGCCTTCTGCGATTGGAAATGGGGTTGCTTTATCACACTTACAGTTTTCAGAAATTAAAGAACCACAGATGGTCTTTGTTCGTCTAAAAAATAGCATAGAAGCAGAAACACCGGATAATCTTCCAGTTGATATCTTCTGCATTGTTTTATCATCACGTAAAAATACGGGAGAAGGATTACAATTGGTTTCATCTCTTTCACGTATTTTATCAGATCCATTTCTTTGCGATCAGCTTAAGTGCCTCCGATCTATCGAAGAGATACACAGTATGATGAACGAAAGACAAATCATCAGAAGAGCCGCATAATAAAAAAGCCGATCGAAAGTCGGCTTTTTATTTATCTTAAAATTACTGAACAGTAACTGGATGCATGTCGTGATAACGCACAGCAGCGACGGCCATAGCATAACTATCAGCTAAAGATATCTGTGTTCCATCCGCGGCATGAACAGAAAATACCATTTCATCATTCTCATCAATAAATGATTTCACATAAGCAATTTGATTAAGACCCATATGTTTAAAATCATCAGAAGACAGTAAAAGGTTTTTCTTATTTTCTAAATCAGAAGACTGGTCATGCATTATGCATCACCATCTTCAGTACCTTCGGATTTATCAACATCAATCGCTTGAACTTTTCCGTCTGTCGCACGATCCATAATTTGGATTTTTTGTGCTTTTGATTCAGGAATTTCACGCTGCATGTCAATGTGGAGTAGCCCATTATCCAAGGAAGCGCCTAAAATCTCCATGCCATCGGCAAGAACAAAGCTGCGTTGGAATTGCCGCGCAGCAATACCACGATGAATATACATGCGTTCTTCATCATCTTGCTGGCGTCCACGAATGGTAAGTTGGTTTTTATCGAGCTCAACATCCAAATCATTCATCGAAAATCCAGCGACAGCCAAAGTAATACGAAGGCCGTTCTCGCTTATCTGCTCGATGTTATATGGGGGATACCCTTCTCCTGCGTTTTTACGCAAGCGATTGAATGTGTCTTCGAAGTGATCAAAGCCCAGAAAAAGTGGGCTGTCAAAAAGTGACAGTCTTGTCGTCATTATCTCCTCCTATTGAGCAAGTTAATGGTTAATGTTAAGCAGGCCCGCTCAGGCAGCACCTACTCTTTAATAGTACTAATTTAGAGGCTTTTTTTCAAGAAAAACGCGTTTAACGCGCCTTTGATTACGCTGATTTGATGAACTTACGGCCGCAATAATGGCAGGAAACCTCACATTTTCCGTCAAAGCTATACCAAACCTGGGGATGTCCTAAGGGGCCGCCGCCGCCATCACACATGACCTGATCCGCATCAGAATCAACTTTGATTACTTCAGGCTCTTTCATTGCTTGGCTCACCATCTTGTTTTCTTTACAGTTTTTTAAGTTTCTTGCGTTTTAATCACACATAAATTGGCATGAAAGCGGCCCACATTCAAGAGGTCATAATGCTTATATCGAAAACATAACCAATGGATCAAAGGATATGTCCAGACCCGTTATAGAATTTATTGATAATAACCTCGCAGCTAAGAAGGACGGCGCATACCGTATAGAAGAGGTACAGGTTGGGAAAGTTCTCGAAAGCTGGAAATTCTCTCTGTTTAGCTTTGAATGGCTCACGCCTGATGGAGAAATCCGTGATGTCGACTCTTTACCTGAATTAGAACAGGAAAAATATCAGAATATTATGCTCAAACTCTCACGGCAGGCCCCTTTGGAACGCCCTGTTTTGGGGATAGGAATGATGGATAACATAGAGATTGGGTCACGCCGCGATGTCTTTTTAACCCTTGCAAAGCAAGGGTATAATAAAATTCCTGTTCATGTTCCTGTAAGCCTGCTGAAAGAATTTACGCCGTATCTTTAACTTTTTGAGTTATAATGGCTATATGAACAAGAATACCCAAAACGGTAGTGTTTTTTTCTATATCTTATTAGCAATCGGTTTGATTGCAGCATTAAGCTATGTTGTTGCACAAAATAATCGGCCCAGCACCTCAATGCTGACGGGGGAACAAGCCCGCATAGCAACAAACGAAATTATTGAGTATGGCAACACCTTTGCCACCGCCGTGCAAAAATTAAAATTACGTGGGTGTAGTGACACAGAAATTAGTTTTGAGAATAATATTGAAACGGGATACACGAACGGCACAAATACAACATGCCAAGTCTTTCATATAGACGGCGGAAACATAAATTACACCGTACCATCTTCAAACTGGGGGAATGCAAGTGAGTGGCGTTTTACTGGCAGACATCCTGTCAATTTTGTTAATTCATTTGACGCTGATTTAATCGTTATTTTATCGGATATAAGCAAGAACATTTGTCTAGAGTTAAATCAACGGGTAAGCGTAAATAATGTAGGAGATGATGCCCCAGAAGACACTGGTATACCTGCAAATAAATTTGTAGGGGCCTATGCAAATAGTACACCTCTATCTAATGAGGCTTCCCAACTACAAGCAAAACCTGAAGCCTGTTACAAGGATTCTGACGATAATATTTATGTTTATTACAAAGTCTTGATTACGCGCTAAGCAACCTTCTCCCAGGTCACGCCTTCACGCGTATCTTTAATTTCAATACCCATTTGTAAAAGCTCATCACGAATACTGTCCGCGCGTGCATAATCTTTGGCGTCTTTGGCTTCCATACGCGCTACAATCAAGGCTTCAATTTTTTGAACATCTTCGTCTGATACACCTTCTGTGTCAGCAGTAAACCACTCCTCTGGATCTTGCCCCAAGATTCCTAGGATGTCACCAATCGCTAAAAGTGCTCCTTTAAGTTCGCCACCTTCTTTTTCTTTGATAAGCTTATTCAGCTCCGCCAAAACTTGCGGCGTATTCAAATCATCACACAGTGCTTTTAAGACACCTTCCGGAATTTCTTGCGCGACTGCTTCAATATCTTTGAGTTCTTCAAGCTTACGATACAAACGATCAAGAAGCTTTTGGCTTTGATGAAGAACCTGTTCACTCCAATCAAGAGGTTGACGATAATGAGCGCTTAGCAATGTCAAACGGAGTACTTCACCGGGATATTGTTCAATGAGGTCATGAACAAGAAGGAAATTGCCAAGTGATTTTGACATCTTCTCTCCTTCAACCGTCACAAACCCGTTATGCGCCCAATACTTCACATAGTCTTGCGGCTTATCCGAACATCCATGCGCACAGCAGCTCTGTGCAATTTCATTTTCATGATGCGGGAATTTCAAATCCGCGCCGCCGCCATGAATATCAAATGGAAGGCCTAAATGTTTCTCGGCCATCGCTGAACATTCAATATGCCAACCTGGACGACCAAAACCCCACGGGCTGTCCCAACCAGGCTGATCTTCTGTGCTTGGTTTCCACAAGACGAAATCAGCTGCATCCTTTTTGTAAGGAGCAATCTCTACACGCGCACCTGCGACTTGTTCATCACGGCTACGACCAGATAAAGCGCCATACGATGGATCAGATGGCACATGGAAAAGCACATGCCCTTCAGCTTCATAGGCATGACCGCGTTCAATCAAACTACTAATTTGATCAATCATCTCCTGAATGTGCTCGGTCGCTTTTGGTTGTACGTCTGGTAAATTCACACCAAGCGTCGCCATATCATCGTTATAGATCTTCGTGTACTTCTCTGTAATCTCTTTAATCGGCACGCCAGCTTCCTGGGCTGCGATCATAATCTTATCTTCTACATCTGTGATGTTTGAGGCGTACGTTACTTTTGGGT
Source organism: Alphaproteobacteria bacterium (assembly GCA_013215815.1). GTDB lineage: Bacteria > Pseudomonadota > Alphaproteobacteria > Micavibrionales > Micavibrionaceae. Next base: position 44,745 of record JABSQP010000004.1, on the reverse strand, counting down.
ATAGATGTTTGAGTACGCGCGCCCACAAATCAAAGACCACAGCCATACGCGCGTTCCCAATGTGCGCATAATTGTAGACCGTTGGACCACACGCGTACATACGAACATGATTTGGATCTATTGGTTCAAACGCCTCTTTTTGACGAGTCAAAGAGTTATAAAGCTTTAAAGACATGTGTTTTACGCGCCAAAACGCGCCCTTTTTACTGTAATTTCGGGAGGATTATAGATTTATGCGCAGCAATCGCAAGCACACAGTTTGCCGCAACCATCGCAGCAGCAACACGAGGAACATCCGCAGCAACCGCAAGAGCTACCACATCCGCAGGATTTATTGTGTTTTATGTCTTGTGCCATAAGAGTTTTTCCGTCATATAAAGCGTTAAATATAATTATATGGTAGCACATATTATGAGCATTGAAAAATTCGAACCGAAAAAAAATGTAGAGCGCCCATCTCGCAAAGAGGCTGAGGCTGCTGTTGAAGTTCTCCTTCGTTGGGCCGGTGATGATCCAACGCGCGAAGGTTTAGTAGAAACGCCAGCGCGTTATGTGCGTGCTTTTGAAGAATTTTTTCAGGGCTACAACCAAAATGCCGCAGAAGAACTGACAAAGACATTCGAAGATATCGAGAACTATGACGATATCGTCCTCGTCAAAAACATTGATTTTGCCTCTCATTGTGAGCACCATATCGTACCGATTAACGGCGTCGCCCATGTCGCTTACTGGCCTGATAAAAAAGTAGTCGGCATTAGTAAGCTTGCCCGCATCGTTGATATCTATGCAAAACGCCTGACATCTCAGGAAAATATGTCTCATCAGATCACGGACACTATTGTTCAAACATTACAACCCAAAGGTGCTGCTGTATTCATCGAAGCTGGACATGAATGCATGAGCACACGCGGCGTCGGAAAACGTAACGCTATGACAGTGACAACATCCTTCACAGGGTGCTTTAAAGATGATGAAAATATAAAACGTCGCTTTATGGAGATGATTAAGTAAGAATGAAATTCACACTTCCTAAATGGTATGATCTTCACGCACATTTTAGACAGGATGAACTTCTTCCTGCAACTATCCAATCCCATTTAGCCATGGGATGCGCTGGCATCCTTGCAATGCCGAATACAAAACCGCCTGTAACACGTGTGAGCGGTAAAAATACCGAAAGCTATTGGACAATTGAAAGTTATCGCGCTGAGCTAGAAGCAGCAGGAAATAGTAAGCTATCCGAAATTATCGTTCCGCTATACTTAACGAAAGAAACGACAGCGGACATGATTTTCGAAGGTGCCAAGTCAGGTCTTTTAAAATCTTGTAAGTACTATCCGCCGCATGGCACAACGAATTCCGAATTTGGCGCTCCTATTAAAACATACATGGAGAATGGTGTTCTCGCGGCCATGGAAGAAGCTGGCATTATATTAAATATTCACGGCGAAGAGCACGCTCTGCACGGCGAAGATTACTTCGGTAAAAATTCGAATGCTGAAGATTTTTTCTATCGCGAACGTGTGCCGCAAATCGCAGAAAAATTTCCTAATCTAAAAATTGCTTGTGAACACATCACAACAAAAACAGCCGCTGATTTCGTTTCACAAGCAAGTGATAATGTGGTCGCAACAATCACGCCACAGCATCTGCTTTATACTGTTGCTGATCTATTACAGGGGCTCAAATATCACCTCTATTGTTTACCTTTAGTTAAATTTGACGAAGATAGGCAAGCTTTATTGGGCGCAGCGACAGATACCGGGAACACAAAGTTTTTTGCTGGAACAGACAGCGCGCCGCATACACATAAAGCCACGGCATGCGGTTGCGCCGCCGGATGCTTTACTGGACTTATTGCCCCACAATTGTATGCAGAGGCTTTTAATTTAAGTGAGCAGAATTTTGATGCGTTTAAAAACTTCCTCTGTTTAAACGGACCGAAATTCTATGACCTGCCAATTTCAGATGAAACATTTACACTAGAGAAAAAATCGCAAGAGTTCGAAAATTTAAAAATTGGTGGGCAAGAAGTCACGTTACTAACAAACGGTTTGAACCGCCCGGCACTATCATGGAGCTTGTCACAAAATGACTAAAGCCGATGAAACAACAGAGTTTTTACCAAAATTCGATAAAAATGGTCTGATAGCAGCCATTGCTCAAGACCATGAAAGCAAAGAAGTCCTTATGCTTGCCTGGATGAATGAAGATGCTCTTAATGAAACCATGGAAACTGGTGAAGCTTATTATTGGAGCCGCTCACGTCAAGAGCTATGGCATAAAGGTGCAACAAGCGGTGCAATTCAAATCGTCAAAAAAGTAATCATAGACTGCGATCAAGACGCTGTTATTCTTTTTGTCGAACAAAAATCTACAGGAGCATGTCATACTGGCAGACCATCGTGCTTTTATAGACAGATCAAAAACAACGAACTCGTGTTCATAGACAACGAGTAATATTTCATAATTATTCTATTAGACAGATTTTCAGATAAATTTTTTATTATTTTTAATAAATTTTTAGATATCTGAAAAAATGCTATATTTTTCAATAGCTTCATACTATCATGATTTTAGGTGTTCAACCTGATTCAACGAAAAAGTAACGGCTTCTTAAGAGTTTTCTACTATTATAGAGTCATAAAAATGTAGCAATTATTTGCTCAAAAAAATTCGGGGTGTGGGAAAATATAATGGCATTTGGCATCGGTAACACGGCTACGAAAAATGCAGGAAGCTTGGAAAGAAAAACCAAAGCTTTAGCCGCATCCCAATCCAAGTCTTCAAAATCTGCAGCAAAAATATGGCGAAGCCGCATCAGTTGGCGTATTACGTCTGCAGTCTTCTTGACAATCATGACTGTTCAAGCAGCTATTCTCACACTGACGCTTGAACAAAAAGAACAACAAATCCTAAATGAAATTCAAGAGGTTGGGCGTTCGTCTATTGCACCTACTCTGGATCAAACAACAAAATTCCTAGACTCTCCTTTAACTCAAGAGAAAGCAAATCGGCTTATTTCTTCGACGATTGTAAACGGTTTAGTTATTTATACGACAGATCTCTTGCCGCTAGGAAATTATGGTGAACCTGCCGCGATGGTAATGCTGGATCAAGACAGCTTATCCAAAACTTATCGTTCAACAGACGGCAGTTCATACGAAGTTGTTTATCGACCAAACGATTTGGCACGTCCATACATCATTGTCGCAAGATTGAATTCAGATGGTGTTAGCAAGCAATTATTCCAATACGTACAACAAACAATTCTAATCATGCTTCTAATGTCCGCATTTGTGACAACAGTTCTCATGATTGCATTAGGGTATTGGCTACTAGAACCAATTCTTTTCATGCGCGACAATTTGATCACTGCATCAAGAAGCCCAGAAAATCCAAAAATACCAGAATCACCTTTTAGTCCAACAGATGAAATAGGCGGTACAATTATTTTGGCGCAAAAACTTATCCATCAAAATGCCGAAAACATGATGCAGGTACGAAGCGCTGCCGAAGATAAAATCCACAAGCTGGCTTACTTTGACACCCTAACCGGATTACCAAACCGTACGTTATTCATTCAAAAGTTTACGGAGATGGCTTTCAATGTAACTGATGATAAATCACCGCGTATAGCTGTAATCACAATGGACCTTGATCACTTTAAGGACATCAACGATTCAATGGGACATAACGTGGGTGACGCAATTTTGCGCGGCGTCGGTAAGCGCCTTAGAACGTCTCTTCCTGATAGCGCGATTGTAGCCAGATCAGGTGAGGATGAGTTTGCCGTATGTATGCCCTTAAGCACGGACTTAAATAACGGTCGTGATTTGGCAGAAAAAGTTTCTGCTATCGTCAAAGAAGAACCGTTCAAAGTTTATAATGAAAACTTCCAAGTACGTACATCCATCGGTGTATCCACATTCCCTGATGATGGTAAAGATCCAAATGATGTACTGAAGCATGCTGACATTGCGTTGAACCGGGCAAAAGAAGAAGGACGTGATCGCTTTAAAGAGTATACTGAAGACTTCGATAAAGCTGTTCAGGCAAGATTCCAGCTTTTACGTGACCTAAGAGACGCTCTTGAAAATGAAGATCTGACAATTTTCTACCAACCTCAGTTTGATCTTAGAAATGGGAAAATCATTGGCGCCGAAGCACTTCTTCGCTGGTTCAAGAAAGATGATAGTAAAGAAGGCGGAAAATACATCTCGCCAGCTGAATTCATTCCTATTGCAGAACAATCAGGCCTTATTGTTCCGATTGGCGAGTGGGTTTTACTAGAAGCCTGCCGCACAGCAAAAAAATGGCAAGAATCTGGTCATGAAATCCGTATTGCTGTTAACGTATCGGGCGCTCAGTTCTTCCAAAGTGATCTAGTTGGCCATACCAAATCTGTTCTTAAAGAGACAGGTGTGACCCCTCATAACGTTGAATTAGAAGTCACAGAGAGTGTCTTCATGGATGATATTACGATTGCTATTAATACGCTTAACGAGCTTCATGAGCTCGGCGTTGAACTTGCGATTGATGACTTTGGTACAGGATACTCTTCCCTGTCTTATCTGAGACAGTTCAGCATCGACCGCCTCAAAATTGACCAATCATTTATCCGCAATGCACTGACGAATGATGATGATGCAGCAATTGCGCGTACTATCGTTAAACTCGGTCACTCTCTAAACCTCAAAGTTATCGCGGAAGGTGTGGAGACAAAAGAGCACGAGAAATTCCTCATTGATGAGGATTGTGATGAAGTGCAAGGTTTCAGATATTCAAAGCCTATTCCTCAAGATGAATTCTGGGAATTCCTCCAAAGCTATAATGGCGATTTATCTTCTTTCGGTGCCTAATCATAATCTCTTGCGATAGTGTAAAAGCCCGCTTATAACGAGCTTATGAGCAACAACGAAATAAAAACACCTTTTGTATCAAGCAAAGCCAGCGGAATAAACGGACCGACCCCTATTCCAGGCGATAAGTCTATATCTCATCGCGCCCTTATGTTTGGCGGGTTAGCCATTGGAGAAACAAAAATCGAAGGACTGCTTGAAGGTGAGGATGTTATCCGCACAGCCGATGCGATGCGCTCTATGGGTGCCATTATTAAAAAGCATGATGACGGATCATGGACTTGCAATGGCGTCGGTATCGGCGGCCTCAGAGAGCCAGAAAACGTTTTAGATATGGGCAATAGCGGCACATCAACACGCTTATTAATGGGACTTATTGGTGGCCACCCTATTACAGCGACATTTACAGGTGATGCCTCTTTAACGAAACGCCCTATGAACCGTGTGATTAAACCACTATCACAAATGGGGATCGAAGTTTCATCACGTGAAGGCGGTAAACTACCGCTAACAACAAAAGGACCACAAACTGTTCAACCCATTGAATACCGACTACCTGTCGCTTCAGCGCAGGTAAAATCGGCAGTCATGCTTTCGGGCCTGAGTGCTCCAGGAAAGACGACAGTTATTGAAGAAAAGCCAACACGCGATCATACAGAAAACATGCTGCGTCATTTTGGCGTACGTGTTGAAAGTGAAAAACTGGATGATGGATCGGATGCAATTTCTGTGTACGGACAACAAGATTTGAAAGCAGCTAATATAAACGTACCAAGTGACCCAAGCTCTGCTGCGTTTCCTACTGTAGCTGCTCTTATTAATGAGAACTCAGAAATTACACTTAATAATATTTTGATGAATGATCGTCGCAATGGTCTTTACACGACTCTCATCGAAATGGGCGCCGATATTACAGTCACAAATGAACGCACCGAAGGAGGTGAGCCTGTTTGTGACATGGTTGTTACAGGCAAGAACAAGCTAAAAGGCATTACCGTTCCTGAAGATCGTGTTCCAAGCATGATTGACGAGTTTCCTATTCTCGCAGTTGCAGCTAGTCTAGCAGAAGGCACAACATATATGAGTGGCCTTGAAGAACTCCGTGTTAAAGAAAGCGATCGCCTTTTGATGATGTATCAAGGTTTGAAAGCTTGTGGTGTAGACCTTGAAATGGGAGAAGACACACTGACTATTCATGGAAATGGAACGCCGCCAAAAGGTGGTACAAAAGTTGAGACCGCACTGGATCATCGTATTGCCATGAGCTTTCTTATCCTTGGCACAGTATCGGAAGAGCCCATTACGATTGATGATGTGGCGCCAATTCAAACAAGCTTTCCAAACTTTGTTGATTTATTGAACGGACTGGGCGCTGATTTAAAAGCTGCCTAAGGGCGCCAACCATCAACCCATTCGTCAAATGGAATTATATATGGCGCTTTACCGTTATCTTTATAGAAAGCATCAATAACGTACAATTCATTTGATTTTAAATCACGTACAGTCACAGCATTGTGCGGCCAGCGGCCGTCAACAAGATAACCACGATGGACTGGGCGCTCAAATTTATTAAGCTTAAGAAGCCCCGCTTCTTCAATAAAACGAAAGTAAAGAGACATATTGGCTGTCTCATCAATACAATCCATTTGGAAATCATCCTCACGCTTACCGCGCGCTTCTGCCAAATCTACATCTGTGCCTGACTTCTTGCCAGCAAGCTTTTCAATATTAGCTAATACTTTTACCAGAGCCGTACGTTCTGCTTCTGCGGTTTTAAAACTTCTTTTTAATGGGGCTAACAAACGATTCCATTCTTTATCGGATACATGTACAGGCGTTTGAAACTGGCAGCTATAACCGTGGCAAACGCGAAAATCATTCTTTGTTGGTCCATAGGTATAATAAGGGCCAAGATTGATACCTGTCGTACTACCGCAAGCCGCTACAACAAGAACAAATAGAAAGAGCCAAATATTTTTCATCTTTATTTTGCAATTCATAAAAATATCCGCCAGTGTCTACAGCGGATTTTAAAAAGAAATACTTGTACCAATGAATAAACCTTTTGTCATTGCAATTGATGGTCCCGCTGCAAGCGGTAAAGGATCTTTAGCAAAACGCCTCGCCAAAGAGCTGGAATTCGATTTTCTGGATACAGGTGCCCTATACCGCCGAATAGCCTTACATACCCTGGAAAGCGGCATTGATCCGAGCAACACAGAAGCTGTTATCGAAGCAGCTCAGAATTTCGGCGATGAACTCGCTAAAGACTATGATGACAGCGCTTTAAGGAATGATGGCGTTGGAAATGCAGCCTCCATCGTTGCACAAATCCCTGAAATACGACAGATTCTCTTTAATTTTCAGCAGAATTTTGCCAAAAATTCGGAAAAAGGCGCGGTTTTAGACGGGCGTGATATCGCGACGGTTATATGTCCAGATGCGGATCTGAAGCTGTTCATTACGGCATCGACCGAAAAAAGAGCCGAAAGACGCCATAAAGAGTTGCAATCCCGCGGTTTAGACGCTACATATGAGGCCGTTTTGGCAGAGATGCAGGAACGGGATGAACGGGATAATGTGCGTCTTAAAGATCATATGGATCCCAATGTAGATAATCACACGATTGATACATCAGAGATGAACCCCGATGACGTTTTTCAAAGGGCTCTCGATTTCTATAAATCCTCTTCCAGATAACGTGTTTCTTCAAAACAAAAAGAATTGTTCTTTCCTTGGGTAATCCCCGGAAAAAAGGAGACTTCAATTCTATATTACTTTTGAAAGGAATTTCTAATGGCACATACAGCTGCACATTTGAAAGACAAAACAGAATCCGCCGAGTTCGCTGCTCTTCTCGAGGATTCAATGAAATCACAAGACTCTTTTACTGGGAGTGTTGTTAAGGGCACAATTATCGAAGTACAAAGCGACGCCGTTATTGTTGACGTCGGTTTGAAATCTGAAGGACGTATCCCACTTCGCGAATTCAGCGTTCCTGGTCAGGATCCTGAACTCCGTAAAGGCGACGAAGTTGAAGTTTTCGTTGAACGTATGGAAAACCGTGATGGTGAAACAGTTCTTTCTCGCGAAAAAGCACGCCGTGAAGAAGCATGGGTTGAGCTTGAAAAATCTCACGAGAAGAACGAGCGCGTTACAGGTATTATCTTTAACCGTGTTAAAGGTGGTTTCACAGTAGATCTAGGTGGTGCAATTGCATTCCTACCTGGTTCACAAGTTGATATCCGTCCTGTTCGTGATGTTTCTCCACTTATGGGTACACCACAACCCTTCCACATCCTTAAAATGGACCGCCAACGTGGTAACATCGTTGTTTCACGTCGCGCAGTTCTTGAGGAAAGCCGCGAAGAAGCTAAGAGCGATCTGCTTGGTAACATCCAAGAGGGCGCTGTTGTTCAAGGTATCGTTAAAAACATCACTGATTACGGTGCGTTTATCGATCTTGGCGGTCTTGATGGTCTATTGCACGTTACTGACATCTCTTGGAAGCGTGTTAACCACCCATCAGAGATGCTTTCTGTTGGCCAGAACATTGAAGTTCAGATCATTCGCTACAACGAAGAAAATCAACGTATTTCTCTTGGTATGAAGCAACTAGAATCTGATCCATGGGAAGGCATTGATCTTAAATACCCAATCGGTGCGAAGTACAAAGGTCGTATTACAAACATTACGGACTATGGTGCTTTCGTTGAGCTTGAAGACGGTATCGAAGGTCTTGTTCACGTTTCTGAACTTTCTTGGACAAAGAAAAATGTTCACCCAGGTAAGATCGTTTCTACTTCTGAAGAAGTTGAAGTTATGGTTCTTGAAGTGGACATGGAAAAGCGTCGTATCTCCCTTGGCCTGAAACAATGTCAGGAAAACCCATGGGAAGACTTCGCGAATAAGTTCAAGGTTGATCAAGAAATCGAAGGTGAAATCAAAAACATCACTGAATTCGGTCTATTTGTCGGTGTTGACGATGAGATTGACGGTATGGTTCACCTATCTGACCTATCTTGGGAAGATCAAACAGAAGATGCTCTTAAGCCATTCAAGAAAGGTGAAAGCGTTAAAGCTAAGATCCTTGATATTGATCCAGAGAAGGAACGTGTTGCGCTTGGTATCAAGCAGCTAACTGACGATCCATTCGAAGGTGCAATGAAAGGTATGGCAAAAGGTGCTGTTGTGACTTGTACTGTTTCTGAAGTGACACCAAACACTGTTGAAGTAACAGTGAACGAAGGTGTTACAGGAACAATCAAGAAGAACGACCTTTCTTCTGAGCGTTCAGAACAACGTACTGATCGTTTTGCTGTTGGTGAGAAAGTTGATGCAAAAATCATGACTGTGGATCGTAAGAACCGCAAGCTAACACTTTCTATCAAAGCGCACGAAATCGAAGAAAACAAAGCTGCTCTGGAAGCCTTCGGCTCAACAGAGAGCGGTGCTTCTTTGGGTGATATTTTGGGCGCAGCCCTTAATAAAGCTGACAAAGAATAGTCTTTATTCACTATAAAAAATAAAGAATTTAAGCCGGGATAATTTCCCGGCTTTTTTCTTGTCAAAATGAAAAAACAGGAATCCACACCCCCGATTCGGGCAAAACCTTGATAAAAAAGGATTTTTTTCACGTTTTTCTTGACGAACACCCCTAAAGAGAGTCATGATTAACATATTGGTTCATTAAAGTTTTTGTGTTGTCTTATTAAGTATCGATAGCGATCAAATAAGAAAACAGGGTAGGAGCGAAACGATGACAAAATCAGAGCTTATTCAACGCTTAGCAGAGCGTAACCCACATCTCTTTCTTAGAGACGTAGAGAAGATCGTTGATACTGTGTTTGACGAAATTTCAGATGCAATGGCTAGTGGCGATCGTGTTGAACTGCGTGGATTCGGTGCCTTCTCGGTTAAACATCGCGATGCACGCACTGGACGTAACCCACGCACAGGCGAAACAGTTCAGGTAGAAGCGAAGCGCCTTCCCTTCTTCAAAACAGGTAAAGCACTCCATGAAAAGCTGAATGAGCCGAAGAAGGATGACCTTCAATCACCTGAAGATAGCTTTTACAGCCCTTTTTCTGAATAACAAACAACACTCAATCAAAGGCCTCTTAGAGCATGGCTCTCCTTAAATGGATCTTCGTACTACCCTTTATTGCCGCCGCCGTTGCCTTTGCTGTTGCTAACCCTCAAGACATATCCCTAACGTGGTCTCCGCTCCACGAATCTCTGAATTTACCACTTTATGCTATTACGCTTGTATTTATGGGGGCGGGCTTTCTTTTAGGCACGCTTGTGACTTGGCTCAGCACTGCAAATGTTCGTAAAGAACGCCGCCATTATAAAAAAGAGAATAAAAAGCTGGAAAAAGAGATCAATAAGAGGGAAAAAGAAGCGCAGGAACAAATTGACGCGCTGAAAGCGACCGAAACACCAGAAACAAAAACACTGACATGACACAGAACTTACCATCCGTCTTTTGCGCTATCGATACACCTGATTTTGATCGCGCTAAAAATCTTATTGTCCAAATTGCACCATCAGGCTGTGGTGTAAAACTCGGTCTCGAGTTCTTTAATAGTTTTGGCCCAGATGGCGTAAAGCGTATTATGGATAAGTGCGATAACCCGCCTATCTTCCTTGATCTTAAATACTACGATATTCCAAATACAGTTGCTGGCGCTGTACGCGCGGCATCAAAACTCGGTGTTGCTTATCTTAATGTTCATGCATCAGGTGGCTTAGACATGATGAAAGCTGCTAAAGATGCCTGTGCCCCAGAAACAAAGCTAATTGCGGTTACTATCCTAACAAGTTTTGATGAACCGTCTATTGAAGCAGCTGGTTATCAATCAGGTATTCAAGATCGTGTACTTCAAATGGCAAAACTAACACAAGACGCTGGCCTTGATGGCGTTGTGTGCTCTTCTCATGAAATTGAAGCTCTTCGCTCCGCATGCGGTTCTGATTTTGCGCTCATGGTTCCAGGTATCCGTCCAGCAGGATCTGATGCAAATGATCAAAAACGTATTATGACACCGCAAAACGCCATGGAAAAAGGTGCAACGCACCTCGTCATTGGCCGACCAATTACAGGCTCAGATAATCCAGCCAACGCCGCAACAGATATAATGAACTCAATTTAATTGATGGGGAGGTTCTCGTGCCGAAAAAAATCGTTGGTGTTATGGGGCCAGGCAGCAAACCAACCTCCCAAGATTTAGAAAACGCTTATACTATTGGGCAGTATTGCGCAAAAAACAACATCACAATCTTAACTGGTGGTAGTAACGCCGGTGTGATGGAAGCGGCCTTAAAAGGCGCTAAAGAAGCCGATGGAGACACGATAGGTGTCCTCCCCTTTTCAGATAAAACGCACGCATCGGAATACGCAGACCACGTTATCGTGACATCAATGGGGAGCGGCCGTAACAACATTAATGTTTTATCGAGTGACATCGTCGTTGCCTGTGGCTTGGAGGCCGGAACATTGTCAGAAGTAGCTCTTGCGATTAAAGGCGGCAAGATCGTAATACTGATGACACAAAAAGAAGATGCAAAATCTTTTCTTAAAAATCTGGCACCGAGGCAAGTCGCAATAGCGAACTCCATTGGTGATGCAACAACTATCATAGAAAAGATCTTGGGCCATGACGCAGATTAAAATATGTGGCCTCTCCACTCCAGAGAGTGTAACCGCCGCCATTGAAAATGGCGCAACACATGTCGGTTTTGTTTTTTTCGAAAAATCACCAAGACATATAGATATTGAAACGGCTAGCTACCTAGCCTCATATGTTCCAGACTATGTTCAAACCGTTGGATTATTCGTTAACCCCGATGACGATCTTTTAAAACAAGTCATAGATAATGTTCGAATTGATCTTATTCAATTACATGGTGATGAATCATCTGAGCGCGTTCAAGAAATTAAAGAAACATACGGCAAAGCCATTATGAAGGCTTTGCCTGTTGACTCACCAGCAGATTTGGAAATTGTCGATACGTACACTGACCACATCGACTACTTCCTCTTTGACGCCAAACCTGATCCAACTTTAACTGATCTACCTGGTGGCAATGGCCTGAGCTTTGATTGGATGATATTAGAGGGATTTAACGCCCCTAAGCCATATTTCCTTGCAGGCGGCCTAACGCCTGAAAACGTCGAAACAGCGATCACAAAGATAAAACCTTATGGAGTGGACGTCTCCAGCGGTGTTGAAAGCACTCCAGGCGTTAAAGATACAGCGAAAATTGCCTCTTTTCTTAGGTGCACAAAAAGTGCATAACTGTGCGCATGACAAATGCGCAAAAAATAGAAAAACCCAATAGTTTCAACCTTGGCCCGGATGAAAACGGTCATTTTGGTATTTACGGCGGACGCTACGTTGCCGAAACACTCATGCCGCTTATCCTTGAGGTCGAGAAAGCATGGCACGAAGCACGCGACGATCAGGCATTCTGGGATGAGTTTAACCAGCTTGCTAAAGATTATGTTGGTCGCCCTTCTCCGCTTTATTTTGCAGATGCAACCACGAAACACTTTGGCGGCGCAAAAGTTTACTTTAAGCGTGATGAGCTAAACCACACTGGCGCGCACAAGATTAACCACTGCCTTGGACAAATCCTTGTTGCTAAGCGTATGGGTAAAACACGTATCATTGCCGAAACAGGCGCCGGTCAGCACGGCGTTGCAACGGCTACTGTTTGCGCACTTTTTGATATGCCATGCACGGTTTTCATGGGCGCAGAAGATGTCGAACGTCAAAGTCCGAACGTCTTCCGTATGAAGCTTCTCGGCGCGGAAGTTATTCCTGTCACATCGGGTTCAGGCACACTGAAAGATGCGATGAACGAAGCGCTACGTCATTGGGTTGCGCACGTTGATGATACTTACTACCTCATCGGAACAGTCGCGGGTCCTCACCCATATCCAGAAATGGTACGTGATTTCCAATCAGTGATTGGCCAGGAAACAAAAGAGCAGATGTTAGAGAAAGAAGGTCGCTTACCAGATAATCTAGTAGCTTGTATCGGCGGTGGTTCGAACGCTATGGGGCTTTTCCATCCGTTCTTAAATGATACGGACGTACAGATGTTTGGCGTTGAAGCTGGCGGTCACGGGGTAGATACAGATAAGCACGCAGCCAGCCTTACGGGTGGCGCACCAGGCATCTTGCACGGTATGCGTTCTTACTTCTTACAAAATGACGATGGACAGATCACAGAGGCACATTCTATTTCAGCCGGTTTAGATTATCCTGGCATTGGACCAGAGCACGCATACTTGCATGACATTGACCGCGTCAATTATGTGTCTGTGACAGATACAGAGGCACTCGATGCTTTCAAACTTCTATCAAAATTAGAGGGCATTATTCCTGCACTTGAACCATCGCACGCTTTTGCGCATGTCATGAAAATGGCGCCAGAGCTGCCGAAGGATCACATCATTGTCATGAACCTATGTGGCCGCGGTGATAAAGACATCTTCACTGTTGCAGAAAAATTAGGAATTGAAATCTAATGAACCGTATAGAAAAAAAATTCTCTCAGCTAAAAGCCGAGAACAAAAAAGGTCTCGTCACATTCATTACAGCAGGTGATCCAGATGCAGAAAAGAGCCTTTCTGTTTTAAAAAGCCTGCCTGAATCGGGCGCTGACTTCATCGAGATTGGCATGCCTTTCACTGATCCAATGGCGGATGGCCCTGCCATTCAAGCAAGCTCACTACGTGCCCTTGAAAAAGGTATGAGCCTCAAAGGCGTTCTGTCTATGGTACGCGATTTCCGTGAGAGTAATGCAGAAACACCAATCATCTTGATGGGTTACTTCAACCCAATTTACTGCTACGGCACAGAAGACTTCATGAACGATGCAAAAGAAGCTGGCGCAGATGGTTTGATCATCGTCGATCTGCCACCTGAAGAAGATGAAGAATTACGCGTTCCAGCGGAAAAAGCTGGCCTTGATCTTATTAAACTTGTCACACCAACAACGCATGATGAACGTTTAAAACGCGTTATAGAACATGCAAGTGGCTTCCTATACTATGTCTCCATTACAGGCGTAACAGGGACTAAATCAGCAGATATAGACGCTGTGGGCCAGCATATTGCGAAAATTAAAACACAGACAGACCTGCCTGTTGCTGTTGGTTTTGGTATTAAAACCCCAGAAGATGCAGCTAATATGTCAAAAATAGCAGACGCGGTTGTTGTTGGATCATCAATTGTTCAAAATATTGAACAAAATCAAGATGATAGCAATTTAAACGATCGTATCTCAGAACAAATAAATGCTCTAAAAACAGCGATATAATTACGAAAATCTTTGCTTTTTCAGCCCTTTTCGGGCAAAAAGGCGCAAAGTTATTAATAGTGAGGTTATTTAAATGAACTGGCTTAACAACGTTATTCGTCCACGCATTCGCTCCATTGTTGGTGAACAAAAAGATGTGCCGGACAATCTTTGGTCAAAATGCCCAAAATGTGATGGCATGCTCTTCCATAAAGAACTCAAAGCCAGCCGCAACGTTTGTTACCACTGTAACTATCACATGGCGCTCAGCGTAAAAGATCGTTTGCACCTTCTTTTTGATGAAGGCGCGTACACAAAAATTGATCTTCCAAAGGTACCTCACGATCCTCTAAAATTTAAGGATCAAAAAAAGTACGTTGATCGTTTGAAAGCATCTCAAACAAAGACAAATGAAAAGGATGCACTTGTTATTGGTAAAGGCACAATTGGTGGCCAAAATACCGTAATAGCAGCATTCAACTTTGCATTCATGGGCGGTTCTATGGGAACAGCCGTAGGTGAAGGTATTGTACGTGCCGCACAAGAAGCTGTTGATGCAAATTCTGCTCTTATTGTTATTCCGTCATCAGGCGGCGCACGTATGCAGGAAGGTATGCTTTCACTGATGCAGATGCCACGTACAATCATCGCTGTGGATATGGTGAAAGAACAAGGCCTTCCATACATTGTTCTGCTTACAAACCCAACTACAGGTGGCGTGAGTGCGTCTTTCGCTATGGTTGGTGATATTCATATCGCTGAGCCAGGTGCGACAATTGGTTTTGCGGGCCGCCGCGTAATTGAGGAAACTGTTCGTGAAACACTCCCTGAAGATTTCCAAACTGCTGAATACCTGCTTGAGCACGGCATGGTGGATATGGTTGTACCGCGCGATGAGTTACACGAAAAAATCGGAACTGTTTTGAACTTGCTTATGAATACAAGCGCCAAAGGCGATAATGGTAAAGGCAAGAACAGCAAAAGCAGTAAAAATGCCAATGCAAAAGGTAACAAAGCTGGCGGCGCCAAAACATCTGGGACAAAAGCCAAAATCAAGACAGCAAAAGATGTTTCAAAAAAACCTGCTAACGAAGGCAAAGCTAAAGAACAGCCTAAAAGTGCAAAAGCTGCACAATAAAAGCGCTGATCCAGCCGTAGAAGAACGGCTGGATAATATCCTTCAAGAACTTTATGGTTTCTATAGCGAAGAGATCGATCTCTCCTTAGATCGCGTACTGCGCTTTTTAGATAAACTCGGCAATCCGCACCTTAATCTTCCACCTGTTATTCACGTTGCCGGTACAAATGGTAAGGGATCGACGATTGCGGCTCTAAGGTCGCTTTTGGAAGAAGAAGGTTTGCGTGTTCATGTGATGACATCACCGCACCTTGTCCATCCGACAGAGCGGATAAGGCTTGCTGGTGAACTGATTACATCAGAATATCTAATCGAACTCCTCGAAGAGTGTCTGGGCGTTAATCGTGAAGAGCCTATAACTTTCTTTGAAATATTTACGGCTGCAACCTATTTAGCTTTCTCGCGCAAGGCTGCAGATATATGTCTATTAGAAACAGGCATGGGCGGCCGCTTAGATGCTACGAATGTTGTACCAAACCCAATTTGCACAATAATCACAACCATCTCCAAAGATCATGAAGAGTTTTTAGGTAATAGCCTCGATAAAATCGCCTTTGAAAAAGCGGGCATTATGAAAGCAGGCGTACCTTGCGTCATTGGATATCAAACAGATGCATCAAATGAAGCAGGTGTCTTTAGTGTTTTCCACGATGTATCCTCCGGTCTATCCCCAAAAGCACCTCTTCACATTTTTGAACAAGATTGGCGCATTGAACCGCAAAACAAACAGATGCATTACGTATCAAAAACAAATGATCTCCTGCTAAAAACACCGAATTTAAAAGGGCTTCATCAAATTTATAATGCCGGTGCAGCGCTGCGCACCTTTGAGATCATACGAGCTCAGCTGGGCCTGTCAGATAAGTTATCCCCTGAAACAGTGAATAAAGCGTTGGGGGCAATTCACTGGCCCGGACGACTTGAAAAGATATATGATGGCTTTCCAGAAACTTGGATAGATGGTGGACATAATGATAGCGCCGGCGCGTTTCTCGCGAAGCAAGCTGAGCTATGGAAGCAACAAGATAGCAAACCTCTTCATCTCATCGTAGCCATGGTTAATCGTAAAGATCCTAGAGCTTTCCTAGAACCTCTTGCTCCCTACGCTCATAGCATCACACTCATGGAAATTGAAAATGAAGCAGCCAGCTTCGATAAGGAAACACTCGCTCAACAAATTAAAGAGTTAGGTTTTCCATGCGTTCAAACAGCGACGGATATACAAAACGCTGTAAGCCAAATCTGTGAATCAGGAAATGTACGTATTCTCATTACAGGTTCTTTGTATTTTTTGGGTAATATTTTGACAAAACAGCCTTAAAAACCACAACTCTGCCCAAATTACGCCTTGAAAGCGTACTTTTTCCGCTTTTTAATGCTAGGTAAGTTAAATAAAGGAATTATTAGATGTCTCAAAACATTGCTCTCGTAGATGATGATCGTAACATTCTAACATCAGTATCGATGTCGTTAGAAGCCGAAGGATATAACGTCAAAACGTATAATGATGGAGAAGAAGGCTTAAGCGGAATTAAAACAAGCACACCAGACCTTGTTGTTCTGGATATTAAAATGCCGCGTATGGACGGAATGGAAGTTCTGACAAAATTACGTGAAGAATCGGCTATTCCTGTTATCTTTTTGACATCTAAAGATGATGAGGTTGATGAAGTGATTGGTCTGCGTATGGGTGCAGACGACTACATCACTAAACCATTCTCGCAGCGCCTTCTTATAGAACGAATTAGAGCTCTCCTGCGCCGCCAAGAATTACAGAAAACATCAGCAACAGCGAAAAAGAGTGAAGAAATAGTTGAGCGCGGTGATTTAACGCTCGATGATTCTCGCCATCTATGCAGTTGGAAAAAACAGCCCATTAACCTAACAGTTACCGAGTATCTGCTTGTAAAAGCCCTGGCACAGCGTCCAGGACACGTAAAAAACAGAGATCAGTTGATTGATTTGGCATATGGTGAGAATATCTATGTAGATGACAGAACAATCGACTCCCATATCAAGCGAATCAGAAAAAAGTTCAAAAAAATTGACCAAGACTTCGACCAAATCGAAACACTTTACGGTATCGGATATCGCTACAAAGAGTAGTAAGCTTTTTCCTCTATTCAGACGATCTCAAAAAGCAGATCAAGATACGCCGCAAAAAAACATTGAAGAGCGGTGGAGTGCCTCATCTGAAAAAATAAGCTCTCTGACAGTTCGAATCATGGCCGTAAATATTATCGCGATCATGATTTTGGGTGTTGGTATCTTATACATGGGACAATACACTGATAGCCTCATAGAAGCTGAGCTTGAATCGATGCGCGCAGAAGCAAAATTATTCTCTGGCGCCCTTTCAGAAGGCTCAGTTCGACCAGTCTTCCAAATTTCTCCTATTCCTTTTGAAGATCCTCTTGAAATAGAAGCTATTAAGCCAGAACTTGCCAGAAAAATGATCCGTCGCTTAGGCTCACTCGGTGATAGCCGTATTCAGCTCTTCGGCGTTGATGGTGAAATATTGGCCGACTCCAATATTCTTGCTGGTGCCGGCGGCACAGGAAGCGTTGTGCAAGTCGAAGAACTTGATCAACCTGAAACAGCGATGAGCATTGACGCTTTGTTCTCTCAGTCAGCAACAAGGTTTCTAAACCTAATCCCTATGCAAACGAAACTACAGAGCGTGCCGCATGATCAAATTAGAGACATCTTTACCTTTCCGGATACCCAAGAAGCCCTTCTTGGAAATATCAGCACACATGCCTGGGATAATAATGGTAATATTGTTTTAACGGCGTCAGCCCCTATTCAAAAAATCAAACAAGTTCTCGGTGTTGTTCTCTTAATCAGAGACGGTAAAGCATTAGAAAATAAAATAGCCGAAGTGCGTGTTGATGTATTCAGAGTATTTCTGGGCGCACTCGGTATTACTGTTATGCTTTCCATCTATCTTTCAGGAATCATCGGAAAACCGCTGCAACGCCTCGCTCTTGCAGCTGAAGCTGTGCGCCTAGGAAAAGCAAAGCATGCAGAAATTCCCGATATGAGTAGGCGTGGTGATGAGATTGGTGAGCTTTCTCTTGTCTTACGTGACATGACAAAGGCGCTTCATGATCGCATGGACACCATTGAACGCTTTGCAGCAGATGTGTCCCACGAAATTAAAAATCCTCTCACATCATTACGAAGTGCCGTTGAAACCGCCACACGCATTAAAGATGAAGAAAAAAGAAACAAGCTCATGGAAGTTATTCACCATGACGTACAACGCCTAGATCGACTCATCAGTGACATTTCTAGTGCCTCGCGTCTTGATGCAGAGTTGTCTCGCGATGAAATGAGTGATGTTGATTTAGTTGTGTTACTGAAACATCTTCAAGATGCTTATAAAACACCTATGAGCCGAATAGATGAAACGGGTGATAAATATGAAGACACCTCAATCAAACTTGATGTGCCAGAAGAGCAAAACTTCATTATTTCCGGCAATGAAGAACGTCTATCACAGGTCTTCGGTAATTTGATAAGTAATGCGATCTCCTTCTCTCCGAAAGATGGATATATAACCATTGGTGCAAAACATATTGGCCCATTTATCGTTGTATCGGTTGAAGACAAAGGACCGGGTATACCAGAAAACAAAATAGAAACTGTTTTTGATCGTTTTTACACAGAGCGCCCCCAACACGAACAATATGGATCTCATTCTGGTTTAGGATTATCCATTTCAAAACAAATTATTGATGCACATGGCGGGCATATTTGGGCAGAAAACATTACAGATGAAAACGATCAAGTAATTGGCGCAAGATTTAATGTGGAATTAAAGGCCGTGACCTAATGGAAAAAGAAATTTTTACCGCTATAGGGCTTGTTTTTACTTTCATTGGATATCTTGCTTATATCTATTCAATATTTAGAGGAAACACACGCCCTCATCCTTTTTCTTGGTTTATATGGGGTTTGCTAACTGCAATTGGTTTTTTTGCCCAGCTATCAGATAACGCAGGGCCAGGCGCTTGGATAACAGGTATTTCAGCAGCATTTACATTCTTTATTGCGATCATTGGTTACATAAAACGTTCAGAAATTACGATAACGCGCACTGACACCATAACTTTCGTTGCGGCGCTAACCTCTATACCATTATGGTTAGTAACTGACACGCCTCTTTATTCTGTAATTTTAATTACAATCATTGACGCAATAGCATTCTACCCTACTTTTGCAAAAACATGGCATAGACCAGATCAAGAATTACCATTTCAAACTATAATGGCTGCCCTCAAATTTATTTTATCTTTATTTGCGTTGAACAATTACACGATTATCACTGTTCTTTATCCATTATCTTTAGTTATCATGAATACTGCATTTCTAATTGTGCTTTATGGCCGTAGATGGGCTCTAAAAAATGCCAGATAAAAATATCATCATTGTTACAGGTCTCTCAGGTGCAGGAATATCTTCCGCTCTTAAATCACTAGAAGATCTCGGTTATGAAGTCTTTGACAATTTCCCTTTGGAATTTATTGATGGATTAATTGATCAAGATCCAGATAAACCCATTGCAATTGGTATAGATAGCCGTGTTCGCAGTTTTTCTCCAGCGGACATTGTAGAGAAAAAGAACAAAATTGGAGCAAACTTAGCCTACATTACGTGCGACGACACAACGCTTCTCAAACGCTTTACTGAAACAAGACGTAAGCATCCACTAGCAAAAGATCGGCCTGTTGAAGATGGAATAAAAAAAGAAAAAAAGCTTCTTCAAGAATTAAAAAAGCAATCTGATCTTCTAATTGATACGAGTGATTTATCTATTCACGATCTCAGAAGATTTATTGAAGGTCATTACGCTTTAGAATCAACAACCCGTTTAACAGTCTCTCTCGTCTCATTTGGTTTTAAAAATGGTGTGCCTAGAGAAGCAGACATCGTCATGGATGTTCGCTTTTTAAGAAATCCGCACTGGGATAAAGATTTAAAACCACTTACTGGGTTAAACCCTAAAATTGGAAATTACATAAAGGAAGATGAAAATTTTGAAGGGTTTATCACGAACTTTAAAAATTTAATTGAACCGCTTTTACCGCGTTATAATCACGAAGGTAAAAGCTATTTAACGATTGCTATTGGGTGTACGGGCGGCAAACACCGCTCCGTGTTCTGCGTCGAGACACTCGAAGAATGGCTATCCTCTATAAGTATAACAACCTTTAAAAAACACCGTGATCTTAAGGTTTAGGTATAGCACCTGGTGTTGATGTGATTGTAGATGTCACTTCTGCTGACTGACCTACAAACGCTGAATCACTACCAGCTTCTGCAAAATCTTCTAAAATACCTTTTAGTACTGCTAGATTAGCCATTTAAAACCTCCTCATCTGCTTCTAATCGAAACAATGCGTTTTCAATAGAAACACCTTGTTCCCCTAAATTATAAAATAGAACTTTTGATTTATTCTCTTCATCACGCTCGCTCACAATGCGATACAAAATACGTGT
This sequence comes from Alphaproteobacteria bacterium, assembly GCA_013215815.1. Lineage (GTDB taxonomy): Bacteria > Pseudomonadota > Alphaproteobacteria > Micavibrionales > Micavibrionaceae. The sequence continues at coordinate 23,928 of JABSQP010000004.1, read as the reverse complement.
CTTTGTTTCATGTCCTAAATCCATTAAACGTTTACGACCATTCAAAAGCGCGATTAAATTCATCACCTTTTTTTCGGAAAGCTTAATATCTTCATTCGGGTCTAGTACTGTATAGTCACCAACTGGGCCACCTTCATCCGAACGCACAATCATGAAACTACGCTCATTGACCGGACTGCGCTCGTAACCATAAACAGGCGCCTTACTTTCTGCGTTAAAATCGTTTTTCTTCATGGTTAAACTCCCCATACCACTCTTTATTTCACTCCTTTTAACTTCTTCTGGCTAACCCTAGTATTTCTTTATTATGAAGCCCTAAAAGCTTGCTTTATTAGGCCATTGCCTATAATTCTTAACGCAGAATTATTAATATTTTCTGAATATAACGAAATTTAACATAAAAAAGTTGATTGGAGCAAAAAATGGGTGCATCACCGCAAGCTGTTGAAAATGATTATAAGGTCGCTGATATCTCTCTAGCGGAGTTCGGGCGTAAGGAAATTGAACTTGCCGAAGCAGAAATGCCGGGCTTGATGTCGACACGTGAAGAATACGGTGAAAGCCAGCCACTTAAAGGGGCACGCATCGTCGGCTGTCTTCACATGACAATTCAAACAGCTGTTCTTATTGAAACGTTGCAAGCTCTTGGCGCAACAGTGCGTTGGAGCTCATGTAACATCTTCTCAACACAAGATCATGCCGCTGCTGCTGTTGCTGCAAAAGGCACACCTGTTTTTGCATGGAAAGGTGAGACAGAAGAAGAGTATGATTGGTGTATTCACCAAACAATTAAAGGCCCAGATGGTTGGACACCAAACATGATTTTGGATGATGGTGGTGACCTTACAAAAATCATGCATGAAGAATATCCTGAAATGATGGCCGATATTAAAGGTGTATCAGAAGAAACGACAACTGGTGTTCTTCGCCTGCACGAAATGGCGAAAGCAGGTACATTGAAAGTTCCAGCGATTAACGTGAACGATTCAGTAACAAAATCAAAATTTGATAACAAATATGGTTGTCGTGAATCACTTGTTGATGCGATCCGCCGTGCAACTGATGTGATGATGGCCGGTAAAGTAGCTGTTGTTGCAGGTTACGGCGATGTTGGTAAAGGTTCTGCAGAATCTCTTAAATCACAAGGCGTTCGAGTGATGGTAACAGAGATCGATCCTATCTGTGCGCTACAAGCTGCAATGGAAGGATACGAAGTTGTAACAATGGAAGATGCTGCGCCAAAGGCTGATATCTTCGTAACGACAACAGGTAACAAAGACATCATCACAATGGACCACATGCGTGACATGAAAAATCGTGCGATTGTTTGTAACATTGGCCACTTTGATAATGAAATTCAAACAGAGCCTCTTCGTAATCTAAAATGGACAAACATTAAACCACAAGTCGATGAGATCGAATTCCCTGATGGTCACCGCATCATTCTTCTTGCTGAAGGTCGCCTTGTGAACTTAGGTTGTGCAACTGGTCACCCATCATTCGTGATGAGCGCCTCTTTCACAAACCAGACACTCGCACAAATCGAACTTTGGAATAACGCTGATAAATACGAAAACGATGTATACGTTCTTCCTAAACACTTAGATGAAAAAGTAGCTATGCTTCACCTAGAAAAAGTTGGTGCAAAACTAACACAGCTTTCAAAAGAGCAAGCTGATTACATCGGCGTTGAAGTGGAAGGTCCTTTCAAGAACGATGAATATCGCTACTAAGGTGAATGATGACAATTAAACTCCTATTTTTAGCAGGTAGCGCGAGAGAAGATTCTATTAATAAGAAGCTTGCACGCGCTGCATGCAATATCGCAATAGAGCACCAAAATGTGGAAGCAACATTCATCGATTTAAAAGATTATCCAATGCCAATTTATGATGGTGATTTGGAAAATAAAGCCGGTCTTCCAGAACAAGCAATAAGTTTAAAAAAACTATTTATCGAGAGTGATGGCATCTTTATCGCATCTCCTGAATATAATAGTGGATACTCTGCACTCTTAAAAAACACTATAGATTGGCTATCCCGCCCTCATGAAGAAAATGAGGCACCCCTCATCGCATTCAAAGGAAAAACAGCAGGATTAGCGGCTACTTCACCTGGCGGTTTAGGCGGAATACGCGGCCTCGTACCACTTCGCATGCTTCTCGGCAACATTGGAATGCATGTCGTTCCATCACAAGCCGCTATAGGAAATGGTTTCAAAGCCTTTAACGAAGATGGATCATTGGCTGATGAAAGTCAGAAGAAAATGTTAGAAGGCGTCGTTAATCAGCTTGTAAAAACAACACAGGCGTTGAAATAGCATGCATGTTTTAAGACTCTCTTGTGATGATAAGCCAGGTATTGTTGCTGCTGTTGCAACAACATTAAGCAACAACCAGTGTAACATTGAAGAATCTGCGCAATTTCATGATGATTTTTCAAACCAATTCTTTATGCGTGTCGTTTTTACACCGTTACAGGACGGCTGTTTAAGCGCGTTCAAAGCTCGCTTCGCAGAAATAGCAGATGAATTTAAAATGGATTACCAAGTATGTGATCTATCATGCCCAGTTAAAACCCTTATTATGGTTTCACAACATGACCACTGCTTGCATGATTTATTTTATCGTTGGAATAAAGGAAATTTGCCTATCGATATACAGGCTGTTGTCTCTAACCATAACGTGACAAAAGGTTTCGTTGAAAATTATTCAATTCCGTTTCAGCACTTCCCAGTCACAAAAGAGAATAAAATAGAGCAGGAAGAAAAAGTACAAACTATCATTGATGAAAATGATATCGAGCTTGTTATCATGGCTCGATATATGCAGATCCTTACTGATAATTTTTGTAAGGAAAATACAGGTAAAGTTATCAATATTCACCATTCTTTTTTACCCGGCTTTAAAGGAGCGCGTCCCTATCATCAGGCCTACGAGCGAGGCGTAAAAATAATTGGCGCTACAGCGCACTTTGCAACAGCCGATCTAGACGAAGGTCCTATCATTACTCAAGACGTCGTTCCTGTTGATCATCGTGATACTCCAGACACAATGCAGCGCTTAGGACAAGACACAGAAAGCCGTGTACTGGCGCGTGCTGTGAAACTCTACGCAGAACGTCGTATTTTTATGCATGATCGCCGTACAATCATCTTGTAAATAGATTGTTAGACTGCGGTTCTATGTCTTGTTCTTTAGAGCAAGCACGCTTAAACTCTGGCTAAGATGAATTTTCTAAAGACACTTACAGGGGCAGATCAACTTCAAGAGGAGAAAAACCGACTCGAAGCCTTTCTTGCTGCCTTTCCTGGTGAGTATTGTGGTTTTTCAGAAGATAACGCCGTTGCTTATAGCAAAAACTTTTGTGATTTACTGGGATTATCATCAATCAAAACCATTCATGACATTCAAAATGCACTAGGAGCAAGTGAGGCCGCAGTACTGGAAGGCTTATTCATTGATTTGAAAGAGAACAATAAAAGCTTCTCCGAAAATTTTCTCACGATAGATGAAAAAACAACTTTGCGTCTATCAGGGACAATTGGGAGTGCTATGGAAGGTGGCGATAAATTTCATATTATTTGGGCAGAAAATATAACGGAGCAGGCTGGCCAACTTAAGTCCCTAGAAAACAGAAGAGATACCGCAGAATCGGAAAGTATGCGGCTTCAAAAAATCCTAGATACTACACCCGTACCATTATGGATGCGTGATGAAACAACCAAGTTGATTTGGTGTAATCAAGCGTACGCTGATTTGGTTGATGAAACACCAGCAACGGTTTTAGTGAAGCAGTCGGAGTTATCCTTATCATCGAAAACATCTCCACAAAGTTTGAAAGATATAGCGTACAAGGCACTTGAAGAAGGATCTGCTCAGTCAACTAAGAGCCACATAGTCGCTATAGGGAAAAGATACTTGATGGAATTTTTTGAAATTCCATTATCCGGCACAGGCTGGTCTGTCGGAATGGCACAAGATCTAACACAATCCGAACAACAAGAGACTGAATTAAAACGGTATTTATCGGCAAACCATACACTTTTAGAGCAGCTGAGAAGTGCCGTTGCTATTTACGGTTCCGATAGGCGTTTAGAGTTTTATAATACCTCTTTCTCTTCTTTATGGGATCTGGATGGCCAGTGGCTTAACGCAAAACCATTATTAGGAGATATTCTGGAAAAGTTGCGTGAAACCAGGCATCTTCCTGAACAAGCTGATTTTAAAAGCTACAAACAAGGTTGGATTGATATGTTTACCAACCTTATCGATCCTCATGAAGACATGATGTACTTACCAAATAATACAGCCGTACGCTTTATGGTGATACCGCACCCTATGGGTGGTCTTATGATGATTTTCGAGGATGTGACAAGCCGTCTAGAACTTGAGTCTTCCTACAACACCTTAGTCGCAGTGCAAAAAGAAACACTTGATAATTTAGCTGAAGGTGTCGCTGTGTTTGGCGGTGATGGACGCTTAAAACTTCATAATCCATCTTATGCTGATTTATGGGGACTTAATCCTGAAGATTTGGAAAACGAGCCACACATCACAAAGATTGTTGATCGCATGAAACCCTACTTCCCCAAAGATAATTGGGAAGATCAAAAAAATGAATTAATCACACAAGCAATTGATCGATCAATACGTGAAGGACGGTTAGAACGAACAGACGATATTTTATTAGATTATACAACTGTTCCGCTACCAGATGGTGGTGTACTCATCTCTTATTTTGATGTGACTGATACAGTAAAAGTAGAAAAAGCTTTACGAGATCGGAACGCCGCCCTAGAAGCAGCAGAAGAGCTAAAAACAGACTTTTTGGCTAATGTGTCTTACCAATTACGTACACCTCTTAATGCCATCATCGGTTTTGCAGAAATACTCGATAACCAATATTTTGGTGATTTAAATGATAAACAAAAAGAATATACCGGTGATATTTTAAGTGCAGGGAACAAGCTCGTTCGATTGATTGATGATATTCTTGATTTATCAACCATTGAAGCAGGGTATCTGGACTTGGTTGGCAATAATGTAGACGTACATGATATGCTGTCAAACTTACAGGAACTAACGACAGATTGGGCGCGTAAACAAAATCTAGAGATAAAATTAGCTTGTTGCACTAAGGTCAAAAGCATCACAGCCGATGAAAGTCGTATAAAGCAAGTTATGCTGAACCTGATAAGGAATGCTATTAGTTTTACCCCAGAAGGTGGCGTCATAACAATTGGGGCAGAGAAGCAAGATGAATATATAAAACTGTATGTCTCAGATACTGGTATAGGTATTTCTGAAGCTGATCAAAAACGCATCTTTGATCCTTTCGAGCGCACGCATAAAGAGCGTATCGATATGTCCCCGACTGCTTTAGAAAAAGGCGCAGGGCTAGGGCTATCGATCGTGAAAAATATTACCGAGCTGCACAATGGTTATGTTGAAATTGCCAGTGAGGAAGGAAAAGGTACAACTTTTAATATCTTCCTTCCTCTAGAAAGCGAATTAGAGCCTGTATTTTAATTTGGTAGGCCTTTAGTTGTCGAATATTCAAAATGCAAAACATCATCTGGATATAATTGTTTACGAATAGCATGTGCCGCCGTCGCACATTCAGAAAATCCCGTCAGTATCAATTTAAGTTTGTTTTTATAAGACACTATGTCGCCAACAGCATATATTCCCTGTGTGCTGGTTTCACATGTACTCTGTTCTACACTTATGTGATTGTTGTTCAGATCTAAATTCCATTCTGCAATAGGTCCCAATTCCATCGCCAGGCCATAAAAAGGTAATAAAACATCGGCTGGGAGGTCTTTATCATCTGATTTACCTGTTATGCGTACGCTTTCAAGTACACCATTTTTACCATTTAACGCCTTTAACTGATAAGGCACAGCAAATTCGAAAACTCCTTTTCCTTCTAAATCTTTAAGCTTTTTAACAGTTTCAGGTACTGCGCGAAATTTATCACGGCGATGAACAAGACGTACGCTTTTTGCCACTTCACTTAATGATAATGCCCAATCAACGGCACTATCACCACCACCAGCTATAACCACATCTTTATCTCTAAAATCCTCTTTCCTACGCACCATATAAAAAACTGATGTTCCTTCGTATGCTTCCAAATCATCGAGAGGTGGTTTATTCGGGCCAAAGGCCCCTGCTCCACCTGCTATAATAACTGCTTTTGCTTTTACAAGCTCATCCTTGGATGTCTTTAAATTCCAATAGCTACTTTCTTTGCTTATAGATACAACCGTTTGGTCTAGATGATATGTAGGGTCAAATGGCGCAGCTTGTTTTTCAAGGTTTTCAATCAAATCTCCTGCTAGAACTTCTGGCAGAGCGGGAATATCGTAAATTGGTTTTTCAGGGTACAGAGCACTACATTGGCCACCAATTGCAGGCAAGCTATCGATAACATGGCACCTCAGTCCAAGCATGCCGCATTCAAATATAGCGAACAGCCCAACGGGTCCAGCACCAATAATGGCTACATCCGTCTCAAAGGGCTGATTTTCATTTATTTTTTCGCTCATAACCTGCGTTCACCTGTACCGCTTATCGTCTATAAATGCTATGAAAGAGAGGTATAGCTCAAATATTTGTTTATATAAAGACGAAACGATGACAGAACAGCGAATCAGCGTCAAAAGTGAAGAAGAGACGAAAGCTCTGGCCACCACAATTGCCTCAGAAACAAAAGCAGGAGATGTTATTTGCCTGAATGGTACATTAGGCGCAGGCAAAACAGCTTTTTCGCGCTATTTTGTGCAGAGTTTACTGGGTGGGGGCACTGAGGTCCCTAGCCCTACTTTTACACTCGTACAGACTTACGACAGTAGTAACTTCACAATTTGGCACTTTGATCTGTACCGCCTTGAAGATCCTGAAGAGGTATACGAGTTAGGATGGGAAGACGCGCTCAGTGATGGCGTTCTACTCATTGAATGGCCTGAAAAAGCAGGGGACTTAATCCCACCACAAGCAAAAGAAATCAATATAGTAATCGAGCCAGATAAAAGCCGTACGTTTACAATAAAAGGGACAGGTAAATGAGTGATAAACCGATACATGCTTTTATTCTTGCCGCTGGCAAAGGAACAAGGCTCCGCCCATATACAGACTCAGTTCCCAAGCCTCTTGTTCCTGTGAACAGTAGGCCTATTCTCGATTATACACTGGAAAAACTTATAAAAGATGGTGTTACAAACGTTACCATCAATCTTTCTTATTTAGGGGACAGGATTAAAGAGTATTTCAGCGATTGTAACGATCCTAAGATTATTTTTTCAGAAGAAAACGAGCTTTTAGATACAGGCGGCGGAGTTTTAAATGCACTTAGTACGATGCAGGGAAAGCCGTTCTACCTCATAAATGGCGATGCGCTTTGGGAAGATGATAGTGTTACAGGTACAAGCTTATCCTACCTTGCGCAGAGCTGGGATTCCGATGACATGGATATACTCCTGCTATTGCAACCAGTAAGCTCCATGCACTTAACAGGCGGTGTTGGCGACTACGATATATCTCCTGATGGTAAAGCCATAAGAAATAAGGAAAAGCAAGGTCAGTATATGTTTACAGGCGTACGCATTACACATCCGCGCGTATTTAATGGCCGAGAGTTGTCTGCATTTTCGTTTTTAGAACTCATGGATAAAGCTGAAACCGAAGGAAAACTTTACGGTCTCGTTCATAAGGGGCAATGGCACCATATCAGTACGCCCGAAGATCTTGAAAACGTAAACAAAGCAATGCAACAACTAGCAAGAAGAGTGTCATAGGCAAAAATGGTAGATATCAAAGGTAAAATCTTTACTATTCCGCCAAGCGACTCGTTTTCTGATTGCTTTGCACGCGGGTTATTAGAAGAAACTAAGGGTAACGAAGCCACCTTACCCAATTATCTAATTCTTCTGCCTACACGCCGTGCGTGCCGGGTTGTTCGCGATTCCTTTTTAAGACAGACTAAGGGAAAACCCATCTTACTGCCGCGTCTGCAGCCCATCGGGGACATTGATGAAGAAGAATTGCTGATCAACTATAGAGGGGGCGATTCTTTGAATATTCCCCCTGCAATATCTATGATGCAAAGGCAGGCGTACCTTGCTCAAATTATTTCTAAACTACCAAACTTCTCGAAGTCCCCCGCACATGATTTGGCATTAGCAAATGCATTAGGGCAACTTCTTGATCAAATTTATACTGAAAACCTAGACATTAGTGATTTACCAAATCTGGTTGATAGAGAACAGTTTGCTCAACATTGGCAAGTTACGCTAGATTTTTTGAGCATCATAAGTGAGCATTGGCCTAATATTTTAGAAGAAAAGGGCGTCATTGATGCAGCCGATCGCCGAAATCGATTAATTCAAAAGTTAAACCAACACTGGCAAAACACTCCGCCAGATCACCCCATTATTGCAGCAGGTACAACTGGATCAATCCCAGCAACAGCTGAGCTTTTAAAGACTATTTTATCATCACCTAAAGGGCGTGTCGTTTTGCCTGGCCTAGATAAAAATACAGCTGATGATATATGGGATAATATTGGAGAAGCGCACCCACAAGGAACGTTGAAAAATCTAGTAGGCGCACTGAACATTAATAGACAAGACGTAGAACCATGGATTTACTCAGATAACCTAATGTCACCAGTTGAAGAATTTATCTACGCGGCCCTCGTGCCTGCAGAAAATAGCGATATCTGGCAAAACACAAAGAGTGACTCTAATCTTGCAGAAAATCTATCTCACGTAAGCTTATACGAATGTAATACACCGCAAGAAGAAGCGACCTTAATTAGTCTCATCATGCGCGAATCTTTGGAAGATAAAGAAAAAATAACCGCGCTTGTTACACCGGACAGAGACTTAGCCAGACGTACCGCTCAAGCATGTCAGCGATGGAATATTCTGCTCGATGATTCAGCGGGAACGCGTTTATCACAAACGACAGCAGGAAGTTACATTTCCTCAATAGTTGAAACTTGTTTGCAGAATTTATCACCAGTATCACTACTTAGCTTTTTAAAACATAAACTCAACAGCGGTGCTGGTTTCGAGGATTTCAGAAGCACAGTTCGCAAACTAGACAAACAAGTTCTAAGAGGAATAAAGCCCGCTGCAGGAGCCGAGGGCATAAAAAAGAAGTACGAAGCTGTAAAAGAGGATACGTATACAGAAGCGCTTGATAGCAAAATACTCAACCTCATCAGTCATATAGAAACAAAACTATCAGAATTACTGTCTTTATTTGAAGATGGAAAATATCATAGCTTTAAAACCTTTTTAAAGGCACATATCAAAACCTTAGAAGAGTTCACACCAGATGATATTTTATGGAGTGGAGAAAATGGGGAAACAGCTGCTCAGTTTTTCTCCGAAATATTGGAAGAAGGGCATCACTTTCCAGATGTAACAGGCGGAGATTATATATCCATCATCAAACAGCTTATGGATCAAAAATCTGTACGGCCAAAATACGGAACACACCCACGCCTTATGATTTTAGGGCAGTTGGAATCCCGACTTATTCATGCAGATCGCGTGATTTTAGCCGGTCTAAATGAAGGAACGTGGCCAGCCGAAAACCCTCATGATCCATGGATGTCACGCCCTATGAGACAAAACTTTGGCCTTCCGCCATCGGAAAGAGGAATGGGGTTATCTGCGCATGACTTTGTGCATGGATTCTGCAAAAAAGAAGTGTTTCTAACCAGGTCAAAACGTGTCGATGGTTCACCAACAGTGCCTTCGCGCTGGTTACAACGAATTGATACGTATTTACAGGCAAACGATCTTTCAGACACCCTTTTAAGAAGCAATAAGTTTTCTGCATACAAGTACTATTTAGACCAAATAGAAGTATACGAACCTTTTGAAAGACCAGAACCAAGACCTTCTATTGAAAAAAGACCAGATCGCTTATCAGTAACAGCAATAGATACATGGTTAAAAGATCCTTATGCTATTTACGCTAAATACGTTTTAAAACTAAAGGCATTAGAACCATTAGAAAAAGAGTGGGGTGCCTTAGAAAAAGGAAATATCCTTCATTCTATTTTAGAACGCTTCAATAAACAATTCCCTGACCAGCTTCCTGACAACGCGTATGATACTTTTCTCGAAATTGCTCAAGAAGAATACGAGTTATATGGAGATATTTCATTACAAGAGTTCTGGCTGCCTAAAATAAAAAAGATCGGCTCTTGGTATACCGAATATGAGAATTCTTGGCGTTCATACGCCAAGCCCGTGGCGCATGAAGAAAAAGGTAATATACAAATTGCATTACCTAACGGTTCATTCATTTTATCAGGGCGTGTTGATCGAATAGATAGAACAAACAACGGCTCTTACATAGTTATTGATTATAAATCTGGAGGAAGTTTTTCTGCCAAAGGCATGATGAATGGTCAGTATCCCCAGCTACCATTAGAGGCTTATATCTTAGAGAAAAACGGTTTTTCTAATTTTACTAATAGCGCCTGCGATAGATTAAAATATCTAATACTGACTGGGTCCACTCCTTCAGGAAAGGTTATTACACTTAATAACGACAAACAAAATGTCGATAACGCCCTAACATGCGCGCAAGAAGGTATTACAAACCTTGTATCAATATTTTTTGATGAAAAAACGCCTTATTATAGTATCCCCAATTTAGATAACGCACCGCGTTTTAACGATTATGAACATCTAGCGCGCGTAAAGGAATGGGCAGCACTTGGTGATAATCAGGAAGCAGGAGAAGCCGCGTAATGTCTACACAGCCTGCCTACAAAGAAAAACCTAATGATGTGAACCCAAATGCATTACAAGGACGTGCATCTAATCCACGAAGTTCATCTTGGGTGAGTGCTTCGGCGGGATCAGGCAAGACAAAAGTTTTAACAGATCGCATCTTGCGACTTTTAATGCCGCAAAGAGATGGAGAGTACGGATCTAGCCCAGAGAAAATTTTAGCGCTCACTTTTACAAAAGCAGCGGCAAGCGAAATGTCGCTACGCATTCAAAACAAACTTAGTGCATGGGCAACAATTGAAGAAAGTGTATTAAAGAAACAGCTTGAAACACTATTAGAACGAACACCAACAGATCACGATATCAAAACTGCACGCCGTTTATTTGCCAATGTAATAGACACGCAAAACGGCATTCCAATAATGACGATCCATTCTTTTTGTCAGTCGATTTTAAGCCGTTTTCCCTTAGAATCCAGCCTCTCCCCACAAACTAAACCATTAGAAGAGGCACAAGCTGTTGCATTACTAAAAAAAGCACGACAAAAAGCAATTAATCAGGCACGTGAAGAAAAATCATCACCTCTTGCGCAAGCCTTATCAAATTTAACCAAAGAACTAAATGAAGAACAATTCGACGAATTGTTTTCAAAACTATTATCCGAAAGATCTCAACTAAGAGAGATACTAGATAATAAAAATGGCATAGAACAGATTTATACAGATACTTGCGCTCTACTTAACATCACGCCTAGACAAACGGAAGAAGATGCCTTTTTAGAATTTATTAGAGATCTTAATAAAGATGAATTGTGCCATACTGTATCAATCCTATCTGAATCAAAAACAAAAATGGATCAAGCGCGCGCCGAACAAATAAAATCATTTTTAGAAGATGAAGAAAAACAGACAGCGTATACTGATTATAAAAAAGTATTTTTGACGGATAAAGGAATACCGCGCTCTAGTATCGCGTCTAAAAAAATCTCTGATTTGAATAATGATGTAAAAAACATACTACAGCGGGAAACTAGCCGCATTCTTGCGTTTGAAGAAGATAAAAAAGCCATAAAATGTGCTACATTGACCAGAGATATCTTCACAGTAGGCGAATCTATCGTTTCATTTTACGATGAATTGAAATCGCAAGAATCTTCTCTCGATTTTGATGATTTAATACTAAAAACACTCGACCTTTTAGAGGGTCGATCAATGAACATGAAACAAGGAGACGTATCTCCTTGGATACGGTTCAAACTCGATCAGGGTATTGATCATATTCTTGTTGACGAAGCGCAAGACACAAACCCTGAACAGTGGAAAATTATTCAATGCTTATGTGATGATTTCTTTTCCGGTGATACTGCAACAGAAAAAAATAGAAGCATTTTTGTAGTTGGAGATGAAAAACAATCCATTTTCAGTTTTCAACGTGCGTCTCCCGAAAAATTCTCTGAAGTAAAAGACTATTTTTCAGATAGAATTAAAAACGCAAATAAAATATTTGATCCTATTGATATAAACATCTCATTCAGGACAGTTCGCAGTATTTTAGAATGCGTTGATTGTGTTTTTGATGATTTACCCCTTCATAATGATATGCATTCTATTTTAGAGCACAAAGCTTTCCGTCGTGGACAGCCAGGATTCGTTGAACTTTGGCCAGTTTTTGAAGCAGAAAAACAAGATAATACTGATTTTTGGAAGCCGCCAGTAGATATCATTGAAGCACAGTCTGGAGCGTCTCTTCTCGCGGAACACATCGGTAAAACAGTACAAAAATGGATTGATAATAAAGAATATTTAGAATCACATGATAGGCCAATTCAAGCAGGCGACATCATGATTCTTGTGCGGACTCGGACTAAGTTTATAGATCAGCTTATTCGCGCATTAAAAACAAGGAATATCCCTGTAAACGGCATAGATCGCATGGTTTTAAATGACCAACTTGTTGTTCAAGATTTATGCGCTTGCGCACATTTTGCACTATTGCCTGATGACGATCTTACACTCGCATGTGTTTTAAAATCTCCATTCATTGGATGGACAGATCAACAACTAGAAAAATTCGCATTTGATAGAAAATCTACACTCTGGCAGGTCATTAAAGAAAACGCTGACAGTGAAATCATCTTATGGTTAAGCGGTTTAATCAAAAAAGCAAACGACGAATCTCCTTTTAACTTTTTCAGTCATCTTATTCAAAAATCGTGTCCTGCCCACCAGTTCAGCGGATTAAGCGCTTTAAAGAAACGGTTAGGGGAAGACGTCATTGATCCGCTTGATGAATTTTTAGATAGCGCTTTATCCTACGAGAAAGAGTTTGGTACGTCCTTACAATCCTTTCTACACCATCATGAAAAAATAAGTAGCGGTATCAAACGCGAAATGGAGGAATCAAACAACGCCATTCGTATTATGACGGTACACGGATCAAAAGGCCTACAGGCTCCTATTGTTATCTTACCAGATACGATCCGTCAGGGGTTAAGTAAGACAGATCGACTATTATGGCCGTTGCAATCGAAGGAAGCTGTTCCTGTTTTTGCACCGCGAAAAAATGACGCCCCAAAAAAGTATATAGAAGCACAAGGCAACGTTCAGGAACTTTTAGAACAAGAATATAAAAGGCTCCTTTATGTGGCGATGACACGTGCAGAAAATAGGCTCTATGTAGGTGGGTACACAGGAAAGAAAAAACCATCTGATGAAAGCTGGTATTTTTACATCAAGAACGCCTTTGAGAAACTGGAAGGCGTTGAAGAGCAAGATGATGGATCTCTTCGTTTTAGCAACACTCAAAGCGCTGAGCCAGATAAGAAAGCATCGATTCGTGGTGATCTTAATGATACTAACATCGAAAAACCAGCTTGGCTTCATAAGGCAATGCCAGAAGAGCCCACACCACCACAACCATTAGTACCGTCACGGCCATCAGGTGATGAAGTTCCCGCCCTATCACCACTAAAAGGTGATGACCAGTATCGCTTTAGACGCGGTAACCTAACTCACATACTACTGCAAACGCTTCCAGACCTACCTGCCAGTCAATGGGAAGACAGCATTCAAAAATACTTAAATGAAAATGCCCAAGATCTAAGCGACTCTCTTTGCCAGAACATTGCAAAAGAAACACTACAAATTTTAAGAGATCCAGAATTTAGTGCCATTTTCTGTGAGGGCTCTATGGCAGAGGTTCCAATTACAGGGCTATTAGATGACAAAACGCTCATATCTGGTCAAATAGATCGTCTTTTAATTACAAACGAAGAAATCCTTATCATTGACTACAAAACTAACAGGCCGCCTCCTAAAGAGGAAAAAGACGTACCTTCCATTTACAGAAACCAGCTCCGTTCTTATGCTCGTGCACTCGTACAGATATATCCTGATAGAGATATAAAAACGGCGCTTTTATGGACGGATGGGCCGCATCTTATGCCTATTCATATAGGAAAAATATAAAGAGCTTTTGTTGGTTCTTGGCCTATACCCGCGAATCCTATATCCTATGTAACCGTTCAACGAAAATAACCGAATTAGAGTTAAAGTAAGTAATTTAAAAGGATAGAATTATGACGAGTGTACAAGTTTCCGACTCAGATTTTGAAAATGAAGTGTTAAGTGCAGATGGACCTGTAATGGTTGATTTCTGGGCTGAATGGTGCGGTCCTTGTAAGGCTCTATCACCAATCGTCGATGAAGTCGCTGAAGAGCTTTCAGGTAAAATGAAGGTTGTGAAAGTAAACATTGATGAAAACCCAAATGCGCCAACAAAATATGGCGTTCGCGGCATTCCAACTTTGATCGTATTCAAAGATGGCGAACCTGTTGAAACAAAGGTTGGTGGAATGTCTAAATCACAACTTAGCGAATGGCTAAATTCAGTCGTTTAAGATTGTTTAAATAGGTTAAATTTAAGGCCGCTTGATGCGGCCTTTTTTATTCTTCTGAAGTTTCATTTACTTCTTCTTGAGGAGCTTCTTTCGCCTCCTTAGCGGCCTTCTTGGCTGCTTCTGGATCTGGAGCCAAAATCATAATCATCTGACGACCTTCCATTTTAGGTGCGAATTCAACTTTAGACAGATCAGAAAGATCATCGCGAAAACGATGTAATACTTCTGCAGCTAAATCTTTATGAGCCATTTCACGACCACGGAAACGAAGTGTAACTTTGACCTTGTTTTCGGCTTTTAAAAAACGCTGCGCATTCCTAAGCTTCACGCCGTAGTCATGCTCTTCAATTGTCGGACGCATCTTTACTTCTTTAACGTCGACAGTTTTTTGCTTTTTACGTGCTTCAGAAGCTTTCTTCTGTTGCTCGTATTTGTACTTACCAAAATCAAGGATTTTACAAACAGGTGGTTTTGCGTTTGGTGACACCTCAACTAGATCAAGGCCGGCTTCTTCGGCGGCTTTGATACCACTACCAACACTCATAACACCGAGCATTTCCCCTTCGGGTCCTACTACTCTTATTTCATCTGCAATAATATTCTGATTGATGCGAGGCCCGTCATCTTTTCTTTGCGGGCGAAATGGTGGTCTAGCGATGGTCTGTGTCTCCTTTTATAATTAAAACCAATAAATACTATATTTCATAGTGGTGAATAACTTCTTAATACGGCGCAAAAGCCTGCTTTGCAAGGGTTTTCCTCTTAATATGGTGCTTTTGCTTCATCAGCCAATGCATTAATTGCTTCATGCAATGCAACAACATTCTGGTCTTTCGAACCAAGACGGCGAATAGCCACTGTCTTATTCTCCTGCTCACGAGCTCCAACAACAAAGAGAGCCGAGACTTTTGCAAGGGAGTGCTCACGCACTTTATAGTTAATTTTCTCGTTACGCAGATCAATTTCAGCTCGGATTCCAGCCGCCTGAAGCTGTTCCAGCACATCTTGCGCATATCCATCAAAATCTGATGTGATTGGCGTAACAACACATTGTACTGGTGCCAACCATAGAGGCAATTTTCCAGCATAGTGTTCAATCAAAACACCAAGGAAACGCTCAACCGATCCCAAAATTGCGCGGTGTACCATATGCGGTGCATGACGCTCTCCATCTTCACCAACATACTGCAAGTCCAAACGCGTTGGCATATTCATATCTACTTGTACAGTTCCACATTGCCATTCACGGCCAATTGCATCACGCAAAATGAAGTCTAGTTTTGGTGCATAAAACGCTCCATCACCTTCATTGAGAACCCATTTCATATCAATACGATCGAGAACTTTACGCAATCCTGCTTCTGCGCGATCCCAATCTTCTTCGCTACCAATACGTTGCTCTGGGCGTGTTGAAAAATTAATTGTGATATCATCAGCGATACCCAAATCAGTATAAACCTCTTTGATAAGGTCACACATTTTTACAACTTCATCTTCGAGTTGATCATGCGTACAGAAAATATGCGCATCATCCTGTGTAAACGCTTGTACACGCATCAAACCATGGCGTGCACCAGATGGTTCCTGCCTAAATACATGACCAAACTCAGCCAAACGTAATGGTAGTTCACGATAACTACGCAACCCTGCTTTATAAACTTGCGCACCGCCTGGACAGCTCATTGGTTTTAATGCAGACGGGTTTTCTTCCCCCTCTTCACCAAAGATAAACATATTTTCGCGATATTTATCCCAGTGACCAGAAGCCTTCCAAAAACGTGCATCTAATAATTGCGGCGTATTGATTTCTTGATAGCCGGCAGCACGAACTTTACGGCGCATGTAATCCATCAGGGCCGTATATATTACCCATCCATTATGATGCCAGAAAACTTGCCCCGGTGCCTCATCCTGAAAATGAAACAGATCCATAGCATTTCCAAGCTTACGGTGGTCACGCGCTTCAGCCTCTTCCAGCATAGTTAAGTGTGCTTTTAGTTCTTTATCATTACGCCAAGCAGTACCGTAAATACGTTGTAGCATAGCGTTATTTGAAT
Source organism: Alphaproteobacteria bacterium (assembly GCA_013215815.1). Lineage (GTDB taxonomy): Bacteria > Pseudomonadota > Alphaproteobacteria > Micavibrionales > Micavibrionaceae. Next base: position 7,211 of record JABSQP010000004.1, on the reverse strand, counting down.
CACCGCGCCAATACGCACCAGCTACCTTCATCAGCTTAAAAGCTGTTCCAACATGTTTTGTTGTCGGCATATGTGGCCCACGACAAAGATCCAACCAACCATCATCACCTTCACCCTGGCGATAGATTTTAATTTCTTCCTCTTCAGGAAGATCTTCGATCAGCTCGGCCTTATAATTTTCGCCCTTACCTTTGAAATAGGCAATAGCATCATCACGCTTCCAGACCTCGCGTACAAAAGCAGAATTACGCTCAACAATTTTACGCATTTCTTTTTCTATTTTTTCAAAATCTTCTGTACTAAAAGGCTCATCACGCGCGAAGTCGTAATAAAATCCATTATCAATTGCGGGACCAATTGTCACTTGAGTTCCAGGAAATAACGTCTGTACAGCCTCTGCCATCACATGTGCTGCATCATGACGGATCATCTCAAGCGCTTCATCATCATCACGTTTAATCAGAGCAATTGAGGCATCCGCTTCAATCGGTAAAGAGAGGTCTGATAATTCACCATCAATCTTGATAGCAATAACAGTCTTCGCAAGAGACTTTGAAATATCAGCCGCAATTTCTGCGCCCGTTATACCTGCATCATATTGGCGCACTGCGCCATCAGGCAAAGTAATAGAGATATTAGAATTTGATATATTTTGTGCTTTCATATCAAAACGTTTTAACCTTGTTTTGCAGGGCTGTCTAGATGCTTTAGCCCCATAAAATCAACGTTTTTTAACGCTCGTTCATCGCTTCATTAAGAGTCTTGATGAATGGTTTCAAGAGATACTCCATAACAGTCTTCTTACCCGTCAGAATATCAACAGATGTCACCATACCCGGAATAATCGGAAGCTCTTCGTCTTTACGCTTCAAAGCGGCTTCATCGGTCTCAACATGAATGATATAGAAGCTTTCGCCCTCTTCATTCGTCACAGCATCAGCAGAGATATAGACCACTTTACCATTCAAACCGCCATAAATAGAGAAATCATACGCTGTCACCTTTACAACAGCCTTATCTCCAGAAGCAATAAAAGCAATGTCTTTTGGGTTAACACGCGCTTCGACGAGCAGTTTGTCGTCCTTAGGTACGATTTCGATGAATTCCATCCCTGGTTGAATAACACCGCCGATAGTCACAACTTTAATGTCTTGGATATAGCCATTTACAGGAGATTTAACTTCTGTACGTGTCTTACGGTCTTTTAATCCAACCAAACCTTCCTTGATTGAATTCATCTCGATTAACTTAGCGGAAAGTTCTGTCTGCGCTTGCGCACGCGCCGTTGACTTAACCTCGGCAATACGGCCATTTGCTTCTGCGATAGCCGAACGTGCACGTGGAATAGCGGCTAAAACACCATTCAACTCTGTCTGCTTTTCTTTAATCTGACGATCAAGCTGTAACAGCTCCATTTTAGGTGCAGAACCTCGTGCGACAAGAGGCTCAACGATTTGTTTTTCTTCTTGAACAAGGCGAAGTTGACCACGTACATCACTCGCTCTCACCTGAAGCTCGTTGAGTTCCTGTGAACGTTGGCTTTTTTGTTGCTCCATAATAACGATCTGGTTGTTAACGTTATCCTGATTTGCTCGAAACGCGTTCATCTCTTCCGTCACACTTTGCGGCGCTTTTTTCATGACTTCATCGGGAAAGCTAGGAATAGTCCCTTCCACTTCAGCTTGAAGACGCGTAATTGTTGCCAAAAGCCCCAAATAACGCGCCTCATTTGATCCAAGATCGGATGCAGCAGCAACGTCACTTAGACGTACGAGGATGTCTCCCTGATTAACCTCCTGCCCTTTTGTGATATTAATTGCTTCAATAATACCACCTTCAAGAGTCGAGATTTTCTGGACTTCACTTGATGGAATAATCTTACCATCACCGCGCACCACTTCATCTAGAGGCGCAAAATTAGCCCAGATAATAAAACAAACAAAAAACGCACCAATTAACATTAAGGTTAAATGCGTACGAAGCGGTAAATCCTCATCTGTAGTAAAGAAACGATCTGCTTGCGCTTGTAATCTGTCAGTATGCTCTTTAACCCAATTATTACGCTCTGCAACAGCGCGCTCTTCAGGCGTCATATTCTCTTCGGCCATTTGCTGCATAGCTTTTGCTAGATTTGGATCCGTACCTGAGAACTGCTGAATAGGTTTTTTCTTCTTCTTAAAAAATCCCATTTAAACCTCCGTATTTTCAGCAGAGCTGCCATATTGGCGCGCTTGAAGCTTACTAATAACTTCATCTTTAGGACCAAAGGCCACAAGGCGACCACGATCAAGCAAGATCAGTTTATCAACCAGTGTCAGCATAGATCCTTTATGCGTAATAAGAAGCGTTGTACGCCCCTCAATAAGCGTATGAAGACGCTTGCGCAGACGATTTTCAGAAGCTGGATCCATCGCCGCAGTTGGCTCATCCAAAATAAGAACAGGCGGATCATAAAGCAGTGCGCGTGCAATCGCCACAGCTTGACGCTGTCCACCCGAAAGAGCTTCACCGCGTTCGCCTACATTTGTATCTAAACCTGCTTGAGAATCCTTCAAAAATTCCATCACACCAGCGAGTTCAGCCGCACGAAGTACAGAACGGTCTGGCGCCATTTCATGACCCATTGTGATATTTTCACGTACAGTTCCATAAAAAAGCTGAGGGCTTTGTTGAACGGCGCCAACATTGCGGCGAAGATCGCCCGGATCAATTTGACGTACGTCAGTACCATCAATTTGTACACTACCGCTATCAGGCTGATACAAATTAATCAAAAGACGTTCGATTGTCGTTTTACCAGACCCAACGGCGCCGATAATACCTACATGCTCGCCTGGCTCGAGAGCGAAGTTCAAATGATTTACTGCAGGTGTTGTCTGCTCCGGATAGTGGAAAACAACATCCTTGAATTCAACATTGCCACGAATTGTCGGCATTGAAATAAAGTGCTTATCAACTGGGCGCTCAACAGGTTTTTTCATGAGTTCATCAAGCTGATGTAAAGATTCATACGATTGATGCATACGCGTTAATAGGCCTGCAATCTGCGCTAATGGTCCCATAGCTCGTCCACTTAGAATCACACAAGCAATCAACGCGCCCATGGAAATTTGCGCCTCTTTAATCAAGAAAACACCAACGATCACAACGACAACACTGACTAGTTGTTGAATAAAGGTGGCAAAGTTAAGAGCAAAGGCGTTAAGACGGCGGGTCTTCACAGCCGTACGTGATGCACGATCTGTAAGCTCTTCCCATTTACGTTGTGTATGGCCTTCAGCCGCTTGCACTTTAATTGTTTCAAGACCGCTGATTGTCTCAAAAAGAAGCGCATTCTTAAGCGCACTTTCCATCATTGATTCCTTAATGACCTTACGGAGAGGTTTTTGCAGGAAAAGACCAACACCGATTACAAGCGGGATAGCCGCAAGAGGAACAAACGCAATTGGGCCACCAATGATGGCAATAATTCCGATAAACAAGAAAATAAAAGGAAAATCAATGAGAGCCGCCATGGTAGCTGATGTAAAGAAATCACGAAGCCCTTCAAACTCACGCATATGTGAAGCCATAACACCTGCACTGCCAGGACGGGATGTCATCATCATACCAAGCATTTGTTCAAACAAACGTGCAGACACTTTTACATCTGCCTTACGCCCAGCATGATCTAAAAGATGAGATCGCAGGTTCTTCAAAATGAAATCAAAAACGTACACAATCAAAACACCGATTGCGAGGACCCATAATGTTGGGATAGCGTTGTTAGGAACAACACGATCATAAACGTTCATCACAAACAGTGAGCTTGCTAACGCAAACATGTTAATCATGATTGCTGCAGCAACAACCTCTGCGTAAACGGATTTATTCTCTTTTAGAGCCGACCAGAACCAATCACGCGCCGTATCGATAAGAGCTGGGCCAGCACGATCATCAACACGAGCAATAGGGCGCACGTAAAAAGAATAATTCGTATAAATCTTATTGAGATCTTTTAATGCAATCTCTTTGCGTTCGTCTGGAGTTTCAGGAAACTGAACAGTGAAAATTGTTTCAGGATGTACGCTTTCTACTTGCTTCCCTTTTTTCTTTTTGTGCTTCACCTGAGCTGGAGAGCGAACATCCCATAATATGCAAGCCTGGTTATTTTCTAGCACAAGAATACAAGGCAATGTCGGCGCGATAGCAAGTGCATCAAGCGTACGATCAACCATTATCGAACTCATGTTTGCACGTTCTGCAGCACGTGCAAACATAACAGGTGTTATCCCTGCATTTGAAATAGGTAGGCCTGCAGTTAAAGAGGTCACACTTGTGCGCCGTCCATAATGACCTGCAAGTGATGCCAAGCAATTTACCAGTGGGTCATGGATAGCAATGCGATCAGCTTCTAAAGGCCAGGCATCAGGGGTCTTTTCATGCTCCTTAAGGCCTTCAGCATAATCTGTCTTGCCGTATTCAGGTACTGCTTCCTTATCGGCGTTATCAGCCGAGTTTTCATTGAAAGAATCACTATTGTTTTGCGGCGCCAGATCGTCCTGTGTCACATGAAGTCCTTAAAAATTAAGAGAGGAAGTAAGACCGATTAACGATCAATCTTTTCTTCTTTAACGTCAATTTCAGCGCTCTCGCGAGGATAAGCAACACCCAGAGTTGGCAGAAGCTCCCCTTTGAAAGCAAGCAAGCTATACACAGCAAACATTTCTAAGAATTCAGAATTGATAGCATTTGTACGTGATACAAACAATTCGTTCTGTGAATCAAGCACATCCAATAGTGTTCTTCTGTCTAGCGAGAACTGATCCTTGTATGCACGGACAACTTCTTGGTTGGCAGCAGCTTGGTTTGCAAATTCACGAGCTTGCTCACCAGCAGAAACCATTTGTGCCCATGTTTGGCGAACCTGATCTTCTACCGAACGTGCTGTGTCGTTGCGACGCTCTTTTGCAACCTGATGACGATGTGTGAATTCACGAATACGTGCCATATCACCACCACCACGGTATAAATTCCAGTTTGCTACAACCAGAGCTGAACCATCACGTTCAAATCCATCAATAGCACCTCTATTATTCCCCTGTGTTGCATTCAACTGCAAATCGATTTGAGGATAAAGAGTAGAACCTGTACCTTCATACTCAGCGTATGCAACGCTAATATCAGAATTGAAAATATCAAGAGTTGGGCTTTGCGTAAGAGCCGTTTTCACTTCTTCTTCAACATTCGCTGTCAAAGAATTCACTGGAACCGCAGGCAGAACAAGATCTTTTGGATCTTCACCAACCTCACGGCGGTAGTTTGATTCAGCAACGCGAAGCTGCTGACGTACTGTTGATTCTTGCGCACGCGCTGACGCTAAACGCGCTTTAATTTGTTCCAAGTCTGCTTGAGTTGAGCGACCAGCCGCAACACCATCTTGGATCAAGTCCATAATCGCAACGTGCTCTGCCACGTTCTCTCGCGTAATACCTAAAAGCTCACGCTGACGTACAACTTCAAGAAACGCCTCAATAATCGAAAGACCAACAAATTCTGCCGTCTCACGAACACGATGAGCAGATGACTGAACACGATGTTTTTGACGCACGTTCTCGTACTTTGTTTCAAAACCATCGAAAAGCATTTGAGTTAAAGTAACACCATACTCATAACGCCATAAAGTTTCGTCATTATCGTTGTCCGTACGACTTCTTGTTTGAGCATCTTCACGATACTCATAACCAGTATCCGCTGCAAAGTCGATTGATGGTAAGTAAAGTGCTTTTGCCTGATTCAATTCTTCATCAGTTGCACGACGTGTTGCCGCCACAACGCCATACTCAGGATTGGTCATAACACCAATAGATACTGCCTCAGCCAACCCTGTCTGGCCATCATCACTCTGCGCCAAAGCATCACCTGAAAAGGCCGTAACGGCTAGAATTGAAGCTGTAAGTAGTGTTTTTCTGAACTGACGTCCCATCATTGCGCTATCCTCGCATTTTTCTCATATAAACCTAGAAATAGTTATGTCTTGTTTTAACCTTCAGTGCAAGCAATTTATGTTTTTTCAAGGGCTTGCACACACGCAAAGGCTAAATTATGACAATAAAAAAGGCCTTAAATAATTAAGGCCTTTTCCAAAATCTATGTCACTTAATCGACGGTTAAATTTCCACTTTCGATTAGTTCTTGTATAGAGGTTCCTGTTACGCCTTCTAAACGCGCCACCTCAACAGATTCTGCTGGTCCTCCAGCCCCGTCAACATCAACAGATATAACCGTTGCGCCATCAACCTCTGTCGCGTGGACATAATCATTTATGGCCTCAGTAACATCATCAGTTCCTTCAATGAGAAGTGATAAGTCAATTACATCACCTTCTTGGGCATTAAAGTCATTCAATGTAACGGCACTTTCTGCAATAGCTTGGAACAAGAATGTATCTTGCTCACCATCTGTTCCGTAAGAGCCTCGCTCATAGCTAAACCAAGCATCATAAGCATTGAGGATCGTTCCATCTTCGAGAGTAACGTCACTCACAGCTGTTACATCGTTACCAGCAATCTCTAGATCAACATCCGTAACATCTAGCGAAATTGACTGAATACCGAGCTGATCAAGGGTAAATAGTTCGTCTGCTTGAGAGTAAGCATCACCATTCACGTCTTGCCATACTTGCAGCAATGACCATGCTTGATCATTTGCATCAATAACACCGTCATTGTTGCTATCATAATCTGAAAGCATCTCAAATCCACCGATCTCATCATTACCAAACATTTCAGAGTGGTCATTGATAACACCGTCATCATTGTGATCCAGAACAAGGATACCATCATCAGCACCTACCCAAGCAGTTTGATCAGCAATACCATCTTCGTCGATGTCAAAAAGAACACCATCTTCACGAGAGATAAGCTCAATACCATCGCCATCTAGGTCAATAACAAGCGGACAACCGTCACCAAAACCGTCACCACCGCCATCGCCATCGCCGCCATCACCGCCATCACCACTCCAAATACGAGAAGTTGTCAGCGTTAACGTTGCTGTATCTGTATCACCATCACGATCACGAATTGTGTAGTTGAAACGATCTGTTCCACCATTATCGCCATAACGAACATATGTATATGAACCATTTGAGTTCAACGTTAGGCGACCAAATGACAAGTTGTAACTACCTGGCGATGTAATCAATGTTAGACCACCATCAGTACCCGCAC
>JABSQP010000039.1 GCA_013215815.1 Alphaproteobacteria bacterium | reverse complement strand
AACAAAGATGATATTCAATTAGGCGGCTCGCGTCCGTGGTCAGCGCCTATGAAACCAGAATCGAAAAGCTGGAACGTGACAAGATCGTGCTTCAGGAGCGACTTGCCAAATCCATCCCGCCAAAGGGACGGCTGGAGGATTGTATTGAACTCTCCCTGAAATTCCTATCAAACCCCTGGAATATATGGAAGAATGGCGACTTCGCCCTGCGCCAAACTGTGCTCAGATTGGCGTTTTCGGAGCCACTGCGGTATAGCCTAAATGGGGTGTATGGAACTCCCGAATTTTCTTCCCTTTCAGATACCTAGGGGGGTTTTCGGGCTCAAAAAGCGAGATGGTGCCCGGGGCGAGAATTGAACTTGCGACACGCGGATTTTCAGTCCGCTGCTCTACCACTGAGCTACCCGGGCATACCCAAAAAATGTGGTAAAACGGCCTTATTAAAAAGCCGACTTAGGGCTTATAAGACAATCACAAGGCTGTGTCTAGCCCCTTCATATTAAAAGTTATTATTTTTCAGGTATATACCCAAGAATTAGTCTAAAACGCTATCAAAACGCTCTTGAAGCGCGGGTGTACGGCGTTTCCGTGTTATCTCAACAAGCCCTAAGGAAGTCATGCTATGCACCTGAACGGTACAAGGGTCATAGGCGGCAATCTCTTTTAATGCTGAGATGAGATTATCCCGGTCCTTTTTCTTAGTCATTTTTAAGAAATCAATAACAATAATACCACCAAGGTTTCTAAGACGTAATTGACGTCCAATTTCTGTAGCGGCCTCTATATTCACGCTATAGCGATCTCGCTTATCTCCGCCACGATTGACATCGATTGCAGTCAAGGCAGCTGTTTCTTGAATGATAATATTTCCTGTATTTTTGAGTATGACATACGGCTGAAACAAATACTCGATTTGGTCAAGAACGTCGCGATAGTCAAATAAGCCTAGCTCAATATTATGGTCAGGCAGCTCAACAGGTATAATTTTCGTTACCAAGTCCGGCGCAAAAATTTCACACCACTCTTCAACCTCCTGATATTTATCCATTGTGGTAATTTCAATGCCGTTGATGATTCTATGCGCATTATCACCCAATGAACGCTGTACAGCGTCAGGACCATCCATAACCAGGCCAAGCTCATCCCCCATGAAAAAAGCCTGTATTTGCTCCCACATGTCTTTCAGTATTTTTCCCTCACGGATTAGGATATCTGTTTGAACATCGGCTGCAGAAGCTCGCAGAATACATCCTTGAATATTTTCAACAGAGCGCAGCATTTTAAGCAGCTGCTTACGTTGTTTCTTGTCTGTAATACGCGATGAAATCCTATTTTCAGCCATCATCGGAGCTAAAATTAAATGGCGGCCAGGAATAGTAATATCCATACTGACACTGACAGCTTTATCTTCAAATGTTAGGTCCGTACTGTCTAAACGTGGCAAATATCCGCTTTTTGCCTGCACAGGGATCATGTGACCTGTTTTAAGCACCTTCCCTATAGCGACATCGCCACCTTTTTTATAGGTTCCATCTTTTTGGAAAATGCGCACATCAGCATTCATCAAAAGACCAGAGTTTTCGCCATCTAAATCTAGAAATGCTGCATCAAGGGATTTATCAATATGCGTTACCTTCGCCCAATAAATAGCCCCAGAGCGCACTTCCTCATTAGCTGGATCGACTTCTAACCCGTCTAATTTGTTATCTTTAACGCTCGCAACCCATAGGCTGCCATCGAGCTCATCAACAAGTATATCCAGTATTCTTCCCCTTGCTATGTTGGCGCTATTTATAGCCACCACTCTCCAATATCTTCATTGTATCATAAAGCGATAAACCAACGACATTGCTATATGATCCTGATAAAAACTCAATATAGGCCCCTGCTAGCCCTTGAATTGCATAACCTCCAGCTTTGCCTTCCCACTCACCAGATGAGATATACGATTTTATCTCATGATCTTTTAAATTTTTAAATTTTACAGTGGTTTGGCATAACCTTGTGAACTCTTTACCATTGGGCGTTATAAGCGTTATTCCGCCATACACACGATGTCGCCTGCCTGATAACTTCCCTAAATATTTAAGAGCCTCTTCAGCTTTTTCTGCCTTATCAAGAACATTATGGCCGCAAGCAACAACTGTATCAGCAGCTAAAACATAGCTATCCTTTTGTTTTGCATGGATAAATTGGGCTTTTTGTATAGACAATCTCTGAGCAAGCTCTGCTGGTTTTTCTTTTTTTAAGATGGTTTCATCAATATTTGCCGCTATTACTTGATCCGGTATCACGTTGATTTGCTTTAATAAATCAAGGCGTCTGGGGGAAGCTGAAGCAAGAACAAGAGGTAGCTGTAAACTCATACTTTTCAGAGTAAACTGTATTCCTTACAAGCGCAAAAATTCTTTTTATGAAAAGGGCACTTGCCTAGGATCCAAGGCTGTATTGACTTTTACGCGATTTCACATATAATTTGTTGTGCGATACCACTATTTTGAGATTCGTTATGGAAGAAGGTCAAAAAAAGTCAAAGTTCAGTTTAAAGGGATGGGCCGCAATTTTTGCGATGTCTTTCTCTAATGCTGCCAATGACGATGATGACTTGGAACCTGTTTTTAATGAGGCTGCTGGTGGAGAAGGCGAAAGCGGCGGCGTGAAATATAACGGATTTTTGAAAGGTATATTACCAGGCGTGCGCGATGCCATGATGGTTGATAACGAAAACACAGCCCTTCTACGCCACATGCGCGCAAACAGTGCGCAATTTACCCAAATGCACCTAAGTAAAGGTTAGACAACTTTTATCTTATTTTTCGCGGAAAATAATGCGACCTTTTGTAAGGTCATAAGGCGTCATCTCAACAACGACAGTATCTCCCTGAAGCACGCGAATACGGTGCTTACGCATTTTACCAGCAGCATGTGCGAGGATTTCATGATCGTTCTCCAAAGTTACCCGAAACATTGCATTGGGTAGGATCTCTGTAACGACGCCTTTAAATTCAAGAAGTTCTTCTTTTGCCATACTCATCTCTATTTATTGCAAGAAAGACTTTATACCGCCATCATTATGCGTTTTCAAGCAGTTATTAAAACAGCACCACGTACAGCATACAGGTCGCGACAGCATTTTCGTCATATACTTGCCCTGTCTTACAATCATTATCGTTCGAACCATAATCAGCAAAGACTTTACCGTCACCGGCCTGCCCGTCATCCATCTTTCTATCAATCTCTCCAGCCTGAGCAGGCGTAAGGACCCCTCTTATGCCTCCTGTAGGATCTACCCCGTTCATAGAAAGGCGCAAAATATGGCCTGAAAAACCAATCACAGTCCATGAATCGTAATAAAACTCATAACCACCCCCAACAGGCGCCGCAGGATGCGTGCTTGCCCAAGCAGGCGTTGCCGGATTCCCAGCAACATCAACTGTCGAAAGCATATCGGCTAATGCTAGGTGCTTCCAGAACTGAATTGTCTCAGCCCGTCCTGTTACATCGGATGTCCATGCAACATCATCAACACCCAACGTCCCGCCAATACTGCCATTTTCATTACCATTCACGCAAAAATTAGCTGCATTACAACCAGGCAAAACCGTCGTCGCCTGTATATCTCCAGGCATGTATCCATATTTTTCCTCGAATTGTTGCGCGAGAATCTTAACCCCACGAATATCTGCAATTGTCCGCGTAATCTGAGAGCTTTTGATAACCTCTCCTGCTTGTAAAACGCCACCGATAAGCAAACCAACAACAATTATTACAATAGCAGCTTCAGCGAGTGAGAATCCTGATTCAGTTGAGTATTTCATTTGATCTCCTTGATGCAATTCCTTATCTAATTATGCCACAAAGTACACATAAGGGTAAAGAAACGCCTTGCCGTTTCATGATCCATCTCAATTGTTTCTTGCAAACGTTCGCGTAGGTATACTGCACCCTCATTATGGAGCCCTCGACGCCCCATATCAATTGCCTCTAGCTTTTGTAGGTTTCCTGTAGATCTGATCTGCTCATAACTATCTATCATCAAATAATAGTCACTAATCATACGCTTATAGGGGGAGAATGAGAGAATAAGCGAATGTTCACCTTGCTGATCGTGACCTGTAATATCAAAAACAAGTTTTTTGTCAGATTTTCTAATATTTATTCGATACGGCTTGTTTTTTATTTTTTTATGTTGAAATAAAGCTTCTCTTTTCAAGTCCTTTAGAGCGCGCTTTTGCTCTTTTTGCCAAAAACTAGAAGCGGTTGCTTCTATCACAATGCTTTCAATATCACTGCTTTCTTGGTTTCTATCTGGCATTTTCTCTAAATGCCTTAATCCAGTGTTGTAATTCTTCAGGTTTCGTCTTTAACGCTGTTCTATTCACAACAAAGTGCGCTGATATATCGACAATCTTATCTGTCTCAACTAAACCGTTCGCTTTCAATGTTGATCCTGTAGAAACTAAATCCACGATATGATCAGCCAGCCCCAAAGAAGGTGCTATTTCCATCGCTCCGTTGAGCTTAATGCACTCAGCTTGTATACCTTGTTTCGCAAAATGCTTACGCGTTAGATTAGGGTACTTCGTGGCTATACGAATGTGACTAATTTTGGAAGTATCTTCTTTTTGTGCCTTTTCAGGGACAGCCAACGATAAACGACATCCCCCAATTTTTAAATCAACCGGAGCATATAGCTCAGTATACTCAAACTCATCAATTACATCGGAACCAACTACACCCATATGCGCCGCACCAAAGGCAGTAAATGTAGCAACGTCAAAGGCGCGCACACGAATAATGTCTAGATTCTCTATATTTGTTTTAAAGCGTAAAAGGCGTGATTTTGAATCAGAAAAAGCCGCCTCTGGCTCAATACCGCATTTATTCAATAACGGTAAAAGCTCATCTAAAATACGCCCCTTAGGAACAGCTAATATGAGTTTTTCATCAGTCATGAGAAATGTTTTAACACAGTTAAAGCAAACGTCACTGAGTTTTTATCTGATCCGTTCAATCTGCGCGCCTACAGCTGTAAGCTTTTCGACAATGTTTTCATAGCCGCGGTCCAGGTGATAGATACGGTTAATGATTGTCTCACCATCCGCTACAAGACCAGCAAGAACCAGAGCTACAGAAGCGCGTAGATCTGTTGCCATTACCTCGGCACCTTTAAGCTTTTCTACGCCGCGAATGATTGCAGAATTACTCTTCACCGTAATATCCGCGCCCATACGGCAAAGTTCCGGTACATGCATGAAACGGTTTTCAAAAACAGTCTCTGAAATCATGCCCGCACCATCACAGAGCGTCATCATTGCCATGAACTGGGCTTGCAAATCTGTTGGAAAGCCCGGGTAAGGCTCCGTCATGATATCAACGCCCTTAAGTTTCGCGCCATTACGCTTCACTGTGACGTCATTACCATCTTGTTGAATGTCCATACCGGCTTCTTTAAGCGGCGCAATCAAAGCCGTTAGGAAATCAATACGTGTGTTTTCCAAACGCAGTTCACCGCCACATAAACCAACAGCGCACATATATGTTCCTGTCTCAATGCGGTCAGGAACGATAGAGTGTGTTGCCCCGTGAAGACGCTCAACGCCTTGGATTGTAATCTCTGAAGTACCGAGACCTTCAATTTTGGCACCCATTTTGATCAGCGCTTCACCTTGATCAACAATCTCTGGCTCTCTCGCTGCGTTACGAATAATCGTTTCACCTTTTGCTAGCGTTGCCGCCATCATGATGTTTTCTGTTGCACCAACAGATACGAATGGGAAATTCACTTCGCCGCCAACAAGACCACCCTCCGGTGCTTCTGCTTTAACATACCCACCCTCGAGTGTGATTTTAGCTCCAAGCGCTTCTAACCCTTTCAAGTGTAAATCAACTGGGCGCGCTCCAATGGTGCAACCACCAGGCAGTGAAACCTCAGCTTTACCGTGACGCGCCAAAAGTGGCCCTAAAACAATCACGCTCGCACGCATCTTACGAACCAAATCATATGGCGCGACATGTGATGTGATTGTACCTGCATGAAGCGTGGCAATACCATCCTGACGAAGAGCGACAGTCACACCAAGATGATTTAAAACCTCTGATAGCGTTCTTACATCCATCAGACCTGTTGGCATGTTCTCCAAATGCAGCGGTTCATCCGTTAGAAGAGCGGCACACATGTGTTTCAGCGCCGCATTCTTTGCACCGCTTACCTTAATCTTACCATTCAAACGACAACCACCGACAACGCGCATCTTTTCAAGACCTGATGGCTTCACATCACTCTTGATAAGCTCAACTGTATCGGCAGTAGGTGTCGGCGTTTTTGGATTAGCCATCATTGAATACTCTTCTCTATTCTTAAATTATTTATCAGTCTTGATACGCGGCAATGTTACGCCTGTTTGTTTCATGTACTTACCCGCACGATCCGCATAAGAAACTTCACACTCACTTGATCCTTTAAAGAACAAGAACTGCGCTACACCTTCATTTGCGTAGACTTTAGCAGGCAATGGTGTTGTGTTTGAAATCTCAAGTGTCACGTGCCCTTCCCAACCAGGTTCCAGCGGTGTCACGTTAACAATCAAACCACAGCGCGCGTATGTGCTTTTACCAAGGCACACAACAAGCACATCTTTTGGAATGCGGAAATACTCGACAGAACGCGTAAGAACGAAGCTGTTGGGCGGAATGATGCAAACATCTGTTTGACGATCAACAAAGCTTTGCTCACTAAAATCTTTTGGATCAACAATCGCATTATCGACGTTTGTGAAGATCTTAAACTCATCTGAACAGCGAGAGTCATAACCATATGATGATAAACCGTATGAGATCTTACCTTCCGCTGTTTGCTTCTCAACAAATGGGTCAATCATGCCGTGATTAAGAGACTGCTCTCTAATCCAGTGATCCGGCATAATACCAGGCATTGCGCCTTGCTCTACTGCAGCGCGTACTTCTTCATCATTGGCTGTTTGTGCGTTTTGCATACTTAATACCTTACTTATTTTCTTTTTTACTTTTGGCCAGTTCTTTGCGTTTTCTTAAATTCTCACGCAGCGCTTCCGCGCGCTTATCTGCTTTCCCCGGCATACTTGTGTTCTCAACTGCTTTTTTTGCTTCTTCTGTCATCACTCATCTCCCATTTACCACAGTTTTTGCGGCAAAATTAGGTCGCTATTGCGTTCACTTTACGAAAATCTAATGGACTATACGCAAAAGAGGCGTGACAGGCTAGAAAAATTATTATAACTTCCGCCGTAATCCACGGTTAAAGCCGTGTTTTGACATTTTGGGCCGCCCCTGTAGCTCAGTGGTAGAGCGCACCCTTGGTAAGGGTGAGGCCGGGAGTTCAATTCTCCTCGGGGGCACCAGCGAACACCTTAGAAAACATAAGGTTCACGGGGTTTCCAAGAAACTCCCACCCTCACAGAAAATCACAGAAAACTGTAGAACATCACAGGAACTTGCACAAAAAGGTGTGCAAAAGGTGTGCATTTTCTACTGGGACACTTCGTAACAATCTCCACAAATCCATTCGCGTACTACTGACCTGAAGAACTCATTCGATTTCTTCTAACACTACAGCTTTGTCAATCATTC
>JABSQP010000038.1 GCA_013215815.1 Alphaproteobacteria bacterium | reverse complement strand
TTGGCTAACGGCTCTTTGAAGTCCATATAAAATGCTTTGTTTTTGACGCGGGTCATCTACACCTTCTGCTGTCGAAACGATAGCTTCTGTGATGTCGTAAGAATTTGTGGATGTTAGTAAGTCATCAAGTTGAGCAGGGTCTGGTTCGCCGGATAAACCTGCTGCTAATGCAAGTGCTTGTGCTAGTGAAGTCATCTTCGTCTCCTCCTTCAATCGTCGTTTTGGATATGTAAAGAGTGCATGAAAGAATATGAGTAAATCAAATGACTCTGATTCTGATATATAATTTCAATGGCTTAGTAGCTTTTATGATTTTGTTATTATTCTGAAAAATTAACGGAATCTTTAAATTTGATCTATATAATGCGCGGCTATGATAGGCGTCTGATAGCCGTAATTTCTTTATAAAAATCTTCCAAATCAGATAATGGTTCAACCAACGTGCTCATGTGCCGGGCTGTCGCGTTGAGGATATTCGCCTCATCAACCATGATGCCCACATGACCTTCAAAGAAAACTAAGTCACCACGTTTTAGATCATCTTTATTAATTGAAATGCCGATAGTCTCGGCCTGATCTTTGCTGTCTCGGGCAGGGCATTCGTAGCCTGCACCTAATAACGCCATCTGCACAAGAGCAGAACAATCAATGCCTAAGGAAGAACGGCCAGCGTATAAGTATGGCGTGCCTAAAAAGCCCATAGCGATATCAACATGATCCTGGCCGAGATCGAGAGATGATAGATCTTGTAAGTGAGCACTAAATATCCATTCACCTTCATTTGTTTGGCTAAACTCTCCATCTGTTTCACCAGTCAGCGTAATGCGTGACATAAAGCTGAGTGGCATCAGAGGGCGAGATTTAAATGAGGACTCTGGGTAAATGTGTGTTAAACGAGAGATCACAACGCTATTTGCTTCTGGCGCTTCTTTGACAAGTTGATCGCGCTCAACATAGCCTTTGTAACCATCTAAAGAGCTTTTACCATAGACGTAAGCGCCATGCTCTTTCTCTACGTCAAACGTTTCACCGAAAAGGAGCTGGCTATCGTTATTACTGATTGTGTTGGGGGCTTGAGGTTCTCCCAAAATATCAGCAAAAGGCGTGATAACCGTTAAAATCATGAATTAAGTATAGCGCTCTTGAACGTATTTGAATAGGGCGCGCATGCCTGTATCAGCGCCACCTTTTGGACGGCCAGCTTTACCTGCTTGCTCCCATGCATAACAGTCGAGGTGGATCCAATCGATATTCTCACCGACAAATGCTTCTAGGAATAAGCCGCCATAAATGGCGCCAGCGCGACCTGAACCATCGTTTGTGATATCCGCAATCGGCGTCTCAATATCCTTCATATATCCCTTCCATAGAGGAAGCGGCCATACAGGATCTTGCTCATCAACACTCGTCTTGCGCAATGAATCGATCGTGTCTTCCATATTTGAAAAGAAGGCAGGGATGTCATATCCGAGAGCAACCCGCGCCGCACCCGTGAGTGTGCAAAAATCGACCATTAGATCTGGATTCTCCTCACTCGCGTAATCAAGTGCGTCGGCCACAACAAGACGTCCTTCGGCATCGGTATCACCAATTTCAACAGTGAGGCCCTTACGGCTTGTTAGAATATCGCCTGGACGGTAGGAATTGCCAGCAACTGCGTTTTCCGCGATTGGAATAAATACACGGAGCTGCACAGGTAGTTCAAGAGCCATGATCATCCATGCCAAGCCAAGTGCATGAGCGGATCCGCCCATATCCTTCTTCATGTCACGCATGTACATACCAGGCTTCAGATTAAGTCCGCCTGTGTCATAAACAATACCTTTACCGACAATAGCAACGAGAGGGTCTGTCTTTTTGCCCCATGTCATTTCCACCAGTTGCGGCTGGCGTGGTGATGCCTTTCCGACTGTGTGAATGAGGGGGAAGTCCTTTTCTAACTTTTCGCCCTTTGTCACTTTCACTTTAGCCTTAAATTGCTTTGCGATTGTTTTTGCAACATCGGCTAGCTCATCAGTGCCTAGAATATTAGCGGGCGTATTGATAAGATCTCTAATCAGGCAGATTGATGCGATTTGGGCTTCAACAAAGGCTTTGTCTGCGTTTTTGGGCCACAGTAAACTTGGTTGTTTTTTCGCAGTCTTTCGCTTAATAGCTGTATCAAACTTATAGCCAGCCAAACCCCAACCAATACAGATTTTGTTAAGATCGTCGGTATCGTGTTCGGTATCGACGGAAAATACGTGATCCGTGATGACGCTATCATCAAAGTTATTTTGGATGGAGGTGAATAATGATGCACTATCCAAGTAATGAGCCGGCGTATTCAAGCCAACCGCAAACCCTTGTAGCTCACCCTTGTTGTTTAAGAGCTTACATATTTGGCCTTTGGCACCGTTAAAGCCGCGAAGTTTGATTTGTGTTTGAACAATCTTACTTTGCTTTTTTTCCCAGTTAGTAAATGTCGTCTTGTCCAAGAAGTGCAGTAAAATTGCAGGTTTTTTAGAGCTGTTTACGAACGGGGAGGGAGCGGCTGTAAGGGTGAAGGTCATGGTGAAGCTTTCCTCTATGAAGAGACACATATTTTCTTTCTTGTGACTAGAGCATTTACCCCGTGAAATTAGTAGGTGTTTTCTTAAGATGTTCACAAAAACATTAATTTATTATGTAAAATATAGTAGGCATGATATTGTAGAATTTTAATTAAAAGTGAGGAGACATGGATTTAACAGAAACTATTATCGAACCAGTTAATGGGGGACTAAAGGGGGCATATGGTCCCGCAACGGATGTTTCTGAAACAACATGCTCTTCTAAACCATCTGATGTATGCGCATTACCTTTGGATTCAGATCAAAATTTTAGTGTGGAATCTGGAGAGATACCAGCAGATGATCGG
Organism: Alphaproteobacteria bacterium; assembly: GCA_013215815.1. GTDB lineage: Bacteria > Pseudomonadota > Alphaproteobacteria > Micavibrionales > Micavibrionaceae. The sequence continues at coordinate 5,479 of JABSQP010000038.1, read as the reverse complement.
CCAATGTGGCGAAAGTTTCTGGATGTAGCAGATAAGTGGGCTTATGAGACATTTCCTAATTTAGCCAAACCATATTGCGGCCGTCATGGCTTGGGATGTGGTCTAAAGCCATAAAACAAAAGATATCAGGAAATGGCGGACACGGTGGGATTCGAACCCACGATGAGGCTATTAACCCCATACTCCCTTAGCAGGGGAGCGCCTTCAGCCACTCGGCCACGTATCCGTAAGGAGTTAGATAGCAGGGCTATGATTTAAGATCAATGGCAAAAAGACGCTTATATATAACTTCTTGGAGGCTAATTTGACAAAGCATGTCGATGTCCATAGGTTGTATGCATTCCTAGGAAAGAAGGTGTGTTTATGAAAATTGGGATTTTAACAACGGGACAAGTCGATGAGGACAAACGTCTTGTTGAAGCGGCCACGCAAGCTGGTCATGAGATTACCCTGCTTAAATTAATGAAGTGCTCTATGAGTGTGTGCCCTGACGAAGGGCAAATTTTTTATGACGGCGAAGAAATTAGTCATAGTTTTGATATCATTATACCGCGTTTAAATGTTTCTTATACAAGCTACGGCCTTGCAATTCTGCGCCAGTTTCAGGCTTTGGACGTCTATGTAACGGATACGGCTTATTCGATAGAACTTGGCCGTGATAAGTTGAGATGTTTACAATATTTGATGAGAAAAGAAATTCCGTTTCCGACAACGGGGTATGCAGATTCAAAAGATGATATTGAGAATATTTTCAAAACTGTAGGCGATGTACCTCTCGTTATTAAACTTATTGAAGGGACAGAAGGTACAGGTGTCTTTCTTGTTGATGATGTGAAGCAGGCGGAAAATCTTTACGCGACTTTAAATCAGTTTGATGCTCCGGTTATTGTGCAAAAATTTATTGCTGAGTCAGCTGGTGAAGACCTTCGCTGTTTTGTCGTCGGCGATGAGATTGTTGCAACAATGAAGCGTGAATCTCAAGATGGAGATTTCAGAGCCAATGTTTCTCTTGGTGGCCATTCATCGTCTGAAGAGCTTAGTGAACAAGAGCAGAAAGTTGTTCTTGGCGCGGCGAAGGCAATTGGTCTGAATATTGCCGGTGTTGACCTCATTCGTTCAAACGAAGGGCCTTTGATTATCGAGATTAATGTGTCTCCTGATTTCTGCGGAGAGCAGGGCATAGAGGTTGTAACGGGTATCGATGTAGCGGCGGCTATTATTGATTATGCGGTTAACGGTAAGAAGCTTTATGATCAAGGTAAGGGTATCTGGCTACAAGATGACAAGAAAGCTTCTTAAAATTCCTTGTTGTTTGGTATGAAAAACCAAGAAGGGATGTTGAAAACTTCGTTCCCGCTACATACTATATGAATTATGCATGATTTTTCCTTAAAAATAGATAACGCAACAGACTTTATTGAGCGTGCTTTAAGCGATTTTCTTCGTGATAAAAAGCTTCAATTGACCGATCAGCAATATGAGAAGCTAAAGAAGCTGTTGATGGTTAGGCTCATGGATGAAGAGCTAAGTTATGCTAGTGCGTACAATCAACTTTCTGAATTAATCGAATATCGTAAAGATTATGAGATCGGTGCAAATGCTCCCGATGAAGCCGAAGAGGAGATGATCCGTATCATTGGGGCAGCGGATGACATACAGGATACGGCCGCTCCGATTGAAACAACCCGCTTTAAAAAACGCTTTATTGTGACAGCCTTACTTCTTGCTCTTTTGTTGGCTGGATTGTTATCTGTGCAAGGCTTGTCGTATTTGAAAGATAACGTTGCGAAGAAGACGGCGGTCATCACAAAGACAGAAGAGGATCATTTAAAGCAGCTTGTCGCACAAGTTGTTGAGTTGGAGACCTCACAAGGTAATGATGTGAGCGCCGCATCTGTTTATAATCAGATTAAGAAACTAGATAGCGTTCAGGCACATGGAGCCGCAACCAGTTATAAGAAGTTTAATCATGCCCAGTATGGCGTTGCCATTGAGTATCTTGATAAGAAGATAAAACGCTTAACCCCCTAATACCTTGAGCCTTTAGTCGTTTGTTGACATAAGTTTATTATATGTATAGTAACGCTGTTAACATAATTTAAGAGTGATGTGTATTTATGGGTATACAAAATATAATAAGAAAAACATTCGCTGCGGCGTTCTTAGCCGCAACGGTTGATGGTGTTGCTGCAGAAGGCCACTATGGTGGTGCAGCTTTAGATAGTATGGGCTTTAACCAAACCGCAAATACTTACCGTTTGGTTGGGCAATTAGGTCATGGTTTGGGGCAATTTGTTTGGTGGGCCGTTACCGATACAGCAGAAGACGTAAGAGATCTAGCTAATAAGCACGGGCAGCCTCGCCCCTAAGCGTACTGCGATAGGTGAATTCCCCAATCTTGGATTTGTGAAATATCCGGATGGTCACTAATGTTATGTAGTGTCCAGCCTGTAGCGCTTTCTGAATCGCGGGAGATAGCTGCGAAAATAAATGCGTTTGATTGAGCCGCTTGCTCTCCAACGATATCAGTATGCAAAAGCTCTGTATTACTCATGCTGTCGACAACACGCACTTCTGGGGCTTCAACTTGCGCAAAGCTATGACGGCTTGAAATCTCAACCAAGAAGACAAGGGTTTGATAATTTGCAGGTAAGTTTGCAAGCTCGACAGTGATTGTTTCGTCATCACCTTCGCCCGTACCACACATGTTATCGCCGCTATGATAGATTTTGCCACTTGAATCGATTGTATCGCTGGCTTCTGAACCGATGAAATCTATGAAATTCTTATCTTGATCATATACGAAGCAATTTACATCAAGGTCATGCTGACTATCTTTTGATACAAGGTGACTGACAGTGCTCACTTTGTCTTCACGTACGTCCCAGCCCAGGCCGATGATAATGCGTTCGTGACCAGATTTTGTGTGATTAAGAGGGCCGCTTTGGCCAGCAGGAATTGTGCTCATATCTAATCCAAGTAGTTTTCGTCTTTTAGTTTTTTGTTTTCAAAAAAATCATGTTTTACAGCCGCAATAATACCAGCAACAATAGCAATTATTAGTAGTGTATTTGTAAGCTTTGATAGGACTAGTCTATCAAATACATCAAACCAAATTTCAATAAGCAAAAATGAAGATATCAGAGCGCAGGCTCCTGCAACGATATATACCAAAGCTGTGCCTGTTTTATCATCATCTTTGAAAGATAACGTGTATAGAAGTGCACTTAATGCAGCTAATATGATTGAGGAGCCTATAACTTTGTTTGCAGTCATATCCAACAAATCAGGCGCCCATATACTAGTAAGTCCAATGCCTGTTATGATTAAAATAGTGCTTAAAAATGTATAGGCATAGATCTTTCGCCTTCCATCCTTGTTTCTAAAAATACATGTTTTTTTATTCATGATACTTCTCTTTCTAGAATTGTTACAAAAGCTTCACGTTTAAAGAATATTAATTCCCTACGGGTTTCACGTTCCATTGTCCTAACACGCCAGCCTTCAGCAGCATTTTTGTTAAGGAATTCTGTGTATCTAACAGGGTTTACCTTAGAGTTTTTAAGGAAGATCGAGCCTAAAAGCGGTTCGCGATATATTGCGACTTTATATTCGTATTTTTGAGTCATGCAGAGATTTTAGCATGGGCGCGCTTATGGTCACGAACAAATTAATTGACATAATAAATAAATTTGTATTATAAGACGCCATGTCTGAAAAAGAGCCTGATAAACCCTTGTTGCTAGATGCCTCGCGTGCCGAAGGCGATCATGAGTATAAAACTGATGTCGCGCGGGAGTTGGAAATAGAGAACGCGCAAAAACACTCTAAAATGGGCGAAGCGTTTTCATTTGTATCATTACTGGTTTTTGGTACTCCAACTTTATGGGCTTTAAAAAAGACTTTTGAGGAGGCCTCTGCAGGGAACCAGCCTGCTGCAATTTTATCGGGTATCGCCACAATTTTTGGTGTGGCGGGCACATTGCTGACAGCAGGGCCGCTTTATCTACATGGAAAAAAACAAGCGGAAGAAGCGCAACGCCTTCAAAATGAGTATGATCAAATTAAAGAAGCTCGTAAACCAGTGGTGCTAGACAAAAGGCTATAGCTCTTATACTAAAAAGTTTTTTTAAAATGGACGAAATAAGTCTGTTGCACGTAATTGTCTATATTCTTTGGGCTTACCGCAGTTAATATAGTCTTCAGGCGGGATTAATCTCGGTTCCGGGCTGGCACCGTTATTTGACAATCCTTTTATTAATCTTACGCCTTCAACTATTTCCATGACTTTCTCCCCGAAAGCTGTTCGTATTCCAGGAAGTTGTGCATTTTTGTATGATGCTAGGAATGCCGCAGCGGAAGGCAGGGCGTAACAACCAAGCCCTTGAGTATTCTTTACTGTCCTTAATAAACCTTCTGGTGGTGGCGTATTACTAGCTTTTAATCCAAAGTCTATTGTTAGTTTTTGCGATGTAATATCAGGCATTGTGAAATCTGGTCTAAAGATATCGGCTACATGGATCAACAATCTTTGGTCGAGAGAAAAGTTTGTTTGCTCCAGTCCCTTTAAAATATTAGGCAGCATTCCATCTTGTGGAGATTCTACAGTGACAATTTCGTAGTTTTTGACTTGTGCACGCTCTATAGATTTGCGCAATTCTTCGGGAAGATTATCTTCGTCTCGTGTGACAACAACAAAATCTTCTTGGCCATGATATTGTTTAAAGCTGGCAAGCACATAGTCAAAGACAATACCATCACGTAGAGGCAACAACACTTTTGATGTTGTGATTCCTTCGCGTCTAAATCGTGTAGAAAACCCAGCAGCACTTATTATAATCATGCGTGCTTTATAGACATTTTACGAAATATGTCAATTGCCGAGGCGTGCTTTAAAGGCTTATTCCGCAAGTTCCATGGCCAAAACCGTGCTCTGATAGTGTATCTCTATTGAACTCCATGTTTTCGGCTGATGCTTCAGTCTGTCTTGTGTAGAAGTCTATATCCTGCAAGGCGGTTGCCCTGTCTTCAGGGGAGCTGAGCGGATTAGCTAGCGTATTTCTGGATTCTTTTATAATTCCTGAATATCGCAGTTGATCTCGTGTTTCTGCCTCGCAGAAATAATAGATGAGATCGGGCATTTCCGAATGAGCTAGCTCATCATCATTTGTTTCATGCGCCAATACGGCGTTTGTCGTACAGGCCAAAAATGCTGATAAAAGAAAAGACTCTAAAGTAGGGCGCATATTACCCTAATTTTTTCTTCAGCAGCTCATTCACCATACCTGGGTTGGCTTTACCTTGAGACGCCTTCATAACCTGGCCAACGAAGAAGCCAAAGAGTTTATCCTTACCGCCTTTGTACGCTTCAACCTGACCTGGGTTTGCCGCAATCACTTCATCAATGATCGCTTCAATTGCACCAGTGTCAGTAACCTGCTTAAGGCCTTTTTCTTCAACAATGGCATCGGCGTCTATG
>JABSQP010000037.1 GCA_013215815.1 Alphaproteobacteria bacterium | reverse complement strand
TGATCAGCGGCTTTAGACTCTGCGCTCATTGAAATTTACTTCTTGGACTTGCTTTTTTCCGCCATGAGACGGATGGCATCAATATGCTGCTGCGATGCGCCCTGACGCTTCATTGGACGACCATAGGCTTCTTGACCGAATTGGTTTGTACCGCCGCCCGCAATTGTTTTCAGTATTTCCATACCAAAAGTTCCCTCTTGGTCTAACTCTCCACGCACAGCAGGGTGTGGAACTTCTTGTGGATCTGTTTTACCACTCGCAACGCGACCAACAGCATGTGCGACAATCCCCGTGAGATGCGGTTTAGAAAGAGCATAAAGAAGCTTGGTATCTTCAGCGCACCACGCGATAACCTGCTGACGTGCTTTCGTCTTGTTACCTCTGGTTAGATCCAGCGCTTCCCTAATTTTCTGTTCTGCATACTCGCGACTCATAGCGATCTCCTATTTGCTATAAGTATATCACATTTCAGCGCATTACAAAGAAGCCAGTTCTTTTATCACGGTCTGAACGCCCTTCACGCGCTCTGGCGCTGTTTCCCAGTGACGAACGAGTGCAATCTTTTGATCGGGGCGGAGTTTCACCGCGCCACGTTTAGATGTCAACCACCCCATGAGTTTTTCAACATTTGGCGGCACATCCTTGTGGAAGCCAAGAACAGCGCCCTTCGGCCCTGCATCAACGCGGTCGATCCCTGCCTGTTTACAAAGCTGCTTGATCTTCACGATATCAAGAAGGTTTTCAACCTCATCTGGAATTGGCCCGAAGCGATCAATCAGTTCAGCTGCAAAAGCCTCCACATCTTGCGTTGTTTCTAATTCAGATAAGCGACGGTATAAGCTCATACGGACACTTAAGTCTTCCACATAAACCTCTGGAATTAAAACAGAAGTACCGATGTTGATTTGTGGTGACCATACCTCTGACGCTGCTTCATCACTATCTAAATCAATACCCGCCTTCGCCATTGCAACCGCTTCTTCAAGCATCTGCTGATAAAGCTCAACACCGACCTCTTTGATATGACCCGACTGTTCTTCACCAACAAGGTTCCCTGCCCCACGAATATCCATGTCATGCGATGCCAATTGAAAACCAGCCCCAAGTGTATCCAGCGTTTCAATCACCTCTAAACGCTTTTGCCCCTGTGGTGTTAACTTCTTAAGCGGGTCATGCGTCAAATACGCATAAGCACGCACTTTAGAGCGGCCAATACGCCCGCGAATTTGATATAACTGCGCCAGGCCAAACATATCCGCGCGGTGCACAACCATTGTGTTCGCCGTTGGGATATCCAAACCAGATTCAACGATTTGCGTGGCCAGCAAGATATCATATTGCCCGTCATAAAAGGCGCTCATGCGATCTTCGAGCTCAGTCGGCGTCATCTGACCATGCGCGCTAATGGTTTTGAGTTCTGGCACGAGCTCCTTAAGCTGATCTTCAACTTCTTTTAGGTCTTTAATACGCGGACATACATAGAAACTCTGCCCGCCGCGATAATGCTCACGCATCAATGCTTCACGGATCACCATCTGATCATACGGCAGTACAAAAGTACGGATTGCTAAGCGATCAACAGGAGGTGTTGTGATCAGGCTCATTTCCTTCACGCCAGTGAGAGACATCTGCAGCGTTCTTGGAATTGGTGTCGCCGTTAACGTTAAGACATGCACGTCACTTTTCAGTTCTTTAAGCTTTTCTTTCTGCTTCACACCAAAGCGCTGCTCTTCATCAACAATGACCAGCCCAAGATGTGCGAACTTCACATCCTGAGAGAACAGCGCATGCGTTCCCACCACAATATTTACGGTGCCTTCAGCAAGCTCATCTTTCGTCGCTTTTGCATCTTTTGCACTTACCATACGGGAAAGCTGACCAATACGAAGCCCTAGTCCTTCAAAACGTTTTACAAAACCGGCGTAATGCTGACGCGCGAGTAGCGTCGTTGGAACAACAACGGCGACCTGTACACCAGACATGGCCGCCACATAGGCCGCGCGCATGGCAACCTCGGTCTTACCAAAACCAACATCACCGCAGACAAGACGGTCCATCGGGTGATCACCAGCAAGGTCTTCAATCACGCTGTTAATGGAACGAAGTTGATCTTCTGTCTCATGATATGGGAAGCGCGCGGCGAATTCCTGATACATCGTGGTATCAACGCTTAGCTTCTCCCCTTTTCTGAGCTGACGCGCCGCAGCAATCTTCATCAGATGCTCGGCGATTTTCATCAAATCCTTTTTGACCTTGGCTTTACGCGCCTGCCAACCGGCACCGCCAAGCTTATCGAGCTGCGCCGTTCCTTCATCAGAGCCGTAGCGCGAGAGAACCTCAATATTTTCAACAGGAACAAACAGCTTATCATCGCCACCATAAACAATACGCAAGCAATCATGCTGCGCACCACCGACAGATAGAGTTTCCAAACCAACAAAGCGCCCAACACCATGATCAACGTGAACAACCAAATCATTCTCATCTAAAGAGGAGACTTCCGTCAGGAAGTTATCGGCTTTCTTACGTTTTGATGTCTTACGCGCCAGACGATCACCAAGAATGTCCTGTTCGGTAAGAACAGCAAAGTCTTCACTTATGAACCCATTTTCTAATGGAAGGATTGTTAAAGCGACTTCATGGTTTTGAAGTTTTTTAACTGCATCAAAATTATCGCATGTTTTCAAATACTTTAGACCAGCATTCTCAAGCATGATCAGAAGACGATCACGCGCCCCTTCACTGTATGCTGCAATCATCACCTTACGTGATGCGATGTTGATGCTTTCAATATGAGTTTTGAGTGCCCCCATCAAATCGCCATCTGGCAATGCGCGGATGTCGGCAAAATCTCGTCCTTTACGCCCCTCAAAATCTTCGTCTGTTTCTACGGCCGCTTCAGGCATTTTAAACGGTGAGAGCTGTTGCGGTGCTTCTACCTGGGCTACAACGCTTTGCCACTCACCATCACCGACATAAAGCTGATCAACGGGCAACGGGTGATAAACTGTACCCGTCATACTAACGTCCGTGCCCTCACCGCGTTTAAAGTTCTTCTTGGTAGGCTTACGCACTTCCGCCGCGGTTTCTAATGTCTTTCGAGCCTGATAAAAATCTTCGATCTGATTGGCGCGCTCTAGCCGTGCTTGCTCAACCTGCGCATCCATACTGACCACAGGCGCATCGATATAATCGAAAATTGTGTCCAACGAGCCGCCATAAAAAAGCGGCAACCAGTGATCCATTCCATTATAACGGCGCCCTTCAGAGACAGCCTCATAAAGCGGATCACCGTCACGCACCGCGCCAAATTGCTCACGATAGCCAGAGCGAAAACTTTGAATAGATTTTTCGTCCAAGAAAAATTCTGTGACTGGGCGCAGGCCAAAGCTCTCTAATTTTTTATCTGTACGCTGCGTAATTGGATCAAACGTTCGGATCGTATCAACTTCATCGCCAAAAAGATCTATACGGACAGGTTTTTCATGCCCAGATGGAAATAAATCAATGATACCGCCACGAATGGCGAACTCCCCGGCCTCACGCACCGTTTCTGTGCGGACATATCCATTACTTATCATATAGCTCAGTAAATTATCCTGATTAATTGTGCCGCCGACAGATACCGAAAATCCCGACGCTTCAAAATGCGCACGCGGTGACATACGCTGAACAATTGCATTAACTGTTGTCAGCAACACTCTGGGATAACGTTTTTTTTCAACTTCCCATTGCAATAAACCCGTAAGTGCCGCAACACGCGTGGCAACAATTTCATTACTAGGTGATACGCGGTCATAGGGCAAACAATCCCACGCAGGAAACTCAATCACCGAAACATCAGGCGCAAAAAACGCGAAAAGATCTTTCAGCGTCGCAAGGCGTGTATCATCAACCGCGACATGAACCAAAACCTGATCAATATTTGCACAAGCGCGGGCTTTATCCGCCAGCAAGCGGACATCGTGCCCTTCGGGCGCGCCGTATAGGGTCTTCACGTTCGTCATCTTACTTTTTGTTGGCGATAAGGCTGGTTGCGACATGATGTTCTAACAATTTGCTCAGCATTGGCGTTAGCGCGTTAGCAGGCACCTCGACACGGCCAGATACCCAATCATACAGATCAGGATCGGGCGTTTGTAAAAGCGCGTCATATGCATCAAGCTCCTCTTCAGAAAAATCGGTAACGTGATCTTCCGCAAAAGTACCCATAATAATATCCATTTCACGCGTACCGCGGTGCCACGAGCGAAAAAGAAGGCGCTTGCGCTTATTTTCTGTATCTTCTAACGTCATACATAGACTTATAAAGGGAGAAGCGCAGAATGAAAGAGTTTTTGAAAGAAAATGCCGTCTTGGTCGCAGGGATTGCCTTGCCATTAGTTTTAACAATCATCTTCTTTGCCCTCACCCAAGTTGAGAAAGTAAATACAGCCCCGCCGCAACATAGCGTTGTCTATACAACGGGCAGTACATATAACGCTGTTTACAAAGTCATTGTTAAAGAAGGAAGAGCTTACCTTAGCGTCATACCGCCAAAGGATGAACAGAGACATCACCGCAACTATCAAAAACCAAACTTATTTATCTTTAATCCAACAAGCGGTGAGCAAAAACAAATCGAGCTCCCCGATACAACTGACATCCAAAAGAAAACAGAGCTCCGAATAGAAGGCTTAAAAGACCATACGTTAAACACACAGCCACAAAGTCCTGATGGTTATCGCTTTACTTATAATTACCGCCGTAACGGCAATCTTATGACAGAAATGTTTGGCGGCGGCTATCGTAGCCGCACAAGCTACGTTCTTGAAAACGGAGGCGCAGAAGTCAAAGTTCCTGGCGCAACACGCTATAACTCGCAGTTTGTTGCCTGGGTGGAGTAAAGCATGTCTAAAAAAGAAGCCATCGATCAGATTGTAAAACTATCCAAAGAACACAACATTACCGTTGATGAAATCGGCGCCGCTCTTTTAGGTACATCTCTAAAAGAAAAAGACGGCAAGTGGCTCACGCGCTTACTCGGTTATCTCGGTGGCGCTTTCATTTTTGGTGGCCTCGCCCTCCTTGCCGCGATGATTTGGGACGATTTAAGTAGCGCGGCGCGTGTAACCATTTCTTATGGCCCCGGCCTTATCTCCTTCATTTTAGGGATCATGACAGTTAAAGATGCCCGTTATGAGAAAGCGTCTACCCCTTTATTCATCAAAAGCGCATTCCTTCTTCCAACAGGTATGTTTGTGTTCTTGCATGAATACGCCGATGGCGATGATGCGCAACTGGCTGCGATGATTGTATTTGGTATTTTGGCGCTACACTTCATGCTGGCATTTGCATCTTTAAGACGTGCGTCACTTTTATTCTTTGGCTTTTTATTCTGGCTCAGCGCTCTTGGCATCCTCATGGAGCGTGCCAACGTGCCTGGAGAACTCATTGGCCTCAGCATGGGGATCGCTACTTTGGTATTTGCCGCCCGCGTTGATAAAACCAAGAACCGGGCCATCTCTCCGTTTTATTACTTTATCGGTGGCTTAGGTTTCTTATGGGCCGCGTTTGATATTATCGAAGACATCAATGGGCTCGATATCCTCTACCTTCCTGTCACGATTTGTATGATGCTACTCAGCACACGCCTGCACAGTAGAACTTTGCTCCTCGTATCAACGTTCGCATTACTTGGGTATTTAGGGTATTTCACGGATCAATATTTTGCCGATGTCGTTGGTTGGCCTGTGGCTTTGATATTCTTGGGCTTCCTGATGATTGGTATCAGCGCCAAGGCTGTGAAACTCGGACAGAAGATCAAACGAAAATAAGCCTTTGATAACGCGGCATATCTGGCGTAAATTTCCACTATGCCGCGTCCATTTGAACTCGATCCGCTATTCCGATCCGTCACCACCCTTCCTGGTGTTGGCCCAAAGACGGTAAAGCTGTTTGAAAAACTATTAGGCAGCGAAAAGGTACTAGACCTCCTTTTTCATGCGCCAATTGATTTCGTGGATCGCCGCTTTTCTCCACCTTTAGTGGAAGCGCCAAACGGAAAGATCGCAACCATAGAAGTACGCGTTGAAAAAGTAACACCTGCGCCGCGTCGCGGCCTGCCAACACGCGTTAAGTGTACAGATGGTACAGGATCTCTTGATGTCGTCTTCTTTAACGCCAATAAGGATTGGATCGCCAAACAAATGCCTGTCGGTGAGGTTGTTATCCTCAGTGGCAAGATCGAACACTACCAAGGCAATAAACAAATGGTTCATCCTGATGCCATCGGTAAACCATCAGAGCGCGCCTCTATTGAAACCATCGAACCTATTTATGGCCTGACAGCTGGAGTTACCAACAAAACAATGCGTAAAGCCATGAGCGGCGCTATCGGCCTAATCCCTTCCTTAAGAGAATGGGGAGATAAAGACCTAATAAAGAAAAAAGATTGGCCGGCCTGGTTTGGCGCCATGAAAGCGCTTCATGATCCGGAGAGCGCAGCGGATTTATCGCCCGCACATCCTGTGCGTGAACGCCTTGCTTATGATGAGTTTTTAGCCAACCAACTCGCGTTAGGTTTGATGCGCCTGAAACAGCGCAAACTTAATGGTCGTGCATGGCCTCAGAAAACAGAGTTGAGACAAAAGATATTAGATGCCCTACCGTTTGATCTCACAGGCGCGCAAAAACGCGTCATTGATGAGATCGATCAAGACATGCAATCTCCTTTACGTATGTTGCGCCTTGTTCAGGGCGATGTCGGAAGCGGTAAAACAATTGTCGCTGCTATGGCGATGATGAACGCCATTGAAAACGGGGCACAAGCGGCCATCATGGCACCAACAGAAATTCTTGCGCGTCAGCACGCGGAAAGCTTCAAACCATGGCTCGAAGCCGCCGGTATTGAAGCAGTCATCCTAACGGGACGTAACAAAGGCAAAGAGCGCGAAGCAATCATGAGCGATATAGCCTCTGGCGCTGCCAAAGTTGTGATTGGTACGCATGCCCTGTTTCAAGAAAGTATTGAGTTTCAAGACCTTGGGCTTGCCGTCGTCGATGAACAACACCGCTTTGGTGTGCACCAACGCCTCATGCTGTCGGATAAAGGTCGCGGCACCGATGTACTGGCAATGACAGCCACCCCTATTCCGCGCACGCTTGCCCTCACCGCTTACGGTGATATGGAAGTCAGCCGTATTGATGAAAAACCTCCAGGGCGTAAGCCAATCGACACATTGCTTATTCCAAAAGAAAAAGTCGAAAGCGTGATGAGCTCTCTGGGCAAACAAATAGAACAAGGCTCTCGCGTGTATTGGGTTTGCCCTCTCGTTGAAGACAGCGAAGTACTGGACCTTGAAGCCGCCGAAGCACGTTATGATGTTTTAAAGGATCGCTTTGGCGATGTTGTAGGACTTGTTCATGGGCGTATGAAGCCGGCTGAAAAAGATGAAGTTATGAACGCCTTTGCACGCGGCGATCTAAAAATCCTTGTCGCGACAACTGTTATCGAAGTTGGCGTCAATGTTCCCGAAGCCAATATCATGGTTATTGAACAAGCAGAGCGTTTTGGCCTCGCACAACTTCACCAACTCCGTGGACGCGTGGGACGCGGCGCTGAAAAATCATTCTGTTTCCTTGTCTATGCCGCAGGCCTATCCAAAACAGGGAAAGAACGCCTTAAAACCATGCGTGAAACCGAAGATGGCTTTGTGATTGCAGAAAAGGATTTGGAATTACGCGGCGGTGGAGAGATCCTCGGAACCCGCCAAAGCGGCATGCCCACTTTTAAGATCGCTGACCTTGCTGCGCACGCTGATTCACTTGCCATAGCACGGCAAGAGACAAAACTGCTCTTGGAGAAGGATGCAGACCTTGAAACAGAGCGTGGGCAAGCGTTACGAACACTCCTCTATCTTTTTGAACAAGATCAAGCAATCAAAACCTTAAGAGCTGGATAACCATCTGATTTAATTGCAAAAAAAATAAAAAATTTGCATTTTCTTTGAAGGATATGTTAATTTCCGCGCATTAACATAAAAAATAATTTATTTTGGCGGAGTATAAGTAATGGGCGCAGGCGACTGGTTAAGGAGACAATTGGGGGGACGATTTGGAGCTGCTTCGAAAAATGGTGGCGACACAACCCCAAATACAAGTCTTGCAGAAAGAATAAAGCTTCTTGAAACTAACCTCGACAAATTCACAGGTGACCTTCTTGAAGGAAACAATGCTGTTTCAAAAGATGTTAAAGACACTGTGGGGCGCGTACAGGCTGCAACAATTGCTCTTATCAAAGCGTATGATGCTGGTGACGAAGCCGCTAAAAAAGCTCTTAAGGATAGTGGGTTTATCAAAGAGTGGCAGGGAAACGCAGAATTTAACGCCGGGCAAATTTTTGGAATCTCTAAAGGCGTAGGCAACTTTCCAACCTTAGAAGAGAAAACACGTGCCGTTGCTATCGCCATCGAAGCGAAAGTTAAGGAATTGGGCGTTACAGACGCGCAATTGCAAGAAGGTTTGGCAATCAACAACACACGTGGTGGTGCGAACCCAGATCCTGCAGCCTCAACAGCAACACCTATTACCCCAATTTATTCAGCGTTAGATCCAAATCTTGGCGCCGCAAGTAAAGCTATTGCAGGAATACACATTGCTATGCGAAGCGGTGTAGGTCGTATTCTATCTGGCGCTCCAGATCAAAACGCCGCTACTAAGGCACAAAAAACAAACTTCAACGGTAAAATCTTTGAAGATGATCCTGCATATATGAAACGTATGCTAAAATCCGGAACACGCCTCAATGCACATGAACGCGGTGAAGAGCCTGAGATACTACCAGAAGATGTCGATAATATTAGAGCTGGCATGCAAGAAGCTATTGCAAATCTTAGAGTAGCTGGTGCCGCGTTGGGCAAAAACGCCGACCTATCCGCAATCGTACAACAAGCTGAAAAATATACAGAGCTTGTAAACGGTATTGACAGTGTTACGCCGAGGTATAAAGCAAACCCTGCAAAACAACGCGGCCTGTTCGTAGGTGATGAAGAAGAGGAAGAAGTCACTGTTGCTGACAATCCACTAGCATCTCTAGATGGCGTATTAAAAGCACTAGAAGCGCAGCAAGAAACTGCGGCTGACGATGCAGCTGCAAAAACAAAAGCCGCATTCAACCAGACTAAAACAGGGCAAGAAGGCCAGTACCAAATACAAGAGATTAAACAGCAAAAAGCATTCCTTAATGCATATGTCGGCGCCGTCGGCGAAAAGAATGTTGCACAAGAAGGCC
>JABSQP010000036.1 GCA_013215815.1 Alphaproteobacteria bacterium | reverse complement strand
AGCTCTTTAAAAAAGATCAGAACCTCAAAAATTGAGTAAAATCAAAGCTTACGGAAGATTTCTGAAAAGATGGCTGGTGGCATCATTCATAAACAGGCTTTAAGTCATTGTAATTAAAAAGGACAATATAATTCGAAGTAAAATTATGCCCCCAACTGCTCCTTACTAGAGGCATTTTTATATTATCAAACTCGAGCCTACCCGTTTAGAAAAATATTCAAAAATAGATGAAGGCTGAGGGCAGGGCTCGAACCTGCGTCCAGTCGGTCCGAGAGCCGACCGCTCTACCACTGAGCTACCTCAACCTACATCTATCTTATGCTCCTCTCTACTCAAAATCAAATCAGCTTTCCTTTGCCGAGAGCGCAAAACCACCTTCATCACGCTCTACCAAAATATCAATATCAACAGGTTCGCTAAGTTTTCCAGAGAACCATTTTGCCTCTTTAAGGACTTTTGCCAATCCTGGGCTAGATATAGCTACACCATGTACAAGCTCAGGTGTAGGAGTAAACTCTACAGGTTTTTTAGGCGGCCTCGGGCCAGTCCAGCCTGTAGGCGGTACTCTGTATTTCTTACAAGCCTTCTCTACCATATCTTTCGTACATTGAGCCTCACCCTTTAAGACTTCCCACGGCCTTGGAAGAGCCGCCCAAATTTTTGTATCTGGATGAACATCTTTTCCAGAAGCGCGGTGCCAAGCGGCCACATCTGCTGCCATTAATCTCAAAACTTTTCCGGGGCATACATCATCTAACAAACGGCTCAAGCCCATAGAGTGTAATAGAGCAACCCAATGATCTCTGGCCTTGTTCCATGCGCTTGCTGTTTGGTTCCATGTCGATGAATCGTTGCCTCTTTCTACAATCATGGTTCCAAGATTAACGTTTGTTTTTTCCCATACATCTTTGAGCATATCTGCAATATCTTGAAGAATGCCGAACCACGTTCCAAGTAATTCGCCTTTTTGAGACTCAGTCAGGTTTTGGAGAACCTCTTGCTCAGGATGGATGTACGCTATTGCTAGCCAATTGACACTAGGCGATCTGACAGCATGGCGATACAACATCTCAGAAACCTCGTCATACGCTCTGGTTTGAGAGGTGTTTGTAAAAACGCTTCTCATATTCATCCGTGCTGAATAATAGGCAATAAAGCATGCAGTCGGTACATCTCTGGCTAATTCTTCTTGTTTTATCCTCGTCGCCAAGGCCGTATTACCAATTCTTGTGAAATTGTATTTTCTATGACACTCGATCATGCGGTGTATTTTGTTTTCTAGCCGCTTTAAGAGACGCCAGCGTTTGTTGTATTGTCTTTTTGAAAGGTCTAGCCCTTCTTTCTCACGCTCCTCTTTGTTCAGGCGGTGTTCTTTAAAATTACTCTCACCAATTTTGTATCCAATATCTGATGACACAGAGTTTAAAAACTCTTGCACTGTTTCCGGTTGCAAGCATTCTGATGACGACAACTCTTGTTTGACGGAAAATAGTTCTTCCGTTTTACGAACTTGCTTTTCTGCTCCTTCTGGCCTCAAAAAATCAGATGCCATTGAGGAGTAGCCCCATATATTTTGAGCCAAGGAGTTTTTAGCTGCTTTTTCTAACAAGCGTGTCTGTTCAGAGTTTAATTGATTACCTATGACATCCAGCACAAGCTCCGCCACATCTTCTGGTCGCGGTCTTGTTTGAATGCTTTGATATAAAGCATCTATAGCCTTTTGGCCTTTCAAAGGCTTGCGTGTTTTACTTTTCTTTAAAAATTTCTCAAACATTTCTAATTCTCAGATATGCTAATTTGCCAAACATCATTACCTGTGTCTTCCACGGTAATATCACATGGAACAAACTTCTTAATCACTTCAATATTCGTTTTCGTATGCTGGCTTGGGGCAAGCGTTGTAAACTTTCCTTCACCCGCCAAAGCCGTTGGCAATAAAAGCTGATCTGCCAGATGCACACCAACAGCCGCTTTACTATTCAAATAATCATTTGCCTCATCACAAGCTTGTTGTGCAACCTTCTCAGATTTAACGCCTAGCCTTCCAAAGCTAACAACGGTTTCTGTCACGTTTTCATGCTCAAGCTTCAAAAATACGACATTGCCTGAGCTTGCACTTTTCTTGATCTGACGAATATGAAGGTTTTCTTCAGGCCAACCCATAACATCACCAACAACTTTCAATTCACGCTGAGGAATATCAACGGATAGATTGGCAAAGAATGCCTCTGCTGAGAGATTCTTCTTTTTGCCGCGTTTTACCAATTCAATAGGCTTGAGAGCATCTCTAATATCGCGAGAAGGATCGCGTTCAGCTTTTCCAACTGCAATCCCATAACAAAAGATCTCTCCACAATTTTGAAGCTGACGTTTCGCAAGCTCATGCGCACCACGGTTTTCTATGGGCCGAATAACGCTAAGTAATAATCGCGGACTTATCTCAGTAACTGGATAGTCACCAAGCTGAGGGAATATATCTTTTTCTAGTCGTGTAATGACCTCTGCAGCATATCTGGGGCGCCATCTATCTTTTCTATTGTCATACCATTCCAGCGCTAGAGCCTTAAACGTATTCTCACGGTCTTTTTCTACCATGGCTTTACGCTTTTTCTTCTCAAAAGACGGGTCCCGCCCCTCATCAAGTAGCCTACGAGCTTCATCTCTACGCTCTCGAGCTTGTTTGAGCGTAATCTCAGGATAGACACCTATTGCAAGGCGCTTTTCTTTCCATTTTCCATCGGCTTTAACTCTGTATTTAAGTCGCCAGTATTTTGAGCCATTTGGCATGACTTCTAGGTACATGCCCCCACCGTCTCCAATCTTGTATGGTTTTTCTTTTGACTTGGCTGATTTGCACTGGATATCGCTAAGTTTCATATGGGGGCACCTAATTTTCCTATTTTTTGCTCTTATGCCCCTTGATATGCCCCCAAAAGATTCGAATTTGAGCGATTTTCCACGAACATCAGCGAACAAGCACGAATTTTGAAAGCCTTGAATATCAATGGATACAGGAGAAATTATAGTGTAAAAACAAGGGGGAATAAAAAAAAATTGGCTGGTGGCATCATTCATAAATGAACTGTAAGTATTTGATATAAATAATTTATATAGAAAGAATAATTAATTGTACCCCTAAACGTACCCCTATATCTGTTCGCTGTGCTGTCAAATCAGGGGTATAACTTGATTGAATATACCATACCCCACCCCCTGGGCCACCCCCAATGACTATAACGAAAACACGCGCCTACCCGACCGAAAAAATTTGTGATTTTTGAATTCTGCATGATTATCAAAAATCGTGTATGCTTGGAACATTATGAATCAAAAACGACCGATAGATAGGCAGCGACAGGCAGCCATAACTTTAACTGTAGGGGATGAGGAAGATCAGTCCCCGATCAGCGATTTTCTATCAACTGCCAATGCACTTTATACGATCAAGGAAAACAGCGTTTGTAGAGTTCAGCTTGCCGATGATATAGATCCAGGACGCACTAATCCTAATGTCCCTAATTTGAGCCAAAAAGTGCTTTCAGCGGGACACAGTAGCGAGATTGTCGGACGGATTTTGTTAACTGCCAAATGCCTGTTTAATGAAAAAAATGCAACGGTCAGCCCGTTTGTAGGGGCATTTTTTGAGCAGTGCATTGATCTGACTCGACATGTTTTAGAACTGCATGAGATGATTTCTGATCTCAAGGAAAAAATAACTCAAAAGGAAAAGGCTTTTGAGGATCGTGAGTATAAGCCGAACGCCTTCTCTCTGCCATGCATTCCAGACCTAGACAAAGACGTTCACAACATCCTTGTTAAAGCAGATAAGGCAAAAGACAGTATTTTGCCGCTTTACAGGCTACATTTTCTTCCCGAAGCACAGAGTAAACCATTGCTGAATGAGTACGACACTGCAATTCAGGACAGGCTTTCGTCGGAGCCTGAGATTGCGGCAGGCTGGGACGAGACAAAAAACGTATTGAAGCTGATTCGGAATGTCAGAAATGCCAGCGAACACCGGAAAGATGGCCATCGATTGATGCTGACAGACTTTGCGATGAAGCCTGATGGAAGTGTTAACTCTCCTATCCTGGAAATTGAACACAAGGAAACGCCGATTGCACCTGTCTCCGTCGTCGATTTCATAGATTTTATAGGCAAGGTGATTTTAGATCAGGCTGAGGGCAGCATCGCCACACTACGATGTGCGGTGTTATTAGATAAAAATCCGTTTAAAGAGCAGGTGGGGTTTCTGCCTCCTGAAAGCAGACGGTACCCGCATGTCAGATATTGCCGTGCTATAAACTTAGGTGGAACGATGCGTATTTTAGGATGATAGATCTTTATCCATGTATTTTAGTTCCAACATGTGAAGTAATTTTTACAAAATCAGAGGCGGATTTAGTCTACCCCATCAATAAACGTCTCTACGAAGTCACGTATCCTGACAATAATACGTTCGGCAACTGTGCTACGCTCACGCAATGATGGACGGGTTTCCATGATCTCAATAATCTCATCACGCATTGGTGTTTTTTCAGTGAACAGGTAATTGCCGAGAACCTTCTCTAGCCCGTCAGGATCAAGCCCTTCTTCTTCACTCAGTAATACGAGAGCTTTGCGCTTTTCTTCTGTCCAGTATGTATCGAACTCTTCTGCAACATTGGCACTCGCTGGCATATCTGCAAAGTGATCGGCAATAAATCGCTCAATCAATTCTTTCTTACTTCTGAGCTGCGTTTCAGTATCCAGAATGTCCATGATCGTCTTACGCGTTTTGGTTTGCTCTTCTTCGCTCTTACCCTTCATGTTCATTAGAAGGTTTATGATATAACTGACATTGATCTTGTCGCGACTAATTAGCTCAACTTCAAAATCAATATCATCAAGAATAGAAACTTTCTCTTTCTGCGTTTCACTTCGCACCTTGTCATACAGATCAAGATACTTACTGCGGAAGTCAGCAAATGTTTGTTCATCTATGGGAAGATCATCAAACGTAAATTCAGTAAAACAATCCAGAACGTTCTTAATTCGTATCACTTCACGGAAAGCTTGAATAAATTTTGCCTCATCTTCTTCTGTAAGGAGTTCATCAACACTCGAAACATCAGGCGTAATCGCTAATAAGCTATCTACAGCCCCCTTAAACTTCTCAACATAGTCTTCATATGGTGCGAGTATAATTTCCTCTTGTGCGTCCTTATCTGCAAAAAGCTGTATCGCTTTATCTGTTGCTGGCTTGAGATTACGGAAGCATACAATGTTACCCTGTGACTTCTTCTGTCCTTGTATACGGTTTGTGCGTGAATAAGCTTGAATTAAGCCGTGATACTTAAGGTTCTTATCGACATAGATCGTATTAAGAGGCTTACTGTCAAAGCCTGTCAAAAACATGTTCACAACAAGAAGTATATCAATCTCTTTGCGTTTAACGCGCTTACCAATGTCTTTGTAATAGCTATAAAACGCTTTACTGTCCTTGGTCGAGTAGTTCGTGCCAAACATCCCGTTGTAGTCAGCAATGCAGTCATCAAGACTCTCACGGCTATGCTTGTTTACTGGCGCGCCATCATCAGGCATGTCGTCACCTGCACCCATACCATCTGCGTCTGCATCCTCTTCATTGGCTTGATAAGAGAAGATTGTTGCAACCCTTAAATCATGCTCTCCGGCGTCTTTCTTCGCTTTAAACAGCTCATAATACTTCAATAGCGTCTTCACATTGGAAACACAAAACATTGCCGTAAATTCGCGGTTATGCGTCTTACGATTATGGTTTGTTATGATGTAGTTCGTGATTTTATCTAACCGCTCATCAGCCTCCATAACCTCAGCTGTGTCAATCGCCTCTACTTCAATATCAACAACCTCATCCTTTTGCTTAAAGGTGCGAATATATTCAACAGAGAACTTCAAGACATTCTCATCACGAATAGCATCGGTGATCACATAGCTATGGAGCTGCTGATCGAACAGGTCTTTAGTTGTTCGTTTGCCCAAAGCGTTCTTTGCAGCGTTATCGGCGAAAATAGGCGTTCCCGTAAATCCGAACATCTGCACATTGTCGAAATACTCTTTAATCCGCTTATGCGTATCGCCAAACTGCGAGCGGTGACATTCATCAAAGATAAAGATCATTTTCTTATCTTTAAGGTCTTCCATTGTCTTGAGGTGACGCTCTTTACTAATCGCAGTATTGAGCTTTTGCAGTGTCGTAACGATCAGCGGTGTATCATCGGCAAACTGCTCCACAAGTCTCCCTGTGTTGTTCGTTGCATCAACGCTACCCTCTTGGAAGTTGTTGAACTCGGTAATAGTTTGATAGTCGAGGTCTTTACGATCCACGACAAAAACAACCTTATGAACATTCGGATTCTGCGTGAGTATCTGCGCTGCTTTAAATGATGTAAGTGTCTTTCCTGATCCAGTCGTGTGCCAGATATAACCATTTTTATCTGTAGTAAGTACTTGCGCGACAATCGCCTCAACTGCGTAGAACTGATATGGGCGCAAAGCCATAAGCATCTTGTTACTCTCATTCAGCACGATATACTTTGTAATCATTTTTGAGAGCTGACATTTCTCTAAGAATGCATCTGCGAACTCACTAAGCTGCGTAATACGTTTATTGCGACGATCTGCCCAAAAGAATGTTTGTTTAAAATCACGATCTTTAACGGGGTTATTAGCATAATATTTCGTGTTCACACCGTTACTAATGACAAAGAGCTGAATATACCCGAACAAGCCAAGACCAGCACCAAAGCTATGCCTGTGATAACGATTGGTTTGATTAAACGCCTCTTTCATCTCAAGGCCACGACGCTTGAGTTCAATCTGGCAAAGAGGCAAACCATTCACTAATAACGTCACATCATAACGGTTCGTGTATTTGCCCGTCATGGTGATCTGGTGCGTCACTTGATATTCGTTTTTGCACCAATGAATTTGATTGATGAGATCAATATAACCTGTCGTTCCATCGTCCTTGGTGAAGTCCACTTTATCACGTAGGATTTTGGCTTTCTCGAAGATATTACCCTTCGCGATCTTGTTCAGGATTTGTGTGAACTCGGCATCGGAAATACTGATCTTGTTATGCTTCTCCAACTGTGTTTTGAGATTAGCAATAAGAGCATCCTCATCGGGAATGATAACCTTCTCCCAACCTAGCGTTTCAAGCTGAGCAATCAAGGCGTTTTCTAATTGTTGTTCTGTTTGTGTATTCATTACTATCCTTATACAAACATCTGTTGCAGCAAGCCCTTTTTGAAGGTCTTGGCTTTGTCTAGCTCCTCAGCCACCAAAGTAATCTTGTCATCAATCGCAGAGAGGAAGTCCGCGATTTTCTTTTGTTCGTCTGGATGCGGTACTTTAAGTTTAATTTTAAGAAAGCTCTTTTTTGAAAGGTTATATCTGGTACTACCTTGAGCTAAAGGTAAAACGGCCGCGCGATATGCAGGGCTTCTGAATAAATATCTTGAAAATGATGGAATGATCTCATTTAAATCAAATGGACGTAAGGTAAAGCAAAAACTGTTTAAATATAACTCCCCAAAATCTTCCAAGCATACTGAGGCAAACCCAACTTCATTTGGAGTTTCACTCGATGTAGTGAATAAAATATCGCCTTGTTGTATTTTACTTTGGTTCTCGCCAGTGGAAATTGTAACGAGCTCAAAAGCATCTGATTTGATATAGGAATCTTTGAAGACTTGAGTATAGGTTATGTATGGTTTTCCTGCCCCGAAATCTGAAGAATTTTTGCCGCTAAGTCCTCCATAAGTTTCTCCTAAATCACCTATACTCTTGTCTTCCCAATCGGGGAAGGGTTTGCCGTTATCATCGGTGAAGCGGAACTCTTGGGAGAAGAGCTTTTGCATACAGCCCTTTTTGTATTTTTCCAGCAGGTCTTTCTTTGTCTGAAGCTGTGCGATTTTCTTATCTACCACGCCCAAAAACGCTGCAATCTTTTGTTGTTCAGGGAGTGATGGGGCAACGTTAACTGAAACATCAAACAAAGAGTCCTGTCCGATGTTGTATCGAGTGCTACCTCCACTACGAGAAGTCATATCCTTACGAGATTTGGCAGTTTTTAGAAGATAATGAAAGTACTCAGGGACTTGTTCCTTAATTGGTCTACCTCGAATAACAAAGCCTCCGAAAGTTGCAGGATTTTCCTTATCTAAATAGACGTTACTTTGACCAACTTCTTCGCGTGTTTCAGAACTACGTTGAAAAAGAATATCGCCATAAAGTACTTCATTCTTTTTAAATTCATCAGCCGAAATATCGACACTATCTAAAATACTGTCATATTGCAGAGGAACATCAGAAATAATATCTAATACATTGATAAACTTATGACCCCGACCATATGCTGACTTGTCGGCATTAACACCGTTTTTAAAAGTGAAATATTCTCCTAAAGTTTCTAGCCCCCAATCACCTTTAAACTCTGGAAACCTCAATGTCGGTACGGTTTTCTGTTGCTGCATGAGCTACCCCTTCAATCTAAAGGGTGAAGCAATGCCAAGCTCTTTACAAAAGCTCGCAATCGTCTTGTCTGTCTCTGCCATGTGATCCTCTAAAGAAGCAAGTTCTTGAGTTATGGCTTCCAGATCAACAGGCTTTTCTTCCTCAAACGTATCAACGTAACGCGGAATATTAAGGTTATAGTCATTTTCAGCAATATCATCGAGAGACGCAACCGTTGCGTACTTCTCTATGTCTTTGCGTTCCTCATAGGTCTGCATGATCTTTGCGACATGATCATCTGTCAGAGCGTTCTTATTTCCAACCTTCTCAAATTCCTGCGAGGCATCAATGAACAGAATATTATCATCATGCACACGGCATTTTTTGAGCACCAGAATACAGGCGGGGATTGAAGTCCCATAAAACACATTAGGCGGTAGACCAATTATAGCATCTAGATAGTTTTGTTCCTTAATGATGTATTCACGGATCACGCCCTCAGACGCTCCACGAAATAAAATACCATGCGGGAGAACAATAGCCGCCGTTCCGTTATCTGCCATTTGATGGATCATATGTTGTACAAATGCAAAATCTGCTTTGGTCTTTGGTGCAAGTCTTCCATACTGAGAAAAACGATCATCTGTTTCATTAAGCGGATTATCGTCCCCCTTCCACTTTGCAGAGAATGGAGGATTAGCGACAATCGCTTCAAACTGCATATCAATATGCTGTGGCTTCTCAAGCGTATCCTCTTGCTCGATACTAAAACGGCTAAAATGCACATCGTGCAAGATCATGTTCATACGGGCGAGGTTGTATGTCGTACGGTTTAGCTCTTGTCCGTAAAATTCTCCAACCTTGGCTTCTTTCGCAATGCGTAAAAGCAATGAGCCAGAACCACAGGCAGGATCATAAGCGTTCTTAACTTGCTGCTTTCCTGATGTAACAATCTTGGCAAGGATACGGGAGACTTGCTGCGGGGTATAAAACTCACCCGCTTTCTTCCCTGCACCTGATGCAAATTGAGAGATAAGGTATTCATACGCATCACCCAGTACATCCGCATCAACTTTATCAAGCTCAAAGTCGATATTGTTAAGATGCGCTAGAACTTTCGCGATAAGAGCGTTTCTATCTTTTGGCTTCTTACCAAGCTTACTGTTGGAAAGATCTAAATCCTCAAAGAGACCAATAAAGTCTTCTTCACTTTCATTCCCCATCGTGCTCTGCTCAATCGCATTGAGGATGCCTTGAAGATC
>JABSQP010000035.1 GCA_013215815.1 Alphaproteobacteria bacterium | reverse complement strand
ACACGGAAATGTTGTTGATGGGCGCGTTGCATCAATAGATACGAAAGATTGTATCATTCATTCCAATGCCCTTATGGATCAGCGTAGCGCATCTAATCCGGCATCATAAACGGTATAACGCGGCATCGCCGCAATCACAACCGCCTCACCCAGCGCCGTTTCCAACGCCTGCAGAACACGTGTATGATTATTCAAGAACTGACCTAGCGCAACCTGCTGACCAAAAACTTCCAGAAACTGTTCAAACGGCGTGCGCGGTTTTGGCATCACGATAATGTTCAAGTCGCCTTTATTGGTGAGCCCTGCCTCTTTTGCAACATCATTCAGCGCAACATCAAGACCGCCAAGCTTATCCACCAAACCATTTTTAACGGCCTGAGCGCCTGTCCATGGGCGCCCCTTGGCCACCTTCTTTGTGTCTTCGATGCTCATATCACGGCCACCTGCGACGCGCTCTAAAAATGCTTGGTATGTGCTATCGATTAATTTATTCATACGCACCGCTTGTACTTCATCGAAATCAGAATTGAAGGAGAGCAAGTCAGCATTTTGTCCCCACTGCACACCGTTCCAATTTACGCCGATCTTATTCCACAGATCTTCCATTACAAACTTGCCCATAACAACACCGATAGATCCAGTGAGCGTGCTCGGCAGCGCATAGATCTTATCCGCTGGCGTAGAGATCCAATACCCTCCAGAAGCGGCCAAAGCACCCATAGAGACAACAACTTTTTTTCCTTCTTCTTGCGCGTTCAGCACTGCACGGCGGATTGTTTCAGAAGCACTCGGCGACCCTCCCGGGCTATCAACACGCAGAATAATTGTATCAATCGTTTCATCATCTGCCGCATCACGCAGGGCGCCAGAGATTTCAGTCGCATTTACTTTGCCCTGCGTTTGCTGCGCAGAGCCATCGTCAATTGTTCCAACAGCATAAATAAGCGCAACGTTCTTTTTGTTTTCACTCGTACCTAAAGCTGCCTTATAGCTCTTTTCTTTTTGGGCATAACGGTTAAAAGAAATGAACTCTAATGTTTCGCTATCCGCGCTTCCTGTTAACTCTTCGCGCATTTCATCCATGAGCACATCGCCATAATCAAGGCGATCAACAAGACCATATTCCACAGCCTCATTATCCGTGAAAAGCCCCTGATCAATAAGTCCCTTCATCGTCTTTGAAGCAATCTTACGATCGCGCGATATACCCGAAAGCATCTGGGATGACATGCTCTTCACGATAGAGCTCAATGCTTCTTTATTTGCAGGAGAAATGTCATCACGCGCAAAATTCTCCATCGCGGATTTATATTCTTCACGCTGAAAGAAAGATGGGCGCACACCGATTTTTTCTAAAACCTTACGCCCGAAAGGCATCTCCATATTAATCCCAGCGATCGAGACCATACCAACGGGCTGCATCCAGATTTCATCAAAACTACTTGCAAGATAATAAATGCCAAGCCCTGTTCCAGCGCCACTTGCATAAGATGATGAGTAAATCAAAGCTTTCTTACCACTTGCCTGAAAGCGTTTTACGGCTGGTCTAATTTCCTCTATGTGGGAAAGAGCTATCCCTCCGCCACGATAATTCAAAACAAAGGATTTTACGCGTGGGTCTTTTGCCGCAATATCAAGCGTATCAACAATCTGGCGCACAGTCGGCTGATCAAACGGAAAAGGATCCATAAAAGTCGGTTGGCTCGCGATCTCTGAAACGCCTTCTTCAACTTTCAAAACCAAAACCATTTCATTCGGTAGCGGTGGAGCCGCTTTATTCATCAGACTAATTGTCGAGATCGTTCCGAGTATCGCCGAGAACAGCACCAACGCACCCAAGGTCATGCATGTGCGTTTCAGCACTTTCCACACGATAGCGCCAATATTCCAACGCTTTTTAGAAATTTCTTTTTCGGCATTTTTACGTTTGGGGTGATAAAATAATGATCCAGGCATTTTGATCCTCAAAGGTTATAGAACCTATAATATGAGGAGTTTCATAGATCATGTCACGGATAATTATCGGAAATTAAACAGGTGTATAACGTAGCGTATGAACTGGCGCCGCATAGTATGCGCTTTCTTTTGGAGATATTCCCCTCTCACGTTCATAATCATCCAAAACAGTGAGATAACGCGCCCTCAAGGCAGACACATCAACATGCTCCGCAGGAACCACGCCCTTAAAGAAACATTCCATGTTGTATAGTGTTAAAATGGAGCAACTGTGTGAGTCTCTTTGTTGCCACAACATTAAATCTTCAACGTCATAATCAGGAAAAACTTCTTTAAATGTTTGTGAAACAGCTGCTTTTACAGGAATACCTTGCGGATCTTGTAGCCATATTTTTTTCTCATCATAATCGACGCACGCGGCTGCAACATGCCCTGTTTTATCCCTCGTTTCAAAGGCGAAACCATCAAAATACTGACGAAACGGTTTATTTTCAGAACCAATTACAGACAGGCTATTACCGTTTGAATCAATAAAGCTACTATTCATCACTGTTGTCTCTATATGAAGAGATACAACAGCGCGCTTAGGTCTCAATGCTCCCATAGTAGCCAAAACACGTATATTTCTTTTACCAATGTCCAAGTGACTATCCCAGAAGTCTGCCGCACCAAACAAAAACGGTCTGCCGTCACTCGTTTTAACAGGGAACAATATATTCTCGATAATGACCCTATCCTCTTTTGTCGGAATCCACATAGGATTTGGCTTAAGAACAGCTGGCGCAAAAGATCGTTCTAAGGGCTTTATATTCATTACACTCTTCCTATTAGAAAGAGAGTTAAACCATAGACTCAAATATTATGTCAATTTATTTTATAAGCACTGAGCTTTGTAACGCAGATAATGATCTGCTAAAACACACGCCATCATGGCCTCACAAACAGGTGTACCGCGAAGGCCCACGCACGGGTCATGACGACCTTTTGTGATGATTTCTGTTTCGTTACCGTCTTTATCGACTGTTTTGACCGGTGTCAGGATCGAGCTCGTTGGTTTAAAAGCAGTGCGTACAATAATATCCTGCCCCGATGAAATACCACCCAAAATGCCGCCAGCATTATTCGACGTGAATTTAACCCCTTGGCCACCTTTCGTCATTTCATCGGCATTTTGCTCACCGCTAAGCTCTGCCGCGTCAAAGCCCGCACCGATTTCAACGGCTTTTGTCGCGTTAATGCTCATCATAGCTTTGGCAAGGTCGGCATCAAGCTTGTCATAGACAGGAGCGCCAAGACCCGCCGGAATACCGCTTGCCACAACTTCTACAACCGCGCCAGCCGAAGAACCATTTTTGCGTTGGCCATCAAGATAATCCGCCCATTGTTCCGCAGCCTGCGCATCGGGACACCAGAACGGATTTTGATCAACCTGATCCCAATCCCAATTGTCGCGATTGATTTTGTGCGGGCCAACCTGCACTACAGCACCACGAATAGATACATTGTCGCCAAAAGCGTTATTCAGTATTTTTCGGGCAACAGCCCCAGCAGCGACACGCATCGCTGTTTCACGCGCTGAAGAGCGCCCACCACCACGGTAATCGCGGATACCGTACTTTTCCATGTAGGTGAAATCAGCATGTCCCGGACGGAATTTATCTTTGATATCACCATAATCTTTGGATTTTTGATCAACATTCTCAATTAAAAGACCAATTGGCGTGCCCGTTGTCTGTCCTTCAAAGACGCCAGACAAGATTTTCACCTGATCCGGTTCTTTACGCTGCGTTGTAAACTTGCTTTGCCCTGGTTTACGACGATCCAAATAGATCTGAATGTCTTCTTCGTTTAGCTCTATACGCGGCGGAACACCATCAACGATAGCGCCGATGGCTGGCCCATGGCTTTCCCCAAAGGTTTGATACTGAAATAATGTTCCGAAACGATTACCTGACATGTTTTCTCCTATAACGCTCGCATTATGGCGGATTACACACGATTTACCATAGATTTTTAATTGACATAATGAAAAATGATTTGTACAAGACAAACCATGGTCAATCTAAAAAAGATATCGCTAGAATGGGGTTTAGTTACTGACCCTAACAACTTTGAGTTAGCTAAAGAGCTTCTTATGTCGGAAGCAAAATCAAGCTTCGACCATTCTATTAGTGGCGCCGATATTGAAGGGCACTCGCATGAAAGACAGGCGCTTGGAGATACTTTTACACACATATATACATTTCCATTTCACAGAGCGTTCGAAACAACATTCGCAGCGGTTAAAGAGACTGTTGATTATATGATTGATGCCAAAACAGACGGTGTCTACAGACGCATGCTTGCGGACTCCGTCGAAACTGCTCTGTTTCATAAATTTAATGGACTAACTTATCACACAATGAGCGCTAACATTTTGGAAACTAATGGGATCGATGATCCAGCAAACAATATATGGATCACTACTCAAGAAGCCCTAAAAGCAAGTAAATTTAGCTTTAACCCTGATAAAACTATTGCTTCACCACCACAAATATAGCTTAGGCGGCCTTATCTTCTGCTTTTTTCGGTGCAAGGGAGCTTAGAAGTTCCGCTGTTTCACCAGCCGTATCAACAGCGCACATACCGACTGTGTGATAACCGCTATCAACGTGCAAACATTCACCTGTCACACCACTACCAAG
The DNA here is from genome assembly GCA_013215815.1 of Alphaproteobacteria bacterium. Lineage (GTDB taxonomy): Bacteria > Pseudomonadota > Alphaproteobacteria > Micavibrionales > Micavibrionaceae. Next base: position 6,100 of record JABSQP010000035.1, on the reverse strand, counting down.
ATCAGAGAGCAGGAATAAGCCTGAGCGACCGACATCTTCAATTGTTACGTTACGGCGTAGCGGGGAGTTTAACTCATTCCACTTCAAAATCGCGCGAAAATCACCAATACCTGATGCCGCCAATGTCTTAATCGGACCAGCAGAAATCGCGTTCACACGGATGTTTTGTGGACCTAGATCATTCGCAAGGTACTTCACAGATGCTTCAAGAGCGGCTTTCGCCACACCCATCACGTTGTAATGTGGCATCACCTGCTCAGCGCCATAGTAGCTTAGAGTCAACAAAGAGCCGCCCTCGACCATTAACTTCTGCGCACGCTTCGCAACAGCCGTAAAAGAGAACACTGAAATATCCATTGTTTTCAGGAAGTTATCACGCGTTGTATCAACATAAAGGCCATCTAGCTCTTTTTTGTCAGAAAATGCGATCGCGTGAACAACGAAGTCAACTTTGCCCCATTTTTCCTCAATTTCCGCAAAAGCAGCATCGATACTTGCTTCATCTGTCACATCACAAGCAACCATGATGTCAGAACCAACGCTTTCAGCCAGTGGCCTCACACGTTTTTCAAGCGCTTCCCCCTGATAAGTAAAGGCAAGCTCGGCACCTGCATCATGCGCAGCCTTGGAGATACCCCAAGCGATAGAGCGATCATTTGCGACGCCCATAACGAGGCCTTTTTTACCTTGTAACCAGTTTGTGTTGCTTTCTGACATTAAATTACCTTTCAAATCGAATAATACGTGCATTCTGCATATTATAAGAGCCGCGTCCAGCCTTCTTTAGCGCAGTTCCCCTCACAATTCGTCACAATATGTAACGAAAGCGGGAAAAGTCTTAATTTTGGCCTGTTTTGTTAACCTTCTTCTAACCTTCTGCGACTATGATGAAAGGTGGATTAGTGCTGATAGATGTACTGATCTCAGGGGACTATTATAGGGACGAGGACATTATGGCTGTCGATAAAAGCAGCGTTCAGAGTATATGTGAGCAAATGTCGCAAGAAATTGCGACCCTTTATGATGGCTTACAAATCTACTTCATTGTTCATGGTCAGGCCGATTTCAATGAAATGCTCGCCCTTTCAGAACACGAAATAATTACACATCCCGCCTCTGCTTCTGCGCAGGCAATTATCCGCAAACAAGCCCAAAACAGCAAAACGTCTTTCTTAGGCATGGCTATATATAAGAAAAACAAAATGATGGGCCTGAAAGTAGAGCACGATATTTTAGCGCTGTGTAACATCAATACAGATGACCTAGAAGATGATCACGAGGCTCTAGCAACGGTTTATCACCTCGCTTGGCATGCAATTGATCTTTACGAGATTCGTAAAGAGCCACAATATAAGAAGAAATTTTCTTATGGCCCGATGGTTCCAAAGCGCTCTGCCCTAAACTTAAGCAAGGCTAACATGCAAGCCGATATTTTTGCGGCCTTATTATCCGCACTGCGTGGCAATCAGGATAGTCCAGTTCAAATAGCGACGAAACGCGCATTAAAATCACTTATAGCGTCTCCGAATGTAAAACCTGAAGACTATCCATATCTGGTAGCTCAGGACGCATGTGCATTAGCGTTATCTGAATTACAAAACAATCCACCTCAAAAAGCCGATCAAATTCAGGCGTGCCGTCAGGTATCTCTTGATGTTGGCCAAGCATTTGATGAAGCGAGCGTTCAGCAGTGGTGGAACTACACAAAGCCAGCTCAAGACATGGCCTGGAGAGGTTTTTCCAAAGAGGATATCTTGGGAGCTGCTGTAAACACCTGTGATGATACGTTCGTGCGTGCAACGGGGTTAATGGTTGCTCACACATCAGCGATAGAGCCCTCCCCTGCATCAGCTTTAGAGCATGTTTACAATGCCTTTCTCGATACAAAGTCGCAGGCAATTGCACACTCCGCTCTTGTGGACACTGTCTTCGAAGAAGTTATTTCAGACGCAGATGACGGCGAAGGCGGCAGAGCATTAATGGAAGCCGCGAACAAGCAAAACGAAGGATTAACAGAAGGCCGTATTCTTGGTTGGTGTGCAAACGCACTTCAAGAAGCTGCGCAAGCATTTGAAAAAGCTCTCATTTCAGGAGCATCACCGACGCAGGCGGCGCGCATGCAGTTTGAAGGTAACAAAGGCGACACCTCTTGGGATATGCTCAAAGAGCTTGGTGACAACGTTGTTGAACAGAGAAGACAAGGATTTGCGGTCACAATGGGACACATTGCAGAGATATGTCACAACCACCCAGCCTTTGCTCCGGTTCTTGGATCGCTTAAAATAACGATGAACGATCCTGGTTATCTGCAGAAACTCGAAGTAGCAAATGATCTGGCTCTTGCGCCAAGCACGCCGACACAATCATTAACAACGAATACACCTGCACCGAAAGGACCAGCGCCGAAAGGGCCTGCTCCAAAAAGACCCGCTCCAAGCGAACTGACTGCGGCACCAACAATGCCGGCAGCAGGCCCAAGCCTTGGTGGAGGTAGCGCCCGAAGCAAACAAATCATGAGACAAAAACAACTTGCCGCACAAAAAGCAATGCAGGATAAAGGCAATTCAGGCGATACAGCCCAAACAGAATAACAATACAAACAATGCATAAAAAAGCCGCCCACATAAATGTAGGCGGCTCCTCTTTTTGAGCAAAAACTTTAGCTTACGATTTCCCAAGAACCATCAGGTTGCTGGCAAGCAATACCGTAACCAGTGTCTTGGCGTCCACCGACATAAATAGTCTGTTGATATTCACGACAGTAACGGCCGTCGCTATCCGCACCATCACGTGTTGGCGTTACAGAGCCTGAATTACCAGATTCAGGGTTATTCCAAGCAATCTCTTCACCAATTGGTGCACTGTGCGCCTCATAGTTAGCACGTTGTGCATATTCCATATCCGCCTTGTCTAAAGAACGGCCGACCTCACTACCCACGAGTGTTCCCAAAAGCACACCTACACCAGTCGCCCATAACTGGCCGCTTCCACCACCGACCTTTGATCCTAAGATACCACCGACAACAGCACCTGTAGCGCCACCGATTTTTTCCTTCATACCTGCACTATTAATTGTATCACACGCACTTAGGCCAATAAGTGATACAGCCATCATTGCTAAGGTTATTTTCTTCATTGTTGTCCCCTTTCTATTCGAGACTTATAAAAACTTGTACCGCCAATAAATCAATCATTGCGATTTATTATTGAATGGTTAGATTATTGATCAATTGAGACAAAAATACGGTGAAAAAAAGAAAATTACCACCATCTTTCGGACATAAATTATGAGCAAAGAAAACGAACTACCTGATAATCCTTATGAATTATTCTCGGATTGGCTCGGCCAAGCAGAACAAAGTGAACCGAATGATCCAGGTGCTATGTGTCTGGCGACATCGACACCTGAGGGAAAACCAAGTGCGCGTATGGTTCTTTTAAAAGGGTTAGATGAACGAGGTTTTGTTTTTTACACCAACGCCGACAGCAGAAAAGGTCAGGAAATACTAAGTAATCCGTATGCCTCTGTTTGTTTCCACTGGAAATCATTATTAAAGCAAGTGCGCGTCGAAGGAGAGTTAGAAGAAGTTTCAGAAGATGAGGCTGACGCTTACTACAACACGCGGCATAGAGGGAGCCGTGTCGGTGCATGGGCATCCAAGCAATCGCAGTCTTTAGGTTCATATGATGAACTGAAAGAGTTCGTCGAAAGTTATGAAAGTAAATTCGAAGGACAAGAAGACATACCACGCCCTCCTTATTGGAAAGGGTTTAGAATCAAACCAACCTCTATTGAATTTTGGATTGATGGCGAATACCGCCTGCATGAGCGGTACGTTTTCACACCAGAAGAAAATGGCGCATGGAAGCGTCATATGCTGTACCCATAAACAAACTATAAGAAGAAATAATGAACGCAGAAGCACAACAAATGGAAAATAATAATACGCACGCTTTTGAAACAGACGTTTCACGTCTTCTGGATATCGTGGCTAATGCACTCTATTCAAATAGAGATGTGTTTTTAAGAGAGCTCATTTCAAACGCAGCGGACGCATGTGATCGCCTTCGTTACGATACGATTCAGAATAAAGAATTAAAAAGCGATGATAGTGATTTCGAAATCCATATCTCTATTGATCGTGACAAACAGACATTAACAATTCGTGACAACGGAATTGGTATGGATAAGGATGATCTTATCCAAAACCTAGGAACCATTGCACGATCTGGTACAGCAGCCATTTTAGAAAACCTGAAACAGCAAGGCAATGATGGCGACATGAGTCTTATCGGTCAATTTGGAGTTGGTTTTTACGCTAGCTTCATGGTTGCAGATACTGTCGATGTGATCAGTAAAAAAGCAGGAAGTGATAAGGCCTATAAATGGTCTTCTGATGGAAGGACTGGTTACTCTATTGACGATACATCCAAAGATGAAACAGGAACCGAAATCACATTGCACTTAAAAACAGATGCGATGGATTATTCTATCGACGATAAAATCAAACAGATCGTACAAACTTATTCCGACCACATTGATATCCCTGTTTTCTTAGATACAGCAGAACAAAACGCAGAAGAACCTCTCAACGCAGCATCCGCTTTGTGGACAAGACCTAAGAACGACATAACAGAGGAACAGTATAAAGAGTTCTATCACCATATCGCTCAAACATTTGATGAACCTCTTCTGACTGCACATTGGAAGGCTGAAGGAGTTATTGAATACACGGGGCTCCTATTCATCCCAACAATGCGTCCGTTTGATCTCTATGACCCGCAGCGTGCTCATGCCTTACGCTTATACGTGAAAAAAGTTTTCATTTCAGACAAAGTCGACAACCTTGTTTATCCATGGTTGCGTTTTATTCGCGGCATTGTAGACACACAGGACCTCCCCCTAAATATCAGCCGTGAAATGTTACAAAACAACCCTGTCGTTGCCAAAATGCGAAAAGGGATTACGAAGAAAATACTATCGGAATTATATTCCCTATCGAATAAAGACAACGACACGTTCGAAACATTCTGGCATCAATTTGGCGCCGTTCTAAAAGAAGGATTATATGATGCGGCAGAGCACAGAGATGATATTTTTAAAGTCTGTCGTTTTGCCACTACAGAAGGTAACAAGCTAACGAGCCTTGCCGACTACGTTACACGCATGAAAGACGGACAAGATGAAATCTATTACCTTAGTGGTGAGGATGCAAAAAGTCTAAAGCGTTCACCACAACTCGAAGGTTTTACTGCGCGCGGCCTTGAAGTCATCCTTATGACTGATACGATTGATGAATTCTGGCTGCAGATGGTTACTGAATTTGACGGTAAAAAATTTAGATCCGTTACAAAAGGCCAAGTTGATCTCAACCAATTTGATAGTGATGATAAAAAAGATGATGGCAATAAAGATGAAGAAAAAACTTCATCAGAATCTGCTGATAAGTTTGCGCACTATTTAAAAGAACAATTAGGCGATGACATTTCCTATGTCCGTATTTCAAAACGCCTGACAAACTCCCCAGTTTGCCTTATCGCTGAGGATGGCAGCGTTGATATGCACATGGAGAAAGTTTTGAAAATCCAACAGCAATATGATCCTACAATTAAAAAAGTTCTCGAAATCAATAAAGATCACTCCCTTATCAAAAAAATGATAGACCAATATGAGACTAGTGAAAGCAACATTGACCTCCAGGATGCCGCACGCTTACTTCTGGATCAAGCACTCATCATTCAAGGCGAAACAATTCCTGATCCGTCAGAGTTCGCACGCAGAATGGCTTCTTTCATGGAAAAAGGACTATAAAAAAGGCCTGACCGTTTAAAAACGATCAGGCCAGATTTACCAGGAGATCTTTTTAATTAAACGACAACTAAAGCACCATCGTTTACCAAGTCTTGGACACTGTTACCATGACCTGTATAATCCTCTAACATGACCAGAGTTCCAAACTGCGCATTCTCTTCATTCCCTGTTCCATCATAATCCATGGAAACATATGTATGCGTTCCGTTATCTGTTATCGCCAAGAAATCACTAATCGCATCTGTCAAAGGATCAGAGTATGTTTGAAGCATAAGAGATAAATCAATA
>JABSQP010000034.1 GCA_013215815.1 Alphaproteobacteria bacterium | reverse complement strand
CTTGACACCGCGATCAAGAGGTCTTCATCGGCATAGGTTTTTGCGCCCACCAAAACAGCAATCATAAATACAGAAAAAATAAGAATACGTGCCATGGCCAGCCCCCTTTCAAGGGTTATTGTGATTTCGATGTAAAAACACTATAAGACTTGCATGATACACGCAAATGAAAAGCCTTTAATGATTATGGATGGCGGCATGGGCCGTGAGTTAGAGCGTATGGGCGCCCCGTTCAAACAGCCCGAGTGGTCAGCTCTTGCCCTTATGGATGCACCAGAAGCTGTTCGCGCCGCACATGATAACTTTATTGAGGCTGGCGCAGAGGTCATTATTACAAACTCTTACGCCGTTGTTCCGTTTCACATCGGGCAAGAACGCTTTGATACGCGCGGACGTGAGCTTATTGCGCTCTCAGGAAAGCTCGCGCGCGAGGCTGCTGACAATGCAGAGCATAACGTGCTTGTTGCAGGCTCTATTCCGCCTCTCTTTGGATCATACCTGCCTAAGGCCTTCGATCCAGATAAAGCGGATGATATTCTAATCCCACTTATTGAGGAGCAAGATCCATTTATCGATGTGTGGGTGATGGAGACGGTTTCTTCAATAAAAGAAGCTAAGTTTGTATGTGATGCTCTTTCAAAAACAGGTAAACCGATATGGGTTGGGTACACCCTAACAGATCGAGATGACTACAATAGGCCTTCAACTATTCGCTCTGGTGAAGCAGTTGAACAAGCCATTCAAGCAGCCCTTCCATATGACAGCGTTGAAGCCATTCTATTTAACTGCTCTCAGCCTGAGGAAATGGAAGATGCGATCACCGCTGCCGCGTCTATTGTGCCAAAGAATATTGTTCTTGGAGCGTACTCGAACAAGTTCGATAAGAAGTTAGACGACAACCACGAAGCAAATGGTGAGTACACAGCGTTCAGAAATGAGTTCACGCCCCATATATACTACGAATTTGCACAAAAATGGCGCGCCGCTGGTGCCTCTATCATTGGCGGGTGCTGCGGTATTGGGCCTGAGTACATTGCTTATTTGAAAGAGCATTTATCATGACGGTAAAGACCTTATGCGATGCTGCCTTAAGCGTTTTAACGATAAGTGACGCAGCGGAGAAATGTAGAAAAACACGCGCGCTTTATCAGCAATGGACAAAAGGCGATATTGCTGTGGTTGGCCTGAACAGCAATATTCCTGACCGCCCTGCACGCCCTGAAAAACCGGAACTCCGTGATCCGCGCGATATGCCGAAACGCGGTAAAGCAGGCTCAGAGAAATCAAAAATTGCATTGCTGCATGCCCTATCGCATATCGAACTTAACGCCGTGGATCTGGCATGGGATATTATGCTGCGCTTTGCCTATCTATCAGAAGAAAACGCACCAAAGGATTTTTCTCTACCCAAAGCATTTTTTGATGACTGGGTGAAGGTTGCGGATGATGAGGCAAAACACTTTCTCATGCTGAGTGAACGCCTTGGCGATTTAAATGCATCTTACGGTGATTTACCTGCGCATGATGGATTATGGGAGTCATCGGAGCGCACAGCAGAAGACTTCCCTGCACGCTTTGCCGTCGTTCCAATGGTTCTTGAAGCCCGCGGTTTGGATGTGACACCAAATATGATTAGTGTCATGCAAGAACAAGGTGATCATAAGACGGCAGATATGCTGCAAATCATCCATGATGATGAAGTGACGCATGTTCGCGCAGGTACGGTATGGTTTGAAAATTGGTGCGAATACTATGATTTAGACATTGAAACAACATTTCAAGACCTCGTTCGCCGCTATTTCTACAAAACGCTCAAAAAACCCTTTAACCACCCCAGCCGCCACGAAGCGGGCATGCTCAGACACTGGTATGAGCCTTTGGCTGAAGAACATCCCAGAAATGCGAAAGAAGCATCATAAAGCGCTTTTTCTATTATCCCCTTGTGATATCATAATTTCAGAATGAAAAATTTTCGTACATCACTCGTCCGGGAAAAATTTGCAATCACAGATCTAGAATCTGAGGGTGCGGAGCCTATTATTGCCCTAAGTAACCGTATTGTTGTTCCCCTACTAAGTGATGATGGAAATGTTGCCGAAAATTTCATTGTTAGGACACAGAACATGCATAGCTGTACCCGTATGGCTGCAGCAATAGTCAAAGAATTCTTTGATCGTGGCAGTATTGCCAAAAGAAAAGATTTTGATTGGGCTTACATCTGGAAAGAAGTAACCAAAGGCTACGAAAAAGAGTTTAACCCTGACATCTGGGGAACTGTTTATCATAAAGGACGCGAAGTTTTTAAAAGTGGTAATCACCATCCATTCTTGGATATTATTGAAAAATGTGATGCATCAAATGATGGCAATTACTCACAATCGGTTGTTTTCGCTGAAACAGCGTTCAAACAAGCTGGTAAGACCGTACAGATTGATTATGATTCAAATGTTGCTTTAATTATCGCGATTGACGAAGAGAAAGCAAAATGTGGTGTTATCATTCGTTCTGCCACTGGCGCAACCACATTCAATTTTAATGCGAGCCAGCAAAACAACACGCGCCCCCTACAAACACAAACAATTCTAACTGTCGCAGCTTCTTACCTCGAAGGTGTACAGCTCGCATTCCAAGTTGGCTTCTTGAAAAAGAAACACGAGCTCGGCCTCGTAGAAACGGGATCCGAAGAGTTTAAAAAATATAAAAAATCAGAAGATCGTTTAGCTAATCTGAACCGTGCTTTATCCAGTTTTGATTATGGTTACAACGTGCATTACCGACCTGATCGCCCTCAATTCAACGAAATGGTTAAGAAGGCAGAAGAGTTCGCAATGAAACTCTTAGAGCCACAAATCAAGGAAATGCTTGAAACAGGCGACCTCGATGAAGACGATTGGATCGTTTAATCCAACCCTCTCTTCCTAAGCCGCCAAATCGCGTAGCACGTAGTGAAGAATACCGCCATTTTTGTAATAGTCAGCTTCATCTTCTGTATCGATACGGCAAAGGAGAGACACTTCTTCACTTGATCCATCAGCGCGATGAATAGTGAGTGTTGCATCCTGACGCGGGTTAACGCGCCCATCAATACCTGTCACATCAAAAACTTCTGATCCATCAAGACCTAAGCTTTCAGCGCTCTGCCCATCTTTAAACATAAGCGGCAAGACACCCATACCAATTAGATTAGAGCGGTGAATACGTTCAAAGCTTTCGGCAATCACAGCCTTCACGCCAAGAAGACGTGTGCCTTTCGCAGCCCAGTCACGCGACGAACCTGTCCCGTACTCTTTACCCGCAATCACAATGAGAGGCGTGCCCTCTTCCTGATACTTCATTGACGCATCATAAATTGCCATTTGCTCATCAGATGGAATGTATTTTGTGTAACCACCTTCTACATCATCCAGCATCAAGTTTTTAATACGAATGTTAGCAAATGTTCCCCGCATCATCACTTCATGGTTACCACGGCGCGATCCATAAGAGTTAAAGTCTTTGCGTTGCACTTGATAAGAAGACAAGTAACTACCAGCTGGGCTGTCCAATTTAATAGCTCCTGCCGGAGAGATATGGTCTGTCGTTGTGCTTTGACCAAGAAGCGCCAGCAAACGCGCACCTTGAATATCAGCTGTATCATCAGCTTCTTTCCCCATTCCTTCAAAGAAAGGGGGATTTTGAATGTAAGTAGAGCCCGGCGCCCAGTCATATGTCTGACCTGAATCATCGCCGCCAATAGCCTGCCACTGCTCAGGGCCTTTAAACACATCGCTGTAACGCTCTTTAAACATTTCAGATGTTAGGCAGCTCTCAACAGTTTCCTGAATTTCCTGATTACTTGGCCAAATGTCTTTCATATAAACATCGTTACCATCTTGATCCTGACCAATTGGATCATTGTAAAGATCAACATTCATCGAACCAGCAATAGCATAGGCAACAACCAATGGCGGAGATGCCAAATAGTTAGCCTTCACATGCGGTGAAATACGTCCTTCAAAGTTACGGTTCCCAGAGAGAACACCACACACGGTGAGGTCACCCTCTTCAATCGCTTTTGCAATAGGCTCACGCAGTGGACCAGAGTTACCAATACAAGTCGTACAACCATAACCCACGAGGTTAAAACCGAGCGCATCCAAATCATCTTGTAATTCGGCTTTTTCAAGATATTCCGTCACAACCTGAGATCCAGGCGCAAGTGATGTCTTTACCCAAGGTTTAACAGCAAGACCTTTTGCACGTGCATTACGCGCAAGTAGGCCAGCAGCGACCATCACAGATGGGTTTGATGTGTTTGTGCAAGATGTAATCGCAGCAATCGCAACATGACCGTCTTCCATGTCATAGCCTTCATCGCCAGCGGCAATTTTCTTACCTGATTTTTCAATTTTATCAAAAGCCGTCACCGCATCCGTTAATGCAATTCGATCTTGCGGACGCTTTGGACCAGAAATACTTGGAACAACATCAGCAAGATCCAAAGATAGCACAGTTGTAAATTCAGGCTCATGCCCTGGCTCACGCCACATGCCCTGCTCTTTCGCATAGGCTTCAACCACATTGACGCGGTGTTCATCACGGCCAGTGAAACGGAGGTAACGTAGCGCTTCATCATCAACTGGGAAGAAACCACAAGTCGCACCATATTCTGGCGCCATGTTTGCAATCGTAGCGCGGTCCGCCAGTGATAGGTTATCCAAACCATCGCCATAAAATTCAACAAACTTACCAACCACGCCAAGCTCACGTAGCATTTCAACAACGCGTAAGACTAAGTCCGTCGCTGTCGCACCTTCCTTTAAAGAACCAGAAAGCTTAAAACCAACAACTTCAGGGATCAGCATAGAAACAGGCTGGCCGAGCATAGCTGCCTCGGCTTCAATACCCCCTACGCCCCAGCCCAGAATAGCCAAGCCGTTAATCATAGTTGTGTGAGAGTCTGTTCCCACAAGCGTATCAGGATAAATAACCTCTTTGCCATCTTGATCTTGTTCCAGCCAAACAGTTTGACCTAAATACTCCAAATTCACTTGATGACAGATGCCTGTCCCTGGCGGTACCACACGGAAATTATCAAACGCGCCTTGCCCCCATTTCAAAAATTCATAACGCTCACCATTACGTTCAAATTCACGATCGACGTTAATCTGGAATGCACGATCATTACCAAATTCATCCACCATCACAGAGTGATCAATCACAAGATCAACAGCAGAAAGCGGATTAATTTTTTGTACATCACCACCAAGGCTTTTCATTGCCTCACGCATAGCCGCCAAATCAACAACGGCCGGCACACCTGTAAAATCTTGCATCAAAACACGCGCCGGACGGTATGCAATCTCACGCGTTGATTTCTTTTCCTTGAGCCAATCTGCCATCGCCTGAATATCGTCTGTTGTGACAGAGCGCCCATCTTCATAACGCAGCAAATTCTCTAACAGCACTTTCAAAGAAAACGGCAGCTTTGAAACATCACCAATTGTCTCCTCCGCAGCCTTCAAACTAAAGTAATCATAGTCTTTACCATCGACACTCAATGTCTTACGTGTTTGCAGTGTGTCCTGTCCTGTTCTTGTCATGAAAATCCCTTTAAGATACTGAATGTCTTATAAAAAATGCGTTGTTGATAGATTCTATCATGCAATAAGATCAAGACAAAATCGTATTTTTTATAAATACTGACGTCCATATTTATTTTACATAATATTTGATAATCTATATAGTGATTTTAACAATAAAAAGGGAGGAACATGAAAAGGTTTATAAGAGAATTATTTGGATTAAAAGCAGCACCACTACCAATCTTAAAACTAGACGCGACAAGACTGACGCCGGATGAATTAACAACATTTTTGCGTAACTTTGATGCCCGAACGGCTAGCCCACAAAGCATGAGCGACATGCAAGAAATTATTCTCCATACGTTTTCGAAACCAGACCTTTTGAGAGCAAACCTTACAGAAGATGTACTAAAGGCGTTCGACTCCGCCCTCAGAAGTCCACGTTTTGAATTAGGAAACTTGATGGAAGGCGTTCGAAACAGCCAACAATTCGCAGATATCATGCCCAACCCAAGAGCCATTGGAGAATATCACCCAGAAGCATTATCAGAGATTGGTAGGTTTGGCCTTAGAACTTCTAGAATAAGTGAAGAAGAATCGGTGCTTGTCAAAAAAATAATTAACGACAATTTCGACCTAATCAAAGACAGTCCTGCAACCTTAAAAGGCCTTGCAGACAACATTCATATTGATCAAATAAGGGTGTTTTTGGCAGAAAATGCTGAGCATTTTGCAGCCCGCCATCCAGACGTTGCTATACACCTTTTAAAGCCACACCGTATATATGGCTCAAGCTACGTACCTAAAGCAGAAGTAACAGCAGCGCTTGCTGATAAGATGCCCAAAATTGCTCAGGCAAGCCCAGAAAATACTGCTAAAATCCTGAGGCAGACTGATATAATTGACGCTGTTAAAGAAAGGATGCCAGCATGGATGCAAGACGGTACAGTCGATGCTAATCACCCATTAAGCCGTATCCTATCAACCGTATCGGCAGAACGCGGTGCTTTTGTACAAAGCCGCGCAATTGGCCAAAGTCCAGCCGCAGCTGCTGTATTTACGCCCTAGAGGGTGATAACCCTCTATTGTGTGCTGCACGTGTCATAGAACGCTCTTTTTTGAGAATTCGGCATAATTGCAGCAGACCTAAGTCACTGAAAAAATAAAAAAAATTTCTATATATTCGGGAAATAAGTTCTTCGGCATCAAAATTATGAAAAATTGACATATTCTAGTCACAATTATCGGAGATACTAAGAATAGAATTATTTAGTTTCACTCTTTTTGGATAATTCTGCGTTATATAAAAATTTGATCGTTTTTTTAAAAGACCGTTGCTTCTCCAGCAGCGGTTTTTTTATTCATTGAGCTTAAAGATCTTCTCCAGCTCTTTTGCAACATCTCTTTTATACGCCCGAACATCTTCCAATTCATCATCGTCAAACGCATTATGCTTTTTTTGCGCCGCGACATACATTTCCTTCATGACTTGCTTAACAACCTGATCGACACGGGCACGTAATAAAGCTTCTAACTGTTCATGCTGCCCCACTTGATGAAACTTGCTTTGCGCTGCCGTTCGCAATGCGCGTTTTAATTTACCTGCATATTCATCAACCATACTATTTGTAATGCGCACATGAACATTCTCATGCTCAAGCACATTGTTGAAAATAGGCGAGCCTTCCGGATATTCATTACTGACATAAACAGTCTGGTTATACCGCATGACGATATTAATATCGCTGACCTGCATGCACGTCACATCATTACCCAACGTCTGATAGTCAAACTGCAGATTTGTATCCAGATATTGACGCCCGACTGTTAAGCCACGCTTATATGTTTTGTGTTCACTTCCGTATGGGGAATACGCCGTTTTACCGAGCCTATCGAGTTCAAGAGAGTTCTTAGTAAAATCATATGCCACAGGATCTTGCACATGAGACACGTTGATCTTCACAGGCTTACGCAAATCACAGGCGACTTTTGCCTGCACAGCGTGCGACGCAAAAATCAACAAACCTACCGTAAAAAAAACAAGCCTAATCATAATGAAAAGGCATTCTGTCGCAGGGAATATGCTTTGTCTAGAGCATTAAACTTATTGTTTCTGATCGCATTTAGCGGTTATGCGCCCCTTATCACGATCGTCAAAACGGTTCTGAAGCTTATTATTCTCTTTGTTCATTCTATCATTTGCATCAAAAGTAATTTTAGCGATTTTCTTTTGGAGAATTTGTTGCGCTCTTTCTACGCTATCAATTTTAAATGGGCCAAAACTGTAGCCACCCTTTAGAGCTTCTTTAAGGTTATTACCTAAAATCTTGGAATGCTTATTCAATGTCCTTTGTGTGATATGTACATGTTCTTTTTCATGATCCAGCACCTCTTTAAATTCACAGCTCCCTTTCGGATACTCAGAGGCCACATAAATAGTCGGGTCAAATTTAATTTCCACTGTAATCTCACGAATATGAATACAAGCGCGATCCAACTTATCGTAAACCATCGATGAAAAACCAATCGTGTACTCCAAAGACTGGCGCCCTACGGCAAGCCCCATCGTGTAAGTTTCTTCATGTGGCTCATAAGGGGAATAAGCCCCCTCACCAATCTTACCTATTTGGGCAATATTCTTTGTGAAATCATATTTAATCGGTGTTTGCGTTGGATCGATTTTGATATCCAAACTATGCGTTGGATCACAGGTTAACTCTGCGATCGCTTTTTGTTTAGCCTTCTCATACGCTGCTTCGCGTTTGCTTCCCGCTTCAACATATAGCAATCCAGCGCCTACTAGCTCTAATCCAAGCATAAATAATCCCCTTTAAGGCCACAAAGCCCATAACTCCATCCAATAGTAAGGGAAATATCTTAAAAAAGCCTTTATCGGCTTTCGAGGCACGCCGCCGCAATGGATTCGTATTCTTCTTTTGAATCAATCGCTTGCTGCCTCTTTTGACGTTCTTCCTGCATTTCCGCATGGCGCGCCTTCACAGCCTGTTCTAATTTGTCCTGAAGGCGCTTTTGAACCGGCAACAACTCACTAATCTTATAAGGACCAAAGCTATAACCGCCAGCATTTAAGATCGCTTTGAGGTCTTTACCAACCAAATCCGCGTATTTGTTTACGACCAGTTGATCTTCCCGTACATGCTTTTTTTCATGCTTCTTGATTTGGCGATGCTTACAGCTGCCCTGCTTATATTCAGAGGCGATATAGATCGTCGGATCAATATGGATCTTTACATCTATCTTCTTGATATACACGCAGCCATAACCCACATGATCATACATTTCCTGCATAAACTCAGTCTGCTGCGCCAGTTGAATTTGGCCGCTCATTAATCCACCAACATGCGTACGGTGTTCACTGCCATAAGGAGAAACGGTATCTATATCAAAACGCTCCAGATCGTTTTTTGATTTGGAGTAATCATATTTCACACTCGATTTAGTCGGTAAGATATTGATTTTAGGTGAAACCTTAGGCTTGCACTGTATCTGTTGAGAGTGATCACTCACCGCCAAGTGTAAAAGCCCCACCGCTGCTATTTCTAATCCAAACAAACCACAATCCTTGTTACAATGCGTGATTATTCCTTTTCATTATAAAGGAATTCGCTTACAAAGCGCTATTAAGATTTTATTGGAAATAAGGAAGGCCTGCAATCATGACAATGGCAATCGGTAAATTATTACTTCTGGCACTCGATATATTCTTTTGGATTATCATCATTCAAGTCGCATTAAGCTGGCTTATCGTTTTTAACGTCATAAACGTGAGCAACCCGCAGGCACGTAACTTTATTGACCTTCTTCAAAAAGTTACAGATCCAATCTTTAGACCATTACGTAAGTATATCCCCCCTATTGGCGGCATAGATATCACGCCTATCGTTGTGATTTTCGGGATCTACTTATTGCAAAGCCTGGTTATCAGCTTCTTCATGACACCAACAGTGCTTTTGAATTAAAGACAAAAAACAGAGGGTAAAATGAGCGCACAAATTATCGACGGAAAAACAATAGCCGCGCAAACACGTGAAAAAATAGCAAAAGACGTTGCTGCCTTAAAAGAAAAAGGCACAGATGTTGGTCTGGCTGTAATTCTGGTCGGTGATGATCCTGCCTCCCATGTGTATGTTGGTAACAAAATCAAAGCCTGTGAAGCCGTTGGTATCATCAGCACAGAAAAGCGTTTGTCTGAAGACGCAACATTCGAAGAGATCGAGGCGACAATCAACGAATTAAACGCCGATGACAGCGTTCACGGTATTTTACTGCAACTGCCTTTACCTAATCACCTATCCGATGTTCAAGAGACCCTCGTACAGATGATATCACCAAGCAAAGATGTTGATGGCCTGACGAAGACAAATGCAGGGAAACTCTTCCTTGGCATGGATGACGGCCTAGTCCCTTGTACACCACAAGGCTCCATGATCCTCATTAAATCCATCGAAGAAAACTTAAGCGGTAAAAATGCCGTTGTTATTGGCCGCTCGAACCTGTTTGGAAAGCCAATGGCGCAGCTACTACTGCAAAAAAACTGCACAGTAACAATCGCGCATTCGCGCACAAAGGACTTGGCCGGCGTATGTAAACAAGCCGATATCCTTGTCGCTGCGGTTGGCCGCGAAAAAATGGTCAAAGCCGATTGGGTCAAAGAAGGCGCTATCGTCATTGATGTCGGTATTAACCGTATTGAGAACGGTAAACTCTGCGGTGATGTTGATTTTGACGAAGCAAAAGGCATTGCCGGCGCCATAACACCCGTCCCTGGCGGTGTCGGCCCAATGACAATCGCGTGTTTGCTGGCCAATACAGTCAAAGCTGCCAATTAAAGACTTTTCATTGACATAATAAAAAAGACCGCATAAAAACTCTACAAACAATAGAGTGTGTAAACGTGAAAGACTTTCCTGACGGATATCATCCTACTAACGTGATGGATAAAATATTATCGCCTCAACCTACAGGCGAGGATAACGGTATTCCCAACTCCATCATTCAAGCTAGCACACTAACACAATGCTTTTCCTATGTTGGTGCTATAAGAAACGCTGTCCTATCCAAACATGGCGATAAAAATGATCCCAGAACGCCTATAGATGAACAGCTCATTCCTAATGCAGTAAGACACCTGCTACAATTACAAAACCGATTAACACTGAGTGACGCTTATCACGATTTTGTTATACGCGTAACAAAATCAGCTACGGAAGATCTGACAAGGAATACTCGCTTTGTATCTTCTCTCTTAAGAAAGAACTGGAATGCGCTGACGGAAGACCAACGCATCAATAAATGCCAAGCAATGCACGACCACATCATGGTTTTTGCAAAAGCTGCTCTTGCGGAATACGAGGACTACCCTCAACTAGCGGACACATCTGACGCCGTATGGGTTTTTGGACACTATGCACCACCCGCTGTATCAAAATTAAATGGAGAGGAAAGAGTTACACACGGATCTGCTGAGATGAACCTCGATAAAGCACCTGGCTGTGACAGGATCGATGTTAACACGCATGAAGAGGCCGCAATACATAAGGCACTATCAGCTATGAACTTAACCGCTCACGAGACGGCTCATGTTATCGAAGGATTATTCGCGTATATGTACGGGCAAAATCCAGACCTTATCCCACCAATATTCAGAAAAGATGCTGAAATGCTATATGCAATGCAAAAGCAAGATGCCTACGTTCCCTCAAGCATTTACTCTGCTTATGAGGCGCAAGCCAATGAAACATTAGCAAGAAAAGCTGGACGAGAAGCCGTTGTAATTCTAAGGCAGGCTATGATGGATATACTTAGAAAACCTTCTGCACACTATATTCCAAGGAATTACCCATAGAAGCTCATCGGACTCAACCTTATATTGACATAATATTAGTCATATTATACATTCCTGCCCTATGGTAAAAGAAGATGTGTGTAATTCTCAGGGAAATCCTATATTTGTACAGGCTCTCTGGCGAACAAGTTCAACGTATACGTTAAGTAAGTTTAGAGCAGAAGAAGGGTTGTATTGTTTTACAAAGCCCTTCCATCACGATTTGGAAAAATCTCCTCCGGAGCTTAAGAAAGCATTTGAAAGCTCTGCTAAAAGACACGGCTTCCCATTTATTGATCGCGATTACTACGAAGAGTTTGAAGCAGGAGAAAACGGGGTTCCTGGTTACGACTGGCGTTTTTCAACCAAAGACTATGTTATGGGATCAGACACTCAGCACCCAGCGATGGAAAGGTACGTAGGTAGCCTGATTGATAAAGCACGGTCAAAAGGCAAACGACCAATGTTTCAACTAAACCGTGGCGTCCTGCGTGGCCAATGGCTACAAGAACGTTTTGATGGTGTCAGCGTTTATGTCTCGCGCTCTCCTGTCAAAATGCTAGCTTCTTACGAACGGCTCGCTCAACAAAGACAACAATATTACATGGCCTGCTATATGGGCATATTGGGTCAGAATAGAGACAACCCCCTTCTAACAGAAATGGCTGACCATGTTGGGGCGCCCGATAAAGTGTCAGAAAGCTACCGCAGGCATTTCATGTTCTATAACAGACTCGCCTGCTCTCTCCACGACCAACAAGCGCGTGATGTCGTAAGCTTTTTCTGGGCGCTTGGCCTTGTGAATGCGTCAAGATACGCTGAAACCGTTCTTGATATGGAACTTCAAAACGAAAGAAAAGGCAAGACATCCCAAATATTCCATCAAGAAGTAAAGGACGCGACTGGCCTTTCAATCGATTTTTCTGATCTCAATTCTATTGGTGATGAAGGCGTTCTAAAAACATCAGATACCGTCAGAAAAATAACAAGAAACGCCGTTGAAGCCATCGATCCTGATTGGCGAAAATTACAAAGTTTCCACCTTGCCGACAGCACAAGACGTCAGCTCAACGCTTGCCTTGGTTAATTATTCATCGCACTCAGTGGATTTTTGGGTAAACGAGAAAAAATTTGGAAAAAGGAGTTTGATGCCGATAAAGTTGCAATTCTATCGTCAAAAAATCCTGAAGCAGGCGTGAGAACTCTAGCGAAACTAGCGCATATTAATAAGAAAGATATACATTACGGCAACGCTTCAATCCATAAGCTGCTTGACGATAAAGTATTGGCAATGAATCTCGTTAAAAATGGATATGATCAGTACCTCTCG
>JABSQP010000033.1 GCA_013215815.1 Alphaproteobacteria bacterium | reverse complement strand
CGTGTCTGGTCACCCATATCGTGATGAGATTAAATACATGTTTGGCTGGTTAAAGCCTGACAGTGTTGTTCCCGTGCATGGGGAGCGAGTGAAGCTCGAAGATCATGCAAAACTAGCGCGTGATATGGGCATTCAAACACTTGTGCCGAGTAATGGTTCCGTCATTCATCTGGCGCCAGAAACATTAGAGATTATTGATCATGTTGATACGGGCGTTCTTGCAGTTGAACCGGGGCGTGTGATTGACAGTAATCACCGCGCGATTATTCAACGTCGTAAGCTTCAATACTCGGGCACTATTCATGCATCAGTTGTGATTAACGGTCGTTTGGATTTGTTAACAGATCCAATAGTTTCGACAACGGGGCTTGTTGATCAGGATAGTGATGATGGTATTGATTTCGAAGAAGACATGATTGCAGAGATTGAAGATACGCTCATTGATTTGAAAAAAGCGAAGCGTCAGGATGAGCAATATGTTGCCGAAGAAATTCGAATTGCGCTACGTCGTTATGCGAACCATGCCTTGCGTATAAAACCAAAAACCGACGTTCATGTGAGTATTCTATAATGACAATTACTGCGGGCCTAATTACTTATTTTTTGACGTTTTGGACGATTTTGTTCGCGATTTTGCCATGGGGAAATCGTGCGGCCGACAAGCCTGAGACAGGAATGGCGGGCAGTGCACCAGCAAATCCGCGTATTAAGCAAAAGTTTATTGTCACAGCCGCTCTATCAGCCGTAATATGGGTCATAATCTTTTTATTGGTTCATTTTGAAATCATCGATTTCTATGAGATCTCTCGTGAAATGGTGATGGAGGATAAGAATAGATGAGACATATAGCTTTAACTTTTATGATGGCATTTATGGCAATGCCTGCTGTTGCGCAAACGGAAGAAACAAGGTCACCTGTTTGTGATATTACGGCGCGTTACCAATCTGGTGAGGCGGATTATAAACCTGGCGTTGACGTAAATGGTAACGAGGTTGTTCCAGCCGATTTAAATGATGTGTTCATCAAACAATCAGAAGTCATTCATATACCGCTTCAGCTAGATTTGGCAGAAAGGTTACAGCGTATTGAAGAGCTCGGTATTACCTCTGAAGGGCAACTTGGCTTCGTTGATGTATATGCGGATGGCCGCGTTGCATATAACGGTAAAGATATCTCAAGTCATATTGAAACTTATTGCGGCCTTGAGCCAAAAGAAGTGCCCGCAGAGAATGGACAAAAAGAACCAGATGCAATACAGTCTGAGCCGATTTCAACGCTAGAAGCCAATCAAGAAAAAGAATTAGAAAAGAACGAGACAAATGAACCAGCAGGCACAACAAAAGCAACAGAATAAGAAGCCAAGAACAGCGATTACGCCAACACGTGATGAGGATTTTCCTGAATGGTATCAGCAGGTCATTAAGGCGGCTGATATGGCTGAAAACTCTCCTGTACGTGGTTGTATGATTATTAAGCCATATGGCTTTGCGCTGTGGGAAAATATTCAGCGTAGCTTTGATGATATTATTAAGGATTTAGGCGTACAAAACGCTTATTTTCCGCTTCTTATCCCAATGAGTTTTATGAGCAAGGAAGCAGAACATGTTGATGGTTTTGCAACAGAGTGCGCTGTCGTAACGCATCACCGTCTTGAAAAGGGTGAAGAGGGCGGCCTTGTCCCAGCGGAAAGCGCAAAGCTTGGGGAGCCGTATATTATCCGCCCGACATCAGAGACAATCATTGGGGATTCAATGTCACGTTGGATTCAATCCTATCGTGATTTACCGATGAAGTTAAACCAGTGGTGTAACGTGATGCGTTGGGAAATGCGTACGAGACTTTTCTTGAGAACATCTGAGTTCTTATGGCAGGAAGGCCACAACGCATTTGAGAACGGCGAAGAGTCTCGTGAAGATGCGTTAAAGATGGTTCATGCCTATGCAGACTTTGCAGAAGAATACTTAGCTCTTCCTGTTATCCGTGGTGAAAAGACAGAGGATGAGCGTTTCCCGGGTGCGATTGCAACATATTCAATGGAAGCAATGATGCAAGATGGTAAAGCGCTTCAAGCAGGCACATCGCATGATATGGGTGATAATTTTGCGCGTTCGTTTGGTATTATGTTCCAAGGGCGCGATGAAAAGGAAGCTCACGCACATACAACATCATGGGGTATTTCAACGCGTCTTATCGGCGGTATGATTATGACCCACGCCGATGATGATGGCATGATTATGCCGCCGCGTGTTGCCCCAATTCAGGTGCAAATTATTCCGATTACAAAAGGTGATAATGCAGAAGCTCTCATTGAATATTGTAATGAGTTGAAAGCGGCGCTTAAGAAAATTGGCGTGCGCGCTAATGTCGATGATAGCGATGGCCGTACACCAGATAAGATGTGGGGCGCGGTAAAGAAGGGTATTCCGCTACGCGTTGAAATTGGCGGCCGTGAAATGGAAGCAGGCCAATTGACGCATGTACGCCGTGATGTGGGCAAGGATTCAAAAGCGACGGTGTCTCAAGATGAATTCTTGAGCTCGGTTCAGAGTGTACTGGATGATATTCAGAGTTCGCTTTTAGAAAAAGCGCGGGCTTTCATGAATGAGAATATGACTGAGGTTTCGTCTCTGGAGGACATTCGTAATCATTACAAAAATGATAAAGGCGGGTTTGTGAAAGTTGATGTATCTGTTTGGTCTGATCCTAAATTTGAAAAAGTAAAAGATGAGTTTAAATTAACACCGCGTGTTATGCCGTTTGATGATAATGGTGATAAAGTTATTATCGGAAAGGCATATTAATTAATGTTCTCTCCTTTTGAAAGAATGATGGCTTGGCGGTATTTGCGTGCGCGCAAAGCGGAAGGTTTTGTGTCGGTTATCGCAACGTTTTCTTTCTTGGGGATCATGCTTGGCGTGGCAACGCTAATTATCGTGATGTCGGTGATGAACGGTTTCCGCGCTGAACTTGTAAGCCGTATTCTCGGGCTTAATGGCCATTTGAACGTCTATTCACAAAGCGGCGCGATTGATAACTATATGTCTCTGGTTGATCGTTTGGAGCGTATACAGGGCGTTGAATCTGTACGCCCGATGATTGAGGGGCAGGTTCTTATTTCTGTGAATGGCTCGGCAACCGGCGCGCTTGTTCGCGCTGTGACGCGAGAGGATTTTGCGACAAAGCCAATTATCTCTGATTCAATTGTGCAGGGAACACTGGGCAGTTTTAAAGAACAACAAGTGGCAATAGGTATTAAGCTGGCAGAGCGCCTTAATTTAGGTGTCGGTGACCCGATAACGCTTCTAGCGCCAAAGGGTAAAACAACACCATTTGGAACAGTGCCGCGCTCTCGAACCTATACAATTGGTGTTATCTTTGACGTCGGCATGTATGAATATAATAACGGCTTTATCTTTATGGATTTGCCATCGGCGCAGCAATTCTTCCAACTTAAAAATGCGGTTAACGCTATCGAGGTCATGGCATACGATACGGATGTTGCGGCTGATATCAAAGATGATGTTCGTTCTTCTGTTGGTGGTTTTGCCAATGTCTATGATTGGCGTGATGCGAATAAGGCTTTCTTAAACGCCCTTAAAGTTGAACGGAATGTGATGTTCTTGATCCTGACGCTGATTATTCTGGTCGCGGCGTTTAACATTATTTCTTCAATGATCATGCTCGTGAAGGATAAGGGTAAAGATATTGCGATCCTGCGGACTATGGGTGCAACGCAATCAAATGTGCTTAAAGTCTTTGTTCTGACGGGCGCGAGTATCGGTATTGCAGGTACAGTCTTCGGCGCGGCGCTTGGAATTGCTTTTGCATCTAATATCGAAACCATACGCCAGTTCTTAGAAGGCCTCACCAATACAGATTTATTTGCGGATGAGATTTACTTTTTATCTCAATTGCCAGCCGTTATCGATATGGGTGATATCGTTGGCGTGATTGTGATGGCGCTTGTTCTATCAATTGGTGCGACAATTTACCCAGCGTGGCGCGCAAGTCGTCTCGACCCTGTGGAGGCGCTAAGTTATGAGTAAAGCTGAAACAAAAGAAGAGATGCAGCAGGACAACGCACCAAACGTGTTGTTACAGACGCACGATATCCAAAAGATTTATACGCAAGGCGGCGAGAGCCTCACTGTTCTTAATAATGTAGAAGTGCAGATTAAAGCAGGTGAGATGGTTGCGCTTGTCGGACCGAGTGGCTCGGGTAAGTCGACCTTCTTACAAGTTGTTGGGTTGCTTGATAGGCCAACGGGCGGGCAATTGCTGATTGGCGGTGAAGACGCTGCGAGCGCTTCTGATGATAAGCGCACGAAGATCCGTCGTGATTACCTAGGGTTTGTTTATCAGTTTCATTATTTGTTGCCTGAATTCTCAGCTTTAGAAAACGTTGTTATTCCCCAGATGGTTGCGGGCGTTAAGCGTAAAGAAGCCGTCGAGAAGGCCAAAACAATGTTAACCGATCTTGGTCTTGATCATCGTTTGGACCATCGCCCGGCGCGTCTTTCTGGTGGGGAGCAACAGCGCGTAGCCATTGCCCGTGCGCTTGCAAATGATCCAAAGCTTCTTTTAGCGGATGAGCCGACAGGAAATCTTGATCCAGAAACATCGGATGGTGTTTTTGAAATGCTGCTTGGTGTTGTAAAGCAGCATGGCATCGGGGCAATCATTGCTACGCACAATATGCAGATCGCCGAACGTATGGACCGTATTTTGGAAATCAAAAACGGCCGCGTGATTAGTTACTAAGGATTTCTATTTGGTAATTGGGTTGGTAAGTCGCTTTGGTGCGGCTGAATTATTACATCGGGTATAAGTGTGCATGGTTTTAATACCCCGGTTTCTCTAGGGGGATGATGCTCGAAACAGTATTCAGAAATCCTATGCATAAAAGCAAACTGATGGCCTTCACCAGTATCCTGGTCATAGTAAGATCCTCTAATGTGAGGTGCTATTTTATATTTCGCGTCTTCATATCTATGATGAATACAGTCAACATCCGTATGCATTCGGTGATCAGTAGATTGCGGGCTATAAGCTGCAGACGTATACACAAGTTGAGTTTTTATAAGTGCAGACCCTTTTGTTCCAACATACCCGCTTTCAAATGAGTGTTTGCCAATTTGTATATCTGGTAACTTTAAACGCTCTCCTATCGCATTTGTGTCTAGCTCAAATTCTTCAGCCACCTGATACATGAAATCTAACGATAGTGATTGAACAAGATACGCGGCAAAAACTTGAAATACATAACCTGAATGATCTGCTCCAAGTAGACTTCTCAAGAGATGCTGGAGTGTTAAATAAGACATGGAAGTGAATTACAACACTCTAAGCAATATGTCAAATAATGTGGGGTTGATAAACTATCGTTTACCCTTGGTTTTTAGCGCCTAAATCCTTATTACTATCCTTATGAGTTCCGCCCAATTTGTACACTTGCATACGCATTCGTCGTATTCACTCGCTGAAGGTGCTATGCACCCGAAAGAGCTGGTGAAGCTTTGTGCTGGGCAGGATATGCCGGCGGTGGCGATTACTGACACAAACAATATGTTTGGCGCGCTCGAATTCTCTATGGCGGCGAGTGGTGCAGGCCTTCAACCAATTCTTGGATGTCAGGTATCTTTGGCGACAGGAGAGCAGCTTGTTTTCCTTGCTCAGAGTAAAGAAGGGTATTTCAACCTCAGTCAGATTATTAGTGAAGCATACATGAATGGTGAGGGCGGGAAGGCCGTTACCACAACCATTGATGAAATTGAGAAATGCCATACGGGTATGATTTGTCTTTCTGGTGGAGCCCTGCGCGGAGTAACAGGCCGTAAACAGATTGAGCGCCTTCAATCGATCTTTGGTGATCGTTTCTACATTGAAATTCAGCGCCATGATGTGCGCGAGGAAGATTTGGCAGAAGAAGCTCTGATTGAGCTGGCGTATGAGTTAAACATTCCACTCGTCGCGACAAATGATTGTTACTATGCGGGCGTGAAAATGCATGAAGCGCATGATGCTCTGCTTTGTATCGCGGATGGGCGTTACGTGACAGAAGAAGATCGCCGTAAGGAAACAAAGCATCACTTCCTTAAATCTGCTGATCAAATGGTGGAATTGTTCTCCGATATTCCAGAGGCCGTTGAAAATACGGTAAAGATCGCACAACGCTGTCACTTTGTTTTGAAAGGCATTGATCCTATTTTGCCGCCGTTTGAAACGGAAAGTGGTAATAATGAAGTTGAAGAGCTTCGCCAGCAGTCGAAAGAGGGACTTCAGTGGCGTCTGGATAACTACGCTAAAGATGAAGATCCTGATCCATACTGGGAACGCCTTGATTATGAGCTGGGTATTATCGAGGAGATGGGATTCCCGGGGTACTTCCTAATCGTTTCGGACTTTATCAAATGGGCGAAGGATCATGACATTCCGGTGGGGCCGGGTCGAGGATCGGGTGCAGGCTCGGTTATTGCTTGGGCACTAAAGATTACCGACTTGGATCCACTTCGTTTTAATCTCCTTTTTGAGCGTTTCTTGAACCCGGAACGTGTGTCCATGCCCGACTTCGATGTCGACTTCTGTCAGGATCGTCGCGGTGAGGTGATTACCTACGTGCAGGAGAAATACGGACACGATAAAGTCGCGCAAATTATTACTTTCGGTAAATTACAAGCGCGTGCGGTTGTGCGTGATACGGGACGTGTGCTGCAAATGCCATACGGGATGGTTGACCGTATTGCGAAGATGATTCCAAACAATCCCGCTGCGCCAACGACATTGCAAGAGGCTTTGGACGCTGACCCTGATTTTCGAGCGGAAGTAGCCAAAGATGACACATCTGAAAAACTGATTGATATTGCGCTTAATTTGGAAGGTCTCTACCGACACGCTTCAACACACGCGGCGGGTGTGGTTATCGGTGATAGACCGCTTCACCAGCTTGTTCCTGTGTACCGAGACCCGCGTTCTGACATGCCTGTGACACAGTTCAATATGAAATATGTTGAACAAGCCGGCTTGGTGAAGTTCGATTTCTTGGGGCTAAAAACGCTGACCGTTATTCAAGAAGCCATTCGCCTGATTAAAGAACAGCACGGCGAAGAGATTGATGCACTCTCTATTCCTCTGGATGATGAGGCAAGTTACGAGATGCTCTCGCGCGGTGAGACGACCGGTGTGTTCCAGCTTGAAAGTGCGGGGATGAAAGATGTGCTTCGTAAGATGAAGCCAAACCGTTTTGAAGATATTATCGCCCTCGTGGCTCTTTACCGTCCGGGTCCGATGGATAATATCCCGAAATATATCTCTGTGAAAAACGGAGAAGAGGAGCCTGATTATCTTCACCCCAAACTGCAGCCCATCCTAGAAGAGACCTTCGGTATTATGATCTATCAGGAGCAGGTGATGCAGGCTGCTCAGATCTTGGGGGGATATAGCCTTGGTGGTGCGGACTTGCTGCGTCGTGCTATGGGTAAGAAAATTAAAGAGGAGATGGACAAAGAACGCGTGAAGTTCGTTGAGGGGTCAGCTGAGCACAATAATGTGGATGGTGAGCTTGCGTCCGCCATCTTTGACCAAATTGCTAAATTCGCGGGCTACGGTTTTAACAAATCGCACGCGGCCGCTTATGCGCTTGTTGCTTATCAAACAGCATGGTTGAAAGCGAATTACCCCGTGGAGTTTATGGCGGCTTCTATGACACTTGATCATGGAAACACAGATAAGCTGAGTATTTTTAAGCAAGAGCTAGATCGCATGCAGATTAAACTTTTGCCGCCGAGCATCAATAAGTCTGGTGCCATGTTCCGTGTTGAGGATGCGCAGGTGCGGTATGCGCTTGCCGCGCTCAAAGGGGTAGGGGAGGGAGCGATGTGCGCTCTCGTCGAAGAACGCGAAGCAAATGGTGTGTATAAGTCTTTGGATGATTTCGCTTTGCGCTTAGATCCCAAGGTAATGAACAAAAAGCAGATGGAAGGATTAATTTGCGCCGGTGCGTTTGATGAAACCGAAATCAGCCGCGCGAAGCTCCATGGAAATATGGAGATGATCTTGCGCTTTTCACAAAGTAAAGCAGAAGAGAAGGCTAGTGGTCAGGTCAGCCTTTTTGGGGGTGAAGGAAGTGAAGAAGAGACGCTACCGCCGCTTGCGAATGTAGAAGAGTGGGATCAGCTTGAAGTCCTCTCAAAAGAATTTTCTGCCATTGGTTTTTATCTGTCCGCACACCCGCTTGATACGAAAGCCGATCAATTAGAACAGCTCGGCGTGACATCGATGGTGGACGTGCCGCGTGCTCTCCGTAAAAAATCCAATAGCCGTTTATCCATGGCAGGGATTCTGATCCGCAAGCAAGAGCGTGTTTCGGCTAAATCAGGTAATAAATTTGCCTTTTTACAGTTTTCAGATGCTAGTGGTGTCTACGAGATCATGATCTTCTCGGATACGCTTGCGCGATGCCGTGATATCCTTGTCCCAGGTACGGCGCTTATGATCAGTGTGGATGCGCAAGAGCAAAACGAAGAAATTCGCTATACGGGCCAATATATTGAAGTCCTTGAGGATGCACTTGCTGCCAAAATACGTACTTTAGGTATACATATTGAGGGGTCGCAACCCCTTGAGATCATTAAACGTATGATGGATGAAGATGGGCCGGGACCTGTGCAAATTACGCTTTTTGCTCATGTTGCCAACGATATCGTTGAAATACCGCTCAGAGGGCGTTGGACTGTGCCAGCGCACGCTCTTATGGCGCTACAGAAAACACCAGGCTTTTTAAGCCTCCAAGAGAGTGCCTAAAACCCCATTTTTCCCTTGATTTTCCTAGTGAAAACCCATAAAACACCGCCATCGGCTTCAGGTGAGGCCGAAATTCACATGCAGGTTCCTTAACCAGTGTTAGAGGTAAGTACCAAAAACCAAGGCCTGCAGAGGAAATAACTGGATATTTTATAAGGAGAATCCACTATGGCTATGCCTACATTTACAATGCGCGAACTTCTAGAAGCTGGCGTTCACTTCGGTCACCACACACGTCGTTGGAATCCAAAGATGCAAGATTACATCTTTGGTGTACGTAATGGTGTTCACATTCTTGACCTTCAACAAACATCACCATTGCTATCAAACGCTCTTCAAGAGATGCGTAACATCGTAGCAAAAGGTGGCCGTGTTCTTTTCGTTGGTACAAAGCGTCAAGCGTCTGAAAAGATTGCTGAGAGCGCGAAGCGCTGTGGTCAGTACTACGTTAACCACCGTTGGCTTGGTGGTATGATGACAAACTGGAAGACAATTTCTAATTCAATTAACCGTCTACGCGAAATCGAAGAAATCTTTGCTCAGCCTGAAACAGGTCTAAAGAAAAAAGAACTTCTTATGATGGAACGCGAAAGACAAAAGCTTGAGCTTTCTCTTGGTGGTATCCGCGATATGGGCGGTCAGCCAGACGCAATCTTCATTATTGACGTAAACAAAGAAGATATCGCTGTTAAAGAGGCAAATAACCTTGGTATCCCAGTATTTGGTATTCTTGATACAAATTCAAACCCAGATGGTGTTGATTTTCCAATCCCGGGTAACGATGACGCTCTTCGTTCAATCTCACTTTACTGTGATCTTTTCTGTGAAGCTGTTCTTGATGGTCTTCAAGCTGAGGTTTCTGCATCTGGTAAAGATGCTGGTGAAGCAGCTGAAGTAGACGTTAAAGTTCCTGCAGCTGACGCTAAAAAAGAAAAAGCTGAAGAGGCACCTGCTGAGGATGCAGCTGAAGCGAAAAAAGCGGCAGCAGCTGGCTAATTAAGATTTAAAATTAACTTTTTAATATAAGGAATTAAAAAATGACGCAAATTACTGCTTCAATGGTTAAAGAGCTTCGTGAGAAATCAGGCGCAGGCATGATGGATGCAAAAAAGGCTCTTGAAGAAGTTAACGGTGATATGGACGCTGCTGTAGACTTTCTACGTAAGAAAGGTCTGGCGAAAGCTGAGAAAAAATCAAGCCGTACAGCTGCTGAAGGTCTTGTGGCTATCGTTTCTGAAGGTACAACAGGCGCTGTTGTCGAGGTTAACTCTGAAACAGACTTCGTTGCACGTAACGATCAGTTCCAAGGTTTCGTACGTAGTGTAGCTCAAAACGCTCTTCAATCAGACGATGTTGAGGCTCTTATGGCTTCTGAGATCGATGGAAAGAACGTAACAGACACAATCACAAATCTTGTGGCGACAATCGGTGAGAACATGAGCGTTCGTCGTATGGAAAAGCTAACGGTGTCTGAAGGTGCTGTTGTGGGGTATGTTCACAACGCAACTGCAGAAGGTCTTGGTAAGATTGGTGTTCTTGTAGCACTAGAATCTGCTGGTGATCAGGCGGTTCTTCAAGGTCTTGGTAAGCAGCTTGCAATGCACGTTGCAGCGGCTTTCCCGAAATATCTTGATCGTGACAGTGTTGATGCTTCTGAAATGGAGCGTGAAAAGAACGTTATCCGTGAGCAAGCTCTAGCTGAAGGTAAGCCTGCAGAGATCGTTGAGAAGATGCTTGAAGGTCGTATGCGTAAGTTCTACGAAGAGATTTGTCTTCTAGATCAAACATTTGTGATCGATGGTGAAACTAAGATCTCAAAACTTCTAGAAAATGCAGAAAAAGATGCTGGTGCGCCGGTTAAACTAACTGGTTATGCGCGTTTCCAACTTGGTGAAGGTATCGAGGTTGAAGAAACAGACTTTGCTGCAGAAGTAGCGGCTGCTGTTAACGGTTAATAACGCGGCTATTTATTTTAGTGAATAGATCATACAGCCGCGTTGCATGTCAGCGCGGCTGTTATTACATTATAAGTCAAACAGATATAGGTTCTTGAATGTCCGATCCACAATACAAACGTGTTCTTTTAAAAATGTCAGGTGAAGTCCTGATGGGTGAAAACCAATTTGGTCTTGATCCGGAAACAGTTAATCGTGTTGCTGAGGATATTAAAGAGGTCGTAGAAAACGGGACTGAAGTTTGTGTTGTTGTTGGGGCAGGTAACATCTTTCGCGGTGTTTCTGGCGCGGCTGCAGGTATGGATAGAACGACGGCTGATTATATGGGTATGCTCGGCATCGTGATTAACGCTCTTGCGCTTCAAAATGCTCTTGAAAATATTGAAATTCAAACACGTGTGATGTCGGCTATTCCGATGTCTGCGATTTGTGAACCGTATATTCGCCGTAAAGCAATGCGTCACATGGAAAAAGGGCGTGTGGTAATCTTTGCAGCGGGTACAGGTAATCCTTACTTCACAACTGATACAGCTGCAGCGCTCCGTGCATCAGAAATGAACTGTGACGCTATGCTTAAGGGCACAAAAGTAGATGGTGTCTATAATGCTGATCCAGAAAAGGATCCAAGTGCAGAACGTTATGATCGTTTGAGTTACATGGATGTGCTGACAAAAGACCTAAAAGTGATGGATGCAACGGCTATTTCTTTGGCGCGTGAGAATGATATTCCAATTATGGTGTTCTCCGTTAAAGAAGCTGGTAACTTTGCACAAGCGCTGAAAGGCGAAGGTCCTCATACTTTGGTCACAAACTAGAGATATAGAATAAGAAACGAAGGAAGAGAAAAATGGATAAAGCAAACCTACAGCGCCGCATGGAAGGTGCCTTAGATAATCTAAAGAGCGAATTTGCAGGTCTTCGTACAGGCCGCGCGTCAACAAGCATGCTAGAACCTGTTGTTGTTGATATGTATGGCTCGAAAATGCCGATGAATCAGGTTGGTACAGTGAGTGCACCTGAACCGCGCTTGCTAACTGTTCAAGTGTGGGACGCGAATGCGACATCAGCTGTTGAAAAAGCTATTCGTGAATCTGGCCTAGGGCTGAACCCAATGGCAGAAGGTACAGTTATTCGTGTGCCAATTCCTGAGCTAAACGAAGAGCGCCGTAAAGAACTGACGAAAGTTGCGGGCCAATACGCAGAAAGTGCTCGCGTGGCCATTCGTAACGTGCGCCGCGATGGTATGGACGAAATTAAGAAAGATGGCGATCTTTCAGAAGACGACAAAAAGCGTTTTGAAAAAGAGGTTCAGGAACTCACTGACTCTAAAGTTAAAGTCGTTGATCAAATGCTTGGCGATAAAGAATCCGACATCATGACGGTTTAGTCGCCGTCTTTCAGGAGCATTATTCGTGGAGCAAGCGCCTCAACATATAGCCATTATTATGGACGGTAACGGAAGGTGGGCCAAGGCTCGTAACCTTCCGCGTACGGCAGGCCATCATCAAGGAATTGAGGCGTGTAAACGTGTTGTTCGCTCTGCAGGAGAGTTAGGGCTCAAGTATTTAACACTTTTTGGTTTTTCGACAGAGAATTGGAGCCGTCCAGCAGAAGAAGTAAATGAGCTTATGCGTTTGCTTCGTATGTATCTGCGTTCTGAGACAGCTGATTTGCACCGCAATAATGTAAAGTTGCAGGTTGTTGGTGATAGGGCTGCTTTATCAAAGGATATTGTTGAACTCATCGAAAATACAGAAGATCTAACAAAGGATAATGGCGGGCTGCACCTTGTTATTGCCCTGAATTATGGCGGCCGCATGGATATCACCAAAGCAGCCGCAGATATGGCGCGCAATTTCCAAGAGCAAGGTATTGAACCTACATTTGAAAATGCGGAAGAGCATTTTTCCGGTTTCTTGATGACGAAGGGCATACCTGATCCTGATATTCTTGTTCGTACAAGTGGAGAACAACGCATCAGTAATTTCCTTTTATGGCAATGTGCGTATAGTGAGTTTGTGTTTACGGATACGTTGTGGCCTGATTTTGGTGAAAATGAATTACGCGCAGCAATGAAAGAGTTTCAAACAAGAGATAGGCGTTTTGGCGCTATTCAAAGCGTTTAAAGTCTATATTAGAAAGCTTCCCTAATGGCGTCGAAATTACAAAAACGCATAATCTCCGCCCTTATTATCGGACCGTTATCTCTTCTTGTTTTTTGGATTGGCGGCTGGCCGTTTTTAGCGTTGGTCGGTATTGCGTTCGCTATCTCGGTACACGAATGGCTCAATCTATCTCGTAAAACGTTTTATTTTGAACGATATGCTGCCGCAGGTTTGATCTATTTCATGCTGTGTTTCTATAGCTTTATTGCGATGAGAATGCAGTTTGATCAGGGGTTCTTCCTCGTAATGTCTTTTGCAACAACAGTATGGGCCGGTGATGTTGGTGCTTACTTTGCCGGAAAGTTCATTGGCGGAGCGAAACTCATGCCGTCGATTAGCCCAAACAAAACATGGGCGGGGCTTATAGGCGGAATGCTCTTCAGTGGTTTATTCATGTTCGTTCTGTATGGCGTCGCGCCGTTATTTGAATTACGGCTTCCTTTCTCCTCCATGTTTATTGCCTTTTTTGTTGGTATGGCTTTGACGATTGTCGGTCAAGCCGGTGATTTGCTGATCTCTGCTGCGAAGCGCCGTGCAAGCATTAAAGACACAAGCAACCTTATTCCAGGCCATGGTGGATTGTTGGATCGTATTGACTCGTTGATGATGGGCGCGCTGTTCTTCTTTATTGTCGTGTCTCTAAGTGGAGCTGCGTAGCCTAATGCGCACGGTTAACATTCTTGGCAGTACGGGCTCAATCGGCCAAAGCACTCTTAAAGTTATTGAGGCGCACCCTGATCAATTCCAAGTCGGTGTTTTAACGGCCTTTTCAAATGTTGATCGCTTGATCGAACAGGCAATAAAATTTCAACCTAATCTTGTCGTGATTGGTGATCCTGATAAATACGAGACATTAAAGTCAGGGCTTGCGGGAACGGACATAACGTTGGCTGCCGGCTGTGATGCTGTCTGTGATGCCGCGGCACAAAAGTCAGATATTACAATGGCTGCTATTGTTGGCATGGCAGGCTTAAAGCCCCTAATGAAAGCGATAGAGCAGGGCGGTGTTATCGCTATTGCTAATAAAGAGCCGTTGGTTTCAGCTGGTGCTTTGGTTTTGGCTGCAGCTGATAAACATGGCGCAACACTTTTGCCTGTCGATAGTGAGCATAACGCGATCTTTCAAGTATTTGAAAAAGACAATGCGAAGTCAATCGATCGCATTATCTTAACGGCATCTGGTGGACCATTCCGTGAATGGAACCGTAGACAGATTGAAAAAGCAACACCAGAGCAGGCGGTTAATCATCCTAATTGGAGCATGGGTGCGAAGATATCAGTTGATAGCGCGTCTATGATGAATAAAGCCTTAGAGGTGATTGAGGCGCATTATTTATTTGATATGCCTGCTGATAAGATTGATGTGCTGGTTCATCCGCAATCGCTTATTCACTCAATGGTGGAGTATTCGGATGGTTCTATTTTGGCACAAATGGGAGCTTCCGATATGTGCACACCGATAACTAACATATTGGGCTGGCCAGAGCGTATGAGAACACCTGGAGATAGGCTTAACTTTAAACAGATTAATCGTTTAGATTTCGAAGATGTAAACCATGAGCTATTTCCGGCTGTGAACATGGCTTACGACGCGCTTAAAGAAGGACAAGAAGCCTGCTTGGTGATGAACGCAGCGAATGAAGTCGCTGTTTCGGCCTTTTTAGACCGCAAAATTGCCTTTTTGGACATACATAAAGTAATAATAGATGTGTTAGAAAAGCGTGAAGCAGCAAGCTTAAATTCTTTGAATGATGTTATCAGTTACGATAAAGTAGCGCGCGATAGAGCAGAATCGCTTATTCTTTAAAAATTACTCACTCGACGTTAGGGTACGACCATGGAACTATTTGACCTCTTTCAACTAATGGCAAGCAACGTTTGGCTTTACGGCGGCACGTTCCTTATCGTTTTAAGTATCCTTGTGTTTGTGCATGAGTGGGGCCATTACATTGTTGCACGTATGTGCGGCGTTCGTGTTGATGTGTTTTCCATTGGCTTTGGTAAAGAGATTTATGGATTTAATGACAAGAACGGAACGCGTTGGAAGTTTTCTCTTATCCCTCTTGGTGGTTATGTCAAAATGTTTGGTGACACGGATCCTGCTAGTTCTGGTCATACAGAAGGCGTAAAGGAAGGCGATAAGGTTCGACCTTTTACAAAAGCTGAAAA
>JABSQP010000032.1 GCA_013215815.1 Alphaproteobacteria bacterium | reverse complement strand
ATGAGCATGTGGGGCTTATTTATGATGGCTGACATCGTGGTAAAGGCCGTAATGCTTATTCTTGTGTTTTCTTCAGTTTGGTGTTGGGCGATTATTTTTGAAAAACGCGCTACGCTAATGAAGCTTAATCGCCGCGCAAATAAATTCGAAGATGCGTTTTGGTCTGGTGAACCTTTAGATAAGCTTTTTAATCGCGTGAAGAAAAGCCCGAATGATCCAATGCTAAAAACATTCTGTGCCGGCATGGAAGAATGGCAAAACACGATTGCTGGCGGCATTCCAGATCGTAAAGAGTTGCAAGCATCTTTACGCCAACGTGTAGAGCGTGCAATGAGTGTTGCTATTAACCGAGAGATGGAGCGTTTAGAACGCGGTATGACATTTCTTGCTACAGTTGGTTCTACGGCTCCATTCGTTGGTCTTTTTGGTACTGTTTGGGGAATTATGAATTCCTTTACCGCAATTGCGCAGACAAACAACACTTCTTTAGCTGTTGTTGCGCCTGGTATTGCCGAGGCTCTTTTTGCGACGGCACTTGGCCTTGTTGCCGCTATCCCTGCTGTTATTGCATTTAACGGATATACAAGCCGTTTGGGTCGTTATGCCGGTCGTCTCGATGATTTTGTCACAGAATTTATGGCTATTCTTTCTCGCCATTTGGAAACACAAGATCAAAAAGCCGGTAAGAGAGCGGCGTAACGATGGGTGCTCAACTTCAAACATCTACCAGTCGAAAAGCAGGGCGTGGATATCGTCCAATGGCTGAAATTAACGTCACGCCATTCGTGGATGTGATGCTTGTGCTTTTGATTGTCTTTATGGTTGCTGCGCCATTGTTAACCGCCGGGGTTCCAATTGATCTTCCTGATAGTGAGGCAAAGGCGTTGAGCCAAGAAGACAACACACCGCTTGAAGTATCGCTAGAACCAGACGGAACGATTTATGTAGGTGATACAGAAGTGAAGCGTAGCCGCCTGATTCAAATTCTTGGTGTAAAGGCTAACAATGACCCTGATAAACGTATATATATCCGCGCTGATAAATCGATGGATTACGGTAAAGTCATGGATGTCCTTGGTTCCATTAACAAAGCAGGTTTTCAGAAAGTAGCTCTTATCTCTAATTCTTCCCAATAAATGGCTCAAAATCGCCACAAAGCTTGATTACGAATAACAAATGAACATTGCGTCAAAAATGCCAGAAATGGATTTACCGCCTGCTATGAAGTGGGCGCTTGGCGCGTCAGTGGTTTTTCATCTTACGGTCATTATAGGAAGTACGGTTGGTTTGCCTTATATAAAGAAACCTATAGAACTTCCATCTGCACCGATTGCGATTGAAATTGTGAATATTGATGAGGAAACGCAAACAAATCGGCGCCCTAATCAAAATAGAGCCCCTAAACCTAAAGAAGAAAAATCGGCACCTAAAAAGAATAAAATAACTGCTCCGCCTAAAGTTGAAACAAAAGATCCTCCAAAGGTTACGCCGTTAGAGCCACCTAAACCTGTAGAGCACACAGTGAAACCAGAGCCTAAAGTGCCGCCACCGCCAACAGAAAAGCTAGAACAACCGGAGGAGAAGAAGCTTGAACCACCAAAGGATGATGCAAAAGAAGTAGCCGCACAGGAAGACGCATTTTTATCAGTACTAAAAAACCTTCAAGATAGTGAGCCAGAAGATACTCCTGAAGCGCCACCTGCGGATACACCTATACCTGCTGAAGCATCACCTTTGGCTAAATTTTCTCAAAAGCTATCAGCAACGGAAGTTGATGCGATTAGAATGGCTCTAAACCGACAATTTGCTGAATGCTGGAACTTGATGGCAGGTGCGCGTTACGCAGAAGATATTGTCGTAAAAATCAGGCTTGTGATTAACCCTGATCGATCTGTCCAAAGCGCTCGCGTTGCAGATCAATGGCGCTATAATAGCGATAGTTTTTATAAAGCGGCGACTGATTCAGCCCTACGTGCGCTAGAGCATCCTAATTGCGCTGTTTTGGATCTGCCTGCTGATAAGTATGAGCTTTGGAAAGATATGATTTTTAATTTCAACCCTGCAGCCCAGCTATAAAAAGGATTATAGAGAATGCGATTTATACTTTTAACGCTTTTAGCTTTTATGGTGGTTGTACCATCAGCACATGCGCAGTTAGAAATTGATATTACGACAGGTAAGCTCGAAGCCTTACCGATTGCAATTAGCGCATTTTATCCTGAAGCACCTGAGTTGGCTGATTTGGCACGAGATGTTCCGCAAATCGTTGCGAGCAACCTTGAGGGTTCTGGACTGTTTGCTCCAATTAACCGTCAAGGCTTCATTCAAACACCAGATTCTATTCATAAAGATAATCCGCGCTTTGGTGAATGGCGCGCTATTAATGCGCAGGCATTGGTTAGTGGTAGTGTTACGAAGACAGCTGATGGTCGTACACGCGTAGAATTTCGTCTCTGGGATGTTTTCACACAGCAGCAGCTCATTGGTATGGCCTACATGACAACGCCGCAAAACTGGCGCCGTATTGCCCATATTATCTCTGATGAGATTTATAAGCGTATTACAGGTGAGAACGGCTACTTCGATACGCGTATTGTTTATATTGCAGAAGAGGGCGCACCGAACAAACGTATTAAACGCCTCGCGATCATGGATCAGGATGGCTATAACCATAAATATCTGACACCTGCCGGTGAGTTGGTTCTAACTCCGCGTTTTTCACCAACAGCGCAGGAAATTACTTATATGTCATACCGTGGAGGAAAGCCGCGTGTGTATCTCTACAATATCGACACAGGCCGTCAGGAGCTTCTTGGCAATTTCCCAGGGATGACATTTGCCCCGCGCTTCTCGCCTGATGGAAACAAAGTCATCATGTCATTATCAAAAAACGGTAATAGTGATATTCATGAGCTAGACCTCAGAACACGTCGTTCCAGACAGCTGACTTCACACAGTGGTATTGATACGGCGCCATCTTACGCGCCGGACGGGAAGCGCATAGTGTTTGAATCTGACCGTGGTGGCTCACAGCAGCTCTATACTATGACGAAAAGTGGAGGCGATGTGCGCCGTATTACTTTTGGAAAAGGGCGTTATGCGAACCCTGTGTGGTCACCTCGTGGCGACCTGATTGCCTTTACAAAGATGTTAAAGGGGCAGTTCTATATTGGTGTTATTCGTCCTGACGGTTCTGGCGAACGTTTGATTACGCGTGCTTACCACGTTGAGGGACCTAGCTGGTCACCAAATGGCCGTGTTCTAACATACTTTAAAGAGCGCCCAACGAATGGTGGTCGTAGCCGTTCAGCAAAGCTCTATACAATCGACCTAACGGGCTATAACGAACAGATTCTAAAGACGCCGCGCGATGGATCAGATCCAGCATGGAGCCCTGTAAACCCCTAGGAGGCGAGCAATTTAAGATATATCAGAAAAGGCGTTTATGACTTGTTCGTAGACGTCTTTTTTAAAAGGCACAATAAGGTCTATTGTTTTATCGAGATCGACCCATTGCCAAGCGCTGAATTCAGGATGGTCATCTGCATCTAAAGCTATTTCATCATCGCTGCCATTAAAACGCATTGCAATCCAGTGCTGTTCTTGCCCACGGTATTTACCATTCCACAGGCTGCCTAAAAGATGATCAGGTAGATCATATTTGATTGTTTCTGGATGGATCCTAATAAGGTCAGCATTATCGGTGCCTATTTCTTCCTTAAGCTCACGCGCAGCAGCTAGCGTGAGATCTTCACCGTCTTCAATGCCACCTTGTGGCA
This sequence comes from Alphaproteobacteria bacterium, assembly GCA_013215815.1. GTDB lineage: Bacteria > Pseudomonadota > Alphaproteobacteria > Micavibrionales > Micavibrionaceae. Next base: position 11,772 of record JABSQP010000032.1, on the reverse strand, counting down.
TTTGCCACGCGCCCGGTGTATCGATGCGCTCACCCACAAAAACTTGTCCTTTAGAATTAAAAAGAGCAATGCCTGCACAAGGGCGATAAGGAAGATCTTGAATATTCTTAGTCATTATACTGAGCAATAAAAGAGGCGGGGACGACTTCGTATTCACGCGCAGCGCGTGATTTCATCCAACCTTGAATGGTATCAATACTTTTGGGATAAGGATGAAAGAGCATAATAGCTTCCCCGCGTGCTGCAGCGAGGTCTTCTAACTTTTTCAACTGCGCTCTCATTGCACCGGGCGTTAAGTCTTTATCAAGCCAAAAGTTATTTTTTGCGAAAGGGAATTCGTTGCTATAAGCCATGCGTCTGCCAAAATCGCGCATACTGGACGGAGAGCTATCGATAACACCAAGTCCACGCCCAAATATTTGCTGTATTGCCGCACTTGTTTCAGCATCTTTTGGGGTATAGACATGATCTTCCCATGAGATAACGCCAACGTAACCTGCTGCTCGTCCCATGATTGACAATAATCTTGCGTGGTTTTGCTCAATGCTAGCTGTGACAAGCAAGGTGAGGGGGCCAGGATCGTGTTTGGGGTAATCTTCATTCTCTAGAGGAAGCATCATCCATGTCTCATGACCTTCCTTACGCGCTGCATCTGATAATAGCTTTATACCAGGCGCATACGGTGAAAATGCCAAAGAAATCTCCTCGGGCATCTCTTTAATTAATCGATCAGTAGATGTGCGCGATAGTCCTGCATCAACGGCAACAAATGCTATCTTTGGCTTACGTGTTTGCGCGCTATATGGTTTTTTATAAGCTTCAAAAGGTGTCATGCCATCTTCCAGACGTGCTCTTGGAATAATGCCTTCTGGTAAACTTTCATATAGGCCTGGAACTGGTGCAGCAGTTAAAGTGCCGGCCATATTCTGCTTTATAGGTGTCGCTGAGACAGAACTTGTTTCTTCGCCTCCAGACTCGTCGGAAACAACGTCAATAGGCGGGTTGTAAATCTCACTAACGCGATAAGTTTCACCTTCATTGCGTTCTATCGTAACTGTTTTTGACGCTAGTCGTGATTTAAATTCGTCACTCGTGCTATCGGCGCTAAAGTGCGTCCAAATAAAAATACTGAGTAGAATGAGCGCCCAAAAAACGAAGCTTTTAATAAAGGACGGGATCGAAAAGAATTTAGAGAGAGAAAAGTTTAACTGAATTTTTTTTCTTTCGCGTTTTTCAGCTTGCAGCTCCTCTTCACCGTCAACTTCATCAACGGCTTTATCCATTTCTTCATCAAGGACTGCTTGAAATTCACTCATTGTTAATCAGATGTCTTTTCTTTTTTCTCTGCAGCTTTGTTGTCGTTTGCACTTGTACGAATGACTTCTCTAAAACGATCTTCATACAGAGTCATACCGCGAAGAAGGTCGATCGCGCGGCTCAACTGGTAGTCCTCAGGTTTTTCTTCTTCAGCCTTTTCATCTTTCCCTTTTTTATCTTTTTTCTTTTTGTCCAAAGCGCCTTTGAGATCATTTTCTCTAATACGTTTTTCATCACCAACAGACTCTACTTTTGCTGGTTCAACAATGATATCAGGTTCAATGCCTTCTGCTTGAATGGAACGACCAGAAGGCGTGTAATAACGGGCAGTAGTCAGCCTCATCGCGCCATGACCAGGAATAGGGATGATTGTTTGAACCGAACCCTTACCAAAGGATTGTGTGCCTAAAAGAATAGCACGGCGGTGATCTTGAAGCGCTCCTGCAACAATCTCAGAGGCTGATGCAGAACCACTATTGATTAAAACCACCATAGGTTTGCCATCCGCTAAATCGCCCGGTGTTGCATTATCGCGCTTTGTATCGCTTTCACTACGACCACGTGTTGAAACAATTTCACCTTTATCTAAAAAGGCATCAGAGACTGCAATCGCTTGATCAAGAAGGCCTCCAGGGTTATTACGAAGGTCAAGAACGTAACCAATAGGTTCGCCCTCCATTTCTGACTTAATATCTTTTACAGCCTTAACAACGCCGGGAGCGGTGTTTTGGTTAAACGTTGTCACACGAATGTATCCAATATCGTTTTCTTCAACGTGACTACGCACTGAACGGATTTTGATAACATCACGCACGATATCAACATCGAATGGCTCATCTTCGCCTTCACGCACTACTGTAATTTTAATTGGCGCGCCAACTTTACCGCGCATTTTATCGACAGCTTCAGAGAGAGTTAGGCCAAGAACAGGCTCTTCATCTATGTGCGTGATAAAATCACCAGCTTGCATGCCTGCGCGGAAAGCTGGCGTATCATCGATGGGAGACACCACTTTAACAAAGCCACTCTCCATACTAACTTCAATGCCAAGCCCGCCAAACTCACCGCGTGTATTTACGCGCATATCAGCAAAATCTTTTTCATCCAAGTATGATGAGTGTGGGTCAAGATTTGTAAGCATGCCATCGATCGCATTTTTCACAAGGTCTTCATCCGTGACATCTTCAACATAATTGGAACGCACACGCTCAAATACATCACCTAGTAGATTAAGTTGGCGGTATGTCTCACGCATTTGATCTTCCACAGGGCGGCCAGCTGTGCGCTCTTCAGCGTCTTTAACGGCCTGTGCAAACACGTTACCTGACATACTGGCAAGTAGAGCGAGAGATAAAATAAACTTAGAAGAAATGCGCATGTAAAATCCTTTTAACGAATGCCTGAAAATTTCTTGGAAGGGTTAATAGGGTTACCCTTATAACGTAATTCATAATATATCGTTGTTTTGCCTGCGTCACCGATATTTTGCGTACTATTCAGCTTTGTTTTACCTATGGGTTCACCAACAGATACGGTTTGACCTACAGCGGTATTGATTTTCCCTAATTCAGCTATAAGGCTCACATAACGGTTTTTATGCTTAATAAGCACCATATTCCCATAGTTACGGAATGAGCCAGCATATTCTACAACTCCGCCCATAGGGGCAACGACGATGCTATTTGCGCGCGATTGTATTGTAAGGCCTTCGCTCTTAGCACCGATATTATCCTTATGGCCATAGCTCGTGGTAATGAAACCAGAAACAGGGAGTTGTGGTTTACCTGGTGCGGGAAGCGGAACTTTCTGAGTGAAACTGGCCTTTTGTGGTTTAGCCTGCGCGGCCTTATCGGCTCTGGCTTGCCTTTTTTCTATTTTCTTCATGAGATCTTTTAAAGTCTTAGCTTGAGCGCTGATGATTTTAACTTCGGCAGTCTGCTTTTTGTAATCTTTAGAAGTTTTAGCAAGCAATCGCTCACGCTTATTTAAAAGCTGTTTGAGTTCATTTTCTTGTGCAGAGAGACTTTTACTAGCTGCAATAACGCCACGTTCTTTTTGCTCTAAATCAGCTATTAATTTGTCTAGCGCTTCTCGATCGTTTTGAAGTTGTGATGCTCGTTCATAAATTGATGGTAAAAGCCCCTCGAGTAGCATTGCGCTTTGCGCTGTCTTTAAAGGAGAACCTGGTTTTGCCAGTAATGCTTCCGGTGGTACACGTTTAATACGAGCCATAGCCAAGACAATATCCGACATTGTACCTTTATCTTGTTCAAGGCGCGCTTCGATATCCATTTGTTGCTGTTTTTGCGCCGATATACTGTTTTCAAGTTCAATGAGCTTTTGTTCATTAGCTTTCATTTTCGAAGCAAGCGAAACCATTGATTTTTTGGTCTTACTGAGATCGGTTTCAATTGATTTGATTTCTTTTTGTAACGCGGCACTGCGTTCTTGGCCCTGTTGCTTTTGACGTTCCAGATCTTTTGTTGGGTGCGTACGAGGAAGAGGGGACTCGGCGAAAGAAACCGATGGCAGAATAATCATCAGAACGAGCAGGATGAAACGAGTCATTCAGTCATTCTATTCCCTATGATACGGATGACCAGCAAGAATTTGCTGTGCGCGGTATATTTGCTCTAATAACATTACACGAGCCATCATATGAGGCCATGTTTGTCGCCCAAAGCTCATAATAAGGCGCTTGGTCGCGAATTTCATCATCAAGACCGTCTGCGCCACCAATAATAAATTGAATGCCGTTTGTGCTATCCAACTGTATTTTTTCTATATGTTTTGAGAACTCAATACTGGAGAGTGTTTTACCTTTTTCATCCAAAGCAATGAGCGGGAGAGAGGGGTTTATCTTCTCTTTAAGCTTTTGTAATTCATCTTTAGGTGATTTTGCTTCAATTTCGATTAGATTACATTTCCATTGCAATCTTTTCGCATATTGATCCCATAGATCAAAGAAGGGGGAAGATTTCTTGTTTTTGCTCGCGGCAATAATTGTAACAGCGCTCATGAGCACAAAGTGCCCTAAGTGCAGATAAATAGAAAGGCTCTATTTATATAATTCTATGCGTGAACGAGTTCTTCCGAATTCGCCGGTACTGCGGCCATCGTCCACATCTTCTCGATATTATAGAACTCTCTCACTTCCGGACGGAAGAGGTGCACTATTACATCACCTGCATCAACTATTACCCAATTACCTTGCGCTACACCTTCAAGTGATACACCTGAAACGCCACGACCGTTTAATCTTTCTTTGAGTTTTTCTGCTAGGCGAACAACCTGGGTTGATGAAGTTCCTGAAGCTATGACGATGTGATCAGCTATGCCAACTTGCTCGTCTAAATCTATAACTTCGATATCGATAGCCTTATCATCGTCGAGAGACTCTATAATAAGGTCTTTTATGTTGGCCGATGTAAGCGGCCCTTTCTCTGTATATGTTAGAATTTTATGCTCCTCCTTTACTGCTTAGGATCATGGTTGATTTACTATGAGCAGGCACAAGAAGCAAGCCGTTATGGCTCAACTTATCTAACACCGATAATGTCGGGGAATGTGTAAATGAATGGATATTTGCGTAGAAATCTATCGCCACTTATCCTCACTAATATTGTTACTTTTTATAAAGAACAATCCGCTCATACTTATATTTTACAACGGATTCGATGAACCATCAATTAAGATTCGTATTGAGAGCCAAAGTAAAATATTAAGTAATTTATATAAGTTATTGATATTTAATTATTATTTCTAATATTTGTGGAGGAAATATCCAGCATTTTTGTGCCCTGTAACCAGTAGATTCCAGGCTTTTTTAGGTCGGTTTTACGTCCAAAAGCCTGATAATACTGCGGATGATTATACATACGAATTGGGCAGTTTTTGACCAAATTCCCTGCAGGAGGGCGCGCAATGAAGGTGATAGGCATATTCTCGAGAAGTTCCTGCCAATGATCCCATTTGTGAAATATGAGTGCATTATCCATACCGCAAATCCATAGAAAATCTGTTTGAGGAAACGCCTCCCGAAGCCCCAAAACAGTTTCATATGTATAGCGTGTATCAAGGTCACGCTCGATATGTGTTGTTAACTGACGCGGGTAGGGTGAAATCATATTTTCAACTTGTGCGAAACGGCGTTCATAGCCGCCTGTGTTTTTCTTGAGCGGGTTTTGCGGCGTTACGACCCACCACACAAAGTCTAACCCAAACTTTGCTTGCGCCAATCGTGCAATATGCAAATGGCCTTCGTGTGGCGGATTAAAAGATCCTCCCAGAAGACCAACGCGACATCCTCTCCACCTTTGACCGTCACGTAATGTCGGCATCGCAAATGGTGTTTGATTTAAGGGCATATAGCAATACTTTCTTTAAGCGCGTGTTTGCCCGTTACCGAAGACCTGATATTTGAAAGTTGTAAGCTGCTCTAACCCAACTGGCCCACGCGCATGCAGCTTACCAGTTCCAATGCCAATTTCTGCGCCCATTCCAAATTCCCAGCCGTCGGCAAATTGTGTTGAGGCGTTATGCATGACAATAGCGCTATCAACATTATTCAGGAAGGTCGTCGCCGTATCAGCGTTTTCTGTGATGATACAATCCGTGTGATGGGAGCCGTATTGGTTGATATGAGCGATGGCTTCTGACGTGCTTGCGACAAATTTGCAGCTGATCTTGGCCTCTAAGTACTCAGTAGACCAATCCTCTTCACTCGCGGCAGTGATATTCTTATCTAAAGTTTGCGCTCTTTCATCGCCTACGATTACGCAGTCGTTATTCATCAGGGCGCTTAACAGGTCTTTTACATCACTATCTGATAAGGATGAGTGCAGGAGTAGTGACTCTGCTGCGCCGCAAATACCTGTTCGGCGCAGTTTAGCGTTCAATAGAACTTGTTTAGCTTTCTCTATATCAGCATCTTCATCAATATAAATATGACAGTTGCCGTCCAAATGCGCGAAAACCGGCATTTTAGCCTCATCCATAACACGGCCTGTTAAACCTTTTCCGCCGCGCGGGATCATAACATCAATAACATCATTTGCGCTGAGCATATCGCCAACAAGGGCACGATCGGTAGAGGGCACCATTTGAACACACGCCTTCGACAGATCGTTTTCCTCAAGAGCTTGCTGAATAAGACCATGAAACGCATGAGAGGAGTGAAAGCTTTCAGATCCACCGCGCAAAATAACCGCATTACGAGATTTTAGACAGAGCGCCGCAGCGTCTACAGTAACATTTGGTCGTGATTCATAAATCATGCCTAGTACGCCAATAGGTACGGCAACTTTTTTAATGGTTAGATCGTTTGGGCGTTTGGTTTCAGATAAGATACGGCCTACAGGATCTGCAAGCTCTGAAATAGCAATAACACCGTTTGCTATTGCCGCTAGACGTTCTTCATTGAGAACAAGGCGATCAATCATTGCATCTGTAAGCCCTTTGACTTTTGCGGCTTCTACATCTTTCTGATTGGCCTTAAGGATATCTTCCACGCTAGCGTCAATTTTATCGGCTATATTACGCAGAATAGTGTTTACGTTTTTTTCTGAAGCTTGTGACAGCTGAAACGAGGCTTGTTTCGCCTCAAAACCTAACTCTTGAATAATATTAGATGATGGTGACATTGCGGCTTGTGTCATTGTTATATCCTGTTGTTTAGGGAGGATAGTCTAAGCCGCAATAGAGCTGTTAGCAATTATTGATTGTTAATTAAGCTGCTTAGAAACAACTTTGATTGAATCATCCATTAGATTTTTTTGCGTCTTTTCATCTAATGTCTGCATAATCATTTCAGTTGTGGCTGCCATTGCTACATCCGCTGCTTCGTTTTGGATTTTTGCAATAGCGTTTTCTTCGAGACGCTTCATACGATCAGCGAGCTGACTTTCACGGCGTGCCATGATGTCTTCTAACTCAATCTGCATGTTTTTCTTGATGGATTTAGCTTGTGACTTCGCATTTTTTACGATGTCTTTCGCTTCTTTTTCAGCGTCTTGTTGCTTACGCTGATATTGTGCTAGTAGTTCCTGAGCTTCGACACGAAGACGTTCCGCATTATCAATCTCAGATTTAATTTCATTAATTTTGCCGTCTAAGCCATTAACGACAGACTTTCTACCGAGTTTAAAAGCAACAACAACAAAAAGAATAAAAGAGAAGGCGACCCACAAGCTTGTATCATGCGAAAGCATATACATGATCCCGTGATCTGCACCAGGTGTTGCATGACCAACCTCGGCAATATAATCACCGCTGTCGCCATGAGTTGTATCTGTATGAGCAGGACTAGCCATCTCTTTAACCTTTTACTCTTTAAGCAGCCTTCGCTTTATCGGCGAGGCCTTCAATTATTGTTTTTGCTTTTTTGATGTCTGTTTTTGCACCAATGATTTTGGATACGGCTTCACTCGCAGCTTCCGCCGCGATTGTGTTTACCTCATCCATGACAGCATCTTGTGCTTTTAAAACTTCAGCTTCAGCTGCTTTGATTTCTTTTTCTGAACGAACACGAAATTCTTCGGCAGCGTCTTCCGCCGCTTTCTTCATATCGCTCTCAACATCTTGGATAGCCTTAGCAGCTTTGTCTTGAGCCTTTACAAGAGAAGCTTGGTAAGCTTCCTGTACTTGGTCAGCTTCAGCTGCAAGCTTTTCAGCTGTTTCAAGATCCGATTGAATATGATTTTTACGGTTCTCAATTACACCTGAAATTTCAGGCAATGTTTTCATAGCGAAAAACATGTAAAGAACAGCAAAGAAAGCAAACATCCAAAACAACTGAGGAGTGTAGGTCGTAAAATCCAGTTGTGGAAGACCTTCTACTTCAGCTGCGTCACCAGCAGCGAGAACGTCGCCAGCAAAAACACATGAAACAAAAAGAGCTGCCGCCGTAGACGACAGAAGCTCTTTTGCTGATATTTTGAATTGAATATTCATTCAGATATTAACCAAATAATAGAGCTGCGCCGATACCGATTGGAATAATACCCAAAGCTTCAATAAACGCTAGAACGATGAAGAATTTCTCGTCTAGTTGTTTTTTAGCTTCTGGGTTACGTGCAACACCAGCTGCATACGCTGCTGTGTATAGACCTAGACCAATCGCTGCGCCCAAAGCTGGAAGTGCGACTAGTGCACCCGCTAGAACTGTCATTGCTTCAATTTCCATTTTATTTTCCTTTTCCTCTTAATAAGTTGAAAATTTAACCTTGTTAAAAACCCTTAAAATTGTTGGCGATCATACAAAATTAGTGATGAAGTTCAACTGTGTCTTTTAGATAAACACAAGTCAGAATTGCAAACACGTAAGCCTGAATGAAGGCCACCAATAATTCAAATGCCATCAGGCCGAAGTTGATGAAGACAGGGAAGATCCCAACCATCGCCATGCCAGCGCCTGCGCCCGCTGCTGCCGCCGCAAACCCTGCAACAACCTTCAGCATAATGTGTCCTGCCATCATGTTCGCGAACAAACGAACAGATAGTGTTAAAGGACGAACAAAGAATGAAATGATCTCAATTGGCACAAGCACGGGGTAAATAAACCAAGGAACGCCTGCAGGTGCAAAAAGAGAGAAGAATTTAAAGCCGTGGTTAAATAAGCCAAATAGGATAACCATAGCGAAAATTAGAAGAGCCAATCCACCTGTTACAGCTAGGTGACTAGTATATGTGAACGAGTAGGGCAGTAGGCCTAAAACATTCCCCATTAAAACGAACATAAATAGAGTAAAGATAAACGGAAAGTAACGTGCACCTTTAGGCCCAATTGTGTCGCGCACCATATCGGCAATAAACATATAGAGCATTTCTGCTGCTATTTGCATGCGGCCTGGGACCATTGATTTACGCTTCATCGCAATTGTTAGGAAGGCAATAGAGACAACAAAGCCAATAGCCATCCACATAGCGGAATTCGTGAAAGAGATATCAACACCTGCGATATCGAGATCATATTTGTTTTCAATTACAAATTGATGAATAGGATTTGCCACAACAAGTCTAACCGTTAATTGTTTAATACCTTATTATTTGTGCATCTAATTAACGGATTTCAGTATGGAATGCAATGCACAAAATGCAATTATTCGTCACTATTTTCGTATTGTTGCCGGGTCCTCGCATTGGCGCGGAAAACTCCCAAAACAAAGCCCAAAATCATGAATATCATGAGGCCAAATGGGACTGTTCCGGCAAAGTGATCAATTCCATAACCCAAAAGACCGCCAGAGATCACATAGGCTAGAAATTCGTAACCAATATTGGCGCCCTCGCTACCATGGCTTTCTTTTGGTTTTGGGTTGTAATCTTCGTCAAACTCCTTCTTTGCTGCAGCTAGACGTTCTTCAAGATTATCCAGCTTTTCATCATCAGAAGGAGTTTCATGCATTATTCAGCGGCCTCAAGGAAGTCCATTTGCTGGTTCAGATCAACGGAAACGAGCTGTGATACACCACGCTCAGCCATTGTAACACCGTATAAACGGTCCATACGCGCCATCGTGAGGCGGTGGTGTGTAATAATAAGGAAGCGTGTTTCTCCGCGTTCTGCAATGTGATCAAGCAGGTTACAGACACGATCAACGTTTGCATCATCAAGAGGCGCGTCAATCTCGTCGAGCACACAAATTGGTGATGGATTCGTCAAGAACATACCGAAAATTAGCGCGATAGAGGCCAATGTCTGCTCACCACCAGAAAGAAGACTAAGTGATTGCAGTGTTTTACCTGGTGGTTGTGCAAAGATTTCTAAGCCAGAGTTCAATGGATCATCTGATTCTATGAGTTTCAAATGAGCCTGACCACCACCGAACAGTTCGACAAAGAGGCGTTGGAAGTGGCCATTCACCTGATCAAATGCAGCCATAAGGCGTTCTCTGGCTTCAGTGTTGAGTTTATCAATACCTTCACGAAGCTCAGCAATCGCCTGAATAAGGTCATCGCGTTCTGTAAAAATAACGCCAACTTCTTTTTCTAATTCTTCTGCTTCTTGTTCTGCTCGCAGGTTAACCGGACCAATGCCATCGCGCTGACGTGTGAATTTATCACGCGCCTCTTTAAGTGGTTCAATTGCAGGAATCTCTTCTTCCTCATCAACCTTGAGTGTTGTCTGAGCAAGTAAAGCTTTTGGCTCCAGATCAAACTTCTCATGAATAGCCTGAACAATCTCATCGAGCTGTTCTTGACCTGCGGCAGCTGTTGCCTGAGCAGATGCGCGTGATTCACGCGCATCAGATAACGTGCTTTCGGCTTCTTTCAGTGCCTTGTTTGTTTGTGCCAGTTCGTTTTCCACTTCAGCTAACTTATCAGCATCGATATTACGTTGTTTCTCCAACTCAGAAATACGACTTACAAGCTCTTCACGCTCTGACCCCATTGTTTTTGGAGCATTTTCTAGGCTTTCAAGCTTAGTTTTTAGCTGACCTTCGCGCTCTTCTAGTTCTTTGAGGCGCTCACGAGAGCGGATAACGCGGTTTTGCAAGTTGACGCTCTCATCTGCAATTGCGTGCAGGCGCGCTTTACGGCGGCTTTGCTCTTGCTGGATCATGTCAAGCTCACGCACAGCTTCACGGTGGTTGTCACGTACTTCCGAGAGCTTCGAACGCACTTTTTCGACGCGCTCCGACTGATCGTTCATTGCGTTTTCGTTATAGGCCTCAAGACCTTTTTTACTTTCTTCTAAAGACGTCGAAATTTCCTGAATGTCTTTATTTGCGTTGCTCAAACCTTCTTCGAGTTTTGCGATCTCGGCGAATAGGCCAGAGCGCTGTTCTGTAAGACGGCTGATCTCTGATTGCTTTTCAGAAAGTGAAAGCTCTCTAGAGCGCGTATCACGGAGAATATTATCAACGTTCTCTTGTGCCTGCTGCTTTGCTTCTTGCGCAGCGTCTAGTTCCGCTTTTGCTGCTTCATACGCCGCTTCTTCAGCAGGAAACTTATCTTCAAGCTCTTTCAGGCGATTGATTTGCTGTAAGTACTGTGCGTGACGGTCAGCTGCGCTTGCTTTAATGTGCAAGCCATCCCAACGCCAATAGGCCCCATCTAGTGATACAATAGACTGACCCGGTTTCAATTCAGATGCTGTGGACTGACCTTGCTCTTCTGTATCTACAACACCGATAAGGCTCAGAGCTGCTTTTAGATGAGCTGGTGCTTTAATATGAGGCTCAAGAGCCTTTGCACCATTTGGCAGAGCAGGGAAGTCAGACGCCGCAAATGAACGCTCACGCCATACAATAGGGGCATCATCATCTGTTGAGGCCATTAATGTGTCCCCGAGCGCACGTGAAAGGGCGGTTTCAAAACCCTTATCGGGCTCAACATCACTTAAAACAGGGCGGTACTCTTCTTCAGATGAAGAATTAAGAACAGTCTGCAATGTTTTGATTTCAGTAGCAATTTCTGATTTTGATTGTGCTTTAGTACGTAAGTCTTCGCGTGC
>JABSQP010000031.1 GCA_013215815.1 Alphaproteobacteria bacterium | reverse complement strand
CAACAAGAAGGTGATATCCTGGGTAAAAAGAAAGTGGGTGTGTTTTGATCGTTAATTTGCCGCCGCTTTCCATCGCATCACGGGCATTTACGGCCATGTTGATAAGCACTTGCTCCATCTGACCAACATCAACTTTAATCAGACCCAAATCTGACCCATGAAGCACGTCCAGCTCGATATTCGCTCCGATCAAACGACGGATAAGATGCGATAGCTCAGTCAAAATATCTGTAATATCGTGCACTTTCGGACGCAATGTCTGCTGGCGCGAGAACGCTAACAACTGACGTACCAAGTTCGCGGCACGGTTTGAGTTTTGCTTAATCTGCATAATATCGCCAAATGATGGATCTCCTGGCTTATGGCGAAGAAGGAGCAAATCACAAAAGCCAATGATTGCGGTTAGCAAGTTGTTGAAGTCGTGCGCAACACCACCAGCAAGCTGGCCAATCGCTTGCATTTTTTGTGATTGAACAAATTGCGCCTCAAGATCTTTTTGCTCAGTTAAATCAATGAAGTGAAGCACAACATCATCACTCTCTTTAAAGCGGCGCGCATGCATTTGTGCAGCAATCGTCTGATCACCATTATATTGAAGGCCAATTTCTAACGGTGCCTCCATACGGCGGCCTTTTTCAACTTTAGCAATCGCTGTTAGTGTTTCTTGCTGCGTATCGGCGCTGACAATATCCTTTAGATTCTTTCCTTCCAGAATTTTAATATTGGCGCCAAGCACATTGCTCATTGCGTTATTAATATCTTTAATCTTGCCATCACCATCAACAAGCATGACGCCCACAGGCGCTTCGTCGAAGAATTTTTGGAATCGATCTTCGGACACTTGAAGAGCACGACGCATTTCTTTTTCAGAGGTTAGATCATGCACAACTCCCCGTGTTCGGACACGACCATCCCCTTCAGTCACCACGGCCTGATTAATAGAAGCCAGAAAGGTCTTACCACCAGGGCCTTTCATTGTGACCTCGGCAACTTGGCGCGCACCACCGCTATCGATAATGTCGTAAGGCGCACCGTTTCTAAGCGGTTTATCAAGATAGGTATGCAAGTGCCCCGTACTAAGAAGTTCTTCGATACTGTTACCGAGCCAGCGCGCAAGTGTTGCATTCACAAAAACAAAGCGCCCTTCTTCATTTACAGAGAAAAATCCAACAGGTGAGTTATCGGTAAAATCGATAAGCTTCTCGCGCTCTTCACGCACAGAGCGGTTCAAATCACGCGCCTCTGTAATATCATCCACACGCCAATGTACGTATCCTGCCCAACCAGCAACAGGTTGCGCTGTCACCATGAACCAACGCTCTAAAGGCCCCTCCCCAGAGCTCAATTCCATAGAATCTGTTAGACCACGGAAAGCTTGTTCGGCGAGGGTATTAAAGTGATTTGCCACCTCTTCGTTATCCTGAAAGAGCATTGATAAGCTCTCAATGGTTGGTGGTCCATGAGGTTTGCACAAATGTTCAAAACGTTGATTGGCATAGATAGGATTATCGGCACTATCAGTAATAAGACGTGCGCCGCGAGAGCCCTCAAGTACTTCACGTAACAGCTTTAGTTCTTTTTCTCGGCGCTTGAAACCATAGAGCGAGCGCTGAAACGCAAAAGCTAAAATCGCAGCAATAACGAAAGACAAGCCAGCCACAATAAATGTCACACGATCAACGCCAAGCATCACGGCCATCAAATAGCAGCCTGACACATAAACAGCCATAAACAATACGGACAGCGCCAAGTCTTTCATGCGGCTCTCATCGTCCGCAGGTTCGTCCTTCTTTGGATTCTTATACTTGTCTATAAATTCTGAATGGTCGAATGGTAGCATGACGCTAAAGAATGCCACGAAAACATAGGGTAAGACCAGCTTAATTACGTGGCAGGGCCAAGTTTTCCCTTAAGTTGGAAGACATAAGAAATGATTTCAGCAACGGCCTTATAGTGCTCTTCTGGAATCATTGAATCTATCTCCACTTTATCAAAAAGAATACGCGCAAGTGGCTTATTTTCTACAAGTGGAATATCATGTTCTTTCGCTACCTCCCTGATACGCATAGCCAAATCATCGACGCCTTTTGCAACAAGAACAGGTGCGTCCATTTCTTCCGGATCGTATTTGAGAGCAATAGAAAAGTGCGTCGGGTTTGTAATAATCACATCTGCCTCAGGAACAGATTGCATCATGCGGGCACTGGCCTTTTCCTGACGAAGCTGCCGCAACTTCGCCCTGACATGCGGGTCCCCTTCTGTTTGTTTAAACTCGTCTTTCAATTCTTGCTTGGTCATGCGCATCTTCTTGTAATGCTCGTAACGCTGATACAAAAGATCAGCAACAGCAACAACCAAGAGAACAACAAGGATACCAGACATGAGAAGTAAGATGAGCTGTGACAACTCTTCAAGCATGACAGGTATCGGCAGCCCAACCATGTGATCAATTTGACCATAGAATGGATACAGCAATATTACGCCTACAACACCAATGATGCCGATCTTTAAAATACCTTTCACAAACTCCATGACAGAGCGCATAGAGAAGAGACGCTTAAACCCCTTAAAAATTGAAATTTTAGAAACATCCGGCTTAATGATTTCAGGCGCAAAGAGGGGACCAATTTGCAAGAACGGCCCAACGAATGCGGCGATAAGTAATATGATCAACGGTAGCGCTAAAATAGCAAGAACATGCATAAAGCTCTCGCCCAAAACATAACCTGAACCACCCGGAATATAAGGCATAATGTGCGCCTTCTCGATATAGGTTTTCATATGGTTCTTTAGCGCACTCAAAGTCGAAGGACCAATAGCAAGCACAACAATAGTGCCCGTAAAGAGCATGACCCAGTTATTTACCTCACGAGAAAGAGCAACCTGGCCTTTCTTTCGGCTTTCTTCCAGCTTTTTGGGCGTGGGTTCTTCGGTTTTCGAAGAATCATCGTCTTCGTTGCCACCTTCGGCCATGTTTTACTCCCTTCACTCTCGACTGGGGTTAGTTGAACTCTTTATCCCGCGGAGGTCAGGAAAAAGGTCATTCCGTCTTCAAATTTCGTCAGCCAGAAAAGCATTCCAGCGGACAATATAAAAAACAGCGTAATCATGGACAGCATGATTTGCATTGGCAGTGTCAAAATAAAGACCTGCACTTGCGGCATCAAGCGCGATAAAACGCCCATACCGATATATAAAAGCATCGCAACAATCACGAACGGTATTGCCAATTGAAATCCAATCATAAATGACGCAGATACCGCACGGGACATCATTTCGGCCATGGATCCACTATCCGGCACATCACCAACAGGGAACATGTGATAACTTTCAACAAGCCCGTAAATCAGCAGATGGTGTAGATTTGTAACAAACAACAACACCACACCGACCATCGATAAGAATGCACCTGTAATAGATCCTTGTGAGGCCAATGACGGATTGAATACTTGCGCATTTGCAAGACCAGACGTTGTCGAAATAATCATTCCCGCTACATCCAGCGCTGCCATCAAAACACGCGCAATTGTTCCTATAAATAAGCCTATCACAAACTCCATAAGAATTAGTGAAAACAGCACCGGAAGCGCCGGGATTGGATCCGGCACAAAGGGTTGTATCACGGGCGATAAAACAAGCGCCAAACCAAGCGCCATAAAAAGACGGATATTCTGCGGAACAAATGAGTCCCCTATACCTGGCATAATGGTAAGCGCCGTTCCAATGCGGACAAAAACCAGCATAAATGCAAAAACACCACTAACGAGAAAAGACTCCAGCGTCTCCATTAGCCAATACCGACAATCTTATCGGCGATAAGGCTCATAAAATCGACCATTGCCATGGCAAACCCTGGCAAAAACAGAAAAATCGCGAAGAAAATAGCAAGGATCTTCGGAACGAAAACGAGAGTAATTTCCTGTACTTGCGTCAATGCCTGTAAAAGCGCAACAGCCACACCGACAACAAGACCAACAACCATGACAGGTGTGCTAATTGTAATCACCATCATAATGGCATCGCGTGCAATATCGATAATCTCATTCTGATTCATAGCTAAATTGTATAATGTCACCTGCCTTCACACAAGGTGAATAGACAGACACTCTCCTTAATTATTGCCTACGCTACAAAATTTAAGTAGCTTTGCACATGGTTCGCAATATTTTCAATAACTATTTTTCCAACAAAAATTATGCTCTGCTTTACGGTCAAAATGCTTTTAAAGGCGCCGCATTCCTTACCATGGGCTTATTTATCGGTGGCTGGTTATACGAACTAGGCGTTGATCTTCACTGGATTATTTTATATCAAGCCGCCAACTTTACCCTAATGGGCCTTGTTTCACCTGTTGGTGCCTATATGGCAGGACGGTACGGAATAACCCTGACCTTTGGTCTCAGCTTCGCTTGCTACTTTCTAAGTATGATTAGCCTGTCCTTTGCTGCAGATAACACAAATCTCATTCTTCTTGGCTTAGTTTTTAGCGGCTTAGCCAATGGCTTGCAAAATCCGCCAGATATGGTGTTACACGCAGTCTATATTGATAACAAAAACCGTGGACGCGCCTTTTCTATTGTAAATTGTATAGCAACGCTAATGACATTAGCATCAATTCTTGGCGCTGGCTGGACAGCCGACAATCTAGGTCTTTTAGGAATTAGCTTCATTTGCGGTTTTTTCTGGCTATGCAGTTTAATTTGCGTTGCTCAGATGGATGATCAACTGAAAGGCCACGAACAAGTTAATGTTATCGAAACCTATGGCGCAGTGTTTTCTCCAGAAAATAAAAATTTATTAGGCCTCTCTTTCGGTTTTCAGTTTCTAATCATTGGGAGCTTTACTTTCATTCCCATTATTTTATACATCTCGACGGAAAGCTTTCAGGGCGTTTCGGTCATTGCCGCCATGGCCATTGCGGTACAGTTGGTCATCTTAATCATGCAAGGTATCTGGGTAGATAAAACTTCCAGTCATTCACCACTACGCATTGCCTTGCTCACCCACTCTATAGGCATGTTGTTCTACATATTTTTTGCCACAAACAAACTAGGCTTATTTTTAGGTGATACGCTACAGCGCATGGGCTTGTTGATGTTTTTTGGCACAATATTTCCACGTGTTCATAAAACAGTAACAGATCATAAAATCCCGCTTTTGTCTTTTGGAGCAGTGTGGCACATGGCAATCTGTTTTTGGGAACTTATCGTCTTAAGCTTAATGGCCTTAGCCGTCTTCATTATAGGTGCCAAAGCTTTATCATATTGCTTACTGATCTGTGCAATTGGGAGCTTCGCCAGCTATATTTATTGCAGAAAATTTGTTGACGAATAAATCTGCTTTTCACTTCCTTTTGATAACTTATTGCTTGTTTAGTGCACTTTTCAACCTATGAAAAAGCGCAATCAGAAGATACATAGAACCTGCACAAACTGATACAGGCAAAATCAGCAATATTGATATAATAAATGGGCCAATTTTACTTTGACGCCCAGCCATATCAAACAGCTCATAAGCCATACCAAGCCAAATAAGAAAGGCCACCGGTATTATAATGAAACTCGCTTTATAACAGCTTTTATTTATACGCCCTCGCAGATCATCGGAAAAAGAAGCCGCGCCTTTAAACTTATTGCCTACGAAATAAACGACAGCAAGACCAATGGGAACGAGAGTGTAAAAGAAAAAATCTAGCATGAGAACGTTAAACTAAAGTACATGCCATCTATCAATCTAGATCGGCATACGCATAATTTCTTGATATGCACTCATCATACGGTCACGGACCGCTACCACTGTTTGAAGTGTTAATTCTGCTGCTGTGATGGCCTGAACAACCTCTGGAAGCGACGCATTCCCTGCAACAGCTTTAGCAGACGCCGTTTCACCAGAACGCATTGTTTGAATTGTTTTCATAGCTGTATCTTTTAAAACATCGCCAAAGCTTGTCTTATTTGGTGCATCCATACCCGGCGCGTCTGCACCTTTAGCCATATTTGAATAGGCTTTTGCTGCTGCTGCCGGATTTGAAATTTGATCAACCATAAAATTAACTCCTAGTTTCCATTTTATCACAAAACGCCTTAACGCAGAAGGTCAATCGTTCGTGACATCATAGAGCGTGTTTGCTCAATCATACCAAGATTCGCTTCATAAGAACGCTGCGCCTCACGCATATCGTTCACTTCAATCAACATATTTACGTTTGGCATTCTGACATAACCATTTTCATCCGCGCCTGGGTGATCTGGCATATATTTAAGTGGAAATTCATCACGACGATCATCCGTAATATCCTCAACCTTCACAAGCTTTTGACCATATGTGCGGTCCAACTCATTCTTAAATGTAATTACCTTACGAGAGTAAGGATCTTCATCAGGTGAATTAGCAGCAGTCTTCGCGTTTGCAATATTTTCCGAGATAACACGTGTTCTCTCACCTTGCGCGCGCATACCATATGCCGATGTCGTTAGTGTTGCATAAAGATCATCCATAATTCTTTACTCCTTACTGCTGACGTCCAAGCGCTGTACGGAACATACCAACGTTCTTACGCATCAGGTTTGTCATCAAGTTGTAATCCATTGAGTTCTTTGTCGCATTGATCATTTGTTCTTCAATAATCACTGAGTTTCCAGCTGGCGCCACTTCGTATGTCATGCGTGATTTACGGTTTTGTGCATTACCAACATCATTGTTTGAACGCATGTGACCCGGCTCTGTCACTTCCATATTTACGTTATAACGACCACTGACTTCACGTAGCATTGAACCAAAGTCAACTTTCGTTAGATCACGCGCGCGGTAATCCGGCGTATCTGCGTTCGCTATGTTTTGCGCCAAAACGCCCTGACGTGTGTCGAGGTAGTTCATTTTGGCGCCCATCGCCTGAAATAACGGTATATTTTGTATTGTCATTGCTTTACCCTAATTCCTGTCTAACAACGTGGTTTAAAACCCATTCATGGAATAATTTGCAGGAACCGTGCCAAAATGAGCCAAAATGACGATGATTTTGATGATGGCTACGGCAAAAACGACACTGACCCGCTAAAACCTTTAAATATAAGCAAAAAACCAGACCGAATGACCGCTGTAGCCCTCAAAGATGGCTCGGAAAAAGGTGATATGCCGACGGTAAAAGCGGCCGGACGGGGAAAAATTGCCGAGCAAATCCTGCAACTCGCCTATGAAAACGATATTAAAGTCCGTGAAGATGCCGATCTGGCTGAAATGCTTGCAAAAATAGAACTGGATAGCCCTATTCCATCCGAAGCTTTTATGGCTGTTGCCGAAGTATTATCATACATTTATCGTGCAAATGGAGAACCCAACCCCTTTGATGCCGTCTTAAAAGATGTTATCGAAGAACAGGGCTTACAAGAAATTGATCCTAACGATAAAGACGAAACGGATAAGGACGAATGACAAAAGAGCAAATCATTCAACAGCTGCAAGACGTCTCAGAAACAATAGATCAGGCGCAAAATGATATTGCCGCGGGTTTAGTAAGAGACCTATCCCACCTAGATAACCACGTCGCACAGATATGCAATGATATCGTAAATTTATCACCTGAAGATGCAGCGCAGGTTCAACCGATTATGGCTGATATGATTTCAAAATTGGAAGCGCTGGCAAGTTCTTTGCAAACGTTTAAAAGTCAGATGAAATAAAGGATCGAAAAATGGAAATTATTTTCTTTATCGCGATTGTGTATTACCTCATCTACAAAAATAAGCCTGAGAAACGCAAAGAGCACCTGCAAAAAACAAAAGATGCATGGCGCACTATGAAAGAAAATGTGCAAGGCGGCGGCCTTACTATCAATGATGATGAACTAAAGCAGATGATTAAAAATGCCAAATGGCAAAACAAGACTGATAATAAGAAGTATTCCCGCTCAGATTACGCCGAATCAAACGATTTTCGTGAAAGAAAATACGAGCAAAGAAAAACGCAATACGAAACGCGCAGCATTAATTCGGGCTCTGACCACGCCAACAAAACCTACGTTAATAAAAAAACAACGGATATCCGTGGGCGTAGTCGTGGCGGCGTCGTAAGAAAAGGTCTCTTTGATAAAAAAGATCACGGAAAAACAGTAGAACGCCGGTAAGAACACATGGAATTATACGATTATTTCAAATTTGCAGCAGCACTCGTCTTTGTTTTGTGCCTTATGGGCGGGCTGTCCTATATCTTGAAACGTTTCAACCTGGGGCAAGGCTCAATGATATCCCCAGCCGACAAACGATTAAAAATCGTTGAAGTTCTGCCGCTTGACGCGCGTCGCAAGGCTATGCTGATCCAACGTGATGACACAGAGCACCTTGTGATTTTTAACGCTTCGGGTGAAACTGTTATTGAAACAAATATCAAAGCCCCTGCGGCAACGAAGAAAAAAGGAAAGAATGAGGAATAAGAAAAACACCATATGGCTCATAACCTTTTTGATTGTATGTGTAATCCTTGGCAGCTTATTCCTATACATAAGCAGTCCACACCACAAAAAAAACTTAAACATCATACCTGAGACTGGCTATATACACGAAACACATGTCCCTCAAGGTGACAACACCTACTAGATAAAAACGTTAAATTAACTAAAAAAGAAAAAAGATAGATGATAAAACAAACGCTTAAAGACGTAATCAAAAACGCCTTACCAAAAAATAAAGCGTTAAACCGTTTTACGCTATTCTCTCTCGCCTTCTCTGCTTTATGCGGTTTGGCGCTAATGGCACTCACATCACATCCTGCATTGGCACAGGCTGTTACTATTGATTTAGGCAATTCAGAAGGAAATGCAACGGTCACAGGTCGTGTTATTCAGATGGTTGCACTCCTCACTGTTTTATCTTTGGCGCCATCCATATTAATTATGATGACATCGTTCACACGTATCATCGTTGTATTATCATTCCTTAGGACAGCTATTGGTATTCAGCAGACACCACCAAACACTGTCATGATTTCTTTAGCACTATTCCTAACCTTCTTTGTTATGGCACCGACATTTCAAAAGGCTTATGAGGATGCATTGCAACCTTTGATCAACGAAGAAATCGATGAAATCACCGCGTTCGAACGCGGCGTAGATCCGTTTAAAGAGTTCATGCTAACGCATGTGCGAGAAAAGGACCTAGGCTTGTTCAACAACATGAATGGCGGACAAGTTTATGAAGATCCTATGGATGTACCGCTTCAAGTTCTTGTTCCTTCATTCATGATTTCCGAACTCCGCCGTGCCTTTGAAATAGGCTTTATGCTTTTCTTACCATTCCTGATTATCGATATGGTGACGGCATCGATCCTGATGTCCATGGGTATGATGATGCTTCCGCCAGTAATGATCTCACTTCCTTTTAAGATCGTTTTCTTCGTATTAGTTGATGGCTGGTATTTGATATCAGGATCACTAATCCAGAGCTTTGGCCCCTCGATAGGCGTTGGAGGATAGCTTAGCCTTCGCTTCCCATTGTGCGATAGCTCTCTAAGAACTCTCCGAAAAGATCAACCTCGCTCATTAGCGATTCAACAGATTCACGACTACCAAGAAGCCCCATTTGTCGCGGACGCGTGACTAACTCAAACATACGCGCCTTATCAGTTTGCTTCATCACATCGCCATATTTTTCACGAAGGTTTGCCAACGCAATACGGTTACCAGCAAGATTTAAAGCAATTGCTCTGTTCATCAACAAATCACGCTGACTGGCAGTTGCAGGACGGGTTAAAGAAATATCTTCTGCCAAAATCAAATCCTGAAATGCCTCTGCTGCATCATCCCAGCGCCCTGCCCTCCAGGCCATATCGCCTTTCAAACGTGCAATATTTGGATCATTACCGCGACGTTTTGCCAACACATCCAACATCTCAACTGCTTCACCGGTTCTGTTGAGCTCGGATAAGGCACGCGCACGAAGTAACCTACTCTCAGCGCGTTCATCCGTATAAGGCTTACTATTTTGTGCCGCAACACGGTCAATCGCCTGATCTGTTAAATCTAGCGAACGAAGCGCACCATCAGGTTTATCATCAAGCAAACGTATTGCTGATAAACGAAGACCAACACGCACGGCATCTTCGCCGCTAAGACGGTGAACCAGTTGATTTTCAAGAAGAGAACCCGCACGCCCCAAAAGATCAACATTAACAAGATTTTCTGCAAGCTTCTGAACAAAGACATCACCGTCAGCACCGGCAGGTGTGAGTTCTTTAAATTCATCATAGATACTCACCGCATCTAAAGTAGACATCTCGTTCAGTTTCCCACCAAGGAAAAGCGAGCGGAATGTGTCGGTCATGTACGACGTCACTTCTTTCGCAATGATAGAATCAGGAGATAAAGACACCGCATTTCTTAATACAGATAACCCCTTTAGATAGTTATTATTATCAATATAAACGCGCCCTAAACGATAATTGATCAGTGTTTCAAGTTCATCGCCGCGCCAAGCGTAACGCAGTGTTTCTAGCCTGTTAATAGCCTCAGCTGGTGTAATCTTTTTATCTTCTAATTGAAGACGCGTTAGTGATAATGCTGATTTTGCACGATAGTAATCATCACGGCTCTTTGTGAGTGTTTTCCAAGCTTTCCCTGCTGCTTCATGATCACCGCGCTGCCTACTAAGTTCAGCATACAAATAATCATATGCCGCTTTAATTGGAGCAGGTGTTCTCTTCGACTCTCTATCAATTAATGCTAACAGTCCCTCGGCTTCATCACTACGCCCGGAGCGCAAAGCAGCTTCCGCTAATTTCAACGACACAGTGTAACGAATTTGCTTCGGATATTCAGCGACAAGATCCAGGTTATTCGGCATAACCTGGCCAGCCTGCGCCCAGTCTTCAGCCCCTGCAAGCGCAACAGCTTTCCAAATATCAATCTCACCATATTTCTTAAGCTCTTCATCAAACAAGCTAGGAATAGCGACATCATACTGACCAGCCAGAGTCGCAGCAGCGCCATGCAACGCAATAAATTCTGGGTTTTGATCTATTCCTGATAGCTCATTTTCAGCAACACGTAGTAAGCCAAGCGCTTCTAGACCTCTGTTATTTGCAACGTTTAACTTCGCAAGAGTGAGTAAATCTTGAACTTTGCGGTAACCATCTTTGTCCCCCATTCCGACCATGAGAACGCGACGATTTTCTTCAAGAGCGTTTGGACCGCCCATCTCCCAGCTCTTAAAGCTGAAAATTTTCTTCAGAGGAGGCAACTCTGGCGGCGCTTCGCCATATTCATTAAGCTCCTCCTCAGCTTCAACTTTATCTTTTAGTAAGACAGGCGCTGTATCACGGCTACTAGACAGAGAAAGACCTCCTGTTTTCGTTGCCGTCACACCTTTAGGGGATAATCCAACAGCCAGATCATCAACCTTTGAAATTAAGGCAAGACCGACAGAGCTTTTAAGCAGCTGCATATCAACGTAATGACGCACATCACCAGCATACTGCCCAGCATCTTCAACGCTTACGATGTGAATTGTATCTCCAATGATAGGATCTTTAAGCTCAAGCTTCTTGCGCGGTTGGATAAGCGGCCACAATACTGTGCCGCCAGCTATATCACTAATAGCATCTATTGATGTTTCCGGATCCACTGGCTTAAGCCGGCGCTCATTTGGCGTTAAAACAATGCGCCACAAAAGCCCACCGCCTTCAGCATATACATTGTAATCATCCGTTTTTGGTAAGCGGTAAGCAACGCCGCCAGGTATTTCCAAACGCTCAAAATTCGCAAATTTTTCTTTTTCAGGCCCCTTTAGTTGAGGAGGCACTGATATTGAAGGGTCATCAACAACAAGCCATAAGTAACCAGCTCTTTCAAAAACAGCCATTCCCACTTTTTTAGTCGCACTGAGCGTTATAACGTGCGGTTCGTCTAACTCAGACGTTTGTGCATACCCCGAAATTGGCTGTGCCTCAACTGTATCAACAACAATTTGTTTGCCACTATCCACCTCTTGGCGGACTTGCTCTTCTGTTTTCTTCTGGTCTACTTCCTCTTGTTTCTGCTCAACTACTTTAGGCGCGGTGCCTTTTGAATCATAAATATCGAGAACGACGCGCTGGCCAATTTGAAAATGACGATACTTTGCATCAGGAGCAATAGATACGGATATAGATAAAGGCTTACTACGATCAGGCCCGAGAGAGACGCCGCCTATATTTCGTATAGAACCGCTTTTTACGCCAGAAACATCTGCCGCAGCTGCCGCGTTGAAATTAACAGCAATATTACTGCCCTGCTTTTGCACACTGTAAGATGGCGCACTCTCCCATTCGAATACGAGACGTGAATATCCATCGTGATCACCAGCGCGCGCGCGCATCATTTGCTCAGCCAAAACCTCGCTTGACGCCGATAAGCCAAGACCAAGAACTGAGCCGAAAAAAAAGCTTTTAAAACAGAATGTTGCCGCGCGGTTTTTCAACATTTAGAGAGTCTGCCACACAGCGAGAAAATGAACAAGATCAAGGAGATGGGATATCGAAAAGTTTCAACCGTTTTCCATCATCTTCCATAATGACGATATCAACGCGGCGCGCCAGATCTAAACGCTCAATCTCTCCCAAAGACGCAGGAATATCAGCATAACGCCCTGCCGCCTGACCACGCACGGTGACTTTATTCTCATACCCTACATTCTCCAGTACCGCAGCGACGTTAGCTGCACGCGCTAATGATAAGTGCCAATTAGAATCATAACGACCACTGGTAATAGGTCTTGGATCTGTATGCCCGACCACCTCAACCCTGTTTTTAATACGGGACAATGAGCCGGCGATGATGAACAACGCTTTACTGGCTTCGGGTTTAACATTTGCTTTACCCGTATCAAAGAGTACATCTTGAGGCAGTGAAACAACAAGGCCACCACGTTGGTTGATTAATTTCACTATTTTAAGGCTTGGCTCTTTCTCAATTAAATCCTCCATAATAGCGCGCAAGTAATTGAGATCTAATGCTTTTGAGAAGTTAACTTTCTCAATATTAACGGCGTCTTGCGCACCTCTATTAACGGGGCGTCCTTGAAACTTATTAAAATTTTCCTGAACAGTTTCTGAAAAGTTTTCCCACTCTTCTTCCTTGGGGTGCGACATCGCAAAAAGCAAAACAAAGAAAGTCAGCATTAATGCCATCACGTCAGTAAAAGAGATAAGCCAAACAGAGCTATCACCATTATCACCCATACGCCGCCCATATTTTCGTACACGCGGTGGAGGAGCGGCTTTATCCTGTTCTTTATTTGAATCCGGCGCGGCTTTTTCAAGTGCCATTATTCAGCCCCCTCTTCTTTTTCCTCAACGGGCGAAAACGGGATATGAGGCTGAAAAACCAGTTCAACAATTTCGGGATCACCTTTTTTTACGCCAATGTTAAGAAGCTTTTGTGGAAATCCACCCTGTTCTAACTTTTCAGTCAAGGCACTTCCCCGCTTCATCATAGCAGCCATTCTAGCAGGGTTTTGGTTTTGATAATGAGCTGGGTTTTCAGGTACTTGCACCAATATATTCATGCGATATGTCACACCCTTTTTATCTGACTTTAAAATCGAGACAAGCGTTGGCACCATAAAGTTACCGCGCGGATTCCTAACAGCACGCATTTTTGTTAAATCCCTCTGCCCGGCCGCCATAATAGCGCTAGAAAATTTCTCAAGTGGTAGCTTAATGATCATGTAACCACGATTGGAACTTACTGTCTTTTTGTACGAAATGATCTGCGCCTGAAACAGCGCATCGATACGTTCAAATGTATCACCTTCATTTACCGAATTAACAGGATCAGGCGTTACAGACGCTGCGATATCTTTCTTCTGAGGGTCTTTTGCAAAAGTCGTTTCAAGGCTTTCTACAATTGGGCTGACAAGCTGTGGCTCATAAGATGACAGGGAATTAAGAACAATAAAAAAAGCGAGAAGCATAATGAACAAAGAGAGGTTCATTAACTGTCCGGTTTTCGCACTCGAATTACTTTCGTTACGGCGCCGACGTTTAATTCTCAACATAATAACAAGGCCCTAGAGGTTCTTTTGATATTCTTTATTCAAAAAACTCTTCCGTGATTTCAGGAAGTCGCTTTTGCTCAGCTAACATAACAGTAACAGTACGCGCTCGATCGGCTTGCATCGCAGCAATAATAGGTGCGGATTTTCTTTCAGACATTTCAGTAACAACTTGCATCAACACATCAAGGTCAAGAGTGTTAAAGATACGAGCAGCATCTTTTGCCTTCATGCCCTCATAAATTTTAACAAGGCTTGTAATGCGCTGCTTCTCTTCGTCTGACTGCTCAACAAGAAGCCCTTGAATTTCAGACCTCAAAGAACTTAGTTCTTTAAACTTCTGCTCCATCTCCTGCTGCGCCGCCTTCAAAAGTGCTTCGCGCATTTCAAGCTCGCGCTCTTTACCGTCTAAGTCTTTGCGGCGTTGCGATAGATCTTCAAACAGCTCCATTTGAACATCTGAATATTCAAAATCTGTATCTTGTGAATCACGCCACTTGGAAACATCTTCATCCATAAGTGGCGGGTCAGTATAATCCACAGCACCGCCGTCTGTAACTTCGGCCACCTTCTCTTCCATAGGCGCCATATCATCCATCTCAGCGACTTCTTGCGCTTGCACAGGAGGAGCAGACGTCACTTGCTTCACAAAATCACCAAAACGCATACCAAACGACATGGCTGCGATCACAGCCAGCAAAGGTAGAATTCGGATGCGACCTAAAAAGTTCATCTATTTATACGCTTTCTTTTATTCGTGATGACTTAGCGTTTTTTTTTCGTGCTGGCGCCTTGCCTTGTAACGCTTCATATAAATCACGTTCTGCTTGTGACATGAGATTAGAATTAGCTGTATCAACTTGCTCAGCCTCTAAAAGAGTAGACCACGCGCCATCATCACTCTCGTCTAAGATGTTATCATCGTCAAACTCACGATCGTTGATCATGAAAGCATCAATGTTGCTTTCTTTCTTCTTGGACTTTGGTTTCGCAGATCTTTGAATCGGCTGTTCTTCTATATCACGCTCATCCAGCGCTAAGGCCCAACCATCATCTTCAAGCTGATTAAAACCCTGCTTATCAATTTTAATTTTAGAACGCCCAACACCACCTTGATCTTCCATTTCTTCAACGAGATCACGGTTACGTTCAACCAGTTTTTCTAAACGCTCTGCGAGGTTATCGCCTGTCTCATTAATGAAACGCAGCTCATCAGATAAGAAATTAGCATCATTCACAATGTTTTGTAGATTTTCTCCTGCATTCGCGGTGCTTTGATGCATGCCCTGCAAAGCGCCTTCAGCCTTATCAACCGCTACCGATAAATCACGAATGAGTTTTTCAACAGTATCACGACTTTGGCGAAAACTTTTTAAAAAGATTGTCAAACGGGAGGCATAGAAAATTGTCACCGCCAAAAAGACGAGGACGACTCCATCTAAAATTAATCCGATATCCGCATTCATAGCACTACTCTTTTGTTAAAACTTACAATTCCTCTTCATTTTCAGGAGGAATATATTTATCGACCTTCACGGCAATATTACCCTGTTTCTGCCCGACAGGTCCCTTAAACATTGGAACATCGCCACAACGCAGTTCTAATTCATCTTCCACATAAGTATTAAAGACAATCTGTGTTCCGATTTTCCAATTCAATAAATCATTTAACGGCAGTGTTTTCTCACCGAGAACCGCCTGAAGCTGTACATCTGTTTGATATAGCTCTTGCGTCAGGTGGTTTTCCCAAATGGAGTCACGGCCAAACTTTTCCCCCATGAACATCTGAAGAAGAAGCTCACGAATAGGTTCCAGCGTCGCATAAGGAATAATGACTTCAATACGCCCGCCACGATCACCCATATCAACGCGAAGACGTGCAAGCACACAGGCGTTACCGCTTTGCGTAATCGTGGCAAAGCGTGGGTTTGTTTCCATACGATCCAGCGTAAAGCTGACCGGAGATAACGGGTCGAAAGCTGATGACAGATCACTTAAAGTTACCTGCACCATACGTTCAACTAGTTTTGTTTCAATCGTTGTATAAGGACGTCCCTCAATGCGAATAGCTGGCGTTCCTTTACGGCCGCCAAGAAGAACATCCACAATCGAATAGATCAACGCACTATCTGTGACTAAAAGACCGTGGTTATCCCACTCTTCCGCTTTAAACACAGAGAGCATTGCTGGCAGCGGAATAGAATTCATGTAATCGCCGAAGCGAACTGTAGAGACCTGATCAAGAGAGACTTCAACGTTGTCAGATGTGAGGTTACGTAGCGATGTAGACATCAGGCGAACCAAACGGTCGAAAACAATATCGAGCATCGGAAGACGCTCATAGTTCACCATTGCCGAATTAATAAGAGCCATCACGCCGGACGTTTCATCCAGCATACTCTCTTCATCATCAAAACCTAGAAGGGAGTCGATCTCGTCCTGGTTAAGAATACGCGTGGAACCGTCTTCTTCACCAAATTCATCAAAATCAGCGTCATCATGCGCATCACCGACCATGTCGAGAGCGGACTTATCTGATTCTTCTTTTTCGAGCTCTTCTGTATCTGTATCGCTCATTTAGGTACCCTAGTTATTATTTGCGCTGATAAAAGCTTCGCAAGATCCATGCCGTTTTGTTTATTTATTTTCTTTGGCACAAAAATAAGAACGGAAGCTCTTCTTACAACACCACAAAATCAGTATAGCACATTTTTGCTATAATCTTTACTGTATCAAAATCTCCTGAAACAAAACGTCTTTTACTTCAACAGGATAAGCTGCAGCATTCACACGTGAAAGTAACTCCATTTGAAGCCTGTAAATCCCTGCTGAACCACGTAAATCACGAACGCGTAATTCTCTTAAATATGTCTGAAATTGGTCGACGACACGCGGCATAACCAGCGCAACAGCCTCTTTGTCTGTTTCACTTTTAAGTTCTAACTGGACGCTCAAGCGCAAGTAACGAGGCTGACCATCCGTACAACTCAAATTCACGACCATATCGGGAATTTCAAGAAACGCCGCGCTTAAACCTTTACCGCCCTTACTGGACTTGCCTCCAGCATATTCATCTTCCATTTCTTCAGCAGTTTGATCGCCGCCCATCATGCCAGAAAAATAAAGACCGCCACCTATACCTCCAAGAAGAAGCAATGGCAGTACAATAAAGAGAAGCATTTGCTTGGCGCCAAAGCCACCACCCGCGGCATCTTCCTCGTCAATGCCGACATCTTCGTCTTCGTCATCCAATGTTGCGTTTACCTGTCCATCTACCATTTTTTATTCCTATAACGTTTACCCCAAACAGGCTCTGCAAATTATCTTACAGAGTTTTCAAGCGTGAATCGCAATTACCACGTTGAATTATAAAAAGAAAACGAGCCTCTTGCCTAGCAGGATTAAAGAATAGCCCACAAGAGGTGACGGGCTTTCCCCGACTTAGGCATTTTTTACCGCGCAATAACCAACCTGCTCCACGAAACACGACAAAAGCTGCCTGTGAATATATCTCACAGAAAAGTTAACCCATTGAAAAACAAAGATTTTATTATTTGGCATGACCTATGCATTGTTTCTACCTGAGAAAAACTATATGGCGCCCCTCCTCCAAGCGTCTGAATAGTGAAAGTAGGAAAGTAGAATGGAAAATTCGTTATACGTTGGTCTGTCAAAACAAGTTGTCTTGCGTGAGAACATGAACATCATCGCAAACAACGTCGCGAACGTGAACACACCGGGCTTTCGCGGTCAGAACATGGTGTTCACTGAATACATTGAAGATCCACGTTACATGAAAGAAGACATTTCTATGGTGTTGGATTACGGCCAATACCAAATGACAGATCCTGGCCCAGTGAAAAACACAGGCAACCCGCTTGATGTTGCTCTTATTGGCGAAGGTTTCATGGGTATCCAAACAAATGATGGTATTCAATACACACGTGCCGGTAACCTTTCCATGAATGTTGAAGGCACACTCGTCAATGCACTGGGTCTGCCGGTAGCAAGTGAAGGCGGCGGTTCTATTACAATTCCTCAAGGTGCAACAGATATCAGTATCGATCGTACAGGTGTTGTTTCAACCGAAGAGGGTGTCATCGGCAAGCTGATGATAAAAGAGTTTGAAAACGAACAAGAGCTTAACCCTGCAGGTAACGGCCTATACGTAACAGATGCAGCGCCTTTAGAACCAACTAAAACAACCGTTGTTCAAGGAAAACTTGAAGGATCAAACGTGCAAGCAGTTATTGAAATGACACGCATGATTGATGTGAGCCGTGAATACCAAGCGGTTCAGAACATGATGAATTCAGAAAACGAAAGATTAAGATCTGCGATTAGAAAACTATCTGAGCGCGCATAATTTAGAAGAGATTAAAAATAGGAGTTAAACCATGGTAACAAGATCACTCGATATCGGCGCAACAGGAATGCTCGCCCAACAGCTTCATGTTGATGTTATTTCAAACAACATCGCCAACATGACAACATCAGGCTTTAAGCGTCAGCGCCCTGAATTCCATGATTTGATCTATCAAAACAAATTACGCCCAGGTGCAACGTCAACAGATTCTGACACAACGGTACCAGCAGGTATGCAATTTGGTCTCGGTGTAGGACTTGGCTCTGTTTACCGCCTGCATGAGCAAGGTACTATTCAGATGACAGAGAACTCTCTCGACCTTGCTATCATCGGTGAAGGTTACTATCAGATCGAATTACCAAACGGTGATACAGCCTACACTCGCTCTGGTGTTTTCCAGGTGAATGAAAACGGAGAGGTTGTG
>JABSQP010000030.1 GCA_013215815.1 Alphaproteobacteria bacterium | reverse complement strand
CACGGAAGAACGCATAAGGCTCTCCTGCCTTGCCTGCCGGACGCAAAACGCTCGCTTCAATCATATCCTTATCATTATACCCTTGTGATTTAAGGTAATTGCGCAGCATCTGCCTATCGGCTGGTGCATACCCCACACGAAAAGCATGAAGCAGCTCATCCGGAAGACCACGCTCTTTTATGTAGCGATATGCTTCTGCATTCTCTGGAGCGCGAAGCTGATCTTCCATCCAGCGCGTCGCATCTTCAACCAACGCATGGAGACCCTTTTCTTTCTTGGCCTTTTGAGCGGCTTGAGGAGACGGCTTAGGCACCTGCATCCCCGCTTCACCAGCGAGCGTTTCAACAGCCTCAATAAAAGATAAATTATCGTGCTGCATGGAAAAGCCGACAATGTCACCATGCGCGCCGCAACCAAAACAGTGATAAAACTGCTTATCATCATTCACATAGAAAGATGGTGTTTTCTCATTATGGAACGGGCAGCAGCCCTTAAATTCACGCCCTGCGCGCGTTAAACGTACCTTTCGTCCAATAATGTCGGACAAAGTGAGGCGCGTGCGCAGCTCATCAAGAAAACGCGGTGAAATACTCATACGCTTCCCCCTACTGTCATTCCGAACGGCGCATAAACGCCGGAGGAATCTTCATCGGCATCATGAGATCCCTCACATCCGTTCGGGATGACGTTTCTGGTAAGCGGTGACATATTCATAATGTTCTATTAGCACGCTACACTGTGGCTTGACCACAGGATCTTTTAGGCACCCTGTGGATACCGCGATCAAGTCGCGGTATGACGAGGCTGAAATATAGTGACATACTCATAACTTATAGCACGTCATCCTGTGGCTTGACCACAGGATCTCTCACCATTTTTTTTGCAGATATTGGTTTTTACAGATTATTCCAACACATTTTAATTGACATAACTTTGTTTTTGTCTATAAATGTGAAAAATTTATGGAGTAAGCAATGCGAAAAGAAAAATTAAGCCCTAAAGCTGAAGAATTAAGTTTAGCTGACAACCAAGCCAGAGCGCACGAAATTGTTGAGCAAATGCGCGAAATTTTTGTTCGCAAGAAAGCTGAAATAGACGAGCGAATGGATGGTAAAGGCAATGGAATTGTAAATGTCGCTATTGAAGAGTGCATAAGCCCTACAAGTGTCGTATCAATAAATAATAAGTCTGACGGCTGGCCTTCAATTTATTTCTATGTCTATATCCCTGAACTTGAGAGGGAAGCGCCCAATAATGGCTATGGCTCTACCAAAACTTATTTAAGAGTGAATACTATCATTCAGTATAATGAAGATTATAGCAACGGTGAGCTGGCAGTAGTGGTTAAAAATTCAAGTGGCAGTGGAAATGATAACGACGATGAGTTCAACAGTAGTTTGCCGGAAGAATCGATAAATGACACCGAATTTATAATTAGTAGCCCTGACAGTGTCGATTTCTTTGATGGGTTAATAGACACATTTGTTGAAAAACAAGTATCTCGTTTAAAAGAAGCAGGCCTAAAGTTAGAATTTCGCGGCGCTGCTTTAAAAGCGCTGAGTGCGCAAATGGCATCTACTCAACCAAAAGCGACATTAACTGGATCACAACCAAAAGCTGGGAAAACTTAACCCAATTTCGCCTTAACCATACCGCCTGCCTTGGCCATGTCGAGCTGACCAGCGTACTTTGTTTTAAGCACACCCATCACTTTACCCATGTCTTTGATGCTTTCGGCGCCGACTTCGGAAATAATTTCTGCGATAGCGTTACCCGCCTCTTCTTCGCTCATTTGTTGCGGTAAGAATTTTTGAATAACTTTAATCTCTGCATTTTCACGCTCTGCCAGTTCAGGGCGACCATTATCGGCATATGTTTTGGCTGACTCCTGACGTTGCTTTACCATGGACTGCATCATGGAAAGAATCTCAGCGTCTGAAACCCCTTCTGCATTGCCATTTCCGCGCGCCGTAATGTCGCGATCTTTCAGCGCAGCCATGATTAATCGGATCGTCGACATCGCCACTTGATCCTTATTTTTTAATGCTTCTTTCAATGCGCTGTTAAAATCTTCTCTTTTGCTCATTTTTTTCTTCCGTTTTTAGTCAAAAGTATGTATTAAATCATCTTCCAGTGGGACATGAATCTTTAGCCCCTAAGGACGATAAACACTGGAAAGATTATTTATGCTAAAAAACGCTTCAAAGCAAGCCTCTCAAGACAAACCTGATAATGCAACTGCCGTTCTCGTTTTTGCCGATGGAACGGTTTTTTATGGTCGTGGTGTAGGCTCAGAAACCAACAAAACCGGCGAAGTCTGTTTCAATACCTCGCTTACAGGATATCAGGAAATTTTAACTGACCCCTCTTATGCAGGTCAGATTATTACCTTCACATTCCCACACATTGGGAATGTTGGGACAAACGGCGAAGATATCGAGACAATTAATGTGGCCTCT
This sequence comes from Alphaproteobacteria bacterium, assembly GCA_013215815.1. Lineage (GTDB taxonomy): Bacteria > Pseudomonadota > Alphaproteobacteria > Micavibrionales > Micavibrionaceae. The sequence goes on along the minus strand of JABSQP010000030.1, from coordinate 16,392 downwards.
TGCGGTGCCATTATCCGTGAAGATATTACGAACCCATCCAACTGGCGTGCCGGCCAGCATTTTGATGAATGGTTAAAGTCACACGACCTCCCAGGGATCTGCGGCATCGATACACGCGCTATGACACGTCATATTCGTGATAATGGTGCACCGAACGCAGTGATTTGCCATCAACAAGACGGTAAATTCGACCTTGATGCTTTAAAAGAAAAAGCAGCAAGCTGGCCTGGCCTTGAAGGCATGGACCTCGCGAAAAACGTCTCATGTACACAAACCTATAACTGGGATGAAACAAACTGGGATCTAAAGCACGGTTACGGTAAACAAGAAAGCCCTGAGCTGCATGTTGTTGCGATGGACTTTGGCGCAAAGCGTAATATTCTGCGCTGTCTTGCCTCTGCAGGTTGTAAGGTCACAGTCGTACCGGCGAACACAACGGCGGAAGAAGTGCTATCGCATAATCCTGACGGTGTTTTCCTTTCAAACGGCCCAGGTGATCCTGCAGCAACTGGTGAATATGCCGTTCCAACGATTCAGGCGATTGTTGAAAAAGACATTCCTGTCTTTGGTATCTGCCTCGGACACCAAATGCTAGCTCTTGCCCTCGGTGCAAAGACAGAAAAAATGCACCTTGGTCACCGCGGCGCGAATCACCCCGTGAAAGATGAAACAACAGGTAAGGTTGAGATCACATCACAAAACCACGGATTTAAAGTGATCCCTGAAAGCCTTCCAGAAACAGCTGAAGTCACACATATCAGTTTGTTTGACGGAACGAACGAAGGCATTCGCCACAAAACAAAACCTATGTTTAGTGTGCAATACCACCCGGAGGCCTCCCCTGGTCCTCAAGACAGTCACTACTTGTTTGATCGCTTCGTCGACCTGATTAAGGAGAAGAAAGCAGCGTAATGGCTTTAACAATCACCAGAGCTGAATCAAGAGATGAGATAGACGCTGTTTTTAACGGCGATGCTCCTCATTATCATCCTGATGAGTTTTGGGACACACGTATAAATGAGAAACGGGTTTTCATTGCAAAAAACGATAATGATAACATAGGGCTTCTTTCTTACACGATATGGTGGGGAAACTGCCCTTTTCTTGAACTCGTTCATATACAGGACAGTTTTCAACGCCAAGGAATAGCACGAAAGCTTTTAAAAGAAGCTGCCTTGGATATTAAATCAAAGACATTTGAAAAACTTGTCAGCTCTTGTGAGATTTTTAATAACGATAGCTTGTTATTTCACAAAGCGCTGGGCTTTAAAAAGCTAAAATCTTTAGATCTCCCTCATGGAGAAGAACAGTTTTTCTCAATTGAGTTAGAACAACTTTTGTAACGACAGAAACGGTAAGGAAGAAAAGAAAATGGATAAAGACGCAACACTGAATGCACTCAATACTTGGATTGAAACAATGCAGACACTTAATCCACAAGCGGTAAGTGATCTTTACACAGAAGACTCTCAGTTCTGGGGCACATTAGCAGCGAACCTCTCGACAGAAGAAAGCTTACGCCTTGCTTACTTCAACAGCTTCCTTGACGGAAAAGAAGGCCTATCGATCAAATTAAATGACGATACGAAAATTCATACCTTCGCCGATACAGGACTAATTAGCGGGTCTTACGTGTTCTCATTCGGCGGTACATCGATCCCTGCACGATACAGTTTTACATTTAACGAAGAAGGTAAAATCCTTCACCACCATTCATCTTTAATTCCGGAGCAAAATTAAAAATGCCTAAGCGTACTGATATAAAATCCATCTGTATTATTGGAGCGGGACCAATCATTATTGGTCAAGCATGTGAGTTTGATTACTCTGGCACACAAGCATGTAAAGCGCTGAAAGAGGAAGGATACCGCGTTATCCTGGTGAACTCTAATCCAGCGACAATCATGACAGACCCGGGCATAGCGGATGCAACTTATGTTGAGCCGATCACACCGGAAATCGTTGCGAAGATTTTAGAAAAAGAAAAGCCAGATGCCCTGCTCCCAACAATGGGCGGTCAGACAGCGCTAAACACGGCGCTTGCTCTTTCTGAAAACGGTACGCTTGAAAAACTTGGCATTGAACTGATCGGTGCAAACGAAGAAGCAATTGCAAAAGCGGAAGACCGTGATCTCTTTAAACAGGAAATGGATAAGCTTGGCCTTGAATCTGCGAAATCTATGCTCGCCCATAACCGTGAAGAAGCTGACGCTGCTCTTGAACATATCGGTCTGCCAGCGATTATTCGTCCCGCCTTTACGATGGGCGGAACAGGCGGCGGTATTGCTTATAACAAAGAGCAATACATGCAAATTACAGAAGAAGGTATGGATGCTTCACCAATCAATCAGATCTTGGTTGAAGAGTCCCTTCTTGGCTGGAAAGAATATGAGATGGAAGTTGTTCGCGATAAGAACGACAACTGCATCATCATCTGTTCTATCGAAAACTTAGACCCAATGGGTGTGCACACAGGTGACTCGATTACTGTTGCCCCTGCTCTAACACTCACAGATAAAGAATACCAAATCATGCGTAATGCCTCTTTGGCAGTGCTACGCGGTATTGGTGTTGAGACGGGTGGATCAAACGTTCAGTTCTCAGTAAACCCGAAAGATGGTCGCCTGATCGTCATCGAAATGAACCCACGTGTGTCACGCTCTTCTGCTCTTGCGTCAAAAGCGACTGGTTTCCCGATTGCGAAAGTAGCGGCAAAACTAGCGGTTGGTTACACACTTGATGAGCTAGATAACGACATTACAAATGGCCGCACGCCAGCATCATTTGAACCGACAATTGATTACGTGGTGACAAAAGTGCCGCGCTTTAACTTTGAAAAATTCAAAGGTTCAGAAAAGCGCCTAACAACAGCAATGAAATCTGTTGGTGAAGCGATGTCTATTGGCCGCTCATTCGAAGAGTCTATCCAGAAAGCACTCCGTTCTATGGAAGAAGGCCTCACAGGTTTCGATGAAATTCAAATCGGTGATGGTGAAGAGCCTCATCCAGATCAAATCCGCGCAGCGATCTCTATCCCTGCACCGCGCCGTATTATCTACGTTGCGCAAGCAATGCGTCACGGCATGAGCCTCGAAGACATTCACGATGCATGTAAGATCGACATGTGGTTCTTAGAGCGCATTAAGTCAGTCATCGACAAAGAAGCTGAACTAAAAGAAAACGGCTTACCAGTAGATGCTCAAGGCTGGCTTGAGATCAAAAAGATGGGTTTTTCTGACGGTCGCCTCGCGAAGCTTGTTGGTGTTGACGAAGATGCAGTTCAAAAAGCACGCCATAAACACGATGTGCATCCAGTCTACAAGCGCGTTGATACTTGCGCAGCAGAAATTCCATCTGAAACACCATACATGTACAGCTGTTACGAAGGTAATGGCGTCACACCAGCTGAAAGTGAATGTGAACCAACAGATAAAAAGAAGGTTATCATTCTTGGCGGCGGACCAAACCGTATCGGTCAAGGTATTGAATTTGATTATTGCTGTGTGCATGCATGTTATGCGCTGCAAGAAGCTGGCTATGAAACAATCATGGTTAACTGTAACCCTGAAACTGTTTCAACGGACTATGACACAGCCGATCGCTTATACTTCGAACCTCTAACAGCAGAAGATGTTGTTGAAATCATCAATGCAGAAAATGAAAATGGTTCTGTTCATGGTGTGATCGTACAGCTCGGTGGTCAAACACCACTTAAGCTTGCGAACTACTTAAAGGCATCAGGCATTCCTATTCTTGGTACAGACCCAGATGCGATTGACCTCGCCGAAGATCGTGAGCGTTTCCAAAAACTTCTTAAAAAGCTCAAACTAAAACAACCAAAGAACGGTCTCGCCTTCTCTAAAGAAGAAGCGCTAGGCATGGCTGATGATATTGGCTTCCCTCTCGTTATCCGTCCTTCTTATGTTTTGGGTGGTCAAGGCATGGAAATCGTTCAGAACACGGATGAGTTGGAGCGCTACATGGGCCGCGCCGTAAAAGTGTCTGGCAAGAACCCTGTTCTTCTTGATAAATACCTCAAAGGCGCAATTGAAATTGATGTTGATGCGCTTTGTGACGGTAAAGACGTTTATGTCGCCGGTATCATGGAGCACGTTGAAGAAGCTGGTGTACACTCTGGTGACTCCGCCTCTGTTCTTCCGCCGCACTCCATCCCGTTTAAAACAGTGAAAGAGCTAGAACGTCAAACAATCAAACTTGCTAAAGCCCTTAAAGTAAAAGGTTTGATGAATGTTCAGTTTGCCTTAAAACAAAATAAGCAAACAGGTGAGCATGACATCTTCATTATTGAAGTGAACCCACGCGCTTCTCGTACTGTTCCATTCGTTGCGAAAGCAACAAATGTAGCCGTTGCGAAGATTGCGGCGCGTATCATGGCAGGTGAAAAACTGAAAGACTTTAGCGATCAACTCTTTGGTATGAGCGCAGATCACACGGCCGTTAAAGCGCCCGTCTTCCCATTTGATCGCTTCCCTGGTACGGACACAATTCTCGGACCAGAGATGAAATCTACAGGTGAAGTGATGGGAATTGATAAAGACGTTGCACAAGCCTTTGCCAAATCACAGCTCGCTGCACGCACAATGCTTCCTACTGAAGGAAAAGTGTTCCTATCCGTTAAAGATAGCGATAAAGAACACCTCATCCCTATTGCAGAAGATTTGCAAGATATGGGCTTTGAGCTTATCGCTACTGGCGGTACATGTACGACGCTTCAAGAAGCAGGCCTAAAGGTTGAACGCATCAATAAAGTGATGGAAGGTCATCCGCATATTGTTGATAGCATCATCAACGAAGATATTGATTTTATGATCAATACGACAAAAGGTCCGCAAGCGGTTGCAGATAGCTTCTCCATCCGTCGTCAGGCTTTGTCTCATAAAATCCCATACTACACACTCCTTTCATCCGCGCGCATGGGCGTTCAGGCGATCCGCGCGATGAAAAACCGTAATATGGATGTGACGCCGTTGCAAGATTACTGCGCGGAAGAAGACTATGACGAAGACGAGGTCGCGGCTTAAGAGCTAACTACCCCAGGCTGACTGTTCTTTTATACGTCCTTTGCGCTGTGGTGGTCGCTCGGGAAACAGTTGAAGAACTCTCGCCAAATCGTTTTCTTTTGTCACGATCAATTTGTTTGCGCATATCATCAGCTTTGATTCCAGAGTTGGAAGATGCATCTCGCAGTTCATAACGTATTTCTTCCTTTGCACTGTTTATTTCACGCTGTCGCTCCTCATAAATTTCTCTATTTCTCTTGTTTCCATTTCTAGGTTCTTTTAGTTGAACCTTTGACAGCAAATCCTGACATAGTACTAAGAAACGTGTTGATCTTTCAGGTGTCATAATATGTCGGCTATCTATTCGTTTCATATAGCGATAAACGGAATCCAGCTGACTTGCCGTTTTTCTATTTTCAGGATTATTAATATTTCTAGAACTTATACTTGTGTTACCAACAGGAACACTCATTGGCTGATCATAGTATGCTAACATTGCTCTAAGAAAGTTTCCTGGACTATAGGCTGTATCCATTAGATGTAAAAGCTGACTCGGTAGCATTCCTCGTAACTCTTCTGGAGATAGAACTGAGTCATATCCTTTTGGTTGCTTGGGGCTTTGTATTTCACCTAGAGAAAAACCCGCACCGTTACCACTGGCTGTTACGGCTTTTACCCATTGTGCCCGTCCATCACGCGGATCGTCATCTGATCGAAAAGATTCTGTACCATAAGGCGCTCCAGTGGTTCCTACTTTTAGGCGTCCTGTGTAACCAGAGCCACCATGCACATGCGACATACCATAGCCAACAGTCTCTCCCGATTGCCTTGAATCCAATTTTTCTTCTTTATCAGCACACCATTCTTCATAAGCTGTTGATGCGTTTAGATATATATCCATTACAAGAGATTGTTGATCATCCGTTAAATTATGATTGATCCCACGCAATATATTAACGAAAGTTGTCTCATTGTAAGGCTTGCCGCGGTCATGCGTTAATTGCAGCATATGCAAAGCAAACTGGCGAACGCGTGCACGATCTTCACGATTATTTAATCGAAACCGTGTTATTTTAAATTGAACTGTCAATGAAGCATCAATATCAAACTGACTTTTTGTCATTACACACCTTTTATTATTTTTCGGCAAACTACACTAACACCTTGCATTATGTCAATAAAATTCTGTTAAACACAACATCTAGGTATTAATTGAGAATAATTCTCAAAATGTTGTTGACTCACGCCCCATAATTGAGAATGATTATCATTAACAAGATCAATAAAACTAATCGATTATTTCAATGAAACACTCTTAAGAAAAGGAGCCCGCCATGTGTGACCGTCCCTGCGATAAATCCAAATGCCGCAACAAAGCCTGTGCAAATCAAGCTATTACAAGCGGAGATTACAGCTTAAAGCCAAGACCTAACCTCTTCGACCTTGCCATTATGGATGGCTTTTTAACGGGCGGTGGAAACGCCCCATCTGTTCAACGCACAGCCTATTGGGCGCACGCATCGTCTACCCCCTACTACGCCGAAGAAGCAGGTGATATTGCCCCTGGAGAACACCCTCTATACGATGATCTTGACGACCTATAAGCAATTCTCTACTATCTGTAACACCAAGTCCGCTTCTAACAAGCGGGCTTTGTTATTTTGAAGAAAGATTAAGACGATGGACAAGTTCCCTATTACACCGGCTGGCTACGAAGCATTAGAGGCAGAGCTAAAAGAGCGCAAAACTGTAACACGCCCGCAAATTGTTGAGGCGATTGCGGAAGCGCGTGAACACGGCGATTTGAAAGAAAACGCCGAGTATCATGCGGCACGTGAGCAACAAGGCTTTAACGAAGGTCGTATTAAGGAGCTTGAGGCCGTCATTGGATCCTCTCAAATCATCGACCCATCACAGTTTGATGGCGACGCCGTTAAGTTTGGTGCAAAAGTGCAGATCGTTGATGAAGAAACTGATGAGGAAAAAGAAATCCAAATCGTTGGAGAATACGAATCAAATGCGGATAAAGGTATGATCTCTATGACATCCCCTATCGCACGCGCCTTGATTGGGAAATCAGTCGGAGATAGTGTTTCGGTGACAACACCGCGCGGTAAAATTGATTACGAAATTTTAGAAGTTCAATACGGCTAAAAAACAAAATCCCGCATCAAAGCGGGATTTTTTGTATCTATTCTCTACCAATAGAACTTATTCGACTTCTACAGGAACGCCTGGCTTTTCTTTTGTACTACGCACGAGAAGCATCGTTTTCACAGAACTTACATTATCGGCCGCTGTTAAATGCTCTGTCAGGAAGCTTTGATAGCCTTCCCAGTCTTTGGCAACAATACGAAGTAGAAAATCAACTTCACCAGAGAGCATGTGACACTCACGAACCTGCCTCCACTCCTCACACTGATCTTCAAACTTTTTAAGATCTGCTTCAGCTTGTGATACAAGCTTAATTTGTGCGTAAACAGTAATGCCATATCCCATTAACTGTGGATCCAGGCGTGCAAAATACCCCTTAATGTATCCAGCCTCTTCTAATGCTTTCACACGGCGAAGGCACGGAGGTGCAGAAATTCCTGCGTTTTTGGACAATTCTACGTTTGTAATACGTCCATCTGCTTGTAAATCTTTGAGGATTTTACGATCTATTTTGTCTAATTTGACGCGGCGCATGCAATAATCTTTCGTAAAATTACGGTTTTAACTTATATCTTTATTCTCGAAAAAATATGTTCCTTGGTATAAAGTCCCACCAAAGGAACATCAAGCACTTTATCGGTTTTAGGCCGATTTTATTTTTTTATGGATAAAAACAGTCAAAAGCTTACCTGTTGGGTCGTTAGCGAAGGAATGGCAGGTACAGAAAACCAATGTTTGGGCGTTGCCAAAGCGCTTGGCATTACACCTGTAATCAAACGCATCTCATTAAACCTCCCTTGGAATATATTATCCCCGTATGTAGGTTTCGAAATGAACGCAACCTTTACGCCTAAATTAGAGGGTCCGTGGCCTGATTTGGTAATCGCATCGGGGCGCAAAGCCGTTGCCGCTGCCCGCTTTATAAAGAAAAAATCAAAAGGAAAAACATTCACCGTCTTTTTACAGGACCCTAAAGTGCTCCCCTCACACTTTGATTTAGTGGCTGTTCCGTTTCACGACAAAATGCGCGGTCAAAATGTTCTAATTACCGACGGGGCTCCAAACAAAATCACATTAGATTCTCTTAATAGTGCCAAGAATGAATTCTCTGTCGCGTTTTCAAAATTAAATGCGCCTCGTATTGCTGTTCTCATTGGCGGCACAAGTAAAGCGCATAAAATGACAACAGAAGTGACAAAAAAGCTTTGTCACCAACTTAATAATATTGATGCTTCTTTGATGATCACAGCATCCCGTCGCACTGGAGAAGAAAACTTAAAAGTCATTCAAAAAGAATGTGGTAACGATAAAAACTTCATCTGGGATGGTAGCAATAAAAACCCCTATTTAGGCATACTCGCTTGGGCTGATTATATCCTTGTCACAGCGGACAGCACATCGATGATTTCTGACGCCGCCACAACAGGAAAACCAACTTACATAATTCCTCTAGATGGCGGGTCATCAAAATTTGACATCTTTCACACGCATTTAAAAAATATTGGTGCTGTTAGAGAATTCAGTGGTTCTCTAGAAAAATGGAGTTACGCCCCCCTCACCGATGCCGCCGATATTGCCCATGTAATAAAAGAAAAAATGGGCGTGTAACCATATTTCCCGAAATTCTGAATATCTAGATAGGTATAAAAATCATAAATGGTGGTGGATAGCTTCAAAAACGATCTTGTGAAGCCTATCTAAGCTATTTAAAAATAACGGAATTATCGGAGTTATAGCTATGTCTGAAACGACACACACAAAAGTTCTTATTATTGGTTCGGGGCCTGCTGGATACACAGCGGCCATATACGCTGCGCGTGCAAATCTTGGACCGACACAATATTTGGGTATTCAACCTGGCGGGCAACTGACTATCACCACAGAAGTTGAAAACTATCCTGGCTTCGCCGATCCGATCCAAGGCCCATGGCTTATGGAACAAATGAAAGCGCAGGCGGAGAACGTTGGCACAACAACAATTCAAGACAACATTGTTGATGTTGATTTTTCAAAGCACCCATACACGGCCACAGATGATGCGGGCAATAAAATTACAGCAGACACTGTGATCATTTCAACAGGTGCAAAAGCGCGCTGGCTCGGATTAGAATCTGAAACAAAATTTCAGAACATGGGCGTGTCGGCCTGTGCCACTTGTGATGGCTTTTTCTTCCGCAACAAAAAAGTCGCTGTTGTCGGCGGTGGTAACTCGGCTGTTGAGGAAGCTCTGTTCCTTGCCAACATGTGCGAGAAGGTAACGCTTATTCACCGTCGCGACGAGCTGCGCGCAGAACGCATTATGCAAGAGCGCCTATTTAAACACCCCAAAATTGAAATCAAATGGGACAGCACCGTCGATGAAATTTTAGGCGTTGAAGTTGGACAAGGCGATACACCTGGAGTAACAGGCGTTCGATTAAAAAGCACGAAGGATGGATCAACGAGTGAACTCGACATTGATGGTATATTCATTGCCATTGGCCATGATCCAGCAACAGAATTATTTAAGGGTAAACTCGATATGGATGATGAAGGCTATCTTATTACGACGCCGGATTCGACAGCAACTTCACTCCCTGGCGTATATGCCGCAGGTGACGTTAAAGACAAAACATATCGCCAAGCAATCACAGCCGCAGGAATGGGATGTATGGCTGCATTAGAAGCCGATAAATTCATTGCGAATTTAGAGGCAGAAGAAGGAAGCGAGGAAGCTGCATAATGGATTGGGATAAACTCAGAATTTTTCACGTTGTTGCACAAGCAGGTAGTTTTACACATGGTGGTGAAGCACTAGGCCTCAGCCAGTCAGCAATTTCACGTCAAATTAGTTCACTCGAAGAAAGCTTGGACACGAAGCTTTTCCACCGCCATGCACGTGGGTTGATCTTAACGGAGCAAGGTGAGCTTTTGGCAAAAACAGCCCGTGAGATTTTTGCCAAATTATCGATGGTTGAAAGCCAGCTGGCGGATACAAAAGCCCTTCCTTCAGGCCCATTACGTGTGACTGTGCCTGAATTCATTGGATCAACATGGCTTGCACCACAAATCAAAAATATTAAAGAACTATATCCTGCCTTAGAAATCAGCCTGATCATGGACGATCGTGTGCTGAACTTAAGCATGAGTGAAGCAGATGCGGCAATACGTTTATACGAGACAGATCAACCAGACATTGCACAAATCCACCTGACGGATGTTCACTTTCATATTTGTGGCAGTAAAGAATACTTTGAAAAGAACGGCACACCGAAATCTGTAAAAGACCTTCGTGATAACCATACATTGATTGGTTATACTCATGGTGGCCCTTCACCATTCGTGGAACCAAACTGGCTTTTCCGTAAAGCTGGTGTGGACACAGAAAATAATCCAAACCTTATCCGCATGAACTCCCTTTATTCTATATACGAGAGCGTGGGAAGCGGTGCAGGTCTTGCCTCTTTACCGGATTATCTGATTGCACGTGATGACAATATTGATGTGTGTATTCCGTCCGTACATCGCCCGCCGGTAAAGATGTTCTTTGTTTATCCAGAAGAAAGAAAACACTCGAGCCGCATTGAAGTATTGAGTGATTTCCTCGTCAAAAACATCTCAAAAACCAAGTTTTAGTTACGCTAAAAGCCAAGATCCGCTTCATTTCTTAGAAAAGTGGATCTTTTCTCATTTTTTCCTAGCCAAACGAAACGAACAGGACTATAAAACCCTGCATTGCTTTTATAGCAATAAGGGTTTTTAACCCTACGTCTAACGACGTGAAACCTCCCTGTTCAACTCGCCGGGCACTTCCTTTGGAAGATAGGCCCGGTTTTTTTTGCCCAAACATATGCGACGCCCTTTGCGGCTAAAGCGCAGACATGATATTTTGATAGGTGAGTGATTTGTTTAATTCTTGCCGACTATCAAGGCCTTTTTCATGACGACAGATAATAGAGAACCAGTAATAGCCCTATTCAATTATGGTGGCGGCCTGCGCGGATTAATCCCGGCGCATATCATGACTCGCATGGAAAAAGTAACTGGCCTGCGTATGAGCGAGATGGTTGATATTTTTTGTGGCCCTTCGACTGGCGCAATTTTAAATGCCGCACTAACTCTGCCGCACCCGAATGAGCCTCACCGATGCAAATACCGCGCACGCCATCTTGTTCGTTTTTATGAACGTGAAGCCATGAACATTTTTCCGCAAGATCGCTTCAGAGAGCTACGCGGACTTCTCCATGATTTTAACAACCGCCTTACAAAGTTCAGTCAATTAGAAAGCATCTTCAAACATGGGCACTACGCTCCCAACAATCTTTCTGCGCCGCTCAAACTTCTTTATGGTGATGCAAAGTTATCTGAAAGTTTAAAAAGCCTTGTTATTCCTTTCTACAGTCTCGACGGAGCAAGTACACCTGAAGGATTTCACAACCAAGATACATCAACACGGGCGATGCGCCATTATGCACGCGAAGGTGGTCACGCCGTTTGGCTTCGCAATATGAAGTTAAACAACGGACAACAACACATCAACAAGACACCTGACGTATCTGTGTTTGATGCTGTTATGGCGAGTTGCGCGGCGCCGACATACTTCCCTTGTCACCATTTTGATATTGGCTGGCAGGATGATCGCGGCACAAAAGAATATGCCGGCATCGACGGAAATATCTTTGATAACCCAGGCGTGTCATATTATGGATCACTACGTAAGCAGCTCGACCCTAATCAAAAACTCATCATGATTGGTCTTGGTACTGGCTACACAAACCGTTCTATCGCCAAAGATAAATGGAATAAGTATGGATCGCTTGGCGTTGTTGATCCAGTTAATGATCTTCCGCTTATCAATATCTTCTTCCATGCATCAGAAAGCGCCCTCTCCCATAGTTTCGTTCATGAAATGGGGGATGATCTGCACATGTTTAATAAAACAATATTGGATGATGATGAAAACAATCCAAGCATTCAAATTGATGATGGATCACCAGAGAATTTAAAGAAGCTTCGCTACTTCGCCGAAGCTATTATGGAAGAAAATAAGAAAGATTTTGACCATGTTTGCGACCTACTTGTACGCAATCGGGACAAAAAAGAAAACAAGAACAAACAGGAACCACCGCTAGAGTCGTGGACTAAACGCTTGTTTTCATTCGGTAAAAAAGACTAGTTTTCCACAGAACTAATAAAAATACGTCTTTTTTTGCATATTTTTCCTTTGGATAATCCAAAATCGCGCTCATAGTTAATGGCAAGAGTATAACGTCAACGAACACATAGGTTCCTATGGCTTTAAACGACAGTTTGTCAAAAGCAGATCAAATCTTTACCAATACTCCCGTTATTACAACGGATGATGGGAGACAGGTCGTTGTTACGCCAGATAGCGAATATATCCTTCCCAAACACATAACACTTCACGAATTCCATACGCATAATGGCGTCCCTATTCGTTTCTATACAGCAGAAGCAAAGAACGAAAAATGCATGATCATGGGTGCAAGCGGTTATAAGACTGATTTCATCCTCAACCCTGCCGAAGTACACGCCCTGAATGAACAGGGCGTTTCTGTTTGTTGGCTAGCTCTTCCTAATCCTGAACGCAATATCGGGTTTATGGATTATATTATGGAAGCCGCCGAAGAAAATCTGGTAAATCCACGCCACGCAGAAATCAAAAAATGGTGTTCCAGAAAGGTTCCTAAAATTTTCTTTGGGCACTCTACAGGAGCGCAACTATTCCTGCGCTTAGCGACTGAAGGACATCACGAGCGTTTCAACCAAATATTCTCTGGAGCAGTTTTATCATCACCTTACATCACTCCTCCAAAAACAGAGCGCCCCTTTGCGGCATCTACAATTGCCTTTAACGCTTATGCTGCGAAACATGAAGATAAACTGCCTTCTGAAACGCCTTTAGGAAAAGCATATTTAAAGAAAAGCGAACGTGCAGATTTTGACGGTCCCAGCTTAGCGAAATACCAAGTTCCCACTTATGGGCAGATCCAAGAGCTACGAGCAGGTGGAGCAACGGTGCTCAACGCCATTCGATCCGCCGAAAGTGAGATACATGAACTCAACATACCTTTCTTTGTCGCAGCCGGCGCTGAAGATAAGTTTTCCAGCCCAAAAATTTCAGCAGAGATTGCCCAGACATTCAACGGTGCCTTCTACTGTGCAGAAGGTGTAGAGCATAGCCCTCTCTCAAACAATGAAGACGGTTTTCTATTAACTAGAGAGGTAATACAAGCTATGGCATCCGGTACTTTCGAAGACTTCATAGCGGAGAAAAACTTACAAGATTATAACGTAAAAACGGACAGCTTCACCTTAACAAGGTTAGCACTGTCCGCTTTATCTAATTCAACAAACGCTTCTATGCTACAGCTCTCGCTTGACCGCTTAAGGACGCGCATGCCTTCTGTATTCTCTCGCACGCAGCCTTAAGAGCTTCTTCCGAAGTTGCATAAGAAATTCTAAAGTGCGGAGATAGACCAAACGCCTCACCGTGGACACACGCCAAACCCTCAGCTTCCAGCAAGTAACTCACAAAATCTTCATCCGTTTCAATCACTTTGCCATCTGGTGTTGTTTTACCAATGCAGCCTGCACATGATGGGTAAACATAGAACGCGCCTTCTGGATTAGGACATTCAATACCATCACATTGGTTAAGCATATCAACAACAAGATCACGACGCCCTGCAAACGCTTCGATCCATGCCTTCATGAATGATTGATCGCCATTAAGCGCTTCAACAGCCGCTGCCTGAGAGACAGAAGACGGGTTTGAGGTACTTTGTCCTTGAATTTTACCCATGGCTTTAATGAGTTCTTTTGGACCACCTGCGTAACCAATACGCCAACCTGTCATTGAATAAGATTTCGACACACCATTCACAGTAAGAGTGCGATCTTTAAGCGCAGGCTCTACTTCAGCCACTGTGCAGAACGTAAAGTCACCATAAACAAGGTGCTCATACATATCATCGGTTAAAACCCAAACATGCGGATGCTTCACCAATACATCTGTCAGCGCTTTCATATCATCTTTTGTATAACCCGCGCCTGTTGGATTAGACGGTGTATTCAGAATAACCCATTTCGTTTTTGGTGTAATCGCTGCTTCTAACTGCTCGCCTGTCATCTTAAAGCCAGCCTCTGCAGGACAATCAACAATCACTGGCTCTCCTTCTGCCAAAAGAACCATATCTGGATATGACACCCAGTACGGCGCAGGAATAACAACCTCATCACCAGGGTTTAGTGTCGCCATAAGCGCGTTATAGAGAACCTGCTTACCGCCTGTACCGACTGTAATTTCGTCACGGCTGTATTCCAGTCCGTTATCACGTTGAAACTTTGCGATAATCGCATCTTTTAATTCAGGCGTACCATCAACATTCGTGTATTTAGTTTGTCCATTATCCAGCGCCATTTTGGCTGCATTTTTGATAAAGTCCGGCGTATCAAAGTCCGGCTCCCCTGCTCCAAGTCCAATAATATCTTTACCCACAGCCTTAAGTTCCTTTGCTTTTGCTGTCACAGCCAAAGTCGCTGATGGTTTAATACGAGAAAGACGATTTGCAAGAATAGACATAAAACACTCCTTTTTACTGCGTTTACCGAAATAATAAATCACACTCGGGAGCGTAAAAAAAGAGATTTCGCCTATCTGTGGTTATCTATGTGCAAATCGTTGTAACCTAGGCGGAAAGCCGTTAAAACTGGCTACTGAACGAACAAAATAAACCTTATTGAATGCTCAAAAAACTAAAAAACATACAGACCCCTCTCAAGATTTTCATTTCATTGGGAATCTTGGCGCTTTTGTTTTTTAAATTAGACACAACAGAAGTCACAAAGGTCGCGAAAGACATTAATTTTGTGTTTTGGCTTCCTGCTATAGCCCTAACATTGGCGCAGTTTTTCTTGCTGTCGTTACGTTGGAACATTCTAATTAATATCGGTCAAAACAGAATGACCTATTTTGAATCGCTTCAAGTCACTCTCGCGAGCTTTTTGGCCAACACACTCTTCATTGCAACAATAACAGGTATCGCCGTAAAGATTGCCTTAGCCTTACAATATGGTGCTTCTGTATTTAAAGCCGTGTTTGCTACGGGTATTGACCGCTTTATGACGTTCTTTGCCCTTGTTATATTCTCCGCGCTGTTCCTTCCTGCCTTGTCGAATTATTTGGACGCAGATATCTACAAAAGCACCGCAATATACATAGGGCTGTTTCTCTTTCTTATTGTTGTTCTAACCCCTCTGATGATCGCACTGTTTATCAAAAAGGCTCCGAAATTAGGCCTGTCTAAGGGGCACTTAAACTCAGGTATTCGGTACATCACAATATTAACCAGCAATCGAAAAACTCTTATAAAACTGATATCGATTAGCCTGGCTGCACAACTTTTTTTCTTTCTCGCTATTTACACATTGGGATTAGGCGCAGGTGTATCTCTATCTATCCTTCAAATGATGACCGTTGTTCCTATTATTACACTCATCGCAAGCCTACCAATAAGCATTGGTGGCTGGGGTATTCGCGAAGGGGCGTTTGTTTATGGCCTAAGCTTACTCGGCGTTCCTATGGAGCAAGCTTTCCTCGTATCGATACAAACGGGCCTCATCAGTATGTTGACAATTATACTCGCCGGTATACCTGTAATGTTAAATGAAAAAAACTTAAGCGTTGCCAAAACATGCCTTTCAAAAAAATAACGACATCACAAATTGCGAAGCTCTTGCTTGTTGTATTAGCTGTAGCCATACAAATTCAAATTACCTTGTTTGAAAGTGATGATTATCTCGGGTTGCGCATCAATCTTGCTGATTTGATTATACCGTTTCCCGGGTTATTTATTTTAACCAGCCTCCTGTTACAAAAATCAGTGTGGCCTCAGTTTTCTCTGCAGAAAGCGTATATGTGGCTCGGCGCATTGGGGTGCGTACTTGTTGCTGCCCTCGTGCATAGTTATTTAAACTTCAACACCCTCAGCATGTGGGGATTACAAAATAAAATTATTGGCTGGATTGTTCTTTGCTCTTTCTTCCTCATGGGAGGATGGATTACCAGTAATACAAAAATAGAGAACATCTTACAGCTGTTAAAAATCAGCCTATCCCTATTACTGTCTATCATTATTGTACAAGTCGTTTTACAGACTATATTTTTTAACTTTAGCATTCGACTACTCGCAAACGATTTTGGCCACTTCCCTAT
>JABSQP010000003.1:95519-146395 GCA_013215815.1 Alphaproteobacteria bacterium | reverse complement strand
TTTGTGACACATCCTTACGGCGTACTTTGTGTTAGGCACGATGCGCCAACAAGCCGCGCTTGGTCGGTGGTTCTTGAGAGAAGTCGATCATTTCCTTCCCGCGGCGCATACGTGCAATCAGGCGAGAGGTCTTATAAAACATGTCATCAATATGCTCGAGGATGTTCAGTAACCACGGATGAACGTGACGCACCGTTGTGCCGTCCATATCAAAAAGAACTATTGTGGGGAGTGGAAGGTTGCTCATAGCGCCTTCAAAATATCCTTCGCTAAGAGGCCCGCTTGTTCATATTGCTTATCTGGGGCGTCTTGATCTTGGAAGGTATCTGGTAGGTGCATGGTGCGCACTTTGAGTTTTCCATTATCAAGCAAGCCATCGCGGGCAAGAAATTCTAACACGTAAGAACCAAAGCCGCCAATGGAGCCTTCTTCTATCGTTACCAACGTATGATGGTTTTTGGCGAGATCACGAATGAGCGCCTCATCAAGCGGTTTTGCAAAACGCGCATCGGCAACAGTTGCACTAATGTTGTTTTCTGCCAATTGATCGGCAGCTTTCAAACATTCTTGCATACGTCCACCGTAGGAGAGGATCGCTACATCACTTCCTTCAAGAACGATACGACCTTTACCGATTTCTAAAATCTGGCCTTCTTTTGGCATTTCTAACCCAATGCCTTCACCGCGTGGGTAGCGGAAACCAATCGGTCCGTCATCATATGCAGCCGCTGTTGCGACCATATGCTTAAGCTCTGCTTCATCACTCGCGGCCATGAGTACAAAGTTTGGTAAGCAGCCTAAATAAGGGATATCAAACGCGCCTGCGTGTGTACAGCCATCGGCACCGACAAGGCCGGCTCGGTCCATCGCGAAACGCACAGGTAGGTTTTGGATTGCGACGTCATGGACGACCTGATCATAGCCGCGTTGCAAGAATGTGGAATAGATCGCGGCGAACGGTTTCATGCCTTCAGCGGCGAGGCCGGCCGCGAATGTAACCGCGTGCTGCTCTGCTATGCCAACATCAAACATACGATCTGGGAATTCATGGCCAAATAAATCCATGCCCGTGCCATCCGGCATTGCGGCAGTAATACCGACAATACGATCATCTTTTTTGGCTTCTTCGATCAAGCTTTGCGCGAAGACTTTTGTATAAGAGGGGATAGTTGACTTGGCTTTAAACTGATCACCCGTTACAACGTCGAACTTTGCTACACCGTGCATTTTATCAGCTGATTTCTCTGCTGGCGCGTAGCCTTTGCCTTTTACTGTTTTGGCATGGAGGAGGACAGGGCCCTTACGGTGATCACGAATATTACGCAGGATTGGTAAGAGCTGTTCCATATCATGGCCATCAACAGGGCCGATGTAGTAAAAGCCCATTTCTTCAAACAGGCTGCCATCACTTGTATGAATACGAATACCCTCTTCAACAGCTTTAGCCGCGCCACGTAGTGGTGGAGGCAGGATCTTTTTACCTGCTTCGCGCGCATGAATGTATGGTTTTGATGAGACGAGGCGGCTGAGGTGTTTACTCATTGCGCCAACAGGTGGAGCAATCGACATCTCGTTATCATTCAAGATCACAACGAGGTTAGACTTCATGTCGCCTGCATTGTTGATGGCTTCATATGCCATACCGGCAGAAATCGAACCATCGCCAATAACGGCAATCACATGGTTGTCACCGCCTTTAAGGTCGCGTGCAACCGCCATGCCAAGGCCAGCAGAAATAGATGTCGAGCTGTGCGCCGCGCCAAATGGGTCATATTCGCTCTCCGCGCGTTTCGTGAAGCCAGAGAGACCGTCGCCTTGGCGGATTGTACGAATACGATCGCGGCGCCCTGTTAGGATCTTGTGTGGGTAACATTGATGCCCCACATCAAAGATAAGTTTATCGTCTGGTGTGTTAAAGACGGCATGAATAGCTGTTGTTAGTTCAACAACACCAAGGCCTGCACCCAAATGCCCACCAGTCTGTGAGACCGCGCTAATAGTCTCCGTGCGAAGCTCACCCGCAAGCTGGATCAGCTCTTCGTCACTAAAGCTTTTCATATCCGCTGGTACATCCACCTGATCGAGGAGAGGCGTTTGTGAAGCTTCGTTCTTGCTCTTTAAATCATACTGCACTTGTGTCATAACCCCAGAGTTTTAACGCTGATAGCTTGGAAAACCAAGTTTTTTAACAGATAAAATTAAGTTTTTATGTCATTTTGAATTATGTCAATTGAAGCTGAGGCGAAAAAGAGTAAATAAATAGCAAAAAATATAATAGAGGTGTGACATGGTAATGAATAAAACTGTTGTGGAAGCAGCATATCAAGACAGAATGAGGGCTGCTTGGGCAATCGTCAGATCAAAAAATGAGGCACGTATTGGTCGCTCTCGTGCAAAAACACTCAGACGCTTTTTTGTGTGGGCTAACCCGACGCAAGAGGAACGTTTTTTAGAAGGGCTGCAAGGCATGTCGGCTCAGGTCAGTCATAACTTACATCGTTTGATTGTAACTCAGAATGATCCGCTTGTAAGGCAGGGTGTGTCTATATCGTGAAACTCTTTCAGCCGAAGAAATTGCTGCATTTGAAGGAGCAAAGTGTTCAGCCATTGCTTTGATTGCGATGAAGTATGAGCACGGACTTGAAAAACCTTGCCGTGATATTCCTGCAGATGTTCAGGACTTTATTGCAAGCGTGCATACTGATGCCAGTGTTGCTAGCGTTACCGCACCAGCAGAGGCTCAGCCTGTGACTATGTGATAACTCAGGTTTTGTTTTTGTAAGTAGTAAAGTTTTCTTGACATAAGTATGGCTGTCAATCTATGTATGCTTTCTTTTGAGATAAAATAGATGCCTTTTTATGAACTATCACGCCCTGAAGAAATGCCTGTAGATACAGCAGTTGCGTATCTGCAAGGGGAACATCGTCAGGTTATTGATGCGGGTTTAATTGATTTTAAATCAGGACCTAGAGATACTGTTTTATTAGAGCTTAAGCGCGGCACTCAGGATTTAGATATCGTGGGGGAGCATTTAAGTCAAAAAGGTTATCCAGTTATTACAGGCGCTATGACCAAGCCTATTGGGGTTTCTTTCCTTAGTGGTGAATGGAAAGCAAGCATATCTGTGAAACCTGGCCACAATAGAAGTAAATACGAAAAAATAGGAAAAGATGAATTGGAGCACGAGTTCGCAACAGAGGTTGCTGCTGGAGCGCTTCGTTTTAGTGTAGGCCGTTCTAAGAACCTGTTTTTTGCTATGTTTAATGGTCGCTCGTTACCTAGAGATTTTCGCCAGCGTTTGGGTGTTGTCGGGAGTTGCACATTGAGTAAAGCAAAGCCAGCACATTACTATTATGGCCCTAAGCAAGAAGTCAGTATTCCTTAAGCACGTCTTTCAAGAACGTATAAAGCCAACTCTTTCAACATCGCTTCACGACCAGAGAATACTTTAAGGTGACGCGTCGCTTGGTGAACAAGCATTTCAGCACGCATTTTGGCTTGCTCTTTCCCCATCGTTGATACGAATGTTGATTTGCCGGCTTGCTCATCTTGGTTTGCAGGCTTGCCGATCACACTTGGGTCCGCTTCTACATCAAGAACATCATCAGTTACTTGGAAGGCAAGGCCCAGATCATAAGCATAGTTACACAATGCTTTTTTATGAGATTCATCAGCTTTACCCAAAATAGCGCCCGCTTCACAGGCAAACGCAAACAACTTACCTGTTTTCATACGCTGCATGCGTGAAATAGTACCAAGGTCGAACTCTTCTTTTTCACCAATAAGGTCGAGCATTTGTCCGCCAACCATACCATGACCGCCTGCTGCTTGAGCCAGCTTTCTTGATAGTTCAACACGCACATGCGGGTCAGGATGTGTCTCACGATCTGCAATGACTTCAAAAGCCAATGTTAGTAGCGCATCACCAGCTAAAATAGCCGTCGCTTCATCATATTGTTTATGAATAGTAGCTTTACCACGACGTGTGTCTGAATTATCCATTGCCGGAAGGTCATCATGGACAAGTGAGTAACAGTGAACCATCTCAAGAGCGGCGGCAACGCGTCGTGCACGACCACTATCAACGTTAAAGAGTTTCGCTGACTCCATGACCATGAAAGGGCGGAGGCGTTTACCGCCAGCAAGAACGCCGTAACGCATTGCATCAAAAAGCTTTGCTTCCGCCAGATCTGTTTCAGGAAGAAGGCGAGACAGCGTTTTGTTAACTGCTTCAGATGTTGTGTCTAGAGCTTCTTGTAGCTCAGGTGAGGCATCGCGCGGTGATGGCATATTATATTATCTCTCTTTGATTTCTTAATTATTCATTTGCCGCAAACGGCTCAGTTCCAAGAGAGCCGTCAGGGGATATTGTGATTTTTTCGATTTTTTCCTGCGCTTCGCGTAGTTTCTTTTCGCATTGAGTTTTCAGAGCAATGCCGCGTTCGTAAGATTTTATAGATTCTTCCAAAGGGGCTTTTCCACTTTCTAGGTTTTGAACAATAGCCTCTAATTCGCCCAGGGCCTGCTCAAAGCTCATGTTTTCAGGTGACTCGTTACTCATTATTTATTTCGATTCCTTAAATTTTGCGCAGGCGCAGTGTATGCCAGAAAGGGCTATGACTCAAGACCGAAGAGATAGCAACCGTTTGATAAATTTAAAATAAGTAAAAACAATAATTTGACATAATATAATAATTAAGATTATGATTATGTATCATATTGATAATTAAATTTATTTAATTGATCTCAGGGTGAAATTATATTTATCGTGTTTGTCTGTAATAGAGTAGGTAAGAGGTAGTAATGGCTGTTTATGATTTAGGAAGCTTTAAAAAAGCGGCACCAGTTGTTTCGGATCAAATGAAATTTGATTTTTTGTGCGCTCTTAATCGCTTTAAGGATGGTTCTGCAGATTTGGACTATTTACGTCGATTGGTTTTTACCGATGAAGCTATTGATAGTGGCAACTTTCAGAAATGGTCACCTGACGCTAGAGATATTATTAAATTCTCAGGGGCATTAATTAATGATGAAACATTAAGGGATTACGCGAAAGAAATTATCGCGGAATGTACTTCTCGGGATCATACTGGAAGGTGCTCATGTGATTTTGAACCTTATCGCCCCCTCATTGAAAGATTTGCCCCTGGCTTTATGCCTCCGCTTCCAGAAGCGCCAGTTACGAGTTTAGCTGATGTTAGACGAACGCGTTCAGATGGGCCCGTACAGAAGATTTAAGGGCTTCGAGGTTATACCCACCCTCCAATAATGAGATAATACGACCTTTGGCATGCTTGTTGGCTATACCCACCAAAGCAGCGGTTAAAGCCGCAAAGTCATGGTTTTCTAGGTTTAATCCGGCCAATGGATCATCTTTATGCGCGTCAAAGCCACTGGAGAGGATAAGTAAGTCTGGCTTATAGGCGTTAAGAGCAGGAAAGATCTTGTCCTCATAGACTTTGATGAGTTCCGGACCATTTGTTCCTTCTGGTAGCCCAACGTTGATAACATGGTCTGTATTATCCTCAGGTAAACCAGACATTGGCCACAAAGGATATTGATGCGTTGAGGCGTAGAATATCGGTTTATCTGGGTGTTTTTCATTGTGATTACGTGTAAGGGCATCCGTTCCATTGCCGTGATGCACATCAAAATCCACAATGGCAACCTTATTCAGGTTAAAGCGCTCTTGCGCGGCGCGCGCAGTGATAAAGGCGTTGTTGAAAAAACAAAAACCCATCGGCTTTGTGCTTTCTGCGTGATGACCTGGTGGGCGTGAAGCACAAAAAGCACGTGTTATTTCGCCGTCATTGATATCTTGTAGAGCCGTCAAACCAGCACCTACAGATTTTGTAATTGCCTTCCAAGAACCAGGGGAGAGGATGCATTCTCCTGCTTCGTCTGCGCCAGCGTATCCCGTATCAGGTAAACGGTCCATCAGGTTGTATATATGGTCCACCGGGTGAGCGAGAGAGATATCTTCTTCCGTCGCATCATAGGGAGATTTAA
Organism: Alphaproteobacteria bacterium; assembly: GCA_013215815.1. Lineage (GTDB taxonomy): Bacteria > Pseudomonadota > Alphaproteobacteria > Micavibrionales > Micavibrionaceae. Next base: position 140,385 of record JABSQP010000003.1, on the reverse strand, counting down.
TAGGGATGTTTTGAAATTCTTCTTCAAAAAGGTGGTTGAGCATCTCAATGCGACTTGAACATTCAGGGTGGTTTGCTCCTGTATCGTGACTTAAAAATGCATCGCTTGTGTAAATCGCTGTTTTCATTTTGTGAACTTTATGGATAAAATAGAGAGATGGAAAGTTCTTATTCGATTCCCGATAATACCCGTATTTATGCAATTGGTGATATTCACGGCTATGTGAAAGAGCTAGAAGCAATGCATGCTCTTATTCGTCAGGATATTGATGATAATCCCATTGATGATCCGCAGATTGTTTACATTGGTGATTACATTGATCGCGGTCCGGAAAACGATGCTGTTATTCAGTGCCTCCTTGAAAGAGAATTGAATGAGCCAGACATTACGCATGTTTTTTTACGCGGTAATCATGAAAACGCTATGATGGAATTTATTGAAAAACCCTCTGGTCCTCGCAAGGATTGGCTTGATTGGGGCGGGATAAATACCCTGATAAATTATGGCGTGCAGCCAGACATGACAAAACCACTCTCAACGCAGGCGACAGTTCTTGCAGCAGGCTTAGCAGAAAAACTGCCGATGTCTCATGCAGAGTTCTTACGCAACAGTCAGCTGTATTATGAGTGTGGTGAGTATCTGTTTGTTCATGCCGGTATTAAGCCTGGCGTGCCTCTTGATAAACAAAAAGATCATGATCTTATGATGATCCGTAAAGGGTTTTTAGATTATGAAGAACCGCATGAGAAATGCGTTGTGCATGGACACACTTCCGTTAAAGAAATCGACATAAAGCCGAATCGTATTAACGTTGACACAGGCCTATATCACGGACGCCATCTAGTCGCTGCTGTTTTAGAGAGCAACACTATTCGTTCTTTAAAAGTGGATATGATCAAACGTTAGAAGAAAGTTCTTGAATTCTGATTGTAAGAGCGTTGCTCGTCACTAAGCTCGAACCCAACTTCCATCTTATAGTGGGGTAATGCACCCTGACTGTTGAGCGGTAAATTCTGCTCAATTGTTTCAACCATTGTTTTTTGCATCTGTGTCGCGTCAAAAGCAAAAGATGCAGCAAATACTTCTCTCGCAAGTTCGTTCCCCTGATAATCACTGACTGTAATATAGTAAGGGAATGACAGATAAGGTTTATCATTTGCGTTAAGGCGTGCTTTAGGTCCTAGCTGCGCTGCCATTGAAAGGTCCAGTGAAACTGTCATGGCATCACTTCCTTGATAGCACCGGCTATAAACGTTGGTCAGATTAACTTCGGCTACCTTTGTCGCGTCAGAATGCGATGCAGGGTCTTCAAATTGAACGAGTTTAGAGTTCATAGGAGGCAAGCTTATCTGCGGGCACTCTGTGTTAGACTGTAGTGATATAGGCTCGGAAGAAGAGCTCGCTAGCTCTTGATTGTTCTGTTGCTGTTCATACGGCGCGGTATTTTGGCTTTCGTTTGCCTCAAATGTGCGTTCCAGATAGTTTCCCCAATTTTGGAAATCTTGCCCAGCACCATTAATCATGCCACAGGCTGTTAGTGACAAGCTAGTAATTGCTACGAGAGAGGCTTGAATTATTTTCATGCCGCTACTTTATGCAAGAAATCAACCTTTTGCTAGATATCAGTTTTAGATATTAAGAATAGATTTATGAAGTTTGCTCTTCTATAAAGGTGGAATGGATCAAAATAAAGAAAATATGACAATTCTTTTGGCCGCGCCGCGTGGTTTTTGCGCTGGAGTAGACAGAGCCATTCAAATCGTCGAAAAGGCGCTGGAGAAGTATGGTGCTCCAGTTTATGTCCGTCATGAGATTGTTCATAACAAATACGTAGTTGAAAGCCTAAAAGAGCAAGGAGCGATCTTCGTTGAAGAGTTGGATGAAATTCCAGATGACGGCAGGCCTGTTATTTTTTCTGCGCATGGTGTTCCTAAGCGTGTTCCAGAAGAAGCGGCAAGTAGAGAGATGTTTTATATTGATGCGACATGTCCGCTTGTAAGTAAGGTTCATAAAGAGGCTGAACGACATTACGCGCAAGGTAATCAGGTTATTTTAATAGGCCATAATGGGCATCCGGAGGTCGTCGGTACAATGGGACAATTACCGGAAGGTGCCGTTCTTCTTGTTGAAACAATCGATGATGTTGCAACGCTTGAGGTTGATGATGAAAGCAAGATCTCGTTTTGTACGCAGACAACTTTATCTGTAGACGATACAGCAGACATTGTAGATGCGCTTCAAGAAAAGTACCCTAATATTATTCCGCCCCATCGTGAGGATATTTGTTATGCGACAACTAATCGTCAGGCTGCTGTAAAAGAAATTGCAGAAAATTGTGATGCAATGATGGTTATTGGCGCGCCAAACTCATCAAATTCAAATCGCTTGGTTGAAGTGGGGCTTGTTTATGGCTGTAAGAAATCAACCCTTGTTCAAAGAGCGGATGATATTGATTGGGAGTGGTTGGAAGGCGTTAAAACGCTTGGTTTAACGGCTGGCGCTTCGGCTCCTGAAATCTTGGTTGTTGAGGTTGTGAATAAAATTCGTGAACGCTATGACGTGGACGTGCAAGAGGTTACGATAACGCAAGAGAATGTTGTGTTTAACATTCCACGCGTTTTAAGGGATCAAGAAGTACGTCAACAAGGTTAGTGTATGCCAATTACTGTTTCAGATTTTAATGATATAGAGCACAAGGTTATTACTCTGATGGGAATGTCAGGCGTCGGTAAAACCTATTTGTCTTGCCTATTAGGTCAGCAAGGATGGAAGCATTATTCTTGTGATTACGAGATTGGTACGCAATTTTTGGGGGAAGAGATTTCACAGACACTTGGTGAAGACAATCGTGTCACGACAGAGGATTTATCGCAGCTCTCTGAATATGTCTCTCGTTTAGGTGCAGAAGAGCAGGGCGGTCTATCTTACGATGAGTTTAAGCGCCGACAGCAGGTCTATTATAATGCGGAATGCGCGTCTCTTAAGGCTCTTAAAGATATTGTGAGGAATGCTCACGATGAAGGCTTCACACATGTGATCAATGATTCAACAGGTAGTCTTTGTGAGATCGATGATGAAACATTGATTGAGAGCATTGATGAGAATTCTTTGATTGTTTACATCAAAGCGAGTGAGAAAGAAGAGCACGCAGTTCTAAGGCGTGCGCAAGAGTACCCTAAGCCATTGTTCTTCTCTCCTGAGAAGTTTGATGGTTGGGTTACTTCTTATTTAGATGAAAAGGGCTTGGGTTCAAGCGATCAGATTGAACCGGATGATTTTTCGCGTTGGGTTTTTCCTAAACTTTTTGAAAACCGCCTGCCAAAATACCAACGTATTGCTGATAAGTATGGTGTGACTATTCCTTCGAGTGAATTTCATGGTGTAAAAACACCTGACGATTTCATCGATGTTGTTGTGAAGCACCTTCCGACAGAATATAAAAACTGCGCATGAGTATTGTGATTTATACAGATGGTGCGTGTAGTGGTAATCCTGGGCCAGGCGGCTGGGGTGCGCTTCTTCTGTGGAATGGTCATGAGAAAGAGCTTTCTGGCGGAGAAGAAGAAACCACAAATAACCGCATGGAAATGATGGCTGTGATTAAAGCTTTAGAAGCTTTAAAGAAACCTTCTACGCTCGATCTATATACGGACAGTAAATATGTTCTTCAGGGTGCGACTGAATGGCTGGAAGGGTGGAAGGCCAAAGGATGGAAAAGCGCTAATAAAAAACCTGTTAAGAATCAGGACCTGTGGCAGCAAATCGATTCGCTGATTCAGATGCATTCTGTGACATTTCACTGGGTAAAAGGACACGCCGGAGACGAAAATAACGAGCGTGTGGACAAATTAGCAGTCGCAGCGATTCCAAAAGGTTAGCTATGACTATCCACAGGTAAAGCCTTACTTACCCACAGGTTCAGAAACTCCCGTTAAGATTCTGTTAAGATTCTCTCGTCAAGCTTGAGTTATCGGAGCAAGCAACTATTTGCTCATATAACGAAAGGAGACATCCATGTCGCACAGCCTAAAAAGTAATGACAACGTATCACTGAAAAACGTCGTTCTGCCATTACCACCTGAAAAAGATAGAGGGGCGGCCGAGATGGAGATATATGCACGCTTTATGCGTCATTTGCGTATGGTTCCAAATAGTCAGATTGAAATCAAAGTTCTCTCAGCTATTCAGTTCACAGCAGACATGCTTGATATCAGAGATGCGCTCGTATCCAAAACACTTGTTGATTGCGGATTAAGAGCGCCACGTAAGGCTTTTCCGGCTGAATACTTGGAGCATGTTGATAGTACGCTCATGCGCTCAGGTTGGGAAATCGGTGGACCAAGCGGTTCGACAATAGATCTCAAAAAATACTGGGACGGTATTGGCGAAGATAAACTTGCTGCTTACCGCCGCGAGCCAATCGTCATTGAGGAAAGCTTGTTTGTGGAGTAGGTCTACTCGTTCAAGTCCCACTGATGGCGGCCAAGTGGCGTAAACTCTTCACCTTCTGGAACGCGTTTGCGCCCAAAGCCCCAACCCCATCCGGATGAACTATCATCTTCGCTTAGGATGCGGGCAAGGAAGTCATCGAAACCACCTTCAAAGTTTCCGCCCGAGAAGTTACTAAAAGTTGGGCCGCCGCGCTTTGTATGCGCACGCATCATTGTTTCACGCCACACGCGCGCAGGGCCTGAGCCGCCAGTTAAACGTTTCGTTGGTGAGTTATCATCATTACCCATCCATATCGCTGCGGCGTAACGCGGTGTAAAACCAATAAACCATGCATCACGGAAATCTTGCGACGTTCCTGTTTTACCGGCTGCCGGATATGGAATTTGAGCTGCCTGCCCCGTTCCATTTTGAACAACAGATTCCATCATTGCTGTAATCTGAGAGATGTGACTCTTTTCAACAACTTGTCGTGCACGTCTTTCGATCTCATGTTCATAAAGCGTATTATCTTCAACGTCTGTAATACGCTTGATAGAGAACGGTTCGACAGCTAAGCCACCGCGCCCTAGTGTGGCATACGCTGTCGTCATTTGTATCATTGGAACACCGGAGCTTCCAAGTGCAAGTGAGAGGTCTGGCTCTAAGTCCGCAGTAATGCCGAGGCGGCGAGCCATATCGATTACTTTGTCTGGTTTCACATCACGCATTAAATTCACAGCAACTGTGTTGAGTGACATTGTTAGCGCTTCGTATAACGTTACTTCACCGTAATATTCATGACCAAAGTTCTTTGGGCGGTAGCGGCCTTCTTCAATCGGTTCGTCCATGATTGTATCATCAATGCTCCAGCCTTCTTCAATCGCTGTTAAATAAACAAGTGGTTTAAAGGAGGAGCCTGGTGGGCGAATAGATTTTGTTGCGCGGTTAAATTCACTAATACCGTAATCTTTACCGCCCATCATACCAACGATAGCACCGTCGAGACGGACGACTAAACCAGCGCCGTGTTCGACATTTCTTTCAGGACCGTATTGTAAAAGAGCCTTTGTCATTGAAATTTCAAGCTGCTCTTGAATGTCTTTATCAAGCGTTGTTTCTACAACGATATCGCTATCAACTGTGCCGATAAGATCGCCAAGTTGTGCGACAACATAATCTGTGAAGTATTTAATGGTCTCACCACTGGAAGGTTTACGGCGCGGAGCAGGCGGGAGGATTTTATAACTATCGACTTCAGATTGATCAATATAGCCCGCATCAACCATGGCCTGTAGTACAACTTTAGTACGCCTCGATGCACGTTCCGGACTTGCCGCAGGAGAGTAGCGCGATGGCGCTTTTAGTAAACCTGCAATAGTGGCAGCTTCACGAATAGAAAGCTCTCTGGCTGATTTGCCGAAATAGACACGCGCCGCTGCGTCAACGCCATAGGTTCCTGCGCCAAGATAAACGCGGTTTAAGTAAGCGCTTAGGATTTCGTCTTTTGTAAGCTCGTACTCAAGCCAGAATGCGAGCATAAGTTCTTGAACTTTACGTTTGATTGTTCGCTCGCGGCTAAGGAAAAGGTTCTTGGCAAGTTGTTGGGTAATGGTTGAACCGCCCTGAACAAAACTCATTGCTTTAATGTTTACGACCATGGCGCGGGTAAAACCGATAACATCAAATCCCATATGTTCATAAAAGCGACGATCTTCTGTTGCTAAAACGGCGTTCATAACATGAGGCGGCAGGTCTTCGACAGTGATGATTTTGCCTTTAACATCTCCATATCGATCAAGAACCGTTCCGTCATTGGCTTTAATAATAACCGTTGGACGGCGTTCAAATACCATAGATTTTGTAACGCTCGGTAGCTCACTCGCATACCACGCCATTAAAAGGCCAAGGCCGATGAATAGCCACAGACCCGCGACAAAACCCCATTTAAAGAGCTTTGCTATCAATCTTGAAAAGAAACCGCCTTTCTTCTTTGCTGCCTTGGAGCTTTTACGCTTTGAAGATGACTTTCTTGCCGTCTTTTTTGCAGATTTTTTGGCGCTTTTCTTCGTTGTTTTTTTCTTAGCAGGTGCCATGAAGAGGGGTTTTACAGGCAAATCATGGCAAAATCTAGGTTAAAATTAACTACAATTAAGCCAATAACGACGCATTGCTGGGAATTTGTCTGTAGCTGTGGTCTCGTCTTCAAACTTGCCACCACATGTTTCAATAATCTCAATGGCCCATTCGTTATCTGGAGCAACAGTCAGTAGTGCTTCATCAATACCCAGATAGTTAATAATGGGCATCGCTTTCCGGAGCATTTTTGTTCCGAAACCCTTTCCACGCATTGAGGGACGAATAACAAAATGAACGTGGCCTCCCCATTTTTCAAGATGCCAGTTTAGGCGGTGGCGAATATCAACGGTACCTAAATATTGCTCATCCTTGATCATCCAAACGACTGTTTCAGGGACCGGTTCAACCCAATCTTGATATGGTTGGTGAGGATAACCTTTTTCTGCGCTGAGTTCTTTAACAAAGCTTTCAAAGTCAGAACTGAGATCAGCGATGTTTTGATAAAGATAACGATCTTCTGCGTGGTATTCTTCCAACGCTTCCAGATAATTGTCTTTATAATCAATAGATGGGCGAATTAGTTTTGAAGCACTCATAGTTACTTTGTACCAAAAAAGTTAGATCAGGAATAGGGATGCCAGCCCTAGAAAGCCGAAAAAACCAACAATATCAGTGATTGTTGTTAATAGAACGGTTGAGGAAAGCGCTGGATCACTACCGATTTTGTTTAAAAAGATCGGAATTCCTGCGCCACAAAGACCTGCAAATATAAGGTTAATAATCATAGCAGCGCCGATAACAACACCGAGCGTATTGCTTCCAAACCAAAGTGCAGCAATAACGCCCATGATAATGGCAAACCCAACACCATTTAACGTTCCAACAAGCGTCTCTTTCCAAATAACACGGAACATGTTCGTCGAGGATAGTTCTTTCGTCGCTAGAGCGCGTACAGCAACAGTCAGGGCTTGTGTGCCGGCATTGCCACCCATGGAGGCTACAATTGGCATCAAAATAGCGAGGGCAACAATTTGTTCTATTGTTGCGTCAAAGAAGGATATAACGATTGATGCTAGAATTGCGGTGATAAGATTTAAAAATAACCAACGAAAGCGTGAACCAGATGTAGATAGAACAGCCCGGTATAGGTCAGTTCCGTCAACACCAGCTAGTTTCAAAATATCTTCTTCTGCTTCTTCATCAATAACGTCAACAATGTCATCAATGGTAATCATACCGATTAAGCGGTTGTCATTATCGACAACAGGAGCGGATACTAAACCTTCTCGCCGGAAAATATGTGCGGCTTCTTCCTGATCCATATCAGCAGGAATGACGTGTAGGTTATCAAGTGTAAGTTTTTCAACTTTTTGTGTGCGCTTTGAACGCAAGACACGGTTTAAGGGAACCTCTCCGACGACGTGATAAAATGGGTCAATAATAATGAGGTCAAAAAACTCATCAGGTAAATCATTGGCTGCGGCGCGTAAGTAATCAATCGTTTTACCAACGGTCCAAAACTGAGGAATAGCAACATATTCACGCTGCATCAAACGACCAGCAGACTCTTCAGGGAAGGTCAGGCCTTCTTCAATTGCGATACGGATTTTTGCAGAAAGTTTACGAATAATATCTTGTTGGAACTCTTCGTCTAAATTCTCGATCAAGTCGAGCGCATCATCACTTTCCAGTTCTGACACAATAGCGGCAACTTTAGATGCGGATATTGCTGAGAGAACTTTTTTTCTTAAGTCCTCATCTATGTAAGAGAAAATGTGGGGGTCAAAAATATTACCGTAATTTTCAAAAAGGCTGTCCCGATCATCGTCGTTAATCTTTTGAATGAGCTCGGCAGTGTCTTGAATGCTGAGCTCGGAGATTAGTGTGTTGAGAGTTTCAAAGTCTTTGTCATGCAGCGCATCAGTGATCTTGGTGATCGCATCATCACTAAGCCCCATAAGAGTGCTTTCTTCATTTTCGTCCTGAACGTCATCGACCGCCTCTGTCAGGCGCTCATCTGGTTGGGGAGCCTGATCTGTCTGTGTCATGATAGGCTCTCCGTTTGCTTAAGCAGCTTTCTTTGCAGGCTTCTTTTTTGTCGCCTTCTTCTTTTTACCATCTTGTGCTTCTACACATGCAACTGCTGTCATGTTTAGAATACCGCGTGCTGTTGTTGCAGATGTAAGAATATGTGCGGGCTTGTTTACGCAGAGTAACATTGGGCCAACAGGGATACCATCGCCCAAGACCTTTAACATGTTGAATGAAATGTTTGCTGCATCAATATTAGGCATAATGAATAGGTTTGCTTCACCTTTGAGAGAGGAGTCAGGCAAAATATCATCTCGAATTGATTGAGAAAGAGCAGTATCTGCGTGCATTTCGCCGTCAATTTCTAGTTTAGGATCACGCTGCTTGATATCAATACAAGCCTTGCTCATTTTCGACGCACTTTCATCTTGGTGTGAGCCAAAATTAGAGTGCGAAAGAAGCGCAACTTTTGGTTCAATCCCAAAACGACGAATACGTTCTGCGGATAGCAATGTCATTTCTGAAATTTGCGGCACACTTGGTTCAGGGTTAACGTGCGTATCACAAACGAAGTAAGAGCCCTTGTTAGGCATGATCAACAAGCGAAGTGCTGCTGCTGTTTCAACGCCAGGCTTAAGGCCAATAATATCGTTAACGTGACGCATGTGAACATGGAAATCACCAACGGTACCACAGATCATACCGTCTGCTTCGCCGCGGTGAACCATAAGCGCCGCGATGACTGTTGTGTTTGTACGCACGATTGTTTTAGCAACATTTGGTGAGATACCTTTGCGCTTCATAATCTCGTGATAAAGGCTGTGATACTTTTTATAGCGTGGATCATTCTCTGGATCACAAAGCTCAAAATCTTTATCGATTTCAAGGCGAAGGCTTAGTCTTTCAATTCTGTTGACGACAACAGAGCGACGACCAATAAGAATAGGCGTGGCCACTTTTTCATCAACAACCATTTGTACAGCACGTAGAACGTGTTCTTCTTCACCTTCTGCATAAACAACTTTTTTGGGATTCTTACGAGCGACATCAAAGACAGGGCGCATGACCTGATTACTTTGTATGTGGAACTGTTTTAGCTTTTCGCGATATGCCTCAAAATCTTCAATAGGGCGTGTAGCAACACCGCTGTCCATTGCTGCTTGTGCGACCGCAATAGGAAGTTCAACACCAAGGCGTGGGTCAAATGGCTTTGGAATCATATAGTCTGGACCAAACTCCATTGTTTCACCTGGGTAAATAGCCGCAACCTCTGGTGTTACTTCTTTACGTGCAAGTGCGGCGATAGCGTTCACACATGCGATTTTCATTTCTTCGTTAATGGCTGTTGCGCCAACATCAAGCGCGCCGCGGAAAAGGAATGGGAAACAAAGAACGTTATTTACCTGGTTTGTAAAATCAGAACGTCCAGTACAAACGATACAATCTGGTTTACCTTTTTTAGCAACCTCAGGCATGATTTCTGGAGTAGGGTTTGCAAGAGCCATGATAAGCGGTGCGTCCGCCATGCTTGATGCCATCTCTGCTGTAACCATGTTTGGACCAGAAAGACCGAGGAAGACATCTGCGCCTTCCATAGCATCTTCTAATGTGCGGGCGTTTGTATCGTTTGCGTATTTCTCCTTATAAGGATCCATGCTCTCGCCACGACCCTTGTAGATAACGCCGCTACGATCACATACAGTAATGTTTTCGCGTGGTAAGCCAACTTCTACAAGCAGGTTCAAACAGGCCATAGCAGAAGCACCTGCGCCATTCGCAACGAGCTTAACCTGCTTAATGTCACGCCCTTGGATCTCCAACCAGTTGGTGAAAGCCGCAGATACGATAATCGCAGTACCGTGCTGATCATCATGGAAGACAGGAATGTTCATCCGTTCTTTAAGGCGTTTTTCGATTTCAAAACATTCTGGTGCCTTGATATCTTCAAGGTTAATACCGCCGAATGAAGGCTCTAGTACCGCAATGGCATCAACAAACTTATCAATGTCTGTTTCATCTACTTCAAGGTCAAAAGAATCAATGTTGGCGAATTTTTTGAAAAGAACTGATTTCCCTTCCATCACAGGTTTTGATGCTAAGGCGCCAATGTCTCCTAGGCCGAGGACAGCCGTACCGTTTGATATAACGGCAACTGTATTTCCGCGTGATGTGTAATCGAGAGCTTTAAGAGGGTCTTCTGCAATTTCCTCACAAGGGACGGCCACACCAGGAGAGTAGGCCAAAGCCAAATCGCGCTGTGTTTCCAGCTGCGTTGTTGGTCGCATTGAAATTTTACCAGGCGTTGGTAGTAGGTGATAGCGCAACGCCGCATCGCGAAGATTATCTTGTTTCTTGTTGCTCATGTTATGGGAACCCTCTTAAGTAATGAAATCTCAGCTTATTATTACGTCTTAAATAGACTTATAGATTTACATTTTTTGGTGCGGCCGAGAAGACTCGAACTTCCACGGACGTTATATGTCCACAGCGACCTCAACGCTGCGCGTCTACCAATTCCGCCACGGCCGCACGCTGAGATAGGGTGTGATAACAAATAAGAATAGGCGGGGCAAGAGCGAAAAAACGATGTTCCGAATAAAAAAGGCTCCCGATGGAGCCTTTCGGGTGTTTACATGTTACTTGGTTAGTGTTGGGGCCTCAGTTTTTGCTGAAAGGCGCTTCCTATATCTTGCCATGATGCGCCATTATCTAGATCAAAATTGTAAATGACGGCTCTTTTCGTATAGGCGGATACGTCATGCGCGGCAGCGGCGGCTGCAGCGTATAAAGGGGTGAGGCATTCATAGCGGTTGGCAGGTCTTCCGATCATTAGTACTCCTGTGTTTTTTTATGTTTTAATTACAATCTATGTATTGCATTTTATGCATATCTAGTCAAGCTGTAAATGCATTATAATTCACATCTATCGCGTCTCTCGACATTGAAAGAGCAACACGGTATATCCTCATCATGACTATTGAATGGAGAATATCTAAGGTACCGGTCGACTACGAAACAGCGGTTTCCGTTATGGAAGATCGTGTGGCAGCTATTCGTGCTGGTGAGAAAGACGAGCTAATTTGGCTTTTGGAACATCCACCGCTCTATACGGCTGGCACGAGTGCAAAGGCGGATGACCTTCTTAATCCTCAGTTCCCTGTTTATGAAACGGGAAGAGGAGGGCAATACACTTATCATGGCCCAGGGCAACGCGTCGCTTATGTGATGCTTGATTTAAAGAAGAGGCAACAAGCTCCTGATATAAAACAATACATATGCAATCTTGAGCAATGGATTATTAATTCTTTGCAAGAGTTTGATATTAAAGGTGAAAGGCGTGAGGGACGTGTTGGCATCTGGGTTGATAGAGGCGTTCCTTTTGCGGATTCAAAAGTTGCTGCAGTTGGCGTGCGTGTCCGTCACTGGGTCACCTATCACGGTATATCAATTAACGTTAATCCTGATTTGTCACATTTTAGCGGCATTGTCCCTTGTGGCATAAGTGACGCAGGTGTGACGAGTATGAGGGAACTGGGCATTAATTCTGGTATGGATGCGTTGGATCGTGTTTTGGAAGAAAAAGCTTCAGAAATATTCTAATCTGCTGCCAATGGTATGAGGTTGCTTTTGGTGTAATCTCTACAAAACTCAATTAACTTATTCATATCGTCTTTTAGTTTATTGAAATTACTTCTCTTTTTTCCTGTTGTTTCATCCATATATAGGGAGCGGCATATTTCAATTTGAAGGCTGTGGCGGCCTGTGGATGGTGAAGAATACCGATCAACAAGTTCAACACCTTTATACGGTTCATTTATAGCTACTTTGTAGCATTTAGATTTCAGAAAATCACGAATAGCGTGTGTGAAATCCAAGTCACAGCTTGTTCCATTACGATCCCCTAGGACGAAATCGGGTGCTTTGAGCGGGTTAACGCGCATAAAACTGCCTTTAGCATATGGTGATGGCATGGAGTGACAGTTAATGTGCCAAACAGCGCCAAAGTTATAATGCGCACTTTCAATAAGAGCTTCTAATGTTGCATGATAGGGGCGGTAGTATGTTTCAATGCGCTGTTTGATCTCATCAGGGGATAGTTGCCTGCTATATACAGGCGTACCTGGTGTAATGAGGCGACGAACAAGGCCTATACCGGCATGGGAGCGGTTTGTTGGTTCTATCGTTTCTTCTTCTGGCCATGGGGCACTGAGTAATTCTTCTTCGATATCATCGGCTGCTCGGTTTACATCAATAACGGGGCGTGGGAACTGTGCGCTTAATAATGGCGCTCCGTAATCTGGTGCGTCAGCAAATAGCTCATCAACGTATTTGTCTTCGGCGCGTTGTAAGTCTTCAAAGTCGCAGGCGTAATCAAATTCTTTTGGGTAGTTTGTGCCGCTGTGTGGGCTATCAAAAACGAGCGGAATCGGATTTTCAGGTTTTATCAGTGTATAAACGCCTGAAATTTCTTCTGATCGTTGATTTGAGGTCTTGTGCAAGGCCGCGCTCCTGATTAGTGTAGCCCCAATACTACTAACCATAAAATGAAGGTGTAAAGAAAGAAGATGCACGATCTAAGATATATTAGAGAAAATCCTGAAAACTTTGACAAAGCGATGGCACGCCGTGGCTTGGAATCGCAAAGTGCATCTATTCTCTCGCTAGATGAGGAGCGCCGCGCTGTGCAGACGAAACTGCAGGTGCTGCAAGCTGCGCGTAATGAGACATCAAAGAAGATTGGTGAAATCAAGAAATCAGGCGGTGATGCGCAAGAAGCGATGGACGCTGTGGCTGCGTTGAAGACTGAAATGGGCGAGCTTGAAGAGCGTGAGCGTGAGCTTTCTAATTCTCTTAATCAGCGTTTGGCTGGTTTGCCGAATATCATGTCTGATGAGGTGCCTGATGGTGCCGATGAAGCGGATAACGTTGAAGTGCGTAAATGGATGCCTGAAGGTGGTGAGCCACGTATCGGTAAAAATGCAGCGAAAGAGCATTACGAAATCGGTGAAGCGCTTGGCATGATGGACTTTGAAACAGCAGCGAAGCTTTCTGGTTCACGCTTTGTCATGCTCTCTGGCAAGATTGCCCGTCTAGAACGCGCATTGGCGCAATTCATGCTGGATACGCAAACGGAAGAGAATGGTTATACCGAAGTGTCTACGCCGCTGATGGTGCGTGATGAGACGATGTATGGCACAGGGCAGCTCCCAAAGTTCGGAGAAGATCTGTTTAAGACAACACGTGGTGATTGGCTTATTCCTACTGCGGAAGTTCCACTGACAAATATTGTTGCGCAGGAAATTGTTGACGAAGTTACTTTGCCACGTCGTTATACGGCCTTCACACCATGTTTCCGTTCTGAAGCGGGGTCTGCGGGTAAAGATACGCGCGGTATGTTGCGTCAGCACCAGTTCTACAAGGTAGAGATGGTTTCTGTTACAAAGCCAGAAGACTCTGTGGCTGAGCATGAGCGTATGACAGGCTGCGCGGAAGGTATCTTGCAAAAGCTTGAGCTTCCTTACCGTGTGGTGACGCTATGTTCTGGTGATACGGGCTTTGGTGCAACGAAGACATACGATATTGAAGTATGGCTTCCGGGGCAGGACACATATCGTGAAATTTCTAGTTGTTCTAATTGTGGAGATTTTCAGGCGCGCCGTATGAATGCGCGTTATAAGCCGGAAGGTGAAAAGAAGACACAGTTCTTGCACACGCTGAATGGCTCTGGTCTTGCTGTTGGCCGTACACTTATCGCTGTGCTGGAAAATTACTATGATCCAGCAGATGGTGGCGTGTTCGTACCTGAGGTACTTAAACCGTACATGGGCGGTGTAGAGAAGATTGTTAAGTAAGCTTAAAAATAAATAATTTTATAAAAGAAGCCGTTTTGTAAAAAACGGCTTTTTAATATTGTAATAATCTAAACATAAATGCTTATGGGCTAATAGGTGTTAAGGGCGATGAGTGAGTGGAACGAAGTTTATGTACGAAATCATAAACTTCTTCGAGCGTGCCATTATGCCCTTTAATGTTGCCAACGGGATAACCTGTTTTGACGTAGTTCTCAGCAGCTTGAGTTGTCCATTTAGTAAGCATAGAAAGTGTCAAAGGCGGAACGGCGAAGGATCCTACCTTTACGAATGAATTTAAACCTTTATCCCAATCACTTTTTAATTCAGCAAGTGGCATTACTTCATGTATTTTTTCATCAAGATATGATTCCATGCTTTTGGAAAAATCTCTGTCGAGAAAGTTGGTATCATGGTTGAAAAGTACTTTAGCATTATAACCAGCATACATATCGAGTATATCAAGACCTTGTCCAGGCATAGCAGCTATGCTTACTACGACATCAACACCAGCATCTGTTATGACATGCATTTTGTGAGCTACATCCTTAAATGAACTCAATAGGCTCTCGAAAAACGTTGCTTCTTCTGACATTATCGCTTCTTTGATTTACATATTATTTACAAAAGGTTAGCAAAAGGTTAACGAAGGGTTAATGATTGGATATGTTTTGCTTCTCCTGTGCTTACTTCTTTAGTGGCGAGCTAGCTTGTTGGATATCTTATACAGGAGGTTCTTGCTCCCCTATTTAGGAGAGGGTATACTGTTTTTATTCCCATAGTTCTGTGGGCAAAATCTGTATAACTAATTCTAATTCAAGGGTTTACCTCTCGTGCTTGCGACAAATATTCAAACACAAAATCGGGCTATTCGCCTTATCATGGATCTTCGAACAAAAGGGATTCAAGATACGAACGTTTTGGGCGCGCTGGAACGTGTGCCGCGTGAGCATTTTATCCCTGAAGCTATGATGGATCAGGCATATGAAGATATCGCCGTACCGATTGGTCTGGGGCAAACGATCAGTCAGCCTTTCATTGTCGCAAAGATGACGGAGGCGCTGGAGCTCAATGACCGCCATAAAGTGTTAGAGATAGGAACAGGCACGGGGTATCAGGCGTGTGTGCTGTCTAAAATCTGCCGCCGTGTCTATACAATTGAACGTCACAAACCGCTTCATCAATATGCGGAAGAGAATTTTAGAGCGCTGGAACTTCGTAATATTACGGCTCTGTGTGCGGATGGTATGAAAGGTTGGCCAAAGATTAATGGTATTGACCAGGCGCCTTTTGACCGCATTATTGTAACGGCTGCCGCGCGTGAAAAGCCGCCTGCAGCTCTTCTCGATCAACTTGCTGTGGGAGGTATTATGATTGCCCCTGTCGGTGAGGCAGGTTCTCAAGTTTTAAAACGATATAAGAAAGAATCTGAGGACACCTATTCTTTCTATGATGTGATGCCGGTGCGTTTTGTACCGTTGCTCCCAGATGTAGCGACAGAAGAGGAAAGCCGTGAGATTGCTTAAACGCACATCAATGGCAGCACTTCTCGGCGTGCTTCTATGTTCTTGCGCGCAAGATCCTGGCCGCTCGAGCGTTGTGAAATATGGAGCTTCACGTGGGGAAGGGAGCGCAGGCGTTCATACTGTTCTAAAGGGTGATACGCTTTATAGTGTTTCGAAAAGATACAGGCTTCCTATTACCGAAATTGTGACTGTTAACAAGATTTCCGAGCCCTACATCTTAAGAACAGGGTACCGTTTGAAATTACCGCCGCCGAATGAACATACGGTGCGTGAGGATGACACTATTGTTGGGGTTGCGAGAACATATAGCGTCAGCCCGAGTGAGCTTGTTCGCCTCAATGATTTAAGTCCACCGTATACGTTGTCGTCTGGTCAGGTGTTACGCCTTCCAACACCAAGCGTTCAGGCGGAAGAAGCTCGCTATGCTGTGCCGCAGGAAACCGTCCGCAGTGCTGGTGTTTCTGGTGTGCAGCGTGAAGTGTTAGGCACAAGCCGTGCCGGTACGCCGACGCCAACAAGCAAACCTCAGGCAGCGCAGCCAAAGCCGCGCGTTCAAAAAGCATCTGCTGCTGTTCAGTCTAAAGTCCTGAAAGAAGTGCCAAAGAGTTCTGGTAACGGTAAGTTTATGCGTCCCGTTGAAGGTAAGATTATCTCTAATTATGGGCCGAAGAAGGGCGGGCTGCATAACGATGGGATTAACATCAAAGCAGCGCGCGGCGCTCCAGTCCGTGCGGCAGAGAATGGCCGTGTGGTTTATGTTGGCGATGATTTGGAAGGGTACGGCAATCTAATCCTTGTTCGCCATGAAGGGCGGTATATGAGCGCTTATGCGCACCTAGGCAAAAGCCTTGTGAAGAAAGGTGACGCTGTAAAGCGTGGCCAATCGATTGGAACCGTTGGATCAAGCGGACAGGTTGATAGCCCTCAGCTTCACTTTGAAATCCGAAAAGGCACGAAAGCTTTAGACCCACAACGGTATTTGTAAATTTTTTAATTTAAAATAGAGGTATTTTGAATGGCTAATGAACATTCGGTACAAGAGCGTACAGTTAAAACTGTAGCTTTGTTGCAATTTCTACAAGCATCTATGCTTATTGTTTCAGGTTTGTTGCCGATTGTTGGATCGTTTTATGTAGCAGATCAGCTTTCAAGCCATATTGTTTTCTATTATTCGTTCCTGCTTTTATTTATTGGTTTTTCGACAATTACTGCTGGCTGGGGATTGTATGGAATTAAAAAGTGGTCTTTGATAGCTAATATAGTCTTATGTGTAATAGGCCTGCTTGTATATTCCTTTAATTAAAATGAATATTTTATAGAAACTTTATTTTCACGGCCTGGATAAAAAAGTTTTACGTGTTCTTGAAAAGCTTCTTTCACCAAACAAATAATTTCTTCTTTTTTTGAAACATCAAACTCTTCTGGATAATCAATGTGATCAACACTCCAGTGAGATCCATCCTCTTTATATTTCACATTTGTGTGGATCTGAAAAACATCATCAACATATTTCAGTTCATATACTTTAAAATCTGGCCCTCCGTATTTTCCACCAAAAACAATTTGACGTTCTTCATCCTCAATATATGACTTATCTTTTATTACTCTTACAAATGGCATTTATAGCTCCTCTTATGATATAGAAAATTTAACGTTATGTTGAACTTGTGTTCTTTCCGTTTGGTATTCCGCAAGCTTCAAAAAACATAATTTTGTTATATCTAAAATCTGCTCTCTTTTATCCTCTAATTTTTTTGGAAAATTTATATATCTTTGAACATCAATACCATCACCAGCATTAATATTTACGCTTATATCTATTTCTTCCCCTGCATAAAACAGTGTATATGCAGCAAAACCATCAGGACCACTTCCATATTTTGCTTTAAATCTTATGTCACCATTTTTATCAACAACCACTCTTTTATTTTCTTCATCACGTATTACTTCTAATTCCATTTGTGCTCTCCTTACAGAAAACTGTCGTTTTCCTGAATTATTTGTTTCTTTGAATGCATTCACTAAACCCTTTAAAAAATTGAAAAACAAGTCTTGTAGATTTTGTGTTGGCATGCTTTGATACTCATCTTGTTATTTCTTTTGTCAAAATAAATTCTTCAATTTGATGCATTTGACCCGTCTCACGGGTTTTTTATTAATTTTTGACCCGTAATTTAGGGCCTTATTTATGATGATCATGCTTTTTGTATGTAGAATTAATCACTCTTATCAGTGAATATATGGCCTTCATAATACTTTCATTCGGCAAGTTCATCATTTCTGAAGCTATGAGCATTGTGGCGTTGTTATATTGTCTTTTTTAATTCGTTGTTCTTAGCGTTCAAGCCTATATATGTAGTATTTATGGGACTGTACTTTTATTCCATGTATTCTCTATTAAAAACAGATGTAAGACACTTATTTACAAACGCTTATTTAAACACCAGCGCGTTAAATAAAGAATCTGTACCATCCATTTTTGTGAGAATAGCGATCCTTGGATTTTCTTTTATAATTGCAGCATCGGGCATATTTATGGCTTTCTTAATTATCTTTGCTCAAGAATAGTCGCTGTAATTAGTAAATTTCATGGCTTTTAGTTGTCATTAATATTTCTTCAAATTGTGTATCTTTCACCGTTTTCAAGCTCCTCGTGCTTGCCTTTGCCAATATTGCCGCTATAGTCCGCAAATAATCGAAAATTCGAAGTGTTTATACAAACTATAAGGAGCACGAAAGATGCTAATTTCAAAGGCTTATGCACAAGCTGAACAAATGATTGGAGAAGTGAGCGCCGAGACGGCAGCTTTAGCAGCAGAGGCGCCAGATCCGGCGGCTGCTTTTGCGTGGAACATGGGGTTGATCCTTGTTCTTGTGATGATGTTTTACTTCCTTCTTATTCGCCCGCAACAAAAGCGCTTTAAGGAGCATCAGGAAATGATTGATGCGCTGAAGAAAGGTGACAAAGTTGTAACGGCTGGCGGTCTTGTTGGTAAAGTGCACAAAATCACAGAAGGTAGCGACGAAGTTCAGATCGACCTTGGTGATGTTAAAGTGACAGCTATGCGTTCTTCCATTCAGGCAAAAACTGATAAAGAAGATGCCAAGAAAGTAGAAAAGAAGTAAGCCCACATGGTTAATATCGCCCGCTGGAAAATTATTGCAGTTCTTATTGTTTGTTTTTTAGGGATCGCCTATAGCGCACCTAATTTTGTTGGCGCGGATACGCGTCATTGGATGCAAACAAACTTACCGGGTATTTTCCCGTCTAAATCGATTAACCTTGGTTTGGATTTGCAGGGCGGTTCACACCTACTTCTTCAGGTCGAGCTGGATGATGTTATTGAGGAGCGTTTGGAATCTATTACGGAAGCGCTTCGCCCAGAGCTTCGTAAAGCAAAGATTCGCTACAAACGTCTTACAGAAACGAAAGATGCTGTTGTTGTAACAATCAGCAAAGAAGAAGACGTTGACGCAGTGAAAAAACTGATCCGTGAAAACGAGCGTAACCTTCTTTTGGATGTTAAGAATGGCACGACTATTGAGGGTCGTTTCAGTGAAGATGCGGTCAAAGAAATTCAGGATCAAACAATCGGTCAGTCAATTGAAATCGTTCGCCGCCGTATCGATGAAACAGGAACGCGCGAACCAATTATTCAGCGTCAGGGCGATGATCGTATTCTTGTTCAGCTTCCTGGTGTTGATGACCCTGAACAGATTAAAGAGCTCATTGGTACAACAGCGAAATTAAGCTTTCACCTTGTAAATCAAGGTGTATCTAGTGGCACAAGTGCAGGTGGTGTGATGACATTGCCCCTTGTTGAATACCCTGGTCAAACAATGGCTATTGAACGCCGCGCAAAGCTGACTGGTGACTTACTTACAAATGCGCAATACTCGCCTGATCAAAATGGTCAGTCGGCTGTGTCTTTCCGTTTTAACACAATGGGTGCAAAACGTTTTTGTGATCTAAGTCGTGAGAACGTGGGTAAACCTTTCGCGATTGTTCTGGATAATGAGATTATTAGCGCGCCTGTTATTCGTGAGCCAATTTGTGG
Organism: Alphaproteobacteria bacterium; assembly: GCA_013215815.1. Taxonomy (GTDB): domain Bacteria; phylum Pseudomonadota; class Alphaproteobacteria; order Micavibrionales; family Micavibrionaceae. The sequence goes on along the minus strand of JABSQP010000003.1, from coordinate 120,414 downwards.
TGGTGCGGGACAGATTTCTGGGAACTTCTCTGTTAAAGAGGCAAGTGATCTTGCACTTCTACTTCGCGCTGGTGCGCTTCCCGCACCGCTGACGATTATGGAAGAACGTAGTGTTGGCCCATCACTTGGCGCGGACTCTGTTGAAGCAGGTAAAATAGCAAGTGCAATTGGTATGGCTTTGGTTCTTGTCTTCATGTTGTTCTCATACCGCTTGTTTGGCTTGTTTGCGAATGTGGCGTTGATGGTAAACATGGCATTGATATTTGCGCTTCTTTCAGGCCTTCAAGCAACACTAACGCTGCCGGGTATTGCAGGTATCGTTCTAACGATCGGTATGGCTGTTGATGCGAACGTACTGATTTTTGAGCGTATTAAAGAAGAGATTAGAAATGGCCGCTCTATTATTGGCGCTGTTGATGCAGGTTACTCTCGAGCGATGAGTACGATTATTGACTCAAACCTCACAACACTGATCGCAGCGATCATTTTGTATTCTTTCGGTACGGGCCCGATTAAAGGATTTGCGGTGACATTAGGTGTCGGGATTGTAACATCATTCTTCTCGGCCATCATGGTGACGCGTTTAATGGTTGTTCTTTGGCTTAAAGATAAACGCCCAAGCAAGTTGCCCATTTAGTGAATATTAGGATTATTTAAGATGAGATTTCTTCCTGAAAATTTAAACATTAACTTTGTTGGCATGCGCATGATGGCGCTGATTGTATCTGCGATTATCATTGGTGGATCGCTTTTTTATGTTGCAACGGACGGCCCGAATTTCGGTATCGACTTTACAGGCGGTACATTGATTGAGGTGCGTGTTCCAGAAGCACCAGATTTGGGCGTACTTCGTAATGATCTTAACGAACTGGAGCTTGGCGCAATTTCTCTACAAGAGTTTGGTGCGCCAGATGATCTTTTGATCCGTTTGCCAGAACAAAAAGCGGCGGAAGGTAAAACGCAGCAGGATGCACAAAAAGCGGCCGTTGATAGCGTGCGTGCGCTGCTCGATGAGAGATTTGAAAGCGTTGATTATCGCCGCGTAGAGTTTGTTGGCCCGCAAGTTGGTAAAGAACTGAAAATCCAGGGTCTTTACGCTATTCTTTTCTCTCTTGCTGGTATTCTTGTTTATATCTGGTTCCGCTTTGAGTGGCAGTTTGGCTTGGCCGCTATCGCAGCGTTAGCGCACGATACATTGGCTACTGTTGGGTTATTCGCGTTTACTCAAATGGAGTTTAACCTTTCTACTGTGGCGGCGATTTTGATGATTGCTGGCTATTCGATCAACGATACGGTGGTTGTTTTTGACCGTATTCGCGAAAATCTTCGTAAATATAAGAAAAAGACAATGGCAGAGATCTGCAACATGTCTTTGAATCAAACACTTTCCCGTACATTGATGACATCGATTACAACAATGCTTGCGCTCCTTGCATTATGGGCGTTTGGTGGTGAAGTGATCCGTGGATTTGTGAATGCGCTGATCTTCGGTATCGTGATTGGTACGTATTCTTCTATTTTTGTGGCAGCGCCAGTTCTGATGCTTATTCACAAGGGACGGGGCAAAGCACAGCCCGCGAAGGAAGAGGCTTGATTTTTAGGCGCTAAACCCTTCTAATAGTGGGGCATTAACGCGCTGCTTATCTTTATCGTAAGCACCTATTCAAGGAGACTTCTATGCGCCGTTCACATTCTTATCTTCTCATTGGTTTATCTGTTCTTGCCTTGGGCGCCTGTGGCTCGTCCGATGATAAAGAGCATTGGGGCACACTCGATGATATCGTTGTGAATAATCGCGGTGTTGCACCAGCGAAGAAAGTTGAGTCAAAAGAACAAAAACTTGCTGAAGTGAAGAAGCAAGTAAATGAAGCTGCTCAAAGGGATGTAGAAGAAGTCGCAAAGGCTGAAGCGAAAAAACTAGAAGAACAAGTTAAGCAAGAAGCGAAAGAAGAAATCACAGAAGTTGTGATGGATGAAGTAGGAGAAGAGGTTGTCGCTGTTCAAGAGGATGTTCAGGAAGAAATTAAAGAGGAAATGCCTGATGCTATGGGTACGACGGAAATGGTGCCTCCACCAGAAGTGCGTGCGCGTATGGCAGCCAAAGAGAAAGCGCCAGTTAACTCTGATCTTCCAATGAACGCAAAGCCTGGTGAGTGTTACGCAAAAGTTCTTATTCCTGCAAAGGTAGAAGGAACAGAGGAAACTGTTCAAATTTCCGAAGAACAAAAAGTCCTCGCTCGTATTATTCCGGCGAAGTATGAAGTTCAAACAGAGCGTGTTCTCGTGCGTGAGGCGCGACAGGTATGGAAGCCAGGTCGCGGCCCACAGGAAAAAGTAGATCAAACGACAGGTGAAATTTTGTGTTTGGTTGAAGAGCCTGCTGTTTATAAAACAATTGAAAAACGTGTGCTTGTTGAACCAGAGCGTCCAGAATACAAAACAATTCCTGCGCAGTATGAAACAATTACACGCACAGAAACGATTGAAGCGGAACGTTTGGAATGGCGCCGTATTCTTTGTGAAACAAATGTGACATCGGCCGTTATTATGAGTTTGCAAAATGCTCTGAACAAGAAGGGCTATGATGCAGGGCCTGTTGATGGACGATATGGCTATAAGACAACAACAGCGGTTGATCGTTATCAGCGTGAGAATGGATTAGCGATGAATGGTCTGACTTACGAGACAATCGATCATCTTGGTATCAAACTCGCAGGTATGTAATTCCAATGGATGTGACGCCTCTTGTCCGTGAAGGGCTGCAAATTATTCAGGCCTATACGGAAGATGGTTTTAAGGTCACGGGTCAAAGCTATAACAGTGCCGTGATAGTTTTTCCTGATGAGACAGTTTCTTGGGATGGTGTTTCAGATTTCTCCAATCTGACAGAAGAAAGCTTTTCAAACTTAATTGATAGAGTAGGTGAACTGGATGTTGTTTTGCTCGGAACTGGGGCAAAAATACAATTTTTACCGCCGAAGCTTCAAAACGCTCTTCAAGCAAAAGGCTTGTTTATTGATGTGATGGATACGGGCGCTGCGTGCCGAACGTTTAACGTTTTGGTCGCAGAAGGTCGGAGGGTGGCCGCGATGTTACTGGAGTACCAGGAGTAGCTCTTCTAACTTTATTTTGAAATCCCCTTTTTAGTGCCTTCAATTCACGAGAGGACGCATCTTGTACGACACTTTCGGCACTCTCTGCACTTTCAAGAAACATTAACTTGGGTCTTGTGAAAAGTTCTCCTGTTTTGGCATGTTCCTCTACTTCGCAGAAAAAGCCGCATGGATACTCAGGAGCGAGGGGATGATTTTGAGAAATAGATGGGCAAGTTTCAACTTTAAAGCTGCCGTATCTTGCACGATGGTGGCGCAATGCGTGACCACTAATTGCTAGAACACTATTAAATTTCCCTGATCTTAGTCGTTCCTGAACAAACTTTTTTAAAGCGGCTGTTCTATCACTATATTTATATCCTGACCCAGATATACCTAGTTCCTCTCTATTCATTGCGTAACTAGAGCTGAATAAAATATTAGGTGCATCAGTTTGTTCGACCAACGAAATAATTTCATCAGGGTTATAAGAAAATGGATATGGATTACCACTTGGGTTTCTATCAGGTTGACAAATAATAACTTGGGTATTGGGTAACGCTTCCTGATTGAATAGATGGCTATGTCTAGTGAAGCCTAAGCTTGATGTATTTCTGTGTGGGTCGTGATGGCCAATTGTTCTTGCAAATGGAACTGTACAACCATGTGCCACAGCGCGCACATCCATGGAAGATCTCGTGTATTCTTCTTTCTTAACGTTCCTAGTAAGAAAAAAACCTTCTTCTTTCGGGGCGATGCCAACTGAAAAAACTTCATTACCACCATGAATTACCGCGCCAATTCTATCATTTTGGTTAGCGTGATGTACCATTCCTCTGACAAGAGGAAGGCCCCATTCTTTACCATGAAAGGATATATCACCTTCATATTTGGGAGAAAGATCTGCTCCAATGTAAGCATCAGTAAAGTAAGCTATTGTTTTCATAATTTTTATATCTAATGGTTGTATAAAGAAAAGTCCATAGTGAACATAAGGCTTAGTGCCTTATTCAAGCTTTTTGAGCATAGAGGGGTTTATATATTTGTCATATATACTATCCACCGACTTCTTCGACATGATGTTATCTAGATATCCATAAAAAAAGCCGGCCTATGCCGACTTTTTAGAGGTTAATTTGTAATCGTGCTCAATTAAGCAGCCGCTTTAATGTCCATCGGGCCTTTTTCAAATAGCTCTGCCACGTAGTCCCAGTTGATCATGTTATCAACGAAAGCTTCCAGATATTTCGGGCGCGCATTACGGTAATCAATGTAGTAGGAGTGCTCCCATACATCACAACCAAGAAGGGCCGTTTTGCCAAATACCACAGGGTTTTCACCGTTTGGTGTTTTAACGATTTCAAGCTTCCCGCTCGCATTATCCATGGCCAGCCAGCACCAACCAGAACCAAACTGTGTCATGCCCGCTTCGATAAAGCCTGCTTTAAAAGCATCATAACCACCGATGTCTTCTGCGATTTTTGCTTCAAGTTTACCGTCCATTGCTGCGCCGCCGCCGTCTTTCTTCATCCAGTTCCAGAAGTGGATGTGGTTGAAGTGTTGACCAAGTTGGTTGAATAGGCCTGCTTTAGCCGGATCTTTATGCGCAGCAACCATTGCTTCTTCAAGAGATAGGCCTTCTAGCCCGGAACCAGCGATGAGCTCGTTACCCTTGTCAACATAAGCAAGGTGGTGTTTGTCATGGTGAAACTCTAGCGTTTCAGCTGACATATATGGATCTAGCGCATCATATGCATAAGGAAGTTCAGGAAGTGTGAATGTCATTATTTTGTCCTTTAGAAAAAGTGTTCTTCGTGCTTTAAAGAAGCATGACACTAACATATAGCGGTAATTTGATACGTCAACACGATCCTGATCGTTTTTTGCTCTCTCTCTTTTCTTCCAGAAAGCATCGGGAAGCGCTGTGGACGTTGTTTGCCTTTAATTATGAGATCGCCAAGACCCGTGAGGTTGTTACGGAGCAGACAATAGGTCTCATTCGGCTACAATGGTGGCGTGACGCTATAGCAGAGATTTATGCGGGGAAGGAAGCACGCCAACATGAGGTCGTGATGCCGCTTGCTTCGGCGATTAAGCAGTATGATCTTCCCAAGGAGCTATTTGATAATCTGATATATGCGCGTGAATTTGATTTGGAAGGGGTAGCGCCGGCAAACTTTAAGGGGCTCATCAACTACTGCGAGTTTACAAACGCACCTTTGATGCAATTAGCTCTCATGATTGTCGGTGAAGAAGAGGCGGAAGGTACTATTAAGGCGGTTTCAACCCATTATGGTGTGCTTGGAACGCTACGCGCCGTCCCATATATGCTCTCACAAGGGCGTGTAATGTTGCCAACGGATGTATTACAAGAAAATAGCTTATCGGAAAAAAAGATATTAGATTTCAATAAGAAAGAAGATCTAGTTCATATAATAAGAATTTTAGTTTCGAAACTTCAGGAATTTCAAAACGATGAGTTGTTGATAAAATCAAAATTTATCCACAAGCTAAACGCTTTAACGGTTATCCAAGCGAGGCATTTATCAAAATTTGATTGCGACGTCTTTGATCCCAAATTTCAGCAAGGTGCACCGATGAGGGCATTAAAGCTTTGGTTCTGTTAGTTTGAGCCTCTAGAAAGTCTTGCCTCTTCGTTTAAAGTCTTTTAAAACGCCACCTATGACACAAAATACTGACATTTCTCCTGTTCATATTATTGGCGGCGGTTTAGCTGGCTCAGAAGCAGCATGGCAATGCGCTGAAATGGGCGTACCTGTTATTCTTCATGAAATGCGACCTGTACGGAAAACAGAGGCGCACCAGACAGAAGGGCTTGCCGAGCTCGTTTGTTCAAACTCATTTCGCTCGGATGATAAGGAAAACAACGCGGTTGGCGTTTTGCATGAGGAAATGCGTATTTGTGGTTCGCTCATTATGCGTGAAGGGGATAAGGCCGCTGTGCCTGCAGGCGGTGCACTGGCTGTTGATCGCGATGTGTTTTCTGAAGGCGTAAGTGCGGCCTTGGAAAACCATCCTCTGATTACAATCAAGCGTGAGGAAATTAAAGGGCTACCTCCCGAAGAATGGGACAGCGTTATCGTGTCAACTGGACCGTTGACCTCACCTGACCTTGCGAAAGCAGTGCAGCAATTGGGGGGAGAGGACGAGCTTGCGTTCTTCGATGCGATCGCACCGATCATTTATAAGGACTCAATCAATTTCGATACAGCCTGGTTTCAGAGCCGATATGATAAAGAAGGGCCTGCCGGAACAGGGTCTGATTATATCAACTGTCCTATGAATGAAGAGCAGTATCATACTTTTATTACTGCACTTTTAGAGGCTGATAAAACTGAATTTAAAGAATGGGAAAAGAACACACCATACTTTGAAGGTTGCATGCCAATTGAGGTGATGGCGAGCCGGGGTTTCGAAACTCTGCGTTTCGGACCTATGAAGCCGGTCGGTCTTACAAACCCGAATGCACCAGAAGGAGAGTCAGGAAAGTGTCATGCTGTGGTGCAGCTTCGACAAGATAATGCTCTTGGTACGTTGTATAACATGGTTGGCTTTCAAACAAAGATGAAGTATGGCGCACAACAAGAGATCTTTCGTATGATCCCAGGCTTAGAAAACGCAGAGTTTGCAAGGCTTGGCGGTATTCATCGTAATACATTTATTAATTCACCAAAGCTCCTTAATGAAACGCTCCAAATGAAGGTGCAAAATAGGCTCAGATTCGCAGGTCAAATTACGGGCTGTGAAGGCTACGTTGAAAGCGCTTCTGTAGGCCTTATGACAGGGCGTTTCGCGGCTTTTGAACGCCTTGGTTTAGATATTAAAATGCCAGCTAAAACAACTGCGATGGGTTCATTATTGAACCACATCACAGGTGGCGGTAACGCCGATACATTCCAGCCCATGAATATTAACTTTGGTCTTATGCCGCCTTACGAGCTAACTAAGGAAGAGCGTAAGGGGCTCAAAGGTAAAGAGCGTGGACGCCTGAAAAAGCAAATTATGGCACGGCGCGCGCTCAATGACATACATGAGTGGAACGACACAAAGCCTGCTATTGCTGCTTAAAGCTATCCTCTATCATGGAACCAAAACTCCATCTGGCGTGTATCCATCAAAGCCTAACGCGCGAATAACTTGGTAGTCTTTTATGAATAGATCCCGGTTTGCCAAGGCCCATTTAAAGGGTTGTGTCAGGTCGTATTTTTCCGTGAAAAAAGGATAAATTGCTTCGATAATGTGCTCTCCCCCAGAGCATGGGTCTTCTATATGATCAGCTTCTTCTATAAATTCAGCCAGCTTTATAAGTGCATCCTGTTTTTTGTCAAAAGTTGCGTTTGCAAGCGTATCTGAAAAGACAAGCGTCAGGGTTTGCACACTTGAAAATTCAAGTGACATATTTCTCTCCTAAATAATAAAAATTATAAACAATGATGCCCGCGCTAGAGCAGGCCAATAAAATCAATCACGTGTGTTGAATAAAAAAATATGATGCCCTTAGGGGCACATTTTACGCGCACAAGCAGCCTGAAAACCTTGCGTTTTCAGTATTACACCGCTGTTATAAAATTGTGCGTTTCTAGTCATAAGAAAATGAAAACATGATTTGATACGCGCTTCAACCCCCTAGTTGAAAAAATTAGTATTTGAACTCATCTTTATCAGGTATGCGAGAGAAGGCGATTTTTGTGCCAACATGCCCAGCTAATGTTTGCGGTGTAACGCCGAGCCAAACTTGTTCCTTTTGATACTTATCTCGTAGCGCGTCCATTGCACTTGCGAGTTTTTCATTTTTCTCTCTTTTTTTCTTTGAGGTCGGTAGGCATTCAGTAAACAGGTCATCTGTAATGGCTGTCTCATCCTGTAACCCATGTAGTAGGGTTGATACTTTCCTAAATATCATTTTCCGGCTCTTATAGTGATAGCTTGTTATGTGGCATTCATAGGTCATCTGCTCCCACAGTTGATCTAAGTGCTGCAGTATAGAAAACGGATCTTGCATTGCGCTAAAACTCTGTGTGCCGAGCCAGTATCGTCCGTCAACAAGCCCAACTTTGAATGTTAAGTGTGTTGCGTGAAGTTCTTTTTTTCTTAACCGTGTGCATGCCTTAAAGAGAAGACGTCTCGCCATTTGTCTTGTAGCTTCTGCGCCGCGTAAATCAGGATCTAAAACGCGGGAGTGACCAACCATAGAAGGTGTTGTTTCTTGATAGGGAACATCATAACCGTGTAACCAGTACCAAAAACGCTCTCCTTGAACACTGCGCCATATGGCACGGCATTGTTTCGGAGAAGTGTTCCATAAAGCTTCCATTGTTGTAATGCGCGCTTTGTGAAGGCGTTTAAGCATACCGATGTTGATACCAGGCAGATCGGTGAGTTGGAGTTCCAAAAGGCGCCCCGGGAGGTCGTCTGGATGAAGTATTACGAGCCCGTCTGGCTTTTCTATTTCGGTTGCGACCTTTGATAGAAAACTATTAGGGCCAATACCAATTGAGCATCTGATAGATGACCCGACGTGGTCATAAATAGATTGTTTTATACGTCCGGCCAACGCCGCTGCTTTTGCGGGCTCTCTTTCCTTGCCAAGGAGGAGGCAGTCAAATTCATCAATGGACCACACTTTGTTAACAGGAAGGCAATGTTGGGTCGCTTCTAATATTCTATGATGGTAGTCGACGTAGATATCATGGCGCGCTAAAACGCACTGGAGAGTGGGGCATAGTCTTTTGGCTTCATATATTTTTGTACCTGTCTTAATACCAAATTTTTTGGCTTCGTATGAGGCGGCGATGGCGCACGTGGAGTCGGTCATCATGGGGAGGACAGCAACAGGTTTGCCCTGCAGGTGAGGTGTTTCTTGTTGTTCAACGCTGGCAAAATAGCTGTTTAGGTCTAAAAACAGCCATTTTAAGCCGTTTTTTTGTGGTTCATATTGACTTATGTTCATGATTTGTTCTATATTATTTTCTTGGGATAATCAAGGGTTTTGACGTGATTGGTAAGACGGTATTAAGCTTTAGGGGGATATACTAGATAATAGAGGACTTGTTTTTAGCGAGGGGATAATGAACGATCATAGTGATAAGGTAATGGATGAAAGCCGTTTCGCGATGTGGCGCGCGGTTGTGGCAATGGTTCATGCGGATGGAATTGTAACGCCACATGAAGTGTCTTTTGTGAATGAGCAGATTAGAGATCTACATTTTTCTGAAAATCAGTTAGCGCAACTTTCTGAAGATTTCAAAGAACCTCAAGATATTACTGAGATGTTTTCTAATATAAAGAGCCCCCAAGATAAGAAAGCCTTTTTTATGCTCGCGCGAGCACTCTCTTGGTGTGATGGTGATCTTGCTGAACAAGAAGAACACATTATTGAGGTCCTGGAGCATAAGGAGTTTGCTGTTGAGGATAGGGCTATATTAGAAGAGAGCCGCGAAAACATGTCTGAAATTGAACTGTGTGGTAAGCAATGGTTGTTTAAGAATACATCTAATACACAGGGCCAAAGTATGTTCAATTTTCTTGGTCAATTGCTGAGAGCTTAATTACCTAAACAATTTATCCATCGTTTCTGTACTAGGCGTGATGTGGTACTGAGGTGCCGCTAAAGCATTTGATGTGTAATTCTGTCCATCAAACGATAGGAAAACATTTCTATCTGGCGTGTTCGTACCAGACGCACGGATGACAATATCACGTAGGCCGTTCGATACTGTTTGAGCGACAAATATAGGGCCTCGAATGTTCTCTGATCGTGAGATGAAAGAAAAATCGTCAATATTGGCGCGAAAAACGAGCAGGGGGCAACCAGACCAACCGCACCAATGCGTATATGGTAATTTCATTAATACGAGAGCGTCGCGGCGACCATTATTGTCTAAATCCACAAATGCATACTCATATTGTGAATTGAGAGGGGATTTGCTGGATATTAGATAATTATCCATTGCTATGCGCAATTCTCCTTCCCCCAGTTCTTCAAGCTCTGGCATCGGAGTAAGGCCATTTTGAGCGCGCGGTGATGGGCTACACGCCGCAATGAGCAGCATAAGAATTAAAGACCATAGTTTCATGTCATAAACATAGGCTAGAGTTGACAAAAAGGGTAGCTCTGCCAGAATTGTATCTGGTTTTATCTGCAGCTAATTTCAAAAAGGCTTAATCACGTGCAACTTACTTTATTTCGTAATCTTTCATATAAAAATTTGGCGATTATCTTCTCTTCGTTATTCGTCATGATCGGCCTCTTGGGAATGCCTGTCATTGCTGGCGATGATGCAGGAGGGCACGCAGAAAAAATCAGTATGATTGCCCATCCTGGGGCTATGTTTGCGCTTGTCGTATTCTTCTTTTCTTATTTGGCAGTTTTATTTGAAGAGCAAACGCATTTGCGTAAATCAAAGCCTGTTATGCTCGGAGCTGGTATTATCTGGGTTACGATCGGTATTATGGCGCCAGATTATGGGATCGATCACCATGCAGTTCATAAAGCTGTTCTACATGGTCTTGAGGAGTATGCGTCTCTTTTCTTATTCTTGCTTGCTGCGATGACTTATATTGCAGCTCTTCAGGAGAGACAGGTCTTTGCAACGTTGCGTGCAAAGTTGGTGCGTGCTGGTATGAATATGCGCCAGCTTTTTTGGGCGACAGGCGTATTCGCTTTTATGTTGTCTCCAATCGCCGATAACTTGACGACAGCCTTGGTGCTTGGCGCAGTTGTGATGGCTGTGGGGGCAAACGATCCTAAATTTGTGGCTATTGCTTGTATAAACATTGTGAACGCGGCGAATGCTGGTGGTGCTTTCTCTCCATTTGGAGACATTACAACGTTGATGGTATGGCAGGCTGGTCATGTCGAATTTGTCGACTTCTTCCCATTGTTCCTACCATCTCTAGCATGTTTTATTGTACCGGCCTTTATTATGAGTTTCTTTATTACGCCTCATAAACCGCTAGCTTTGAAAGAAGAGGTGAAAATGAAGCGCGGTGCGAAATTTATCATTTTCTTAGGTCTGTCAACGATTGCTATGGCTGTTGGTTTTGAGAATTTTCTCGGCTTACCACCATTCATGGGGATGATGACAGGGATGAGCTTGCTGATGATCACAGCCTTTTTTATCCGCAAGGTTGGTAAGCAACGTGATGGTCAATTTGATATTTTGGAGCAAGTAGCAAACGCTGAATGGGATACACTTCTTTTCTTCTTTGGTGTGATTTTCAGTGTTGGTGGTCTAACATATATCGGTTATTTAGAGTTGTTGTCTACTACCATGTATGGCGGTCTAGGTGAGAGTGTTACGAATATTTTGATGGGCTTTGCTTCGGCGATCATTGATAACATACCTGTGATGTTTGCTATCCTTAGTATGGATCCACCTCTTGATCAATTTCAGTGGTTGCTTGTAACGCTTACATGTGGTGTTGGTGGTTCAATGTTATCTATTGGCTCGGCTGCAGGTGTAGCTTTGATGGGCGTTGCGCGCGGTCAGTACACATTCTTTGGGCACCTTAAGTGGGCGCCAGTTATTTCGTTAGGCTATGCTGCATCAATTGCAGTACACTTCTGGATTAACGGTAATTTAGTTGGTGTAGAGTAAGAAGAAATATTCTTATTCCTTGGTCTCTTTTTTCGTCGCTAATCGTCGAGATACTTCATTCAATTCGATCGGATTCTTTGCCAATTCTTGATATTTGTTTGGTAGAACATCAAAGATAAAATGAATACGCCAATCATCAGAGTTATTGATTGCCTGATGATGCTGACGATTGTCAAAGAACCAGAGTTCACCCTCACGCATGAGGCACTTTTCTCCACCAGACATCATGAGACTGCCTTTTTCGCTTTTAAGAACAAGGTGGAGACGATGGCGAATAAGGTAGTAAGCGCCATCATCAATATGCAGGTATACATTACCTTTAGGTTGCAATCTTACGATAACCGCGCGTGAGAGAGTGCCGTTCATTTGTGTGGCGACATTCTCCATAAATTTGCACGCTAAGGGAAAGCGGGGGGCGAGTTCCTTCCACTCACTTTCTTGGTTTTCATTGATATGAAGATCATCTCGTGGAACAGCGTTGCGCAAAGCAATTGTCTGTGTCTCGCGCTGTATCTTATTTTTATCTTGTCTGCTTGTATTGAAGAGCCATGCGTCCTCATTCTCTTCAACTTCCTTAAGAAAAGGAGCTACATCGACTTTTTGTAAAGGTTTGAAAAATTCCATAAGGAAATTGTACCATAGACTGAAGTTATTTTAGTAGTTGTTTAAGTCGTATGGCTGAAAAACAGCTTAATCATCTACTTTTATAGGAACTGATGATGTGTGGAACGGTTCGGCTTTTGCAAGGTGTTCTGCAACTTTTTCAAATTTAAGCGGGTTTTTTGCCAATCTGGCATTTTCATTTGGCAAAATATCAAAGATGAAATGAATACGCCAATCATCAGAATTGTTGATTGCTTGATGGTGTTGTTTATTGTCAAACCACCATAGCTCGCCTTCGCGCATAAGCACTTTTTCTCCACCTGACATGAGCATGCTGCCCTTTAGACTTTGTAAAACAAGGTGTAGGCGCTTTCTTATGAAATAATAAGAACCGTGATCTGTGTGGAGGTAAACATTGCCTTTTGGCTGTAAGCGTACAATAGTTGCTCGGGATAGGGTTGCGTCCATACTGTGCGCGACCTCTTCCATAAATTTTGTAGCAACTGGAAAGCGTTTAGCAAGGTGTGTCCATGCACATTCTTGGTTTTCATTAATGGAGATATCATCACGAGTGACAGCGTTGCGCAGTACGATTGTTTGCGTTTCTTTCTGTGCGGAGACTTTCTCCTGACGCGATGTGTTTTCAAGCCACGCATCTTCATTTTGTTCAATTTCCTCTAGAAAAGGAACAACATCAACATTTTGAAGGTGCTTGAAATACTCCATGTTTATGCTTCACTCCAACGTAATTTTGGTTGTCTTGCCGCGGTGACTTCGTCGAGGCGTTTTGTCGGCGCCGATTGTGGGTAGTTGTGGAATTTCTCCACATCACCGTTACGCGCATCTGCTGCCAATTTCTTCATCACGTCGATGAATCGGTCAATGGCGTCTTTACCTTCCGTTTCTGTAGGTTCAATCAACATCGCACCGTTTACAACAAGCGGGAAGTAAACAGTCATTGGGTGCATTCCGTATTCGATCAAGCCTTTCGCAATATCAAGCGTCGTAACGCCGTGCTCTTTCTGATATTTCTCGGTAAAGAGTGCTTCGTGCATCATTGGGCCTTCAAATGGCGCGTGGAAGTCATCTTTCAGGCTGGCTTGAATGTAGTTTGCATTCAGAACAGCGTCCTCAGAAACCTGTTTTAAGCCATCTGCGCCGTGTGAAAGCATATAGCTCAGTGCGCGCACGTGCATGCCGAATTGTCCTTGAAAGCCCTTGAGGCGGCCACACTGTGTCTCACGCTCACCATCGCGTTCTAGGCGGTATGTGTCACCTTCTTTAAGAACAAGAGGGGACGGGATGTATGGACGAAGAGACTCTGCCACACAGATAGGGCCAGAACCTGGACCACCTCCGCCGTGCGGTGTTGAGAATGTCTTGTGCAGGTTAAGGTGCATAACATCCACGCCGAAATCACCCGGACGGATCTTACCGACAAGCGCGTTAAAGTTCGCACCGTCACAGTAGAAGTAACCACCAGCGTCATGAAGAAGATCAACGATCTCTGCGATGTCTGTTTCAAAAAGGCCGCATGTATTCGGGTTTGTGACCATCATACCTGCAACGTCGTTACCATCGCCAAGCGCTTCTTTAAACGCTTCAACTGTTACACGGCCAGTTTCTTTCGTTGGAATAACGCGGATATCAAAGCCGCACATTGCCGCTGTCGCAGGGTTCGTTCCGTGCGCAGAGTCAGGAACCAACATCACTTTTTTATGTGTGTTGCCTTGTAGTTCATGCGCTCGAGCAATTGTCATTACGCCGGCAAGCTCACCGTGTGCACCAGCTGCAGGTGTTAAACAAACACCCGGAAGGCCCGTTAGTTCAGCGAGCCACCCCTGAAGGTCGTGCATAACCGCTAAGGCGCCTTGAACAGTGCTTTCAGGCTGCATTGGGTGGATATGTGCAAAGCCAGCTATACGCGCATTCTTTTCGTTGATACGCGGGTTGTGCTTCATTGTACATGATCCAAGCGGGAAGAAACCACTGTCGATTGAGTAGTTCTTTGTTGATAGGCGTACAAAATGGCGAACGACTTGTGGTTCGCTTACTTGTGAAAGGCCGATATCACCGCGCGCTTCAAAACCTGTGCGAAGAGGTGTGCCTTCTGGAGGTGGTAGGTCAACACCTGGTCTATCGCAACGTTCTTTTTCGTAGAGAAGATTCTCATCATAGTGAAGGCCGCGTGTGTCGTCTTGGATTTCCATTGTATCTATGTCCATATTGTCGTTAAGAGCTGCTGCGTTTGTCATTATAGAGCTCCTTTGATGGCTTCTGTGAGGGCTTTCATACCGCCTTCTGTTGCAATTTCTGTCACGGCGATAAGAAGAGTGTCTTCATTCGCAGCGTAACCTGCAATGATGTTTTGATCTGCCAAATCTTGCACAAGTTTTGGTGCGCTCTTACCGGCTGGTAGTTTTACTGCGATCTCATTAAAGAACGTGTCGTTCGCAAGTGAAATACCATCAATTGATGTGACACTATCAGCAAGCTGACATGCTTTTTCATGATTGATACGAGCAAGATCTTTAAAGCCATCCTCGCCAAGAAGTGCCATATGCACCGTAAAGGCAAGGGCGCAAAGGCCCTGGTTTGTACAAATGTTTGATGTCGCTTTTTCGCGGCGAATGTGCTGCTCACGTGTTGAAAGTGTCAGCACGTAACCGCGTTTTCCATCTGCATCGATTGTCTCACCACATACACGGCCAGGCATTTGGCGAATGTATTTCTGACGACATGCGAAGAAACCAAGGTGCGGACCACCATAAGACATGGCAACACCGATACTTTGTGCTTCACCACAAACGATATCAGCATCTGCCGGAGCAGGGAGTAATCCGAGAGAAACGATCTCGTTAATCACAACAACAAGAAGCGCGCCTTTCTCATCGCACGCTTTACGCCACGCGTCATAAGCATGCGGTTTACCGAAGAAGTCAGGAGATTGAACAATTACACAAGCTGTATCATCTTCAATATTACTTGGGTCTTCCTTCGCTGAGTAGCTTTTCGCATCGTTATTATTGAGGTACGTTTCTGTCACTTCAACATACTGTGGGTGAATTTCGTTGGCGTAGCAAACTTTGTCACGGCGTGTGATACGCATTGCCATCAAAGCCGCTTCACCCATTGCTGTCGCACCGTCATAAAGTGATGCATTTGCCACTTCCTGACCTGTGATTTGCGCAATCATTGTTTGGAATTCGAAGAGGTACTGCAATGTACCTTGTGCGATTTCCGGCTGATACGGTGTGTATGCAGTTAAGAACTCTGAACGCTGAATGATGTAATCAACGCTTGCTGGTACGTGGTGAAAATAAACGCCAGCCCCAAGGAAGAAGCGGTTTGTTAAGGCATCTACGTTTTGGTCGGCGTAGGATTGCATAATGCGCTCTACTTCAAGTTCGCCTTTGTGATCCGGCACATTTGCCTTGCCGTCAATAAAGGCTTTATCAGGTACTTGGCAGAAAAGCTCATCAACATTTGAAATGCCGATAGTTTCCATCATTTCTTTTCTTGCTGCATTTGTTTGAGGTAGGTAACGCATTTTACAATCTCTCTATTTACACGTTTTTAGATTATTCAAGACCTTCGACAAAGCTGTCATATGCCGCTTTGTCCATGAGAGCAGAGGCTTCGCTGTCATCAGTCATTTTAACCTTAACAATCCAGCCTGTGTCGATGTCTTCTTTTAAATCATCCATGTTGTCCTGAAGGTTATCATTTACTTCAACGATTTCACCAGTCACTGGCGTATAGATCTCACTTGCTGCTTTTACTGACTCAACAACAGCAAAGTCATCACCTTTTGCGATCTGACGACCTGTTTCAGGCAATTCGATGTAAACCAAGTCCCCCAAAGCGTGGCGTGCATAAGTTGTGATACCAATCCATGCTGTGTCACCGTCAACTTTGATCCATTCGTGATCTTCTGTGTATTTAATGTTGCTCATTAGAATAGTTCCTTTTCTTAACTTTAAGCTGCCTTTTTTATCGGTTTCTTGGTTTTTGCTTCAACAAAAGGTAGGGAGGCTATAACGGCTTCAATATCACGTCCGCGGACACGAACAACGATCTCTTTACCCTCTGTTGCAAATTTGGTTTCAATATAGCCTTGGCCAATAGCACCTTGCAAGGTAGGGGAGAAGCCACCACTGGTTAATTCCCCAATTTTTTGACCATCTGGTGTACAAATCTCTGCACCTTCACGGGCAACCCCGCGGCCCGTGATTTTTACGCCGACGCGTTTGCGTGATGCTCCGTTTTGCGCTTCATTTATAACGCGCTCAGCACCAATAAAGCCAGTATTTGTCATTTTACCCATGATCCAGGCGATATCTGCTTCGATCGGTGATGTCGTCGCATCAATGTCATGGCCATAAAGAGGATAACCCATCTCTAAGCGAAGTGAGTCACGGGCTGCCAAGCCAACGGGTTTTACATTGTCGTTTGCAGAAAATGCATTCCATAGGTCAGCGGCTTTTTCGTTAGGCACGCTGATTTCAAAACCATCTTCGCCTGTATAACCGAGGCGGGAGATAAAGAGGAGGCCGTAATCACTTTCGGCTTCGCTGTAGCGCATGTAGCCTTGCTCTGATAAATCAAAACCTAAAACGGAACGGATCGTTTCTTCTGTCTTGGGGCCTTGTATCGCAATCAGAGCGCGATCTTCAAAGCTGTGGAATGTGATGTTTTCAGGAAGGTGGTTTTTAATCCACTCTATGTCTTTGTCTTTACAGCCAGCATTAATGACAGCAAAGAACTTGTCTTTTGATAGGCGTGTGACGATTAAATCATCAACCATGCCGCCATCTTCGTTTGTAAGAACCGTGTATTTGGCAACGCCATCTTTAAGGGCAGAGATTTTTGACGGTGTTAGTTTCTCTAGAAACTCGGCAACGCCTTCACCTTCTAGTGTAATTTGACCCATGTGAGATACATCAAACAGTCCGCAGCTCTCTCTTGTCCAGTTGTGTTCTGCCATAACGCCTTCAGAATATTGTATGGGCATATCGTAGCCCGCGAATTCAGCCATTTTAGCGTTAAGGCCTGTATGGATAGAGTGAAGAGGGGTTTGTTTCATGGTTTAACCTGCACTTTTTCTTTACCGTTGGGAAATTCTTATGTAGCCTTAAAAAGCGCTAAAAACAAGCGTTTTAGACATAAATTTTCAATGAGTAGGGCTCTTTTATGACACTCCAAGCCATTTTAACTTTATCCGCTGCGGTTTTTGCTCTGGCCATTAAGCCAGGAGCCGGAATGACCATGGTTATTTCGCGAACAATTGGTCATGGAATGCAGGGCTGTCTGGCATTCTTGATAGGCTTTAATGCAGCTTTGTTGCTTTACTTATGTTTGGTTTTGTTCGGTCTTAATCTTGTTAATGTTGATTTGGTTTTTATTTCTATCTTGGTGAAATCATTGGCCGCCGTTTATCTAATATGGGCTGGTGTGAAAGGCTTGCAAGAACCAACAGCTAATCTTTCGGTGGAAGAGGCAGAAGTCCAAAATTTCTTTGATACAATGTCTTCGGCGCTGATGCTGACATTGTCTAACCCTCTTATTATTCTTTTTTATGCGGGGATCTTACCAACAATCCTCGGCACCACAGCAATTGATTTAGAAAGTGGCCTGATCATTGCGGGTATTGTGCTTGGGATCGAGACGGGGGTCGTTCTGGCTTATTGCTTACCGATCGTTTATTTCCGCAAGAAAGTATCACCTCAGTTAATGACAAATATCAAGTTAGGCTCTTCTGCTGTTCTCATTATTCTGGGACTATATATAGGTTATACAGCCATAGGCGCAGTGGACGTAACGTCAGTCTTTTAGCGTATTTTTCAACTCATAAAGAATATCAAGCGCTTCACGTGGACTTAGCGCATCTGGATCGATAGCGCGCAGACGCTCTTCTGTCTCTGATGGAGTTTCAGGTTCAGGAGGGCTTTGTGAGAAGAGGGGGAGATCATCACTAAGTTTTGACAGGGCGCTTGATTTTTCTCCGCTATTGAGCATGCCGAGGATCTCTTTTGCACGCGCAACGACGTTATCAGGAAGGCCAGCAAGCTTCGCTACATGAATACCGTATGATTGATCGGCGGCCCCTTCTTGCACGCTGTGAAGGAAGATGATATCGCCTTCCCACTCTTTCACCTGCAGGGAGTAACAGCGCAGTGCATTGAGGCGTTGTTGTAGAGCCGTTAGCTCATGATAGTGCGTTGCAAATAGGGCACGGCTTTTCGTTACTTCGTGAAGTTGTTCTACACACGCCCACGCAATGGATAAACCATCAAAAGTGGCTGTTCCGCGGCCAATTTCATCCAAGATCACGAGAGATTTCTCTGTAGCTTGATTAAGGATTGCTGCCGTTTCTACCATTTCAACCATGAACGTGGATTGTCCGCGCGCTAGGTCATCCGCTGCGCCAACGCGGCTGAACAGGCGGTCAATAATACCAATATGCGCATGTGTTGCAGGAACGAATGAACCAATTTGTGCGAGGATAGCGATCAGTGCGTTTTGTCGTAGAAATGTGGATTTACCAGCCATGTTTGGACCGGTGAGAAGCCACAGATGCTGCGCTTCGCTGAGGTCACAATCATTTGGAATGAATTGTTCGTTTTGTTTGGCAAGAGCCGCTTCAACAACGGGGTGGCGACCACCTTCAATAACAAAATTTGTTGTATTATCAAGAATAGGGCGCGTATAGTTTTGTTCAACGGCTAGTGTTGCCATTGATAATGCTACATCGAGTGCGGTGAGGCCTCCAGCTGTGCGCCCGATATCTTCAGATAGAAGACAAACTTGCGCGACAAAATCGGTGAAAATTTCTTCTTCGATCGCGAGCGCTTTATCAGCTGCACTTGCTAAGTCTCGCTCTAATTCCGATAGCTCTGGTGTTGTGAAACGGACATTGTTGGCAAGTGTCTGACGGTGAATAAATGGATTATCATCTTGTTTTTCATCACCTGCTTTAACCATCAATTTGTCGGCATGGCGCGCGGTGACATCAATGAAAAAACCAAGGACATTATTGTGCGATACTTTGAGTGTATCAATGCCTGTCATTTCGCGATATTTTTGCTGCAATGCAGCAATATGGCGTTTGCTGTTATCGCGAAGCTGTCTGAGTTCATCAAGATGGGCGTTATATCCTTCTTTGATAAGGCCGCCGTCGCGCTCTAAAAATGGAAGATCTTCTTCTAATGCAGATTTGAAAAGGTCTGTAATTTTTTTCTGATCGTTTGTTTGTTGTATTGAGCCAACTATATTTTGAAGTGTTTCGTTTTGTGTTTGTGTAAGCAGCGCATGAATGGTTTCTGCGCTCGACAATCCATCACGAATAATGCCCAGATCTTTTGGTCCGCCACGTCCCACAGTAAGGCGGGCAAGGGCGCGCTCTAGATCTGGCGTGCTCTTTAATAAATCGCCTAAATGCGTGCGCCAATCTTTCTGATCGATGAATGTCTGTACTTCGTCTTGGCGCGTAGCAAGTTCGCTTATATCTGTCAGCGGCGCCGCCAACCTTGCTTGTAAAAGTCTAGCGCCTGCACCTGTCACTGTACGGTCAACTGTGGCGAGAAGGGACCCTTTGCGTTCCCCTGATAAGGTGCGCATGAGTTCTAGGTTACGGCGTGTTGCGCCATCAATTTCCATGACGCTTCCTGATGATAATTGAATAGGGCGAGAGAGGTGCGGCACTTTCCCTTTTTGTGTGCGCTGAGCGTAGTCAATGAGCGCACCAGCCGCTGCTATTTCTGCACGTGAAAAGGCACCAAAGCTTTCTAATGTACCAACACCGAATAAACCTTCTAATCGTTTTTGCGCATTTTGAGAGTCGAACAAGCTATTTGCCTGACGCGTCACTTTCTCGCGTAAGTTTATGACTGTCTTTTGTAACGGTTCTTCATCTGCAAGTGTGTCAGAGAGAACGAGTTCTCGTGGATTAATACGTTCAATGGCAAGTGATAGATCTTTTTGCAAGACAGGTTGAACCCAAAACCCACCTGTTGAAAATTCAAGCCATGCGAGGCCATATTGCCCGCCAATTTCAGTGAGGGCTGTGAGGTAGTTGTTTTCACGTGCTTCTAATAAATTATCTTCCGTTAATGTACCGCCTGTCACAATGCGCACAACGTCTCGATTGACTAGAGCTTTTGAAGCTGGTTTGCCTTCTGCTTTTGCGCGTGCTTTGGCTTGTTCTGGTGTTTCTTGCTGTTCACAAACGGCAACTTTGTATCCGGATTGGATGAGTTTTGCGAGGTATGGCTCGTAAGAGTGGAACGGCACGCCACACATCGGGATTTCATTACCGTTATTCTTCCCGCGCTTTGTTAGAGTAATATCGAGAACACTAGAAGCTGTGATTGCATCATCAAAAAACAGTTCGTAAAAATCGCCCATGCGGTAAAAGAGCAGACAATCAGGGTGCTCCGCTTTCACCATGTGATATTGTGCCATCATAGGGGTATGCCCTTGGGCGATATAATCATCAAGAGTAAGGGGCGCGCTATCCGCACCTGTAGGTTCAGAGTGTTTTACGGCAGTTTGTGACATAAGCCGAGTTTAGGATAATGGGAATGCTTAAGTCACGCTGAAATAAAGGGTTTTCCTAGGTTTTTTACATCTGGGAGCGAGGGGCGCTTAATTGTTCTGCGTGCCTTTCAACTCTTTTTGCAGCCTGAACACCACCGGGAATTTTAGAAAGTTCGTTTTGGTGCCATGTTGCATCGCGTATAAGAGTTTTGTGTTTTTCAGGATACATTTGAGATTTTAGTAATGCTGCAAAATATCGTGAGAGAGTAAATTCCTCATCGGAGATATATTTTGAAGGGGCGCCTGATAGTGCAGGTATATTCGCTGGTTTGTCCTTTAAGAAACCGGCAATAACTGGATCTTGAGATAGGAATTCTAATGCTTGTCCACTATCTGCGCCAAAGGCTGCTTCAAATATTTGCGCGTCCTCTAGCATTTCTAAAAATACTCGTCCTTCATTGGCAGCGCTTTGTTTTTTCTTACTTTCTAATGATGTTTCAGTTTTTATGCGTTTCGATAAATCTTTAAACGCTTCAAAATCTTCTATTTCTGCAGGAGAGATATATAGGCCGTAAGATCCAAAAAGTGTGCCATAATCGTCTTCACTTTCCGGGCTTATAATTACAGCAACATTGTCCAAAGGTTCACTTTGTTTTGGCGGCTCCATTTCTGCGATCCGCGCGTCTTTAATTAGGCGCTCTGGATCAGCAAGCTGATATTCGGAGTAAGGATGCAGACATTCGGCTAAAAGTTCAGCATGAATATCATCATAGATTTCGAGGGCATTATACGCATCAACAGCATCGTAGATTGCGTCTTCAGCATCGGAGTATGCTCCTTTTCTCGATCCGGTAATGTCCGAAGGGTCGTAATCGTCATACATGATGCAGCTGTGGTAACCATAGCGTCTGGCATCCATAAGAAACTTAACCATCAGTTCATTTTGCATGACCTGATCATCTGTTTCTGGTGCCCTAATGAAACATGTGGCATCAGCGATAATAAAACTACTTACACCCGCATTACTCATAGCAGGTATGTAAAAGAATTTTTTTTGTTATGTCAATGAAAAATATTGTTTAATATTAACCGTTTGTACCCGTTGAGCCAAAACCACCAGCGCCGCGTGAGGTTTCTTCAAGGTCTTCTGTGACGCTCCAAGATACAGTGGAGTGCTGCGCGATCACCATTTGTGCGATACGCATGCCGCGCTCAATCGTGAAGTCTTCTTTACCGAGGTTGATCAAAATGACACCAATTTCACCGCGGTAATCGGCATCAATTGTTCCAGGTGTGTTTAAAACAGTAATGCCGTGTTTTAGGGCAAGGCCCGAACGCGGGCGAACTTGCGCTTCATAACCAGCAGGAAGAGCGATCGCTAAACCTGTTGGAATTAGCATGCGCTCACCTGGTGCCAATTCAATTGCTTCTTCTAATGCTGCGGTTAGATCCATACCTGCCGATTGCTCTGTCGCATATGTTGGCAGGTTTAAACCAACGGCATGATCCATTGGCTTTAGGGCGATTTTAATTTTATCTTGTGTGCTCATTATTCTGCTGCTTCTTTCAATTTTATTGTGTTTGTGTGGTTTATTATTTCATCAACCAAAGCGCTGGCCACGGCGCGTTTATCCATTTGTGGCCACTCCTCATGACCGTTTTCGGTTACAAGATAGACGTGATTCTTGTTCGAACCAAAAATATTTTCACTGACATCATTTGCAACGATCCAATCGCAACCTTTTTTAGAAAGTTTGTTTGTCGCATTATAGATCAAATTTTCTGTCTCCGCTGCAAATCCAATCACGAGTGCAGGGCGGTTCGTTGCGTTTGAAATGGTTTTTAAAATATCAGGATTCTCTGTCAGTGTGAGTTTTGGCGCCGCGCCGTTTTTCTTAATTTTTTGATTCACTTGATCCTCTGTGCGCCAATCGGACACAGCCGCAGCACATACTGCGATATCTGCAGGTAAGGCGCTTTTATATGCATCCAGCATTTCTTGAGCCGTTTCAATATGAATCACGTTGACTCCCTCTGGGTCGGGAAGGGCGACAGGGCCGGTTACTAGAGTCACGACAGCGCCTTGATCCGCTAACGCACTGGCGATGGCGTGCCCTTGTTTGCCTGATGAGCGATTGCCAATAAAGCGAACAGGGTCAATCGGTTCATACGTCGGGCCGCTTGTTACGAGTGCAGAAAAACCAGAAAGGGGTTTGTGTGAATCAAAGAAACGCAAAACTGAATCATGAATATCTTGTGGCTCACTCATACGGCCTGTGCCTGTTTCACCGCATGCCATGTCACCATCTGCTGGTCCTATAATGTGAATGCTGCGAGTTTTTAATGTTTCTAGGTTCTCTTGCGTTGCCGGATGTTCCCACATCATTGGATTCATGGCAGGACACACCATGACAGGTTTATTCGTTGCAAGCAGGGTTGTTGATGCGAGGTCTTCTGCTAGGCCATGCGCCATTTGCCCAAGTATGTTGGCGCTTGCCGGCGCAACGAGAACAAGGTCAGCTTCACGCGACAGGCGAATGTGTCCCATTTCTGTTTCATCTTTTAATGAGAAGAGGTCTGTAAATACTTGTTCCTCGCTTATCGCGGCGACACTGAGCGGTGTTACAAAGTTGCTCCCACCTTTAGTAAGAATACAGCGCACATCAGCACCTGACTTTTTAAACAGACGCACGAGCTCTAAGGATTTGTATGCTGCAATTCCTCCAGAGATGATTAGTAATATACGCTTGCCTGTCAGCATCTTTGTATCCTTAAAATAAGAAAAGCCCCGTCAATTAACGGGGCTATCTTAAAACATTAGATTTTGTAAATCGACTTAAATAAAGCCTTCAATTACATGCCTAGCTTGTTAGCTGCATCATCAGCAGCTTCTGTCGCTGCTTCTTCTGCCGCTTCCTTAGCAGCTTCCATTGCATCGCCAGCAGCAGGAGCTTCTTCAGCAGCTTCTGTTGCTTCTTCAGCAGTTTCAGCAGCAGCCTCTGTTGCTTCTTCAGCTGGAGCCGCCATTTCAGCAGCAGCCTCAGCAGCGTCTGTAGCAGTTTCTGTCACAGCTTCAGCTGCTTCTGTTGCTGCTTCTTTCGCTGCATCCATTGCATCGCCAGTTGCTTCCGCTGTTGCTTCAACAGCATCTGTCGCTGCTTCTGATGCTGCGTTATACGCTTCACCAGCTGCTTCTGTGATAGAGCCTGCCGCACCTTCAGCTGCTTCAACGATGCTACCCATCATGTCGCCAGCTGCAGGAGAGATGCCTGCCATACCTTCTGCGTCGCTACCTGTTACATTGTTGTACACAACTTGCATAGCTACAATACCTGCAACCAATACAACAGCTGCGAAGAATACAGATTTAATTACGTTGTTGTTCATTGAAAATTCCTTCCTTCTTAATTCAACACCACGTCTAAAAAGCCTACAATAAAGACCTTCGTGAAGGGCTTTACAATCAAAATTTGGCTTTGAGGTGACTTAATCAAAAGCTTTTTGAGTAAAAAAGCAAGAGGTTTTTTCATAAAAACTGAAAATTATAATTTTATTCCACTATGGATGCAGGCAATGCCAAAGGATAAATTTTCATAAGATGAGCGAGAAAAACCAGCTTCAGTAAGCCTGTTTTTGAGTTCTTCTTGTTTTGGCATCTTTCTAATAGATTCAACAAGATACTGATAACTTTCACGGTCTTTCGTAATCATTTCGCCCATTTTGGGGATAAAAGCATAAGAATAGGCGTCATAGAGCTTTTGAAGGGCGGGTTCTTCCATGTGGGAAAACTCGAGACAAAAGAACCGTCCGCCGGGTCGAAGAACCCTATATGCGTCTTTTAATGCGTTATCGATTCGGGTCACATTACGTAGGCCAAAGGAAATCGTATAGACATCAACGCTTTCATCGGTAAGGGGGAGGCTTTCTGCGTTGCCTGTGACCCATTCAAAATCGTTGAGGTAGCCTTTGTGCTGATATTTCACGTTGTTTCGGATCGTTGATATCCAAGCTATCGTGATAGAAGGCAGCCAATGCGTCTCG
>JABSQP010000003.1:0-95509 GCA_013215815.1 Alphaproteobacteria bacterium | reverse complement strand
CGCCCGACGGCAAGCATTTCAGTATTAAGATCGCACACTGTAATCTTTGCTTCCGGGCCAGCTTTTTCGCGAATTCTAAAGGCTATGTCGCCTGTACCGCCTGCAACATCTAAATAATGCAAGCCTTTACGCGGGCGTATCTTGCGAATGAGGTGGTTTTTCCAAAGGCGGTGAATGCCCGCCGACATGACATCATTCATCAGATCATACTGATCCGCCACAGAATCAAAGACGCCAATAACTTTTTGTGTCTTTTGGTCTGGGGTAACGGCCTCTTCGCCGAATTGAGTGCTTTCCGGATTTAATGTCATGGATGTGTTTTATCACAGCTATATATAAGGTCACGGCATTTTTTTATTGATCTATTGCCATAACTTTTGCATGAAGGCTGAGTGTCTAGTTATACGTCGGAAATACAGAGTGTGTTGGAACAGGCGCGTAAACCGTTAAGCGGTCTCGCGCAGCTTGGTAAATCTTTTGATCGTGCTGTTGTGCAATATCAAAAAGTGAAGCCAGTGCCTTTAAGTGCAGCGTTTTGGTGTGTCGCAAGGCAAGTGGCTTGGCAGGCTAAGGCAACAGATTTTGATATGCGATTGAGCGCAGAAAAACGGCGTTTTTATGAGGCTAAAACGCAAGATTTATACAATTTACCGTTTTATAAATTATTTGAAAGGCACTCTGTTGGCGTTCGGGAGTTCCCTCAGCCTTTATATACACACGGGCAGTCGGTGTTGATGCAGGCTAATATAGAGCAGCCCAATACTGTCATAGAGGCTGAAAATACGCTCCGGTCTTGGCGTTTTCATGAATCAACGCGGTTGCAGCAGGTGTTATTTGAAGGTTTGTATCGCTATCCAAAATTATGCGCATCAAAATAATCCATCCGATAAACTCCTCGCGTTTTGGTTCTATAGAAGGTAATAATTTTTCCTATGAAGTTATTTAAGGCCATGGCGACTGTGGCGGGGCTCACTGGCCTTAGCCGTATTTTAGGATTTATAAGAGATATTCTTACCGCAGCTATATTAGGTGCGGGCCCGATTGCTGACGCATTCTTCGTTGCGCTCAAGCTGCCGAACTTCTTTCGCCGTGTCACAGCAGAGGGGGCTTTTAGTGTTTCTTTTGTGCCGCTCTATTCAGAAAAAATTGCGACAGAAGGTGAGGAGAAGGCAGATCTGTTCGCCTCTAACGCCTTTGCAGTGATGCTCTTGTTTTTGGTGCCATTCACATTACTGGCGCTCATTGCTATGCCATTCATTATATACGGGATCGCGCCGGGTTTTATCGGCGATGCGGTGCGTTATGATACGGCCGTAGAGCTATCCCGCGTGACATTCCCTTATTTATTGCTGATGTCTCTGACGGCGTTGATGGGCGGCGTATTGAATGCTCGTGATAAGTTCGCACCGTTCGCTGGTGCGCCTATTTTATTTAATTTGTCGCTTATCATTGCGCTTGTTGTGTTTACGCCTGTGCTTGAAAACGCAGGTCATGCCATGGCTTGGGGTGTTTTGGGCGCAGGCGCGGCGCAGTTCCTATGGCTTTTGTTCTGGGTGAAAAAACATGGTGTTCGCTTGCGTCTGAAAAAGCCAGAATTTACGGGCAATATTAAAAAGCTATTTAAGCTGATGGGGCCAGGTGTAATTGGCGCTGGCGTTGTTCATGTGAACCTGCTGGCCGATTTGATTATTGCCTCATTACTTGCAAGTGGATCTATTTCTTATCTTTATTATGCAGATCGTCTTAATCAGTTGCCGCTAGGAATGGTTGGTATAGCGGTAGGAACTGCGCTGCTTCCGATGTTGTCAAAATCTCTTGCAAGGGGTGATGTGAAGGAGGGAAAAAACCTCTTTAATCGTTCCATGGAAGTTTGTTTGTTACTTGCTTTTCCTGCTGCTGTTGCTTTGCTTACTATTCCTGAAACGCTTATTAGTGTTTTGTTTGAGCGTGGGGCATTTACGTCTGATGATACAAGTGCAACGGCATATGTTTTGATGGCTTATGCGATTGGTTTGCCGGCTTATGTCAGTGTTAAGATTTACTCAAGCGTATTTTGGGCAAAGCAAGATACGGTAACGCCTGTTAAAATTTCGGTGGTAACAACCATCTTAAATATCGTTTTAAGCTTAGTTTTGATTCAGTTTATCGGGGTGGTGGGTATTGCATTATCAACGGGACTTGTTGGGTGGTTGCAATTTATATTGCTACGTCATTTTAGCCGAGAAGAAAGTATCGCTAAATTCGATGACAGGTTAAAGAAAAACATACTTAAAATATTGGGGGCATGCCTTGTGATGGCGGTGGCGCTCAAAGCTGTTGATGTTTGGCTGTTTGATGTAAGTTATGGAGAGCGCACTATGCCGGCCTTTGTCATTCTTATTTTAATTGTCTTTACAGGCCTCTTTGTTTACAGTGCAGCCGTTTTAGGCAGCGGGGCAATTAAGCTCTCTGAATTAAAGACTTATATGAAACGGAAATAAGCCATGAAACGTATTCTCTCTTGTATGCAACCAACGAACAGACTTCAGTTAGGAAACTATCTGGGTGCGCTGCGTAATTGGGTGGCAATGCAAGATGAAGACGGCGGCGTGAATGAGTGCCTATATGGTGTTGTGGATTTGCATGCGATTACTGTGCCGCATGATAAAGAGGCGCTAGCTAATGCGACGCGTGAGACTGCTGCGGCTTACATTGCAGCGGGTGTTGATCCCAAACGTTCATATATTTTCGCGCAAAGCGCGGTGCCCGCACACGCGCAGCTTGCATGGCTTTTTACGGCAACAACGCCGATGGGCTGGTTGAATCGTATGACGCAGTTCAAGGAGAAGGCGGGTAAGAACAAAGAGAAAGCCTCTGTCGGGCTTTACTCTTATCCGATCCTAATGGCTGCGGATATCCTGATTTACAAGGCAACGCACGTGCCTGTTGGTGATGATCAAAAGCAACATTTAGAGCTCGCGCGCGATATCGCAGGCAGCTTTAACGAGAAGTTTAACTGCGGTGAAGAGTTTTTCCCATTGCCAGAGCCTGTGATTACGGGAGAGGCTACGCGTGTGATGAGCCTTCGTGATGGGACACAGAAGATGAGTAAATCCGCTGAAAGTGATATGACACGTATCAACTTAACGGATGATGCAGATACGATTGCCAAGAAGATTAAGAAAGCCAAGAGTGATCCTGATGCGCTTCCTTCGAATGAGAAAGAGTGTGAAGGGCGTCCAGAGGCAGATAACCTCCTTGGTATTTACGCCGCTCTATCTGATCAAACAAAAGAGCAGGTCATGAACGAATTTGGCGGAAAGCAATTCTCTGAATTTAAGCCGGCTCTTGCCGATTTGGCGGTTGAGAAACTCTCTCCGATTACGAATCGTATGAACGAGCTTATGGCCGATCCAGCTGAGATTGATGCTATCCTTCGTGCGGGCGCAGAGAAGGCGAATGAGCTAGCACAGCCAACTTGCGATGAAGCGGCAAAGCTCATGGGCTTTTGGTCATAGAACGCCCAATTTAGTTATCCACTAAAACACGTAATTTTATTGCTATTTTCACATAATGTGTAAAAAGCCGTAGACTTCTGTATTCAGTTTTGGTCATGTTTTCACTCAACGATAATAAATTGTAATTAAATTACAAAAGAGGTGTGTGATGCCAAAAGATACTATAATTACGTCTGAGCCTGCTTTCACAGGTGCTGTAAAAAGTACTGATAATACAAAGATTGATCCTGATCATTTGGCGGAATTAGCTAGCCGCATGTTTCCATCTATTCCTAGAGATCAACCACGAGCGTCGAAATAGCATTTTGGAGGTACGTCATGTTCGATGATCCAAAGGGAATATTATCACGAACTTTCGACTCTGCTGACCCAGCATATTGGTCAGAAAGAGAGGGAGATGAAGCTTACTTCGGGGCTCCCCCGATTTCTCCTGAGCGCCAGATGGTCTTGGAAAAAGCGGCAGAGCTTACGCTAGAACAGCGCATACGGATGCGGATAAAACACGGCACAAACTGGCATAATAAGCTTTAGAGCAGGGGCACGTTATCCACCGCTTTCGATCTTTCGTAAGCGTTGTTTTCCTATAGTTTCTTAATCGATATGAAAAATCTTCTAGACTCTTGAGCGCAATATTGTACATAGTCTTCCTATAACGTTTAACTTTGTAACAATAATAAAAAAGAGGTGTGTGATGTTAAACGGCCAGGCGGACATGGGTATGTCCGGGCACTTTGCTGTGCAAGCAAAGAACAAACAAATCAAACGCTTAAGTGCGGATTTGCGTCGTAAGCGGCCTGTTGTTTCAGCGTCTCCAGAGCTTCAGGAAGCTTGGGAACGCAATGCTAGGTTTAAGTTGAGAGAGCAGATTGCTAGGCGTTGTATCGTCAGAGCGGGTCAACCACAAAAGCATGCGGCTTAATCTGTTGACTGTCCGTAATTCATTATATGACAGGCAAAAGCCTTTTCATTATAATGCTGTTATGACTCGTATTTTATTCGCTATTGCTATTCTTCTCATTCCAACAGCGGCTCAGGCTGATTATTTCTTTTGGCAAGATCCAAAGAGTGGTTTGACGCTGACATATCCGGATACTTGGGAAAAACAAAACAATCAAAACCCTGACACAGTTCTAACGATTGAGGGACCTGCAAACCTTGCTAAACCTCAATGCAAGGTGAACGTAGCTGATGATAGTCGTTACGTTATTTTTCCGGCAAAGTATGGGCAGGCTGTTCAAAAAGATGCCGTCAGTACAGAGTTCTGGAAGTCTTATATGGGGCTTTATGACGATTATATGATTGATAGTATTTATGATGGTGCGGGGTTAGGCCGCTGGGTTGCTTCGTATGCTCAAGGGTCTTGGACGTTGCGCGAGGGCACGGTCAATCAGACACGCCGAGGTCTTCTTTTTGCTTCTTTGTATTACGATAAGCTTTTTGTTGTTGAATGCTCCAGCTTAAATCATGCCTATGAGACATGGGAGAATGATTTCCGTAGCATCATTAAATCCATTGATTTTAGAAAAATTTATCATGAGCGCAAAACGGGCGATTATGATGATTTCTTAAAGAGAGTAGATCAGTATTTTTGGGCGCAAACAGGGCCTGAAGGTACTATCGGTTATAACTAAGCTCTTCATATATGATCAAACTCATCCGATTTATCATTGGTATTGCTGTTTTAGTGGTCATGTATCACGCGCAAAAACCTCTATGGGATGCTGGTGTTTATACCGGCGAGTATTGGGAAGATGTTGAGGGTGATTACGAAGATGATGGTGGTGATAATTATGCCTATGATGATTACGATACCGAATCTGATTGGTAGTATTTGACAAATGCACTTTAAGAAGCGTAAAACGCTTTCATGTTTATACAAACCGAACAAACTCCAAATCCTTTAACAATCAAGTTTCTTCCAGGTAAAACTGTTATGGAGCGCGGTGTCGCTGAATTCACTAGTAAGGAGAAGGCTGTTGAATCACCTTTGGCTGAACAACTTTTCCAGCTAGGGGATGTGACTGGGGTCTTTTTCGGTTCAGATTTTGTTTCGGTAACAAAAGATGAAGAAGCTAGTTGGGAGACATTAAAAACGCGTATCATGGCTGTGATCATGGAGCATTTTACAATTGGTCAGCCTCTTTTTGCTGAAGGTTTTTCACCGCAAGAGAAAGAATCTGCTTCTGAAGATGATGATGATGAAATCACAGCCCAAATCAAAGAGCTTTTAGATACACGCGTGCGCCCAATGGTTGCGATGGACGGTGGTGACATTGTTTTTGAAAAGTTTGAAGATGGTGTTGTTTACCTTCAAATGCGTGGTGCGTGCTCAGGTTGTCCAAGCGCGACAATGACACTCAAGAGTGGTGTCGAAAACATGCTACGCCATTACGTGCCGGAAGTTCTCGAAGTTCGTCAGTCCGCGGCTTAATTCGCATTCCATTTCCCGTTTAAAATCAAGTTTAGGGCGAATTCATTGCTCATGCTTTTGCGCATGTATAGGGTTGTAACAGGCTTGTGATAAAATTCTGAAAATGGGTTGAGCGCTATCTTAGATGAGATCGTGAGAGGGATGAAGCCCTGATCATGAACGGCCTTCAGTTGCTTGTCGCTATATTCTGGAAGAAAAATCAGGCGCGGAATGAAGCCTAGTTTTTCTCTCATATATGCCCGACTTGTGTTGAGATCTTTTTTAAAGCCTTCTAGCCCTTGGTAGGGACGATCATACTTCAGCTCCATGCCGATTGTGACGAGCCCTGTATTGTGTAGTTTTATAATGTCGTTCCAGCCTAGAAGTTCGGGCGTACCAGTATCTGTCGAGGGGGGATATATGAACAAGGTGAATGGAATTTTGTTTTTTTTTAGAAGCGGTACTGCTTTTTCTAAAAAGGGACGATTATTGCCTCTAAATATTATTGAGGTCGCCTTTGGTTCTTGGGAGTTTTGATCCTTCCATTTTTGTAGGATGTTTTTTAGTGGCGCTATGTTGCCCGTGTCTTTGATATAATCTAACTGGTCTTCGAACTCTTCTGCTGTTTGAAACGCTTCCCCTGAGCTCTGGTATAGGAGAAGCGCCGCACTGTTATCTTGTGCGATAGCAACGGAGGGCATCAAAAGCAGTAATAACAAACAAAGAAAGCGCATAAGATAGATGTAGCGTATTTCAGAGTGTAACGCTATGGTGCCGAGCATGAGTGAGGTAAAGAAAAATATATTGGCTTTTGATACGGCGTTAACGGGGTGTAATGTGGCTTTTACGGGCGCTGATGGGCAACGTATTAGCAAGCAAGTGGAAACGCAGCGTGATCAGGCAAAGCTCCTTGTGCCTATGATACAGGATGTTTTAGACGAAGCGAGTGTAGCATTCGCTGATTTAGATGTGATTGCCAGCACGAATGGCCCAGGTTCTTTCACCGGGCTTCGTTTGGGGCTTTCAACGGCGCGGAGCCTTGGTATGGCGCTTAACAAGCCTGTTGTTGGTGTAGATAGTTTTGATTTTGTTCAAGCGCATTATCGCGCTGAGGGCGTAACATCGCCTTTGCTGGTGGTGTTAGAGACCAAGCGGCAGGATTTTTACGCGCAAGGGTTTGATGCAAATGGAAACGCAGTGACAGAGATGGTCGCGACGAACGCTGCTGATATTATTGAGATGATAAGTGAGAGCGAAGATATACAGATTGGCGGAGATTGCTTGGAGCGCTTTAAACAAGAATTAGGTGGTGTATCTTTAAATTACTTAGAAAACGTGACGCAACCTGACCCGATTTTGCTTTGTGATATCGTTTC
Organism: Alphaproteobacteria bacterium; assembly: GCA_013215815.1. GTDB lineage: Bacteria > Pseudomonadota > Alphaproteobacteria > Micavibrionales > Micavibrionaceae. Next base: position 88,226 of record JABSQP010000003.1, on the reverse strand, counting down.
AGAACGCTCAGTCCCAAGCGATGAAGTGCGTGTAGAACCAATATATCTGCGCGGTGCAGATGTTTCGCAGCCCAAAAAGAAGATGCGTCAGTTGGCTCAGTGATAATCCTTAAGATAATTCGATACTGCGATCTTTTGCAGCTGTAAGCGCTTCGGTAAAAAGCTCCTGCATGCGCCCGTCCATGAGTTTATCTAAAGCTGCCGCTGTTGTGCCGCCGGGGCTTGTGACATTTTCACGCAAAGTTGCAGCAGATGTTTGATTTTCTGTCTCTGCAAGCGCCGATGCGCCAATAACCGTCTGACGCGCCAGTTTTTCTGCGTGCTGTGCGGATAGGCCTATGTCTTTACCAGCCTGTGTCATGATCTCTATAAGGTAGAAAACATAGGCGGGGCCACTCCCTGATAGGGCCGTAACGGCGTCCATATATGCTTCATCATCTAACCATATGATATCGCCGCTTGCCTGTAACAATTGCTCAGCAAGGCTTTTTGTTTCATGTGAAACGGTGTGACTCGTAATTGCCGCTGTAATGCCTTTGCCAATCGCCGCTGGCGTGTTGGGCATAGAGCGGATAACAGGCTGATTTTCTTGAAAATAACTCTGTAATCCTGTAATAGATTGTCCTGCCGCAATAGAGAGAAGCGGGGTGTTTTCATTTATATGTGGTTTCATAGTAGCACAAACATCAGCCATGATCTGAGGCTTTACGGCCAAGACAACCAAATCAATTGTGCTGAAATCTATGTTTTCTGGTGTTTCCAGAGAGATGCAATCGTTTCCCTGTAATTCATCGGGAAGGCCGTTTGGATCCAGGATATAGGTGTGTTTGAGTAGGTTTTTACTGATCCACCCTTGAACCATAGCTGAACCCATTTTGCCGCACCCGGCTAATAAAATAGTAGCAGGGGAGAGGGTGTTCATGCTTTGTAGTCCTTGTGTTTTAAGGTTTTAAGCAGCGCCGCAAACATCCATCATAGAAAGGTTCAGGTCTTCCTGGCCTTGTGATGTTGTTTTTGAGAGCAAATCGAACGTCATATAGAAACGCTCGCACTCCGCTAATGCGATCTGGATCATATCTTCAACGTAAACAGCGCCAGACGTTTCTGTCATACCGCGAAGTAGGCTCGTATGACGGAACGTAGGTTGGTTTGATCCTTTTTGTAGATCGAAATGGCCAAGCCATAAATCGGCGTTAATCTCGCTCATTACTTTTTTTGCTTCGTCAATTTTGCTCTCGTGGATGCACGCGTCCATTTTAGCAGAAAATTGCAGCGCGTTGACGTCATCCTGCCAAACAAAAACCATTTGATAGTGACCAAACTGTCCTGATACTTCGACTGTTAGCTCATCTTCGTTTGGACGTTCAAATGTCCAATCGTGTATCGCCATGATATCTTCAATACAATCAAGTGGGTTGCTGACATCCATAAACAGGTCGATTTCTTGTTGGCTTTGCATGGTTATTTTTTCTCTAGCTTCTCTATGCGTTGTTTAAGATCATTCTGATCTGCGATGGCTTTTTCAAGAAGAGCTTCTACACGGTCCAAATCTTCGCGTGGAACGAGGTCCATTTTCATCGCAACTTCTTCGACGCGTGCTTTAACATCATTGTGAATCTGTTGGCGGATGCTGTTAAGCGTTCCAGCCGCACCGCCTGCGAGGCGGGCGATGTCGTCAATGATTTCGGCTTTCTCTTTCATGATGGAAAAGCTCTATCATCGGCCGCCGAGTCGGAGCAAGCGAGTCTGTTTTATTTTCTTATTCTATCCACGAAAAATCTTTTGAGGTTTGAAAAACGAGGCTGTAAGGTAAGGACAAATTTACGGAGAAAAAAATGATTATCGTTACAGGCGGAACAGGTTTTATCGGATCAAATTTGGTAGCAGGATTGGAGGCTGCTGGGCATGAGGATATCGTAATTTGCGATACGCTCGGCACAGAAGATAAGTGGCGTAATATTGCCAAGCGGGAGCTAAAAGATATCGTTCATCCGGATCGCCTGTTTGATTATTTAGAAACCCATAAGGATAAAATCGAAGTGATCTTTCATATGGGGGCGATTTCGTCGACAACCGAAAAGGATGTGGATTTGATTGTAGAAACCAACGTTGTCCTTACGCGCCGTATCTGGAAATGGTGTGGCAAGAATGGCAAGCGTATGATCTATGCCTCTTCTGCAGCAACTTATGGTGATGGCAAGGCTGGTTTTAGCGATTTCCAAACACCCGAAGAACTGCAAACTTTGCTTCCTCTTAATGCTTATGGCTGGTCTAAACACGTCTTTGATCGCCGTGTTGCACGTGTTCTTAAAACGCAGAGTGAACCGTTACCGACCCAATGGGCAGGATTGAAGTTTTTCAACGTTTACGGGCCTAATGAGTACCATAAAGAGGATCAAATGAGCGTCATTTGTAAGCTCTATCCTCAGGTCATGGCAGGCGCTTCAGCAAGGCTTTTTAAGTCTCATCACACGGATTATGAAGATGGCGGACAATTGCGCGACTTTGTTTACGTGAAGGACTGCGTCTCTGTCATGCTTTGGCTTTACGAGAACCCTGATGTCTCTGGTTTATTTAATGTGGGAACAGGGCAGGCGCGTAGCTTCAAGGATCTGGCGGAAGCAACATTTTCTGCCGCTAGTGAAGAGCCGAAGATTAATTACGTGGATATGCCAGAAAGCCTTCGTGAGAAGTATCAATATTACACACAAGCGGAAATGCAGAAGTTGCGTGATGCCGGTTATTCTGAGGAGTTTACGTCACTGGAAGATGGCGTGCGTGATTATGTTCAAAACTACATGGCTCAGGAAGATCCGTACCTGTAGTTCTTAACCGACCATTGGTGGAGGCGGGCCGCCCTGATCGTTTGTCTGTTCAGCTTCTGATAAGAGTATGCTGCCTAATGCGTCCAATGCTCCCGGGTTTCTGCCTAGCATGGTAAATGCTTGTACGGCGATGCCTTTTAATTTTTGCATGGCTTTATATTAACAAAAATCATAACTTATGGCAAATGATATAGGTTTTTGTTTTAGTTTCAGGGCGTTAAGGGTATAAGAAACCTATGAGTCTACCTTTTCCTAATATTGATCCTGTTGCACTTTCCATCGGCCCAATTGACATCAGATGGTATGCTCTCGCCTATTTGGCAGGTTTTCTATTGGGGTGGAAATACGCCTTGTACCTAACAGGGCTATCGGCAAACAATCGCCCGAACAGAGATGATATTGATAATTTCATTCCCTTTACAGTGCTGGGCGTGATTTTGGGGGGGCGGCTTGGTTACGTCCTTTTCTATCAATTTGAAACTTACCTAAGTGATCCGCTATCCATCTTCATGGTATGGCAGGGCGGTATGTCTTTTCATGGTGGGGTTCTTGGCGTTATTACAGCCATTATTGGCTATGGTCTATATCAGAAGATCCATTTGTTACGCTTGTCAGATATTGTCTGTGCTGTTGTCCCTATAGGTTTGTTTCTTGGTCGCATTGCTAACTTTATTAATGGAGAACTTTTTGGCCGTGTAACGGATAAGCCGTGGGGCTTTGTTTTTCCTTACGGAGGGCCAGAACCTCGCCACCCTAGTCAGCTTTACGAAGCGTTTTTGGAAGGGCTTTTGCTGTTGGGGATATTGGCAGTTCTTATCCACAAACCGTTGGTGCGTGTGCGTCCAGGCATCGTGACTGGTGTTTTCTTGATGGGGTATGCGCTCTCTCGCTTTATTGTTGAATTTGCAAGGGAGCCGGATGCGCATCTGGGCTTTATTATCGGTCAGGTTTCTATGGGGCAGCTCTTAAGCTTACCGATGTTCTTATTTGGTGCGGCCGTTATGACTTACAGCCTATCTAAAGGACGGCAGGTGGCCTAAATGGCTGAGAATAGTAATCCTGATACACCGTTATCTCACATCATCCGTGAAAAGATCCAAGAAAATGGCCCTATGCCTATCTCAGAGTATATGGGGCTTTGTTTGGGACATCCTGAGCATGGGTATTATATGAAGCAGGATCCGTTCGGTAGGGAAGGGGACTTCATTACCGCGCCAGAGGTGAGCCAGATGTTTGGGGAAATGCTCGGTGCCTGGATAATCGATACGTGGCAGAAAATGGGAGCGCCATCGAATATTACGTTGTTAGAGTGTGGGCCGGGTCGCGGGACGTTAATGAGCGATATCCTTCGCGTAGCCATGCAAGTTCCTGATTTTTGGAAGGCTGTTCACATCCAGCTCATGGAAACTAGCCCTGTATTAAAGGAAAAGCAGGAATACGCTCTTGGTTCTTATGATTTAGCGCACGCTGCAGAATGGATCATATGCACCGAATCGGTGAATTTGCAGTTTCCGGTGATTGCAATAGGGAATGAGTTCCTCGATGCTCTTCCTGTGGATCAATACGTGTTCACTGATGCTGGTTGGGCCAAAAAATATATCTCCCTAAAAGAAAACGGGTCGTTTCGTATATATGAAAAAAGCCAAGATTTAAACACTGATAACACTGAAAAACACATGCCAAACGGCCTTTTTAAGCCTAAGTTAGGTGAAATTGTTGAAGTGTCACTTGAAGAAAAACGGATCAATTCTGAATTAATAAAAATTATTTTAAAACAAGGCGGTAGTATTCTTTGGGTTGATTACGGGTTCAAGAATTATGGGTACGGTGACACGCTGCAAGTGGTCAAGAACCATAGGTTTTCTAATCTTTTCGAAAGCCCAGGTGAAAGTGATATAACGTACCACATAAATTTTGCAGATTTGGCTGATCGTGCTTTGGCAAAAAAAGTCGTGGTTCATGGGGCTGTGTCACAGAAAAATTTTCTCATTAACCTCGGAATAGAGAAAAGGGCTGAAATCTTGCGCCAAGGTGCAACTGAAATACAACGGCGCGATATCGATGCAGCGCTAGAGCGTTTAATAGGAAGTGATCAAATGGGGGATTTGTTTAAAGTAATTGCGTTTACAGATAATCCTAATATTGAGTTGGCAGGTTTTTAAGAATGATAGAATTTGAAGAAAAGGCAATTTCCGCTGCCCACCCATCAATTAAGCATGGCTTTTTCGGCCGTCAAGGCGGTGTGAGCGTAGGTTTGTATGATAGTCTTAATTGTGCAGTTGGTTCGGATGATGACGCATTATCGGTTCAGAAGAATAGGCAGTCGGTAGCTAGTCAACTCATTGAAAACGCTGACGATATACAAACGGTTTGGCAAATTCATAGTAAAGAGTGCGTCGTGATAGAGGCGCCTTTTAATGCGGGTAAAGATCGCCCGAAGGCCGATGCTTTAGTGACAGATCGGGCAGGTTTAGTGATCGGCGTTCTCACAGCGGACTGCGGTCCTGTACTTTTTGCTTGTTGTAAAGAAGACGGCTCTCCTGTTATAGGAGCTGTGCATGCTGGATGGGGTGGTGCTCTAAAAGGAGTATGCGAAGAAACTGTGAAGGTTATGATCAATCAGGGTGCTATGCTGGAAAGCATTACGGCGGTTATTGGCCCTTGTATTGCGCCTAAGTCTTACGAAGTATCTGTTGGTTTTGAAAAGCCGTTCCTCGAACAAGATGGAGCGAATGAGCATTTCTTCAAGCCGGCCAGCCGAGAAGGACATCTTATGTTTGATTTGCCGGGCTACATAGCTAGTCGCTTGGCACGTGTAGGTGTAAAAAATGTTGTGATCTCTGGCATTGATACATTCTCTGAAGAAGAGCGTTTTTTTAGTTATCGCCGGACAACACACAGAAAAGAACCGGATTATGGGCGTCAAGTATCTGCGATTGCAATTACAGAGTAAGGAAAAGTTGTTGTTTTTGAAAATCTTGTATTGATTTTTAGGGGTAGTTTTTTCTATAGTCCGATCATACAAACATAGGCATTACCATAAAACGAGAGCCACAATGAAAATTATAGCCGGTAACTCCAACCGCCCTTTGGCAGAGCAAATCGCTGCCTACCTTGATACTCCTGTAACACAAGCTAGCATCAAACGTTTTTCAGACATGGAAGTCTTTGTCGAAATTCAAGAAAACGTTCGCGGTGAAGATGTTTTTGTAATTCAATCAACATCTTACCCTGCAAATGATCATTTGATGGAGCTGCTCATTACGATTGATGCGCTGAAACGAGGTTCTGCAAAGCGAATTACTGCGGTTATTCCCTATTTTGGTTACGCTAGACAAGACCGAAAGACAGGCGGCAGGACACCAATTACGGCTAAATTGGTGGCAAACCTTATTACTTCTGCGGGCGCCGACCGTGTTTTAACCCTTGATCTCCATGCTGGTCAGATTCAAGGGTTTTTTGATATCCCGACTGATAATCTTATTGCTTCACCTGTGCTAACGCCTCACATTGAGGAAAAATTTGCGGGTAAAGATAACATGGTTATCGTATCACCTGACGTCGGCGGCGTTGTGCGTGCGCGAGCAATTGCTAAACGCCTTAGCATGACTGCGGATCTTGCTATTATTGATAAGCGCCGCGAAAAGGCTGGTGTGTCCGAAGTGATGAATGTAATCGGTGATGTAAAAGGTAAGCACTGTATTATGGTCGATGACATTGTTGATTCTGCAGGGACGCTCTGTAACGCCGCAGGCGCGCTAAAAGAAATGGGTGCGCTTTCTGTGGATGCATATGTTGTACACGGAGTTCTCTCAGGCGGTGCGGTGGCACGTGTAGCCGATTCCGCATTAGAAAGCTTGGTTATTACTGATTCCATCGCTGCTACAGAGGCTGTGCGCCAATCTGATAGTGTTATCCAACTATCAGTCTCAGAGCTAATTGGTGAAGCAATCAAGCGCGTCTACGAAGAACGCTCTATTTCTGCGCTGTTTAAGTAAAAACTGCTTGAAATCCTAGGCAAATTGCTATTTATTGCGCCTCAGAAGTGGTTAACCACCCCTGGAGGCTAGCCAAAACTTAACTTTTAAAAGGAAAAACGCTATGACAAAGCACTATACTTTGCCTGCGACAAAACGTGACGGGACCGGTAAGGGGGTCGCTCGTGCACTACGTCGTGAGAAGAAAACACCAGCCGTAATTTACGGCGATAAGAAAGAGCCAATCACAATTGCTCTTCCTTCAAAAGAAATTAACCTAGAATACAACAAAGGTCACATGTTTACGACTTTGTGTGATTTGGATGTTGAAGGTGATAAGCACCAAGTGCTTGCCCGTGATGTTCAACTTCACCCGGTGACAGACAACGTGATGCACGTTGACTTCCTTCGCGTAACAGACCGTACACAAATTACAGTGTCTGTTCCTGTGAACTTTGTGAACTATGAAGAAAGTGAAGCGGCAAAAGAAAAAGGCGTGATGAACGTTGTTCGTTATGCTGTTGATATGGTTTGTCGCGCACGTTACATTCCAGATGCGATCGACATTGACATGACTGAGTTTAAAATCGGTGATGCAGTGAAGATGAGTAACGCGACGTTGCCAGAAGGCGCAACACCGGCGATTACAGATCGTGACTTCACAATTGCTACAATTGCTGCACCGCGTGTGATGGTTGAAGAAGAACCAGAAGATGCAGAAGGTGAAGAAGGCGCTGAAGGCGAAGCTGCAGAGGGTGGCGATGCACCAGCAGCTGAAGGCGATGCACTAGCCGAGGAAAATAAAGAGTAATCTCTTTTCTTTTCGAATAAGATTTTGATATGAAAGTCGGGTGATGATAGATTTCTCCCGGCTTTTATTTTGGAATAAACAAGAGAGTAAGGACGCTCCTATGTGGCTTTTTGTAGGCTTAGGTAATCCCGGTGATAAATATAAAGGAAACCGCCATAATATTGGGTTTATGGTGGCCGATGCCTTGGCCGCTGATAATCACTTTCCTGCGTTTAAGTCTAAGTTTCAAGGCGAAGTAACAGAGGGGCGTTTGGCGGGTGAAAAGATCGCTGTGTTAAAGCCGATGACTTACATGAATGAGTCAGGCCAATCGATCGGAAAATGCGCCAAGTTTTATAAAATACCGCCAGAGCGTGTTGTGGTTTTCTATGATGAGCTCGATTTGCCGCCGTGTAAGGTAAAAGTAAAACAAGGCGGCGGTAGTGGTGGTCATAACGGCATTAAATCAACTGATCGTCACTTACCAAGTAAAGATTATTGGCGCGTGCGTTTAGGGATTGGTCATCCCGGTGATAAAAATCGTGTCAGCGGTTATGTGCTTTCTGATTTTTCAAAAGAAGAGCAAAAAGATTTGCCATTTTTTATTGATACGATTGTGCGCTATAGCAGTTTGTTGCTTGAAGATAACAAGAGCGATTTTGGCACGCGTGTCAGCGAAGATTTTAAGATTTAAATTCTTTTCTAGAGAGGTGAATAAGCTTCGTAACCTTTAAATTCAGGGTGATCAGTCATATGAGTTGCACGATCTGAGTAACCGCCTCTTAAATATCTTTGTAACTGAGAGGGTGCTTCTTTAGTCACTTTTATAGGCCTAAAGTAGGATTCTTCTTCATGCCAAAACACACTAGAAGATAAGAAAGGTATTACAGTATAATTAGCATGATCAGATAAATCTTCATCAGGCCTTAATAAATAACCAGGTGGGGCTTTTGTCTCAAACCACTGTTGATATTCTCCTATTTCATTGGCACAGCGAACAAAAACTTGGAAAACCTCTTGTAAGTTTATATCTGTAGCAATTAATTGATTTAATTTTGATCTTCGGCCAACTGCCATGCGTAGCTGTACATCATATGAACCATTTTTATTTTTTTTCGCTAGTGCTGCTTGAGATGCAAAATCTATAAATTCTTCATAGCCAGTAATAACATTACTTACTATGACTTCTTCTGCTCTTCTTAGATTGAAAAGCATGTTCGCTATTTTACTAGCGTTAATTTCTATGATTTCATCAAGCGGTTTATTGGTCATAATGTATTTGATTGCAGCGCAGAATTAATTATGTCAATATAAAAACTTATGTTTACTTCTTTTAGGTAATCGCTTAAATCCTATGTCATTGAATAAGCGAGGAAATTATGAGTTTTAATTGCGGTATTGTTGGGCTTCCGAATGTTGGGAAATCGACACTTTTTAATGCTTTGACGGCAACAGCGGCGGCGCAAGCGGCAAATTTCCCCTTTTGTACGATTGAGCCAAACGTCGGGAAGGTTGGGGTTCCTGACGCGCGTCTTGATAAGATTGCGGGGATTGCGTCCTCTGCCAAGATTATCCCTGCGCAATTAGAATTTGTTGATATTGCTGGTCTTGTGAAAGGGGCGAGTAAAGGCGAGGGGCTTGGTAACCAGTTCCTTGGTAATATCCGTCAGACAGATGCAATAATTCACGTTTTACGCTGTTTTGAAGATAGTGATATCACGCACGTTGATGGCAGCGTTGATCCAATCCGTGATGCGGATACGATTGAAACAGAGCTTCTGATTGCGGACATGGAAAGTCTTGATAAGCAGATTGAAAACATCGCGCGTAAAGCCAAAGGCGGCGATAAAGAATTTAAAGGCCAATACGACTTCATGATGAAGTTTAAAGAGATCTTAGATGATGGCCGTCCTGCGCGTGAGCTTGCGCCGGAAAATCCAGATGAAGAACGCTGGTTTAAACAGATGGGGCTTTTGACATCCAAACCGATCCTTTACGTATGTAACGTGAATGAGGAAGAGGCTGCTGATGGTAATGAGCTTACAGCGAAGGTTGCTGCTATGGCGGCAGAGAAGGGGGCGCGTTCTGTCGTGATTTGTGCGTCTATTGAATCTGAAATCGCGCAGCTAGAATCCGATGAAGAAAAATCAGAATTCTTAGAAACAATGGGACTAGAAGAAGCGGGTCTCAATAAAATCATTCGCGAAGGTTTCGATCTTCTTGGCCTTCAAAATTACTTTACTGCTGGGCCAAAAGAAGCGCGCTCTTGGGTGATCCGTAAGGAAGCAAAAGCACCTGAAGCAGCTGGCGCAATCCATACGGATTTTGAAAAAGGTTTCATTAAAGCTGAAGTGATTTCATTTGATGATTACATCAACAGCAATGGTGAGCAGGGCGCAAAAGAAGCTGGTAAAATGCGCCAAGAAGGCAAGGACTACGTCGTTGCCGATGGCGATGTTATCTTATTTAGATTTAATGTTTAAACTGTGAATTGTCTTGCAGCAATGCCCATGCCTTGGTCAACAACGTAAGAACCACCGTTTGGACCTTCAGGCTCAACAGGGTTTCTAGCGCCGTCAAATGATGCGACAATCAGGTTTCCACCGCTTTCAAGGTCAATTTCAAGCTCGCTGCCAGTCAAAGGACCGCCTTGGTCGATGATTGTACGGGCATCTGATACGAGCTCTTCTACAGGTACGGCTTCTACTTCTATTGGTGCAACTTCTCCTTCAACAGGTGCATCTATCCCTAGTTCTTGCCTAATAGCGGCTAAGTCGGCGCGCGCATTTAAAACGTCTTGCCAACCGCTTCCTGTCGCATTTGTACCAAATGAAGCGCCTAAAGCCGTATTACTGTTGTAAAAAATTTGTTGTAGTTCTGTGGTTTCATGACTTGTTAAAAACTCTCTAATTGCTTCTTCATCACCTGAAGCAAGAAGTTCAGAAAGTTCAGGGTTATCGTCACGTAACCAATAGGCAGCACTTTCAAAGGCGCCAGCATGGTTTCTTACAAAACCCATTTCTGCTTCAAGGAGAACGGCTTCTGCCTCGATCACATATTCGTTTCCTGCTGCCTCAAATGCTTCAACATCACCTTCTAAGCGCGCTGTTTCCATTTCAACGGCAGTAGTGTGCAATACCGTTGTGTCTACCTCAACACTCGGAAGATCTTGAACCTCTCCCATAGCGTCCACGCCCATTTCTACAACTTCGCCCATTGTCTCGGCTTGTTCAACGGCAACTTCAGCTTCTTCCATTCTGGTATCAAGCAGGGCACGAGTTTCTGCAGAGATTGCCTGTGTTACAACCATTTCTGCGTAAGCGCCATGGTTTGATGGATCTGACAACCATGTGGCAACACGGTCTTCTGCGGCCATAAAACTTAATTCTGGAGCAATATTTTCTAGCTGCTCTTCAGATGGCATGATCATATCACCATTACGAAGTGCTTCAGCAACATCCGCCGTGGCCACTTCTCCACGCGATGCACTGTATAAGTGATCTGGGAAACCACCTTCTTGAGGTGCTCCTAAACGTTCTTCTGCAGCGCTGAGTGAAGCAGGATCCCATTCTCCTGTAATGCGTTGTCCTGTCATGCCTTGAACCATGCGAATTTGATCAGGATCATTCGTTTCTAGCGCTGTTTCAATAACCGATGTGATGTCTCGCCCTTCATTGAGGAAGTCTAGTACAGCGCTTGCCCCTTCAGGGTTAAGGCTGTAGTCCTCAGGAGGATTCACAAACATATTGCGAGTTACTTCTGTCATATTGGCGCCTAAGGCTGGAACCATTGTGAAGTAAGCGTTGGGATCATTAAACGTTGCGTCAATTAATGCGTCTATATGCGCGTCTGTCCATTCTCCAGTGATTTCTGAAGAATCTATAAGGCCTGCAGCGGCCATCTGTGCTTGAACCTCGAGAGTTGGTTGAGCTCTTGTTAATTCTAATTCTGCGCGTTCTGCTGCTTCTAATGCTGCAATGGCTTCTTCTTCAGCTCTTGCATTAAACAAGTTTGTAATATTACTATGAACACCAGAAATCGATGCGTTTGGATCTTCTAGGAAACCTAGGATAGTTAGGCGTTCGTCAGCGTTTATCTCGCCATCAACGACAAATGACTGGTTAGGATCATATTGGTGCATCATCGCTTCCAATAGGAACATTTCTTGAGCTGTAACAGCTCCTCCGTCAACAGCTCTATTTGCTATCGAAACAAACCTGTCTTTTGCACTTTCCGGAAGTTCTGGTTCTTGGCCAGCTTCAAATGCTGCACGTCCACCACCTACAGAAGGGGTGACATTAAATGATTGTCCTGTATGAAATACGTTAGCGCCTAATGTTGTTAAGGCTGTTTGGGCTTGAGCGGCATCTGTTGGCGCGACACCAGTAATGCCAAGCTCTTCCATAAGTTGCTGGAGAGCTTGTGTACTGTGTTCTGCTGATAGTCTGTCAAATCCCATTTTTCGCCAATATTTAAGCCGTTATGTAATTTATGCTTAATATTACCGAAAAAGATTAAGAAATCGCAAATAAATGGAAAAAAACCTAATTTTTTATTTTATATCAATAAGATAAATTTTTTTGTGCTTTACGCAGCAATGGCGTTTTTCTGTCTAACGAGGGATTCGTAAGCCTCACGAAGCTGTCTTGTAACAGGGCCTACAGTATATTCGTTATCATTGATTTTACCTATGGCTGTTATTTCTGCTGCAGTGCCTGTTACAAAGATCTCATCGGCAGCAAGAAGCTCATCAAGTTCGATTTGGCATTCTTCAATATCAATGTTGTGTTCTTGCGCCAGTTTGATCACTGTTTGACGGGTTAGGCCATTAAGAAAACAGTCTGGAACGGGTGTTTTGATTTTTCCGTCCTTAACCATGAAAATATTTGCGCCTGTACATTCGGCAACAAGACCGCGGTAGTCGAGCATGAGCGCGTCAGTGAAGCCATTTGCCTCTGCCGCATGTTTAGACATTGTGTGCGTCGCATAAAGGCCTGCTGCCTTACTTGCTGTTGTTGCCGTATCAGGCATAGGGGCACGCCATTTCGCGATTTCAAGAGAGATGCCTTTTTCACGTGCTTCATCGCCAAAGTAGCTCGGCCATTCCCAGCAAGCGATTGCAACATGCGTTTTGGTGTCTTGTGCAGAAATACCAAGTTGTTCACTGCCGCGCCACGCAACAGGTCGGATATAGGCATCGCTTAGATTGTTGGCTTTGAGTATTTCGTATTTAGCATTGTTAAGCTCTTCTGCCGTATAGGGCATCGGCATATCGATAAGGTCAGCAGAGCGAATAAATCTTTCTGAATGCTCCTGACACAGGAAGATATTACCTTCGTAAGCGCGTTCACCTTCAAACACAGATGAAGCATAGTGTAGGCCGTGCGTTAAGATATGCACTTTAGCATCGCGCCAAGGGACAATTTCACCATCTATCCAGATAAGTCCATCACGATCACTAAAATCACCTGTAGCCATGTTAAAATTCCTGTATTCTTAATGCTTTAGTTTTATTCAAAACATGATTATAGCTATTAGACGTGAAAAAAGAAGCTTTAAAACAAGATTTTACCGATGTTCCAAATGTGCTTGTCATTGATGATGATGAACGCATTCGTGACTTGGTTGCGCGTTATTTAAACGAGCATGGCTATCTGGCATTAAAAGCGGAGAGCGCCGAGGAAGCGCTTGAGGTTATGGAGTCATTCATCTTTGATATCCTCGTTGTCGATGTCATGATGCCTGGGAAAAGCGGGGTTGAATTAACCGAGCTTCTTAGGGAGAAACAAAACACTGTTCCTGTGCTTCTTCTGACTGCAATGGGTGAGGTCGAAGATCGTATCACAGGGTTATCGGCAGGGGCGGATGATTATTTACCAAAACCATTTGACCCTAGAGAGTTGGTTTTACGCCTTGATGCTATTTTGAAACGTGTGCCGAAAGACAAACATGAACAAGTAGCGCGCGTTCAGATAGGCCGTTGGATGTTTGATATTGATCATCCAGAACTTGTCGCTGATGATGAGCGTGTGCAACTAACGAATGTAGAGGTAAATCTACTGACGGTTCTTTGCCAAACACCGGGAGAGGTTGTGAGTAGAGACGCTCTGTCTGATAAGTGCGATCTGGATCCAAACAAGCGAACCATAGATGTTCAAGTAACCCGCCTTAGAAGAAAAGTAGAAGAAAATAGTAACCACCCTCGTTATCTGCAAACTGTTCGTGGGCAAGGTTATTTATTGCGCGCTGAAATATTGGAGAGACGTTAATTATGAGATTATTTCCTGCTCTAAAACTCTCCTGGATAAAAAAGTTTTTGCCGCGTGGGCTTTTTGCGCGCTCACTTCTTATTCTGGTTACACCGATTTTTCTTATTCAGATTATTCTCGCTTATGTTTTTTTTGATAACCACTGGAACCGTGTTACAGATCGACTTGTTTATGCTGTGACAGGTGAGATCGCTATAATCGTAGACTTGATAGAAAACCCGCCAACAGGTTTGCCTATTTATCAGGTTGAAAACCTCAACAAAATATATCTTGAACTTAATTCTGATTTTGATCCTCACGGGAAGTTAACCACAGAGCAAGAAACGTTTAGAGGGTGGGGGATTGTTGTTGGCTCTGCACTCGTGAATGAAATAAGCGAAAACATCAATCATCCTCATCGTGTCTCTATAAATATGCCAGGCAAAGAGGTTACGGTTCAGATTGCAGTGAATGGTGGTGTTTTAAATGTAGATGTACCTTTACGCCGTTTGTTTTCGTCGACAGCCTATATCTTCTTGCTTTGGATGGGCGGAGTTTCTTTTGTTTTGTTAATGGTGGCTGTTTTATTTATGCGCAACCAAATTCGCCCTATAAAACGCTTGGCCGTTGCTGCTGACTGGTTCGGTAAAGGGAGAGATGTTTCTTTCTTTAAAGTAAGTGGTTCGAAAGAGGTTCGTTTAGCAGCACAATCATTTTTAAAAATGAAAGATCGTATTCAAAAGCAAGTACAACAAAGAACAAGTATGCTTGCTGGCGTCTCTCACGACTTAAGAACACCTCTAACGCGTATGAAATTACAGTTGGAGATGATGGGGGATTGTCCTGATGCAGCAGCAATGAAACATGACATCCATGATATGGAGCGAATGATTGATGCGTACTTGCAATTTGCTCGTGGTGAAGGTGATGAGGAAACGCAGGATACAGACCTTCTTCTTCTAATGTCTCGATGTGCGGAAGCTGCTTCCGATGATGTTTTTAAAGTATCTGTAAGTGCCGAAAAAGAAGAAATGGTTGTTCCTCTACGGGCTTTCGCGTTTGAGCGCTGTATTACAAATTTAGTAATGAATGCAAAAAGATATGCTGACGAAGCCGTAATAACACTAATCGAAAAAAATGAAGAGATAGAAGTTATTCTGGATGATAATGGACCAGGTATTACTGAAGAACTTCGCGAAGAAGTGTTTAAACCGTTTTATCGGGGTGATAAATCACGCGAAACAAAGTCCGGAAGTGTTGGTTTAGGGCTTAATATCGCGCAGGATATCGTGTTGTCTCATGGTGGAGACATACATCTAAATGAAAGCCCTCAGGGCGGGTTACGTGTTGTGATAAACTTACCCGTCTAATATAGGCGATTTCCTAAAGGAATGTCGTTGTCCGGAGCAATTAATGTGACGTTATCGTTGCTATCGGGAAATCCTAGCACAAGAATTTCTGACATAAATGGCCCTACTTGTTTAGGGGGGAAGTTAACGACAGCGGCGACTAATCTACCTTCAAGCTCTTCTAAGCTATAGTTTTGTGTGATCTGAGCAGATGTTTTCTTCACACCTATTTCTGGCCCAAGATCTACTTTTAGCTTATAAGCAGGCCGTCTAGCCTCCGGAAATTCTTTGGCTTCTATTATTTTTCCAACACGAATATCAACTTTTAAAAAATCATCGAATGTTATTGTCATCTTATTATGCCGTTTTCTTTCAAATTTATGCCTATTATGGGTACGTTGAGAGGAAAGAGCCGTCAAGTAAAGATGATTTGATAATATGAAAATCAACCGATTGTTTTTATTGCCAAAATTAGCGTTCTGTTAAGACTTTTGTTGCATGCTACTCTGGAGGGTGAAGTATTATAGCTTTATCTTCGGCGAGCGTATTTCTAGGTATTTCTTTGATCAAACTTTTTAAGAGCAGAATTTATGGCTGTTATAGGGAACGATAACTATAGACCAGGACTGAATCCGCCGCGAGCTATGCGAGGCGGAACAGGGTGGTTGTCGAGCAATATTGCGCAGCTAATGGTGTTCTTAAATGGTTTGATTTTAACCATTGTAGCCTTTGCAACACTTAGTATTTTTATCGAAGAGATTGTTAATGAAGGCTTTGAAGGCACAACACAAGATGTTGAAAGCCATATTTCACAAAATTATACGAATGCTGAAGAGGCTCTTAGTGCTATGGCATACGTCATGCAAACTACGCCATCTCAGGACATTGGTGAATATATATCCAAGACGGATAGATATCTTAAATATTTTGGTGCTGTTTATATTGTAGAACGCAGTAACTCAGAGTGGCGCTTAGATCAGGTGTTTAAAAAGGATGAGTTTCTAGGAGATGCCCCAAAGCGTGATGTCGATAACACTATTATTTCGTCTTTAGAGGAGTTGCAAGAAGGGGATTCCTTTTTGAAGGGAGTGTCATTTGACGAACAACTTTATGAGGCATATGAGGGTGTTTT
This sequence comes from Alphaproteobacteria bacterium, assembly GCA_013215815.1. Classification (GTDB taxonomy): domain Bacteria; phylum Pseudomonadota; class Alphaproteobacteria; order Micavibrionales; family Micavibrionaceae. Next base: position 71,905 of record JABSQP010000003.1, on the reverse strand, counting down.
ATCAGGATATTTTGGCGTTAGAGCGCCATTCAAAAGTGTAAGTGGAAAAGAAAACTATGTCTTGGCTATTGGCGCTTATGATGGCCTTGTTTCTCTCGACTGGATAGCTAAAAAAGACGTTGTTCAAACTGTTTCAGTTGTAAGCGAAGCTACGCAGGACAGCCTGTATTTCTATAGAAAAATTGAAGATGGCCCTGTTAATATAAGTGGTAATTATCAAGCGCCTAAAAGTATTGATATATTGCTGTCTGGTTACCCGCTGACAGTTCAAGTTGGTATGCGTGTTGGCGCGAGGGAAGCTTTCTTGAGAAAAATTCCATACTTGATGCTGTTGTTTGGGATTACATTGACCCTTATTGGAACCTTGTATGTTCGAAACAACCAGAAACAATCTGTTAAGTTATCAGAAATGAACAAGGAGCTGGCACATAAAAACTATGAGCTTAGTCAGCAGATGAGCGAGCGTGAGAGACTTAACAAAGTTATTCAAAAATCAGCGCGAGATAATAAAGCAATTGTAGACTCTGTAAGTGATATTATTTTCGAACTGTCGGTCGATGAAACAATAGTTTTCTTAAATGAAGCGTGGAAGAAAGTAACAGGCTTTGATTTAGAGCAATCTGTTGGCCGTAACTTATTTGACTTACTGTATTACCAAGATCAGGATGAACAAAAAGATAACTTCTCTCAACTCGTTAAGGGGCAGAAAAAGCCATATCGTGTTTATACGCGTCTTCGTACCTCTGATGGCACGTTCAGGGCTGTTGAGTTGACGATGTCAATGATTAGGCAAGATGAGAATAAAGATCTACGTATTGTTGGAACGATTACTGACGTTGAAGAAAGACGTCGAGCTGAGCGGGCGTTAAGTGAAGCTGAAAAGAAATATCGTGCTATTGTTGAGAACGCCGCATCTGGTATTTACCAAGTAACTCCAGAGGGGCAGTATCTTAGTGCGAACCCGTCTTTAGCTAAAATCTTGGGTTATGATAGGCCAGAGGATTTGCTGCGTGGCGTGGTGAATGTAACGGAAGAAGTTTATGTCGATCCTGTTCAACGCGAACGATTTTTGAAGGATATAACAACATCAAAATCACCGAAAACAATTGAACTTGAAATCAAAAAGAATGGTGGAGATGTTTCTTGGGTTCAGGAGAATATTAGGCCTGTTTATGATGATGAAGATAATCTGATTTTCTTTGAAGGAAGTATGGAAGATATTAACCAGCGTAAGAATGCCGAAATTGCTTTAATGGACGCAAAGGTTGAATCAGATTTATCAAACCGTTCAAAATCAGAGTTTCTCGCAAACATGAGTCATGAATTAAGAACGCCTCTTAACTCCATTATTGGTTTTTCTGAGATTATTAAAACGCAAGCATTCGGTGAGATACTTGAAAAGAAATACGTTGAGTATGCCGATAGTATTTTTGGAAGTGGTAATCAATTGCTGAAAGTCATCAATGAGATTCTTGATGTGTCCAGAATTGACGCTGGCGATAGAACGTTAAACGAAGGGCATATAAATGTTAGTGAGCTAGTGTCATCTGCTCTTGTACTTTTGTCCGATAAGATTGAGACATCTGACATGCAGGTCCATAATCGCGTTATTGATCCATCGTTAGGTCTTGTTGGTGAAGCACAGTCTGTGAAGCAAATTTTGATTAACCTGTTATCTAATGCTGTGAAATTTAGTGATGGTGGTGGTGTCATTACTTTGGATTCTGAAGTAGATGCTCGCGGCCGATTACGTTTATCGGTAACTGATACAGGCATTGGGTTGAGTGAAGATGAAATTGAAAAAGCATTATCTCCGTTTGGCCAAATTGATACCGACCTTAACCGTGATAAGTCGGGAACAGGGCTCGGACTGACGCTTGTGAAATCACTAATGCGTCTTCATGGCGGTGAGTTAGATATTGTTTCGCAAAAAGGTGTCGGTACGACGGCTACACTCATATTCCCAGAACAACGCGTTGCAACAAGGAAAGCGCGTGGCAATGAAGCCAGTGCTTCTGAAGAAACAAGCATCAAAGAAGATAGTTAAACTCTTCTTCTATTTGTTCTGGAGTCAAGTTGAGAGCCTTTTCTGCTATCCCATATTGAAAGCCTGCACGCGCCATCATAGCCAAAGATTTTTGGTAATCTTTTTTCTGATCTAGATCATAAGCACCAAGCTTTTTCTTTTTGATGAATATTAAGGCAGATGGAAAATCTCCTGAATCATTTTCCACATCATATTCAGAAATCGCAGTTTCAATTAAATCTTGGTTTATTCCTTTTTGTGCCAGTTTTTGTTTAATTTTTGCGCTCGATAGACCTCTTCTGCGGCAAGAGGTAACAACTCCGCGGATATATGCGTCATCGTTTAATAGGCCTAATTCTTGAAATTTAGGTATTAGCTCATCCAGTAAACCCTCGCAGTCGTCTTTGTTCTGATCTTTGTGGTGACGGCATGACTTATCGATCTTACGCATCATAACCGTCTTGAAATGCGCCGAACTGGTTGCAAACCGTTGGAGGTAGGCTAAACCAGAGTTGTGTAGGTATCTTTCGCTGATTTTCTTAGGAACTTTAGGCTTTTTTTGGCTCTTTTTTTGCTCTGAACGCATCCTACCGCCTGGTTCGCCTATAGAGGTATTTTGATCTTTATTTATGAGGTCGAAAGACGTATCTTGCATGCGTTCAATCGTAAAGTAATGTCAGACAAAAAGAAAGAGGGCATCATGAGCGGAGAGGCTCTGAAACCGAGAGAAATTAAAGGAATTAACGTTGTTGGACTTCAAACGTTGATTGGAAAAGAGGTTGGGCGTTTTATCAACGTTTATACTCAGACTGTGATCGCGCCTATGATGACGACGTTACTGTTCTACGCTGTTTTTGCCCTTGCGTTTGGCGGCATTGCCAGGACGATTGGAGATAATATTCCTTATATGGCTTTTATAGCGCCAGGCCTGATTATGATGACAATGGTGCAAAATGCATTTGCAAATACTTCATCTTCTCTCGTTATTGCTAAGGTTCAGGGTAATATCGTGGATGTTCTTATGCCTCCATTATCTGCTTTGGAATTATATCTGGGATATACAATCGGTGGCATTGTTAGAGGGCTAACCGTTGGCCTAGCGGTGGCAGCTATTATCCATGTAGTTGTTGGTTTAGAGATTCACTCTTTATGGATGATATTAGTTTTTGCTGTTTTGGGTAATATGATGCTTTCCTCAATTGGTTTAGCTGCAGGTGTTTGGTCTGAAAAATTTGATCATATTGCCGCTGTTACAAATTTCATCGTAACGCCGCTGACATTTTTGTCTGGTACATTCTACTCCATTACGCAGTTACCGCCTTTTTGGGAGAATTTAGCGCATTATAACCCGTTCTTTTATATGATTGACGGGTTTCGATATGGCTTCATTGGCTATGCGGATGGCAATGTTATGGCGGGATTGGTAACAATGGTTGTTATTAATCTGGGCTTATCTATCATGACGTACCGTATGATTGATAACGGTTATAAGATCAAAAGCTAAAAGAATATCTAATTTTTGTGGTAGAATAAAGAAATGAGTGCAGAACTTATTCATCAGGTGGGTGTGGGTGATATCATCAGGCCATTTCAATTGGAAACGTCATCATTACGTGGCCGTATTGTGCGACTAGATGGAGTTATCAATGAGATCTTGGAAAAACATGATTATCCGGACATCGTTAGTCATCTTGTGGGTGAAACAATTACCCTAACAGCGCTATTATCATCGATGCTGAAATATGAGGGGATCTTTACCCTGCAAACGCAAGGTGATGGACCAATTTCAATGATGGTCTCTGACATTACAAGTTCGGGTGGTCTTCGTGGTTGTGCCGCTTTCAAAGAAGATCGCGTCGAAGATGCAAGAAAGCAATTAGCGGCCTTCTCAAAAGAAGAACGCGGTGAGGGATCCGATAACCACCTTGCACAGCTCCTCGGTAAGGGGCATATCGCGTTTACTGTTGATCAAGGTACAAATACAGAGCGCTACCAAGGTATTGTAGAACTCAAAGGCTCTTCTTTGGTTGATTGTGTTCAGCACTATTTCTCTCAATCAGAGCAAATTGATACAGGCATTAAGCTTGCTGTTGGTAAGAGGGACGGCAAGTGGCGCGCTTCCGGTATTATGCTTCAAAAAATACCTGAAGAGGGTGGTGATAAAGGTGTTGCTGCGCCTAAAAGTAATATGGACGAAGACGATTGGCGCCGCGCGATGATTTTAATGCAAAGCTGCACCGATGATGAGCTTCTGGATACAGATCTATCTGGTTATGACATTCTAATTCGCTTGTTCCATGAGGAAGGTATTCGTGTTTTTGATCCGCAGCCCGTTGCAAAAAAGTGCCGTTGCTCGATGGAGAAGATAGAAAATGTCCTCGCGATGATGAGTGAAGACGATCGAGACGAAATTACAGTTGATGGCAAGATTTCTATGGTTTGTGAATTCTGCAGTCACACCTTTACTATGGATCCTAAGGATGTGGCAAAGCGTGTAGCAGAAATTCAAGCTTCTTCTTAATGGCGCTCTGACTTATACTACATTTAGATGCGGTTCTTTCTTTTATCCATTCTTGTTTTACTCACGGCATGTGCGGACCTTCCTAAACCTGGGGGAAAGCCTATTCCAGACCTTCACTATCACCATCTGTCAAAGCTAACGGCAAACGGTATGAGTGCACGCATTATGCACAGCTACCAACGACAGGATCTTAATATAGAACCACTCGCTATACCTTTACCGGCTTTATTGGATCGCTATTTGAGCGAGCGCTTTATGATTTCTGATGAGCGTTATGGCTTTGTTGTGAATGTGGCCGAGTTATCGGCAACACGTCAGTTAACGAGTGAGGGTACATTTGGCGGTTTGCTTGGTGGTGATGAACAAACAACTGTGCGCGCAGTGATTACTTTTACGCCTCATAACTATTCTGGGGCTTTGGACAAAATTTACACACTGACGGCGCAGCGTCGATTGTCGATCAATGCCAATATGTCTCTGGCAGATAGAGAGCTTGCAGAAGTGGAGCTACTTGAAGCCTTTATCGGTGATATTGATAGAAAAGTTTTAAACTTATTTACGCCAAAAGTTAGGTAAGAAAAGAACGAGCACTGTAAAGAGTTCTAATCGCCCTAAAAACATCCCAACACACATAATCCATTTTGCACTACTTGGTAACGGTTGAAATGTTCCTGATGGCCCAATGATTTCACCCAAGCCTGGACCAACATTAGAGATTGATGTGACGGCTCCTGACATGGCTGTGAGGAAGTCCAAGCCAACGAAAGAGAGTGCCATTGCAATGAAGGCAAGGCTAATCAGATACATAAAAAAGAAGCTCGTGACGGATGTCGCAACGCCCTTAGGGATAGCTTTCCTGTTGTAATGCGGAACAAAAACACCATGCGGATGAATAAGTTGCTTTAGTTGTGACTGAGCGACTTCAAACAGGACTTGAAAGCGGAAGATTTTTATACCGCATGTTGTTGATCCGGCGCAGCCGCCAATAAGCATTAAAAAGAAGATGACGCTGACAGCAAAACCACCCCACAAACCGTAATTACCGTTTGTATAACCTGTTCCGGTGATTATAGACACAACATTGAAGCTTGCGCGTCTTACCGCTTCGTCGAGAGCGATGTTGTTGTGGAATATAAGATAAGTGATCATGACGAAAATAGCCAAGAGTACAACGCTCAAGAACATACGAACTTGAGAGTCATCAACTAGAGCTCGCCAGTTACCTCTGATGGTCTTTACATACAGAATAAAAGGAAGGCCGCCTAAAAGCATAAAGAGGATTGCGTTAAGTTCTGTCCACGCTGTGTCAAAAGCAGAGAAGGAAGCATCAAAGGTTGAAAACCCGCCTGTCGCAATTGTCGTCATGGCATGGGCCCATGAATCAAAAGCACTTAACCCAGATGCCTGATATCCGAGCATACAAGCGATCGTAAGGCCTAAATAAATAAACGCTATTGTTGCGGCTAGTTGAGTTGCTCGTGGAAGCGCTTTTTCATTTTCTGAAGATTCTGTACGGAAGAGCTGCATCCCCCCGACCTTTAGGAATGGCAATACAGACAGCGCCATCACAATGATACCGATACCCCCGAGCCATTGAAGTAGAGCCCGCCATAGCAATATGCCCGGTGGTGCGTGATCGAGATCGGTCATTACTGTCGAGCCTGTTGTCGTCAGTCCTGAGATAGCCTCAAAGAAGGCGTCGGTGATTGATAAGTTCACATTGGCAAAAGCAAACGGTGCAGCTGCAAATATGCATAGGAATGCCCAGCTCATCGTTGTGAGTAGAAACGCTTGCTTAATATTGAGGTGAAAGTTATGGCCACCATTCGTGAGGATCAATATACCGCCAAAGAAACCCGTAATGATCATGCAGAGCATAAAGACCTTCCAGTCATCATTGCCTGATGCAAGATCCACAAACAATGGAATAGTCATGCTGGTAGCCAGAATGCTGAGAAGAATACCAATAACAAAAAAGAGGGGACGTAAATCCATAATAGATATTTTACGGGTAGATCAGAGAATTGGAAACAATAAAAAAGGCCGGAGAGTATCCGGCCCTTTGAATTGGGTATTTAAGCGTTCATTACTTAAATGTAATTTCACCACGGCGGTTAGCCGGCTCACGAACACCGTCAGCAGTTTCTACGAGAAGCTCGTTCTCACCGCGGAAATCTGTTGAAAGCATCGCTGGATCAATACCACGTGCAACCAATCCTTCAAGAACAGCGTTTGCACGCTTCTTAGAAAGGCTCATGTTGTATGATTTCGAGCCAGATGTATCTGTGTGCGCTACGATATCAATTCCAGATAGGTTACGCTTCTTAATCTCGTCAGCTGCAGCATCAAGGATGCTCTGTGCGCCTGTATTGAGATCATGTTTGTCGAAATCGAAGAATACGATGTATTTCGCATTTTCAACAGCCATTGGCTCGTTTGGATCAAAGTCAAACGCTTGTGGCTCCGGAGCCGGCGGTGGAGCAGGTGGCGCCATCGCTTCTAGTTGCGCTAGAGCATCCATGAACTGAGCTTTACAAGCTGCAATCTCATCTGCTTGGAAGTTTTCTTCCTGATTTTCGATCCAGCAGTCATAACGTACTTGCGCTACTGCTGAAAGATCTGGTTGAACTTCACGTGCGCCCATGTCGAATGTGTTTACAAGACGAGAGCGTGCAACAATTAGCTCTTCAGCATGACCTGGAAGAAGCTGCCAATCACTTACTTGTTCAGGTGATACCATGTCACCACGTGCAGCAGCTAAACCTTTACGAGAGAAGTGCAGGCTGTCTGCGTGATCGTTGAAGCCTTTTAATTCGTCATGAACAAATACTTGATATTCTGTTGTCAAACGCTGTGTGAAGGCGTTTCCGATTGGTGTGGCATCTTTCAATGCTTCCACTTCATCTAGCTTGTGTAATTGACCAGAACACGCTGTTAGCGCAGCTACCCCGGCAACGATAACGAAAGAGCGTATAAAATTCATAGGAAACTCCTTAACCAATATAATTCTGTGTGACTGTTAGACTATTGAAACAGTATTATGAAATTTTTATAGGCATGTGAGCGGCTTGTCAAAGATATCTTTGTTAAAAAAGGAGAAAATATGATTTTTTCCAACTATTTAACGTCTTTTATCGTTTTAGGTGGATTATCTATTTTGAAAAACTTGACTTTTATAACAATCTTTCGTAATTCTTCGCCGCACATTGAAAAGCCTATTGGAATCAAGGGCAAAAATCGCGAAGAAAATATGCGGCGGTTCAATCATTAAGTAATAAAAAGACGTCTAACAGGCGCTAACTACATAAAGAATAGAGGATTATCATGCAAAAACCACTCGTCGGGACTAAAGTTGCTGTACTTGTTGCTAACGGATTTGAAGAAACACAGTTCATCGCGATGCAACGTCGCTTACAAGAAATGGGTGCTTCTTTAAAAATTATCAGTACAAATCAAGGGCTTGTAAACGGGTGGAATGGTTCTGGTTGGGGACATAACTTCGCAGTAGATGCACAGTTAAATACAGCTTTGGGTGTAGATTATGATGCACTGGTTATTCCTGGTGGTTCTCGGAGTATGGAAAAACTAAAGTTAACAGCGCACACACGTCGTTTTATCGGTAGTTTTATGGCAGCACAAAAGGCTGTTGCGGTTATGGATGATGCGCTGCATTTGATGGCATTTGCAGAGCAGTTGGATGGTCACACTGTTGCTGGTAATGACGATATGCGAAGCATGGCAACACAAGCAGGTGCTAGCTGGGAAGACGCTCCAATGTATGTAGATGGTTCTATGCTAACAGGTCGTTGTGATGCTGATAACATGGATGCTTTCATGGAAGCGATGAAAGACGTTTTCATGGGCGGCATGAACAATATGATGGATCAGGCAGCCTAGTTCCTGTAATCTCTGCGCTATGAAAGCCGAAGTTGAGAGTATAGTCACAGATATCCAGAGCGCGTTATCGCTGCTCAGGAGGCATCTTTGACTGGGACGCTGCGGTAAAACGTCTCGACGAACTTAATCAAAAAGTTGAAGATCCAGATCTTTGGTCTGATGCGGATCAAGCTCAGAGAATTATGCGTGAGCGCACAAGGCTTGATGCGAGCGTGAGTGCAGTCCGTAAGATCGAGAGCAATCTTAGCGACACAATAGAAATCTTAGCACTAGCTGAGGCAGAAGGCGACAATGATATGGTCGCTGAGGCAGAGGCTGCGTTGAATTCTATGAAGGAAGAAGCTGAAAAGCGTCAGCTAGAAAGCCTGCTCTCTGGTGAGGTGGATGCGAATGACGCCTATTTGGAGATTAACCCTGGGGCTGGCGGGACGGAATCACAAGATTGGGCCGAGATTCTTCTTCGCATGTATATGCGGTGGGCTGAGCGCCGCGGCTATAAGGTGAGTGTACAAAACAGGCAGGACGGAGAGGAAGCTGGAATTAAATCCGCTACGATCCGTATTTCTGGTGAAATGGCCTATGGTTGGTCAAAAACAGAGAATGGGGTGCACCGCCTTGTTCGTATTTCACCGTTCGATTCTAACGCACGTCGCCATACAAGTTTTGCCTCGGTTTCAGTCTCTCCTGTCATTGACGATAGTATTGATATCGATATTGAAGAAAAAGACCTTCGTATCGACACATATCGCTCGAGTGGTGCAGGTGGTCAGCACGTGAATACGACAGATAGTGCTGTGCGTATTACTCATATTCCGACAAATATTGCTGTTGCGTGCCAAAGTGGCCGCTCTCAACACAAGAATAAAGCCGAAGCAATGGATATGCTAAAAGCGCGGCTTTACGAATTGGAACTACAAAAACGTGAAGATGAAGCGTCCGCTGCACATGGCGATAAAAGTGAAATAGGTTGGGGGCATCAGATTCGTTCTTATGTGCTTCACCCATATCAAATGGTGAAGGACGCGAGAACGGCTGTTGAAAATACTGATTCTGCAGCTGTTTTGGATGGTGATATTGATCGTTTTCTTGAAGCGGCATTGTCTCATCGCATTGGCGGACAAAAATCTTCTGATTAGATTCTTCTTTTTTATTTCAAACTTATACATTTTAACGGGAATAAACCCGCCTAAAGGCTTGCGTACGCTGGCGATAATGCTAATGTCATAGGCGTTTTCAAAAGAAAATGAGCTTGGGGAAGCAGGTATTTAGGAAAGTCGTTCATGAAAAGCGTAAAAACTCATTCATTCTCTCGTTTCGTTTGTACATCGTTCTTGGCCGTTGGGGTCATGTGCGCAGTTAATTCTGCCTCATACGCACAAACGTCAGTACCTGCGCCTGCAGCGCCTACTTTAAATGGTTCTCCGGCGGCGGTTACTCCGATGCCTGCTCCGGTTGTTATGCCTGTGGGGATGGCGCCCGCTATGGTTGCTGCACCTGCTTTGGAAATGCCGAGTTTTACACCAACTGAAGGGTGGGGCGTAACAAAAACAAGCTTGGCCCAAGCTAGAGGGTTACAAGATGTTCGTTTACCATGTTTGATGACGACTGAGTTTGATAACGGTTTTGTTGTACGCTTATCTGGTGGCGGCGGTTCTATTTTGGCCATGGCTATCGACTTTAGACAGAGTGTTTTCAAAAAGGGACACAAATACAGCGCCGTTGTTTCAATGGCTGGTATGACGAAGCAAATCTCAGCGACGGCTTTTGCTCCGAATATTCTTCTTTTCAATACGCGTGATTGGCCCGGTTTTTATGGTGCTGTCGCGCAAGGAACAGACATGGTCATCGATGTTGAAGGCAATGTCATGCGCTTTATGATGAGCGATATTGAGGGGGGACTCAAAAAATTAGAACATTGCTTTAACCCGAATGCCGGTCAGGGCGCTCCTATGCCTATGGGTGCGCCGTTAACGCCAATGTCTCCTATTGCAGGATCTCCTGTAGAGGCTATGCCGCCGCAATCACCACAAAGCGATAGTATTCCATCACTTTCTAGGCAGCCGAATTTGAATAAAAATGAGTTTCAAGGCTCGGGTCCCGGGAAAACGCAAATTTGGAGCGCATCTGCGGGTGAAACACTTGACGTTGTTCTTGCTCGTTGGGGCGCGCAAGCTGGTGTTGATGTAAGCTGGCAAGCTGGTGCACCGATCCCTGTTCAAAACGACCTTCAATTTAGAGGCGGGTTTACGCAGGCTGTTCAGACGCTCATGGCACAGAATGCTGCTATTTCCGGTCTTAAAGCGAACCTCGTTGGTGATATGCAAACGGCAACGCCAGCTCCGCCAACGCCTCTTGTTCCTATGGGGAGTATAAGCAGCCGCGATACAGCTGTATCTTCTGTTGCTGCTGATATTGCCGGTCGTTGGTCGGCGCCTGCTGGGTCCAGTGTACAGGGCGTTTTGGCTCTGTGGGCACAGCAAGAAGGAGTAGAGTTCGTATGGCAATCAAGCCAAAATTTTGCGTTGAAGCGTGGCATTAATGCAGGGAACTCGTTTGAAGCAGCTGTCCAGTCTGTATTGGAACAATTCGTCAATGATCCTTTACGCCCAACAGCGCGTTTGAATAAGGATCCCAATACGGGGCAACGTGTACTTTTTGTTTTTTCAGACCGTGGATAGTTAAGCACGGCATTTAATAGAACTGGTTTTTTAGGAAATAAACGACATGAAATTTGGTAAAACCGTATTCGCTCTTTCTTTTATAGCCCTCACCAGTGTGAGTTCCTTCGCTCTTCAAAAGGCGCAGGCGCAAGATAAGGTTACTGTTATTAATCCTTCATCGAATTGGGCTGTGACCAAGATTGATCAAGGACAAGCAGAACCTTACTGTACGTTGGTACGCCAATATGAAGGCGGATCAATCGTTACGCTTGGTCAGAATATTAATGAAGAATATTCAATCGCTTTAGATTTTCAAAAACCGACTTTTGATCCTGAGGAATCTTATAGCATTACATTGCAACCTGGCCCGGGGCAGTTGCGTGCGTATGAAATGATGCCGGCATCCCCTGGCGCTATGGTTGTTCGCTTGGGATGGGATGATAGTTTTCTATCGGCATTGGCTGACTCGCAGATGCTGAAAGCTGAAATTGATGGTGCAGAATATAATTTTGCATTTCCTGATTTCTCTCGTGGTGAAGAAGATTTATCGGCTTGTATGGACGCTTTGAAGAATCCTGAAGCTCCGGTTGTCGCAGATGCAGCAGACGCACAGCCAGAACCTATTCAACCTAAGCAAGATTTTTCAGCGAAGAAAGCTGAGGTAAAACCAACACCTACAGTGGAGGTTGACGTTCCTAAAGCACAGCCGCCAAAAGCGATAGCAAAAGCTGAACCTAAAGTTGTTGCACCAAAAATTGAGCCAAAGATCGAGCCAAAGGTTGATACAGCGCAGCTTGATAAAATGGCTGGCGAGTTAACAGCTGCAAAATCGGAAGCGGCACGTTTGAATCAAGATTTGATTAAAGAAAAGCAGAAATATGAACTTCTGCAGCAAGCGATTTCTCGTGATGAAGGAGCGCAGGCGAAGGCACAAGAGCAAGTGGCGATGTTGCAAACTGAGAAGAAAGCACTTGAAGAGAAGCTCGCGACAGCAACCGCACAGCATGCAGATAATGCAGCGCAGCAACAGGCGCTTGAAAAAATGCAACAAGAAGTGGCTTCTTTGACAGAGCAGAACAAATCACTATCAACGGCTCTGCAGCAAAAGCAGGCGGGTGTTTCTCAAGATGTTGAAGCGAAAGATGCTGAATTAACAAAACTTAATGCAGAGTTGGTAGCTCTTTCCGAAAAAGTAAAAGCAGCCGAAGCTGAGACAGCCACTTTAAAGGCATCTGCTGAAGCCAGTAAAACAGCTATGAATGCTGCTGCATCTAAAGGTGGTGACGCGGAGAAGTTAAGAGCAGACTTGGCTTCTGCTTTGAATGAGAAGAATACATTACTTGCCGAACTTTCGAATGTGAAGGCTCAGTTGGCTGCAAATGATGACGCCGCACCAGCAGCGAATAATGCAGAAATTGATCTGTTAAAGTCAGATTTGATTATAGCTGCAGAGGAAAAAGACAGTTTATTGAAAGAGTTGTCTGACGCAAAAACAAGTTTAGCAATGAAAGAGAAAGAGGTCGCTGACCTTATCCAAAAACAACAAGAAGTTGATGGAGACAAAACCGCTGCTTTAGAGGCGCGTGTTGTTGAATTGGAAGCTGAAAATAAAAAGTATTTTGAAGATGCAAAGTTGGCACGATCAGAGGTTGATCAAGCAAAAGTTGAACTAGCAAACAACTCGTTTAAAAAGGTTGAGAAGTTAGAAGATAAACTCGAAGCGGCTATGTCAGATAACATCAGCCTGACAAAGCAGGTTGAAGAACTATCACGCATGCAGGATCAGGTGGCAACGGGATTGGCTGACAGCGATTGGAACCTTGAAAAAGCAACGCGCCGCTATAATGAAGCAGAAAAAGAAATTAGACGTTTAGGCGCTCTTATGGAGCAACAGCGCGGTAATTGTCGTGCAGAGGCAAAGGAGTTGGAGCAGATGCTTTTTGATCCTGCCGTTGCGGATCAAAAACAACGCTCAGAGCTTGCGCGCTTGCAAGAAGAGTTAGCTGAAACACGCCGTGAGTTAAGAAGAGCGGGGGTTGCTCCATCTTCATCAGTTTATGAGCGTGTTGCTGTTAGAGAAGATCAGGGGCAGGCTCTTTCTCCAATGCCAAGTGTTCCTGCAGAACCTGTACAGCGTGTATCACAGGCCCCTAAGGTGGCACCAACAGTTGCACCAGCACCTGCTCCTAAGGCAGAACCAAAACCAGTTGCTGTATCAAAGGCTTCATTAGGACAAGCTGATATCCAATCTATCTTGCAGGGTTCTGGTATCGGTGCGAGTAGTGTGTCCTCTGCAGGCAATAATGCTTATCGCTGGAGTACACAGAATATGAGCGGCTATGCCCAAGTTGCCTCGAAAGCACAAGCTGGCGATGTTGTCCAATATGCGCAAAATTATATCAACCAACAGCGTGCACGTTGTAAGGGGGACTTCGCATCAGTGCCAGGTTCTTCAGAGCGTGGTAAGGCAACTTATGAGCTGGCCTGTGTTGGCGGTAATACAAGCACATCATCTTCTATAGTCTTCTTTGAAAGGGAAGGAAGCGTGGCTTTGATATCTCATCAAACGTCTGCGGATGACATGGATGTAGCGATGGATGCACGCGACAAAGTCGCGAGCCAAATTAGATAAAATTTTATCCTTATAAGTTGTTGTTTTTGCAGGAAAAAATATCTTTTTCTACGTTAGGGATTTCGTAACCTTTTTTCTCTACTATTTAGCTTAGACAGATGCGCATTTCGCATTTTGAGGGAAAGGCAATGACAGCTCCGACAGCAAGTACAGGTCCAGTAATTTTGGAACGTAAATTTGTTCCTAAAGACGGCATGTTGATCCATGAAGGGGATAAGCGCCAACAAGCTTATCTTATTCAATCTGGTAAGGTGCGTGTCTTCACAACAAGAGATCATCAAGATATTGATTTGGCGCAGTTAGGTGCTGGGCAAATTGTTGGTGAAATGGCTCTTCTCATGGACGGGAAACGCACAGCCAGTGTACAGGCAATCGAAGATTGTAATCTTATCGTTATTAATCGTCAGGAATTCGAAAAACGGCTTCATGATACAGATCGCGCTATTCAAAGCATGGTAAACATGATGACGCAGCGTATTAAAGACGCCAATGACGCGATTGCGGATAAACGTGGCAGCCTGCGTGCCATCATTAAAACAGCTGAAGTTATGGTTAATAATACAAAATCAAACATGCCAATAGAGCAAAAATACGGCTTTGATAACAAAGTGCTACCTAAGCTAGAAGCTCTTATTGAGGAAGTTGAAGCTTTTCAATCGCGTTATGGTCATGAAGTTGAAGAAGACTTTATGAGCACGCTGGACGAAAACGCATTTTAATCCGTCCTTTAAATTTTCTTATATTCCCAGTATAAAACAGTCATAGGAATGCCCTAATTCATGGGTAATTTCGCATGATTTTGTCTTTTATAAAGGAATATAACCCGTGAAAAAAATCATCCTTGCTGTATTTACGCTTCTCATTCTTTTGGTTATAGGGCTTTTGGTTGGTCCAAGCTTTATTGATTGGAACCAGCATAAGGCACGTATTATTGCCGAGGCCGAAAAAGCGTCGGGTTATAATATTGATATCACGGGTGACCTATCGCTTACATTGTTTCCTGCGCCGACATTAAAAGTAGACGGTTTAATCGTTGAGGCACCTAAGAAAGTAAAGTTTGAAAACCTCGTTTCAGTAAAAAGCACTGAAGTCAGCGTTCAACTGATGCCGTTGCTACAAAAAAAGGTAGATGTGTCGAAAGTGACGCTGATAGATCCTGTTGTGAACGTTGAGCTATTCAAAGATGGCACTGGATCATGGATGAATAAAAAGATGCTCGCTGCAAGCGCTGTAGTAAAAGCCACAGGTGAAACTGGTGAAGCGATTGCAAAGCACACAGCAAGTAATGCTCTCGATTCCATTGCACTTAATCGAGTAGACATTAAGAACGGTCAACTGAGTGTCTATGATCACAAGAAAGATGCTGCGCATAATGTAGGCAATATCAATACAACACTGAATGCACGAACGCTAAAAGGTCCTTATGGTTTGAAAGGTAACCTTGACTACAATGAAAAGAGCATTGGTCTTGATCTACAGGTAGGTGCTTTTGATCCTGTGAAAGACAATATTGATATCAAAGGCGCTGTAAGCCTTATAAAAGAGAAAGCCGAAGTTCAATATAACGGCGTTGTTTCAACAAAAATGCCCCTTGATGCGCAGGGGCAGGTAAAACTTTCTTTAGATAACATGGCACTGCTATCAGCTGCGGCGCCTAGTCAAAAAGCTTCGATAGAAGGCTTGCTAACTTTTACTGAAGACAAGATTGAAATAGATGATTTGATTTCGTTTTTAGGTGATGCACGCGGAACGGGTAAGTTTTCTGTTGCCAACTATAAGCAAAAAAATCCGGTTAACCTTCTGATTGACCTTAAATTTAATCAAGCGGTGGATTTGAATAGTTTTGGAGCGAAAAGTCAAAGTGGTAACGCTGGTACAAGTACCGACTCTTCAAGCAAAACAAGTTCAAAAGAAAAAGGTTTAGTGCCATCAAGTTTAACGCTACCGATGGCTGTTGATGCGCAAGTTACGCTAGATGCGCCATCAGTGAAAATTGATAGCAAAACATATGACGGTGTTTTTGTTTCTGTAATGAAAAAAGGTGCCAAAACAACAGCAAGTTTGAAGGCTCTAGGTTTGCCTGGTCAAGGGAAGGTAGAAGGGCGAGCAGATGTTGCGTTTGGATCCTCTTCTGTCTCTCCAAAATCAGGAGTAGTTACGTATGCAGATCCGTCAGTAACTTTCGTTGCAGAAGGGAATGTTGGGCAGGTTGAAAAAGCGCTTGCGGCCTTTGCACCAAAGGTTGATAAGAAAACGGCGCGTATGTTCAAAACAGCGCAGTTTGATTTAAAAGGAAATGTTTCTAATCAATCGATTAGCTTAAAAGATAGCGTTATAAAGCTCGATGATACTGTGATCGGTGTTGGAGGGCGTTATACGCCAGCGACGGATGGTGGTCGTGCAAAGGCGATTATTGATATTTCTGCTGGTGATTTAGATCTTGATGCGTTAACAGGCAAGAAACAAAGTGCACCTTCTCAGGCAGAGGATGGTTCAGCAAGCACTGCAGCGAAATCGGGTAATGCAAAATCTGCCCTCAAGCCATTACAGGATTTAGATTTACCGTTAGACTTAATTTTTGATGTGAGTATTCAAAATCTTCGCACAGGCGGTGTTGATATTGCTGGTGTTCGCCTCACAGGGGAAAGCGCCGGCAACAAACTCATCCTTAAAAACGTATCCGTGAATGATTACCAAGGTGCATCGTTAAGCGCAAAGGGCACAATTGCTGATCGCAAAGCGCTATCGGGTTTGGATTTAGATCTGGGACTCAAGACGAAAGATATTCAAAAATTTGCAAAAGTGATGAAAGCTGATGCGTCTAAACTTCCTTCTACTCTGAAGAGTGTCGAAGCAAATGTTGGCTTGAAAGGCAATATAGATACCTTGAAAATGGACACAAAAGTAAAGGCAATGCGTGGTCAGTTAGATATCGCAGGTTTGGTTAAAGATGCATTAGGGGCACCCTCAATTAATGATATGAGTATTGGCCTGAAACATCCAAATTTGGCGCAAGCAATTAAAGTTGTATCACCAGACTTTAAAGAAAGTCCTGCCGTATCACAGGCAGTTAATTTCTCTACAAAGGCTGCTATGAATGGCAAGGTTATTGATCTGTCGGATATCAAGGCAACGCTGGGAAGGAATAACTTTTCAGGTAACATTAAAATTGATCAAGGTGCAGCGAAACCAACTGTTACCGGTTCTATTAGTGCGAGTACGTTAGAGCTGGACCAACTTCTTGGCGCGAAGTCTTCGACCAGCAAGTCATCATCGACTAGTGGCGGTTCTTCTTCTAACAGCTCTAAATCACGTTGGTCCAAATCAGCAATTAATGTTGACTGGATGAATAATATGAACGTGAATTTAAACCTTGCAGCGAAGGCGATTACTTACGGTAAATGGCATTTCGAAAAACCTAGTACAGCTATAAAAGTACAAGATGGCACAATGACTGTTAAAGGTTTAGAAGCCGGCGTATTTGGTGGTAAAGCTACGCTCAACACAACCGTTAAAGCGCCTGCCCAGTCTGGTGGTGCTCTATCATTGAATATGGATAGCGCTATGAATGGTATTTCTTTAGAGGCCTTGGCTGGAGCGTTAAGTAACTCTAAAAGATTGAGAAGTAGCGGTATTGTATCGTTTAGCTTTGATGTGAACTCTGCTGGTAAAAGCGCCCATGATCTTATCAACGTTCTTGGCGGTAAGGCTGCATTGGATGGTACGAACGTGATTATTAAAGGTTTCGACTTGAATAAAATGGCACGCGGTTTGGCTGTTGAAGAAAAGCTGGCTGACTCTGTATCGAGCTTAGTCGATGGATCTCTTCAAGGTGGGCAAACACAGTTTGATACAATTAAAGGTGATTACAAAATCACGAAAGGTATCGTCAATATTACAGAGATGTATATGGATAGCGAGCAGTCGCGCATTGATTCAACCGGCCTTGCTAACCTTCCAAATTGGACAATCAATACAGATCATAAAATCACATTAAAGAACGTCCCTGACCTGGAACCATTTAGCGTTAAGATTAAAGGGCCTCTTGATAATCCAGCCAATACGTTTGGTACAAACGTTTTAGAAGATTATTTAGGGGCAAAGATCCGTCGTAAGCTTCAAAAGGAATTACCGGACGTTTTAGGTGACGATGTATCGAATACGCTCGAGCAGCTTGGCATCTTGCCACAGCGTCAGAAAACGCAACCTGCGCCTGTAAATAATAATACAGGTTCTGAGGCACAACCAGTGCAAGAACAACCAAAGCAGCAAACAGCGCCAAAGAAAATTGAAAAACCTGAGGATGCGTTGAAAGAATTATTCGGGAGCGATAATCCGGACGATGCTGTCAATAATGTGTTGAAGGGTTTGTTCTAAGGTAAGTTCTTAACTTCTGTATAGTGCGCAATATAATGCCCCATATGAAATATCTTGGGTGAGGCAGCCCTTAACGTTTTTCTGTTTTCAAATACTTGGCCACCTTGGTTGACTGTATATTTAATATGCCGGCGAGCTTGTGAAAACGCGCGCTTTAAATTTATTTTTTGTGCTTTTCGGATATGTTGCGCAAGCGCTTCAAATGCTTCAACGGCCTCATCTCTAGGCGTTGCAGAATCCACATGATTGCCTACAGCCCGCCAGAAGTTGTCAACTAAATCGTTAATGTCAGAAGATCTGTTAGCAATACTTTTCACTTTATTGATCCTAGCCCGTTCAAAGTAGATGTATCACACTCCAGTCTGTTGACATAACGTTATTTGTCGTTACTGTAATCAGCCTATGCCAATAGGAGGGTAATATGAGTATTAAACGTGTTGTCGCGGCAGAAATTTCTTATCGATTTTTAAGCGCTGTACTAAGCGATTCTACATTAGTTAAGCATCCGAAACAGAGCCTTTGGGGTGATCTTACTTTTTCTTTTCTTGGCGAAAAAGTACCAGAAACAGTAGATGCAGATTTAAACCATCTTTTTAACATTGAAATGATTTCAACCTTGGGGGGTGACGAAGAGGGCTTCGACAGCTTTGCACGCCATGTAGCAGAGGGGCGTGATGACAATCAAGATATGCTTATTCGTTTAGCAGACTTTTTCGCGAAAGAGGCTGATGGTTCAGGTGTTGAAGTTGCCAACACGGAGTATTGGGATGTTGATCAAGCACACAGATATGCAGATGCTGTTACTGAGCATGTTCCGCATCTTGCGAAGCTAGTCGCCGCTTAAGCTCTCCAAAACATAAAGGCGTATTGCGCTTGATAGGTTGATGCTGCGCGCATCATCTAACTCTGTCACGAGCTGATTAATCGAAAGCCCTTGGCTTTCTGCAAGGGCTTTAAAAGCATCCCAAAAGGGTTTTTCGATGGATACGCTGCTTGCGTGGCCTGCAATCATAACTGAGCGTTTGACGACAGGCGCGTTTAGAATAGCCTCAAGATTATCTATATCTTTAGTCACGCGGCTTAATCATGTCTTCTGGTTTTACCCACTCATCATACTGCTCTTTTGTCAGCAGGCCGAGATTTACACCTTCTTCTTTGAGTGTTGTGCCATTGTTATAGGCAGTCTTCGCAATCTTCGCTGCGTTATCGTAACCAATATGTGGGTTTAATGCAGTGACAAGCATCAAAGAGTTTTCCATGAGGTTTTTAATACGCTGCTCGTTGGCTTCGATGCCAACAACACAGTTCTTTGTGAAGCTTACAGATGCATCTGCTAATAGGCGAATAGATTGTAGAACGTTGTAGATCATAACAGGCTTAAACACGTTAAGCTCAAAGTGCCCTTGAGAGCCAGCAACTGTAACAGTTGTATGATTACCCATCACTTGCACACAAACCATTGTCATGGCTTCACACTGCGTCGGGTTTACCTTACCCGGCATAATAGAAGAGCCAGGCTCATTCGCAGGCAGAACGATCTCACCAATACCTGAACGTGGGCCAGAACCAAGAAGACGAATATCATTGGCAATCTTCATTAATGATGTTGCCAGAACGTTTAACGCGCCTGATAGTTCTACCAGAGCGTCATGAGCGGCGAGTGCTTCAAACTTATTATCAGCCGTTACAAACTCTAGACCTGTCAGCTCTGATACGTTTTCGGCGAATTTTACATCAAATCCAGCTTTACAGTTAATACCTGTTCCAACTGCCGTTCCGCCTTGGGCTAGCTCCATAATGCGTGGCATCGCGTTTTCAATGCGCGCAAGGCCATATTCAATCTGTTTCGCATAGCCAGAGAACTCTTGGCCAAGTGTGAGAGGCGTTGCGTCTTGTAAGTGTGTGCGGCCGTTCTTTACGATTTTTTCGAATGCTTTTGCTTTTGCATCAAGCGCGCCGTGTAGCTCTTCTAAAGCAGGCATAAGGGCGTGATGCACTTGTTCTGCGGCGGCAATGTGCATGACCGTTGGGAACGTATCATTTGATGATTGCCCCATATTAACGTGATCATTTGGATGAACAGGTGATTTACCGCCGCGTGTACCGTTTAGGACTTCATTTGCACGTCCAGCAATCACTTCGTTTGTGTTCATGTTACTCTGTGTACCAGAACCTGTTTGCCACACAGCAAGAGGGAACTGATCAGCCAACGTACCGTCGATAATTTCATCAGCGGCATTAGAGATGGCTGCGCCTATTTTTTCGTCCATGATGCCAAGTGACATGTTTGTGAGAGCAGAGGCTTTCTTTTGGATACCAAGAGCACGGACAAGCGGCTCGGGCATTTTTTCTGTACCAATATCGAAGTTCTTTAAGCTACGTTGTGTCTGTGCGCCGTAATATGCGTTCGCTGGAACTTCAATCTCGCCGATTGAGTCTGTTTCAATACGTGTTTCAGTTTCTTTCGCGGCTGTGCTCGTCATGTTTTCCTCTGGAATCCGTTGAATTAACTGAGCACAGAGTACACGGACAAAGCGAAGAGTCTAGCTTAAAACTTCTCTACTATAGTGACGTGCCCCATTTTGCGGCCATCACGTGCTTCTTCTTTGCCGTATAGATGGATATGAGCGTTATCTTGCTCTAAATATCCAGGGATATCGTTCACGTCATCACCAATGAGATTAATCATCGTTGCTTTTGCAAAGGCATCTGTGGAACCGAGAGGGAGGCCGCAGACTGCGCGCACGTGGTTTTCAAACTGAGAGGCGTGTGTGGCTTCAATCGTCCAGTGGCCACTATTATGTGTGCGCGGTGCGATCTCATTCGCTAGAACACGGCCATCTTTTGTGATGAAAAGTTCTAATGTGAGCACACCAATAAGCTCAATTTTCTCTGCAACGAGATGAGCGAGCCTTGCCGCTTCATTTTGTATCTCATCAGGAATGTGGGCAGG
This sequence comes from Alphaproteobacteria bacterium, assembly GCA_013215815.1. Lineage (GTDB taxonomy): Bacteria > Pseudomonadota > Alphaproteobacteria > Micavibrionales > Micavibrionaceae. The sequence continues at coordinate 50,839 of JABSQP010000003.1, read as the reverse complement.
AGCTGTTGTTTTCCACAGAATATGATTTTTGTGCTCGTTAATGCCAATTGGATAGGTTTTTACCGTCTTTTTTTCATCTCTGGCTACAATTACGGAAATCTCATAGTCAAAATCTATAACGCCTTCGATGATAGCTTCGTCAGTTCGTAAGCTATTCCAAGACTCTAAATAATCACTATTATCTTTATAAAATATTTGACCTTTTCCATCATAACCGAAACGCGCTGTTTTAATTATACATTCACGGGTCTGCCACTCTTCAAGTGTCGCTTTAATATCATCAGCCTTATGACATGGTGCCCAAGGCGCCGTTTCAATACCGATATCGTTTAAAAATTTCTTTTCTTTCAAACGGTTCTGGGATGCTTCAAGAAGTTTGTGATCAGGATAAACAGGAACAAAATCTTGTAAAAATTCTATTGTTTTTAAAGGGATATTTTCAAATTCGTAAGTAATAATATCACATTGATCAGCAAGCTGCTTTAAAGCTTCTTTATCTAGGTAATCAGCTTCAATAAAACCTGTGCTAATAAGGCTGGCAGGACAGCCTTTTTCAGGGCAAAGGATAATTGTTTTGATGCCTAAACGCGCTGCAGCTAAGGCTGACATACGGCCAAGTTGGCCACCACCGAGGATACCAAGAGTTTGTGATTTAACTTTCATAACAATAGGTTATGGCTCTAACTTAGCGTATTTGCAAGTGCTAAATTTTGTTTATTTAAGCTGTCTATGTCGCGGAAAGCGGCGGTTTTCTTATGTTAATCTTTTGGCTCGTTATCCACAGCCTCTGTTTGAGCCTGTCTATAACTTTCCAACCTATCCATAAGGGCCCCGTCTGTTGTTGCGAGGATAGATGCGGCTAAAAGGCCAGCATTCTTCGCACCAGCCTCACCAATCGCCAACGTTCCTACAGGGACGCCTCCAGGCATCTGAACGATAGAAAGAAGGCTATCCAAGCCTTTCAGCGCCTTGCTTTGTACAGGAACGCCCAGAACTGGTAATGGTGTCATTGCAGCGACCATGCCTGGTAGGTGGGCAGCGCCGCCTGCACCGGCAATGATAACACGCAAACCTCGTTCCTTTGCTGAAGACGCATACTGGGTCATGCGATCAGGCGTTCTGTGTGCTGAAACGATTTTGACTTCATGTTTTACATTAAGTTCGTGAAGTATATCGTGTACTTGTTTCATTGTTTCCCAATCTGACTGGGAACCCATGATAATTCCTACTTGAGGGTCTTGATCCGAATGTGTCATGGGTCAGAGAATCTCTTATTTGAGATGAAAAATCAAGCGGTAAAATAGAAGGGAAAATCTTTAGGCGATAATGTCTGGTAAAAGGTCGCTACGAAGCTTTTGAATCATGTCTTTTAATTGAAGCTTTTTCTTCTGCAAACGCTTGATTTGCAAGAAGTCTACGGGGGGCGTCTCCCTTAAACGATCGATAATATCGTCAAGATCTTTATGCTCGCTTTCAAGTTCTGCCAGCCGTTCTTCGAGGTCAGTAATATCTTCCATTGAAATTTAAGAAACACACCTTAAGTTATTCAGATTAATTATTTTATCAGAAAAACATAAATTTGTGTATAGGAAATTTGAGTGCATATTCGTTTCATCGCGTCCTAATAGCACCTAATTCGCTTTTCGTACTTATTTCTTCTCATAATTAAGAATATTCTTTTGGCTTTATGAGGGGAATGCGATAAAACTTTATGCTTTAAAAGACCTGTTATTTACAGGCGGTAAAAGAAGTTAAGGATACCAATGACAAAGAAAATAGGAATTTTGACAAGTGGCGGTGACTGCGCTGGCCTTAATGCTGTTATTCGTGCTGTTGTTCACAGTGCTCACCACAAGGGGTGGGAAACTATTGGTATTTTAGACGGTACAGCAGGTTTATTGAAGGAAGAGCCTGATGCACGTGTTCTTACACCGCACGAGTTTGACGGTACAGTTATGCGCATGGGCGGTACAATCCTTGGAACCACGAACAAGGGTGATCCTTTTCACTTTCCGATGCCTGATGGAACCTTCAAAGATCGTACAGATGAGATTATTGCCAATTATGAGAAGCTTGGTTTAGATGCTGTGATCGGTATTGGGGGCGATGGTTCTCACGCTATTTTAAGAAAGCTTGCGCAAGCCGGTGGTGTGCCGATGGTTGGTATTCCAAAGACAATTGATAATGATATTGGTGAAACGGAAACTTCTGTTGGCTTTGATACAGCTGTTTCTGTGGCGACAGAAGCGCTAGATCGTTTGCAACCAACGGCTGCTAGTCATGATCGTGTGATGATCTTGGAAGTCATGGGGCGTGATGCGGGGCATATTGCTCTAACAACGGGTATTGCTGGTGGTGCGGATGTTATCTTGCTTCCAGAACTGAAGTACTCACTAGAAAAAGTAGCTGAGAAGATCCAAAAAGTGAAAGAGCAGGGACGTAACTTCGCTCTTGTTGTTGTATCAGAAGCCGTGACGAAGCCAGATGGTGAGCCTGTCTGGGTGACGCATACCGATGGGCAGAAGCGTTATGGCGGTATTGGCAACTATCTTGGTGAGCAGATTTCCCAAATGACGGGGTCTGAGGCACGTGTGACAGTTCTTGGTCACGTTCAGCGCGGTGCGCAACCAACTTATAACGACCGTCTTGTGGCTTCGACTTTTGGTGTGAAAGCTGTTCAGTTGATCGAAGAGGGCAAGTTTGACCGTATGGTGGCATGGAAAAACCGTGAAGTTGTTGATGTAGCGATTGAGGATGCTATCGCTGCCTATCAAGCTGTCGATCCTGAGGATACGCTTGTTAAAACGGCAAGAGGTCTTGGAATTTCATTGGGAGATTAGACCATGTTATACATTCAACAATCATTAGCTGAAGACGAACAACTCATTCATGTCGCCAAATTTCATTGGATGTATGATGTGATGGCTGCTTTCAACCTAGTTATTTTCTTGGCAATCGCCGTTTGTATTTTGGTTGTTGGTGTTTTTGCTGAGCCGTTTTTGTTTGGCGGAGATAAATTTCAAAACCTAACTTTATTATCTCAAATCAAGATGTTGCATCCTGGTGTTCAGATTGTTTCTTTGTTGGTTTTTTTGATGGGATTACTGAAATTTGCACAACTCATGATCATTAAAGCCACTACAGAAATCGCTGTAACAAACAATCGCCTGTCTTATAAGCGTGGTCTTGTTGCGCGTTATGTGGGAGAGATTAATGTCGATCGTATTGAGGGTGTAAACGTGCTTCAGGGTATCCTTGGCCGTATGTTTGGTTATGGACGTGTCATGGTGCGTGGAACAGGTGTCGGTGATATCTTATTACCGCCGATCGAACAACCGATCCGCTTCCGTAAGGCAATAGAGGTCGCGCGTAAGAAGAACAAAGATAATAGTGACGGGAATTAATTCGCGTCGTTTAAGCCTGATATTTTAAATTTCAAATATAACTCTAAGGATTAGAAAACCTATGTCTACGAAATGGGATAAGTCAAAGTTAGTAAGCCGTTATGTAACGGAGGGGCCGGAGAGTGCGCCGCACCGTGCATATTACTACGCAATGGGCCTCACAGAAGAAGAAATTCATCAACCGCTAGTTGGTGTAGCAACATGTTGGAATGAGGCTGCTCCTTGTAATATCGCACTCTCTCGTCAGGCTCAGGCTGTAAAAAAAGGCGTTTGGGCTGGTGAAGGAACACCGCGTGAATTTACAACGATTACTGTTACAGATGGTATTGCGATGGGGCATGAGGGTATGCGCTCTTCGCTTGTTTCTCGTGAAGTGATTGCGGACTCTGTTGAGCTCACAATGCGCGGCCATTGTTATGACGCTCTTGTTGGTTTGGCTGGTTGTGATAAATCTCTGCCGGGTATGATGATGGTGATGCTTCGCCTGAACGTGCCATCCGTCTTTATGTATGGCGGTACAATTCTTCCTGGTAAGTTCCGCGGCAAAGATGTTGATATTGTTAATGTTTTTGAAGGTGTGGGGAAGCACGCAACAGGTGAATTTTCAGATGAGGATCTAAAGGAGCTAGAATGCGTTGCTTGTCCAAGTGCAGGCGCTTGTGGTGGACAGTTTACAGCGAATACGATGGCTTGTGTGTCTGAAGCAATTGGCCTTGCTCTACCAAATTCTGCTGGTGCACCAGCGCCATATGAAAGTCGTGATGAGTATGCGGAAGCTTCTGGTCGCGCAGTGATGGAGCTGATTAAAAACAACCTTCGTCCACGCGACATTGTGACCCGTAAATCGTTCGAAAATGCGGCAGCGATTGTGGCTGCAACTGGCGGATCAACCAATGCTGGACTTCACTTGCCGGCGATGGCGCATGAGTGTGGCATTGACTTTGATTTGCATGATGTGGCCGATGTATTCAAACGCACACCATTGATCGCTAACCTTCGTCCAGGCGGTAAGTATGTTGCGAAAGATCTATACGATGTTGGCGGTGTTGGTGTTGTGTTGAAGGAGCTTCTCGATAACGGTCACATCCATGGTGATTGTATGACTGTGACAGGCAAAACGCTCGCTGAAAACCTTGAAGGTGTAACGCTTCCTGAAGATCAAGATGTTGTGTACCCAGTAAAGAACCCAATTCACCCAACAGGCGGTGTGGTTGGCCTTAAAGGTAACTTGGCACCGAAGGGCGCGATCGTGAAAATTGCAGGCCTTGAAGAGCTTGTTTTTGAGGGGCCTGCACGCGTATTTGATGGTGAGAAAGTGGCGTTCGAAGCCGTCCAAAACCGTGAATATGAAGAAGGTGAAGTGCTTGTTATCCGTTATGAGGGGCCAAAAGGTGGTCCAGGTATGCGTGAGATGCTCTCAACGACAGCTGCGCTTTACGGTCAGGACACAGGCGGTAAGGTTGCTTTGATTACGGATGGTCGTTTCTCTGGCGGTACACGCGGTTTTTGTATTGGGCATGTGTCTCCTGAAGCGCAAGATGGCGGCCCAATAGGCTTGGTTGAAAATGGTGATGTTATTCTTATTGATGCCGAAGCTGGGACAGTTGATGTGAAACTCTCTGATGAGGAACTCGCAGAGCGTAAAGCAAACTGGAAGCCGCATGAGCATAATTACCAATCAGGTGCGATCTGGAAATATACACAAACTGTGGGATCAGCAGAGAAGGGGGCGGTCACGCACCCTGGTGCGAAAGCTGTTAAGCACGTGTTTGTTGATTTAGATGTATAAGTTTAAATTTTTGCAGTGGGTTGCGCGAGCAGCTCTCTAACCTCTGGATTTTCTTCTAGTAGGCGAGTTTCCGCTTTTGCGGCGGCTCCTATCATAGCGTTCATAAAACTTGCTATATTCCTGCGCGAAGGGCCGTGACCGTGAAAATAGTAGTAGATGAATTTGGGTTTTGATAGATGGAATGCGTTGGTTCTTGTGTCATCGCAAAAGGCATCCATACTTTTATAGTCTATATTTTCCCATAGAGCGCCGATAACGGTTTTGGCGATTTTGGTACGTCTTTCAGGTGTAGCGTATAACGACGGATTTGCAGCACAATCTTCTGCGAGCTGCTTCGTCGCTTCGGCCATATGTTGGCATAGCTTGATCTGTTCTGCTACGCGTTTTAAGTCTGCTTGTTGAACGCTTGCTACAGAATCTGCAGTGCGTACTTCAAAGCCATCTATTCCTTTAGGCGTTACTAATGCATTCATGCGGTGAACGTAAACGGCTTCAAAAATATGTCAATAAGATTATGGAATTTAATGGTTTATAATCTTCATCACATCATCGTAATTTTCAACGACGTTTTTGTATGGAACGCTGACTGACTTTTCGATGGGGCTGTCACCTGGTACAGCTGATACACCAAGAAAATCATAGATTTTGTAGAGTTCTTTCCCTGTATTTTCTTCCAGCGCATCGTAATCAATTGTAAGGACTTGCTTACCGATAAATGGAAGAAGAACGCTAAGCATTCTATCGAGGAGCCTTTGACGACGTGCGAAGCGCTTCACGAAGTCAAGATCGAGAGTGATTCTCTCATCATTGCTTTGTCCATTCAGGCTATGGAAGTCTTTTCGTTGCTGCGCGATGGCATAAGATAAAACACGGTCTGTTAAGTTACGCTTTAGATAAATGACGGGAATTTTGTGTCCTTTGAGATAAAATAAAATTTCAAAGTTCTTTATTAAGGGCCAAGCCATGAGTTTGAATGACCCGACCTGATCCGGGTGGTATGAGAAAACATGATCTAAATACTTCCATGTTATCCAGGGCCTTATACCTTTTTCTTCTTTTTTGAATCGAAATAATTTATCAGGGTCATGTTGACGCAAATCTTCGTATTTTTCGGGTACGTCGTAAGGAAGGAAGAGTTCACCATAAACTTTAATATCGGGATGACTGTCGAGTAGTGTGCCAAGCCATGTAGATCCTGTTCGCGGCGTTGTAAGAATTGTGAAGTTTTTCATACTTTTTTTATCATCTTCCTTAAACACAGGGTATAGTATTACAACGTAATCACAACCCCGTTTTGGTAGTCTGTTATTTGATGATTTCTGATGTTTTAAAAGTTTCATGTTTGAGCGCGATCGCTGTGTGTGCTCTGTCCTCTCAGGCTTGGGCTCAGGCTGCAGACGCGGCGAACGGCTTGCCCCAAGAGTTGGTTTTGGAAGATGCTCCCGAGCCAGCAGAGAAGGCATCTGACCCTACAGGTTTGCAGGAGCTGCTTGAGAAAGGGCTAGTCAGTGGAAAAAGCGTGAAAAATAAAGACGCGCTCAAAGCTTTCTATGAGGCACGCGAATATAAGCCAGCGTGGGTGAAAAACTCCTTATTATCTCAACTTTCATCGTCTCCTAAAATCGGCGAATCTTTGGTCGTCTTGCTAGAGAATGCGTGGAAGCATGGCCTTAATCCGAAGCATTATCATGTCGATGAAATTCGCAAACAGCTGGAGCAGGGTAGTGGCTCTTTATTGGGAGGTGGAAACCCAGCGTTAGACGTTTTGATGAGTGATGCAATTGCCAGTTATGCAAGAGATTTAACAGGCATGCGGGTCAATGCGAAGAAGCTTAGCTTACATTCGCGATACTGGCGCGAAAGCGTTGATGAAGCTGATGCTCTCTTACAAGCCTCTCAAGCGCAATCTCCAGCAGCGTACTTGCGTTCTTTATTGCCTGAAGGAAGGCTGTATAAGGCGCTTCAATCAGAATTGGAAACATTATACAGGGCACCTCTTACTGATGAGGAAGTGCCTGTTTACGTAGACGGTGTTTTACGCCCAGGGCAGTCGAGAAAGTCTGTGCTGGCGCTTCGTAAGAGAATGGGCGGAGAGTCTGATGACAAGATAGCTGCTCACTATGTTTATGATGACAACCTGGCTCAAAGCGTGATGGCATTCCAATCGGCACACGGGCTTAAACCGGATGGCATTATTGGCACGCAAACGCTCTCCGTTCTTAATAAAACTCGAGATGACCGTATTAATCAGGTTTTGGTGAATATGGAGAGGTTGCGTTGGCTTGATCAGGAAAAACCAGATCGTTATGTCGTTGTGAATGTGCCGGCGGCTAAGCTTTGGGCGATTGAGTATGGGCAAATAGCGTTCGATATGCGTGTCGTTGTTGGGCGTTACAAGCGCCAGACAAATATTTTCAATACAGAAATGACGGGGGTCCGCTTTAACCCAACATGGACAGTGCCGCCTACAATTAAAGAAGAGGACTTTCTTCCTGAGCTTCAAAACGACCCGCTTTACTTGGCGGATAGAGGTATTGAGCTTGTTCATTCTGGGAGTACTGTTGATCCGACGACCATCGATTGGACGGCCGTAACAAGCAATGATTTGCATGGTATTCAAATGGTGCAGCAGCCGAGCGCTAGCAACCCTTTGGGAAAGGTTCGTATTTTTATGGCGAACCCTTACAATATTTACCTTCATGACACGAACAAGCGTAGTTATTTTGAACGATCCAATAGAGCGCTGAGTTCTGGCTGTGTCCGTATGGAGGATGCTCAGAAAATCGCGCACTTTGTTATGCAGGGTAACGAAGGGTGGAGCGAAGAGAAGATGGAGCGTATCTTGGCAAGCGGTAAGAAGACGGATTTATCAGCCGATGTCCACGTTCCAGTCTACTTGCTTTATCAGACAATTTGGTTTGGAGACAGTGGTCAGCTGGTATATGGACACGATTTGTATGACAGGGATGTCGTTCTAAGGCGTGCTCTTTATGATATAGATGGCGTTGGTTATCCTGCTCTTATGAGCGTGGCCACTCCAACTATTCCGAAAGTGCCAAAACGCGTATATGCCGCAAAAAGGGTGCATAAGCCAGTTGTGAAGAAAAAAGAAGAGGTCGTTAAAAATACGCAAGCTTTTGAAAAGAAAGGAAGTTTTTCCTTTATGAGTGGGATTACAATAGAACCTAAGAACAAAGATGGTATTGATTTATTAACCTTTAACGAGTAATGTGGGAAGATACGGGGAAATTCTCTTTCCCTCTTTACTTTAAGGTCTTAAGCGGATAGAAAATCCTGCTAATCAAACAAAAAAATAATAAAGAAGTTTTACTGACGCTAGGGGTGTGTTTATGGTGGGTACAATGGAAAACGGAATTACTATGGATCAAAATATAGATCAGGAAACAGATTTGCTAATCGACAGGTCGGTTGACCGTCGCTCTTTCCTCTCTATTGGTGCAGCTACTTTAGGTGGTGTTTTAATACCCGCTGTAGCCTCTCCTGCTTTGGCGGTACCTTTGCCGCAGCGTAAAGGTGGAACGCGTCACCTTGCGTTTAGAAATGCTCATACTGGCGAAAGTTTCTCAGGTGTTTACCGCGTGGGTGATAAATACCTACCAGATGCTTTTGATCAAATTAACCATGTTCTTCGTGATCATCGTGCAAATAAAGTCTACCCGATGGATCCACGTGCGTTGGATATCCTTTATCAGGTTCGCAAATTAACAGGTCGTAAAGATCCTCTAGAGGTTTTGTCTGGCTATCGTTGCCCAGAAACAAATAGAAAGCTACGCCGTGCTTCAGGTGGTGTGGCGAAGAAATCACTGCACATGCGTGGTCAAGCTATAGATTTTCATATGGATGGTTATTCAACGGCGCGCCTTCGTGATATTGCAAAATCTCTTCGTGCTGGTGGGGTTGGTTATTACTCTCGAAGCGATTTCATTCATATTGATACAGGTGATGTTCGCAGTTGGGGCAGCTAAGCTCTTTATTCTGTCGTTAAAGTTATCTAAGATGCCTTCGTTTTTAACAGAAGGCATTTTTTATGATTATCATTGCCCTTGGCGCCAATCTTCCTAGCCGCTTTGGAGAGCCTGCAGATACGCTCAGAATCGCTGTGAGGGCTATTGAGAGCGTTGGAATTAGTGTTGTTGCTAGATCTTCGATTTGGCTGACCGCGCCCGTGCCATTCGATCCTGACGTGCCTTACTATCACAACGCTGTAATAGCTGTTGAAACAAACTTGCTTGCGAGCGATCTTTTACAAGTAATGCTGAATATTGAAGAGGATTTTGGGCGTGTGCGTAGTTATAAGAACGCCCCGAGGCTTCTTGATTTGGATTTGATTGCCTACAATAACGACGTTATTAAAGAAGCAGAACGTCTCATTGTTCCTCACCCGCGGATGCATGAAAGATCATTTGTTCTTAGTCCATTAGAAGAAATTTCTCAAAATTGGACTCATCCAATATCAGGTCAAAATATTAAAAAGATGGTTCATGATTTACCTGCTGATCAGGAAGCAGAAAAGTTGGAAGGTGTCTCTCTATGATTGATTTTTTAAATCCGCAAAGTGGTGAACCGATCCTTATGGGCGTAGTTAATGTGACGCCCGACAGTTTTTCAGATGGCGGTGAATTTATTGATCCTAATAAGGCGATTAAACATGCCCTTCAATTAGCTGAAGACGGCGCGCATATCCTTGATATAGGAGGTGAGTCAACGCGCCCTGGGGCAAAAGCTGTGACACCAGAAGAGGAGCAAGGGCGTGTATTACCAGTTATAAAGGGAATTCGAGATGCGGGTAGTTCTACTCTTATTTCTATCGATACCCGCCATGCTGACACGATGCAAAAAGCGATCAATACCGGCGCTGATATTATAAATGATATAAGTGCCTTAACACATGATGTTCAATCTTTATCTGTAGTTTCAAAGGCACAGGTACCGGTCATGTTGATGCATATGCAGGGGTCACCAGAGACCATGCAAGATCGTCCTGAATATGACAATGTGGTTGATGAGGTTTATGCTTACCTAGAAGAGCGCGTATCAGCATGCGTAGATGCAGGAATCGAAAAGAAAAACATCGTGATCGATCCTGGTATTGGTTTTGGTAAGACTTTAGAAGACAATCTTAAGATATTAAAAAACATTGATAAATTTCATAATTTAGGGTGCGCTGTACTTCTTGGTACATCTCGTAAAAGTTTCATCGAAAAGATATGTTCAGGTACACCTGAGGACAAGCGATTAGCTGGTTCTCTCGCCTCTATCCTGCATGGATATGAAAAAGGTGTTCAACTTTTTCGTGTGCACGATGTTGCCGAAACGCGACAAGCTTTTGATATCTGGCGCGCTATCGAGCATGCCTAGGCACATAAAGTCCTTTTGCTTTTTGATGTTCGAACTGTGCGTTCCAATTGACTTGGGTATTTTCATCAATTTGGGCGACTAGATGTTGCCCATCTTTTTGGTAATCAATTACTCTTGTGTGTCGATCTACCGTATTTGGTTCAGGTCCCAAAACACCAATTTCTCGTAGGCTTAGTTTTTTAGCGATTGCAACAGAAAGCTGATTAAATATCGGCGTTGTGTAGCCTTTTAATGGGTTATGTCTCCTCTTTCCTTCGATTGCTTGAATGTTCAATCTCTCAGGGCTCGTAAATGGCCTATTGTAGAGACAAAGTCCAGTAAGGGTTTCTCCTTGATAGGCCGCTACTATAAACTTACTGGTGACTCCTTCTAACCCATGAATATAGGTGTCCCAATGCCAGCCATCTTCATTATCATTAAATTGTTTTCTCCAGTCTTTTTTTAATTTTTCATCAGGTGAGACGATAAGTGTTAGCTGGAAATCAGGTGTCTCCAGCAAAACTCTGAGTCTTTCCGCTGTTTCTTCAACTCGTTTTAAGAGCTGTTGTTCTGTTACTGTAGCCTCTGTTACCATTTAACTTTTTACATAATTAAATTGCGTGTAATAGTCAACTAATTTCATGGAAATTAGTTTAAACGACCTGAATTTTACCAGCTTGTTTTTTGAGGAAGGCGACAATGGAGTAACCGGCTAGTTGCGAACTTTTCGGGTTACTTGGATCTGGCAGGTTTAGAACCTCAGATGTAATCGTACTTGTTCCGCCTTGTACAGTAATCTTATGGGCATTGCCTTGTGCGTTAGGATCTGCCCAGACTTCCACTTGCGTCTTGTCAGGCCCGATGCCTGCTAAACTCAAGGTAGCTGCTACATTAACGTTAGCGGGGAAAGCTTTGGCCGCCTCAAAAGCGTTTCCTTTAAAGATCATTTTCGGTTCAGTTAAGTTATCTAAATCAATGTTGTTTTCTACAATATATGGCGCTCCGCTTAATCCTTTTGGTGGCTTTGTTGTGGCAATCGTCGCGTTATCAATTCCCGCGCAATTTAACGCAGCCACCGCATCTAATCCTGATAAGGCGCCAGAAGGAACGAGAACACGTCCTTTTGCGTTTTGTGCTTTCTCATATAATTCAGGATAGAGTAAAATAGCACACGCACTGATCATGATGAGCGTTTTACCTTTATCTAAGACGATCTCTGCTAGTTCGGGCACGATCTTTGGTGGCAAACATTCAACCACCCAGTCGCATTGTTCGGCCAAGTCTTCAAAGCTCATATTCGGTGCATTAACGTTTGGATTGGTAATGTCTGAAATTCCAACAAAATCAAACCCTTCTATGCCATCGTTTAGAGCGTTTACAACAATTGACCCGAGAGCGCCGCATCCGGCGACACCTATTTTAATGTCATTTTTCATGCGGCTAATTCCTTAATATTGGCCAAAGTTTTGTCGGCAACATCTATTGTGCCGCGTTCAGTCGAGGCATTTAATTTTTGAAGGGAGCGATCACCTGGCAGGCTTACATGGTTATGTCCGGGAGCTGGAGCGCTGCTGCGCATTTGTTGTAGTACGGCTTTTGCGTTAGCTACAAAGTCTGGACGCATTTTTGCAGGATCTATTGCAATAATGAAGAGGCCATCTTTCCCGTAGGTTTGGTTGTGCAGGACTTCTCCGCCCACCATCATGCTGATCATTTCAACGAATAAACCAAGTGCAAAGCCTCTGTAATCGGCTAGTGGCAGAATAGCCCCATCTTTAGCGGCGTCTTTCGGGTTTGTTGATGGATTACCGTCTTTATCAATGATGCAGCCTTCAGGGACAGGCTCACCTTTGTCCATACCTGCCAATATTTTACCAAACGCTATTGCTGATGTAGCAAAATCAGCGATGAAATGATTTCCGTCCTCACTAGGCACACAAAGTCCAATGGGGTTTGTTCCCAGCAATCGATCTTTCCCAGATGGCGCAGCAACCATACATTCAGAGCTACAGCTCATGAGGCCGATGAGGTTTTGATCCGCAAGGCGGCGCATGTAATAGGCCATACTGCCAGTGTTACCAAAGTATTTTTTTGTCGCGACGAAGGAAAGCCCGTGTTCTTTCGCGCGCTTAATGGATTCTTCCATGACACGCTTTCCGACTACTGGGCCAAGATTCATGTTACCGTTGATAACCAATGTATTGCCAGTATCGCTTTCCACCGAGGGCGCTTGATCAGGTAGCGCCATATCATCAATAGCACCGGCGACTTGCACTACGCGAACCATGCCATGAGATGTCTTGCCGGATAATTCATTCTCAAGATAATGGTCAACCACAATAGAGGCGTGTTCCTGCGAAACGCCTTTTTTTGTTAATGCCCTCTCACAAAGGTCTCTTAAGTCGTCGATTTTAATATCACTCATGGTTATACTCTTTTACATGGAAAGATGGACAGATCAAGGCATCGTTTTAAGTGCGCGCGCTCATGGGGAAGGGGGCGCGGTTGTTGCGCTGTTAACCGAAGAGAATGGCCGCCATGCGGGGTATGTCCATGGTGCGCAGAGCAAAACAAAACGCCCCATGCTAGAGCCAGGCTCACATGTGAAATGTGAGTGGAGTGCGCGCGTAGCGGATAGTTTAGGGACCTATTCTTTAGAGCCTGAAGGTGGATTGCCTGCAGGGATACTCGATGATTCATTGAAGCTCGGCGCGTTGTTATCAGCGTGCAGTTTATGTGATACGGCATTGCCGGAGAGAGAAGGGCATGCGGGTCTTTATCACGGTCTGTTGCAATTGATGGAGGCCTTAGAGGACGATTATTGGGCTGTTTCTTACGTGATGTGGGAAATTGCTTTACTAAAAGAGCTTGGCTTTCGTTTAGAGCTTGATAAGTGCGCAGCGAATGGTGATCCGACAACGTTGACGCATGTGAGCCCAAAATCAGGCCGCGCCGTCAGTGAAGAGGAATCTGAGCCTTATAGGGATAAGCTTTTGTTATTACCGGATTTTTTGCGTTCAGAAAATATGCGCGGCGATGGTGCCGGTGAGATGCAAGATGTTGCATTGGGCCTAAAGATGACAGGGCATTTTTTACAGCATTGGGTCTACGCCCATCACACAAAAGGCGTGCCTGATGCGCGCTTGCTTTTTCACGATAGGATTCAAAATGCAATTAAATGATCAGCCTGCAAACGATAGTAAGAAGGTAGAACGTTATGTTTTTTACTTTAAGCAAGCTGAAGAGTTTCAGTGGAAACAGCGATTAGGGGCTATGACGAAGTTGTTTGTTATTTTAGCTGTTGTTAATTGTGGCTTTGTCGTTTTTCATGATCGTGGAATTGCTGCGTATGATAACTATTGGTTTAAGGCAATATTATTGCTGCCGATGCCGACAATCTTTCTTTTGCTGCATTTCTTTTTAAGAAGATATTATATTGGTCGGGCTAAAAGAGAATTGGGGGCTATAGAGTGTCATAATACAAGACTTCATACTTCCATGGATTATCCAATAGATAAATTATAAGGATATGATTGAATCATGAGCGAACTAGATAAAAATAATTCAGCGCAACCGCCACAAAAAGCACCAACACTTCGTGTTGTTCCCTTGCCGGGTGATACAAACGCCTATGGAGATATTTTTGGCGGGTGGCTGCTATCACAAATGGATTTGGCAGGCGCGTCTGAGGCAACAACACTGGCTAAATGCCGCGTGGTTACGGTGAGTGTGGATAGTATGAGCTTTCACCAGCCTGTCTTTGTTGGTGATGAGGTGAGCTTTTATACCGAAATCGTGCGCACGGGGCGAACATCTGTCGCTGTACATGTGGAATCATGGGCACGCGCGCGCGCCAAAAAGGTTGAAGACTCACGCAAAGTGACGGAAGGCGTGTTTACTTTCGTTGCGATTGATGAGGATCGCAAGCCTGTAGAGATTGCTGATATATAAATTCTGACACAAATTGTTTGACATAACTTATTTATTTTTTATATATGTCTAATGCTTTTAAGAACACGCGTCGAAATACTAGATACGCCCATTTTAACAGAACTTTTTGAAGGTCTAACCGCTAACGACATCATGGATAGCATTGCTATGGAGAATTCTGATGATCCTGAAGGTTTAGTAATTGTTGAAATTGGCAATGGTTTTTCAGTTACATAAATTGATCTACCTTCTTCAGATATAGAGCTATTCATCCGAACATCTCAAAGAGAAATGGCTGGTGTTAATGCCGGGCTAAAGCATGCGTTTGATGCCTATTGTGCAGAAACAGACTCTCCAACAGAAGATGTTGAGTTCGGCGCGCCCCAATTTACGATATCATCTACAGATGTTGATGGGCAGAAACATGTAGAAATTAAATTGGGCTTTGGGCATTTAAGCGTAAATTAAATACAATGTTTTGTGGCTAAAAGCGCGTTGAACCCTTGCTACAAGGCGTTCTACGCGTTAGAAACGCTGCATGGCTAAGAAAAAAGAACCCGACTTCGAACCTCAGATTATCGATCAGCAGATGGGAGAGATCCTATCAACGCGTTATTTATCCTATGCACTGTCTACGATTATGGATCGTGCGCTGCCGGATGTGCGTGATGGCATGAAGCCGGTACACCGCCGTTTGCTTTACGCGATGTATCAATTGAATTTGAAGCCTGAAGGCGCGCCAAAGAAATCTGCGCGTGTTGTCGGTGACGTGATTGGTAAATATCACCCGCATGGTGATTCTTCCGTTTATGATGCGATGGTGCGCCTCGCGCAAGATTTTGCTGTGCGCTATCCATTGGTCGATGGTCAGGGTAATTTTGGTAACATTGACGGTGATAACGCGGCGGCAATGCGTTATACGGAGGCCAAGCTGACTGCGGTTGCGCAACTTATGCTCAAAGGCATTGATGAGAACGCCGTTGATTTCCGCCCAACATATGATGGATCAGAAGATGAGCCGGTTGTTCTCCCGGGCGCTTTCCCGAACCTACTTGCCAATGGGGCGAGCGGTATTGCTGTGGGTATGGCGACTAACATTCCGCCGTTTAATGTTTCAGAGATCTGCGACGCGGCGCTGGCGATGCTGGAAGATGATGTATCGCCGAAGAAGCTGGCATCCTTGATCAAAGGGCCTGATTTCCCGACAGGCGGCCTCCTTGTGGAACCAAAAGAAAACATTGTTAAGGCGTATGAAGAGGGCAAAGGCTCTTTCCGTCTGCGTGCGAAATGGGAGCGCGAAGAGGGGAAACGCGGTACGTATCAAATCGTTGTTACTGAAATCCCTTATCAAGTTCAAAAGTCACGCTTGATTGAGAAGATCGCAGATCTGATTGTATCTAAGAAGCTGCCACTTCTGGATGATATTCGTGATGAAAGCGCGGAAGATATCCGCATTGTTCTTGTGCCGCGTAGTCAAAATGTTGAGGCAGAGCTACTGATGGAAGCGCTCTTCCGTGCGACAGATCTGGAAACACGCTTTAACATGAATCTGAATGTGCTGGGTTACAGTGATACTGGCGCTTGTGCCACAGGTTATGGGCCTTAAAGGCGCGATCCAATCATGGCTCAATCACCAGCAAGAAGTGCTTGTTCGCCGCTCACAATACCGCCTTGAAAAAGTACTTCACCGTATTGAAGTTTTGGAAGGCTTGCTTACCGTTCACTTGAACGTTGATAAGGTCATCAAGATTATCCGTACAAAGGATAAGCCAAAAGAAGAGTTGATGAAGGAATTTAGCCTTACTGAAATTCAGGCTGAGGCAATCCTGAATATGCGTTTACGCTCTTTGAACAAGCTTCAAGAGATCGAGCTTAAAGGCGAACATGATGAGCTTTCTAAAGAGCGCGATACGCTTGAAAAGCTGATTAAATCTGAAGCGCGTCAATGGACAGTCATCAAAAAACAAATCAAAGAGCTTCAAGAGACATTCGGTCCCAAAACTGATCTTGGTAAGCGCCGTACAAAAATTGGTAAGGCGCTAGAACCTGTTGATGTGGATGCGATTGAAGAAGCAATGATCGAGAAAGAGCCAATCACTGTTATCTGTTCTTCTAAGGGGTGGGTAAAGGCGATGAAGGGCCATGACATCGCTCAAAAAGGCATTAAGTATAAGGACGGTGACCGCGGTAAGTTTGTGATTGAAGCGCAAACAACGGATAAGATTCTTGTTTTTGGATCGAACGGGCGCTTCTACACAATCGGCGGAGATGAGCTGCCCCCTGGGCGTGGTTTTGGTGAGCCATTACGCTTGCTCGTGAACTTGCCGAATGATGCCGATATTGTGGATATGGAAGTGTATAAGCCTGGGGAGAAGCTGTTAGTTGCTGCTGATGATGGGCGTGGTTTCATCGTGAAGATGGAAGACGTTTTAGCGCAAACGAAGAACGGTAAGCAAATCCTCAATGTATCCGGCAAGGTGGAGGCAAAAATCTCTAAGCCAATAGGTGAAGGGCATGATCATATCGCTGTGATTGGTCGTAACCGTAAGATGATTGTGTTTGCTTTGGAAGAAGTGCCAGAGATGGGTAAAGGGCGCGGTGTTATCTTGCAGCGTTATAAAGATGGCGGTTTGGCTGACTTTAAAACCTTTAAGTGGGATGATGGGCTGTCTTATAAATACGGTTCTGGTGAGACACTCGTTGAAGATCTAAACCCATGGGTTGGTAACCGTGCACAAGCTGGCCGTATGCCACCAAATGGTTTCCCAAAGAGCAATAAGTTTGGTTGATTTACATTTTGAGTGCTTCGGCTTTGAGTTGCCCTATAGCCTTATCAGTTTTAACAATGACACGATCTCCGTTTGTTTGAACATGGAAATTAAAGCTGCTGTCTAAGCTTGTCTTGTCTGCATGACCTTGATAAGTCTCAAGAAGCTCTCTGCGTACATGTTCCCCATATATCTTTATGAGCCCACATTATTTGAGCATCGGGGCTATAAAGTTTCGGGAAGTGATTGTCTGGATGCTCTGGTTTTGCATATACGACATCAACTTCTATAGGGAAGTCTTCGCTAAAAGAGTTGAGTGGAATGATTGCCTTAGTATCTATTTTTTGCATATCTATGTATACATAAATGGAATACCTAATGTCAATATAAAAATTATGAAAATACTATGGGAAGCTGACTGAGCCCTCTGTTCGCTTATATAGTTGCTTCTCAACTTCTTCCTCTTTAAGGCGTTTAACAGCGCGCGAGCTCATGTTTGCACCTTCTTTAACTGTGAGGTGTTCATGCAAAAGAATGATGCTAATACGTCGATTACGTCCATCACGTGGGTTGTCAGGGAACAGATGATCTGTGTCTGCTTTACCCACGACGTTATTAACGCGTGTCGCCGGAATACCGTTTTTCTGTAAGAAGCGGCGTGATGAGTTTGCACGATCTGCTGATAACTCCCAGTTTGTGTATCGTGCGCCTGGGCCATAAGGAACACTGTCCGTGTGACCACGAACAGATAGCTCATTGGGAAGTTTTAGGATAACGCTCGATACTTTGCGCAGGAGTTGTTTTGTGTGATCTTGCAACACTGCGCTGCCACTTGTGAAAAGAGGTTTATCTTCTTGGTCGATAATTTGAATACGAAGGCCTTCAGGTGTCATATCAACACTTAAGCTCTCCTGCAGATCTTTCATCTCTGCTGATTGCATTGCCTGCTCGAGGGCGGCCTGTGTCTGTTTAAAGACATCGTCCTCCCACGCTTTAATCTGTTTTAGAAGCTCTTCTTCACTCAATTTTTTGCCGGTTTCACCGATGGCTTCTTCTGGTCTTGGAGGTAGTGATCCAGGGCGCAGAGCAGGGGTTTCTGATTCTTGTTTTGTAATAGGATCTTGTTTTTCGGAGATCATGGCACCTTCTGTCACCATCGTTGTTCCGCCAAGCACACCGCCTGCACCAGTGCTGTCAGATGAAATCATCGGTGATGGTTGGAAGTAATCCGCGATACCGTCTAGTTGCTCTTGTGTTGAGACGTTGAGAAGCCACAATAGGAGGAAGAATGCCATCATCGCGGTCACGAAGTCAGCATACGCCACTTTCCAGGCACCACCATGGTGGCCACCATCAACCTTCTTGACCTTTTTTACGATAATATTATTGAGTTCGTCGTTTCCGGACATTCTTCTTTATCCTGTCCTTACCTTATGCAGATGGGCTTGGTAGTTCGTTTAAGTGATCTTCAAGCTCTAAGAAGCCTGGCTGTACATCATGCGGTAGGAACTTACGAGAGAATTCAACAGCCACCTGCGGCGCAGCGCCGTTTAGGAATGCGATAATACCAACCTTCATGGCTTTGTAATACATGACTTCAGATTCCGCGCGGCCTGTCATAGCGCCAGCAATAGGAGATACGAATGTATAACCAAGCCAAACCCCAAGGAATGTACCCACAAGCGCGCCACCAATCATCTTACCCAGAATTTCAGGTGGCTCATTAATGGATGACATTGTTTTAATAACCCCGAGAACCGCGGCAACGATACCAAGGGCAGGAATACCATCCGCCATCGTTTGTAGAGCGTGACCTGGGTGATGCTCGTGATGAGAGATCGTTTCAATCTCTTCGTCCATCAAGGCTTCAATCTCGAACGGGTTTCATTCCCCAGAGAAATAATTCTTAAATAATCACAAAGAAACACAACGGCATGGTGGTTTTTGTGAAAAGACGGGAACTGTTGGAATAGGGTGCTTTCTTCTGGGCGCTCAATGTGTGATTCAAGTGCGAGCCACCCTTTTGTTCTTGCAAGCTTGAACAGCGTATAAAGCATTGCGAGAAGATCCATGTAACTTTGTTTGTCATGCGCTGAAGGTTGCGTGATTGACTTAAAGTATTGCATCGTTGTCTTAATTGTCGATGGTGTGTTGGCCACGATAAAGGCACAAACAGCACATCCCATAATAATCAAAAACTCTCCTGGAGCAGCTTTACCCATAAGACTCATAAGCTTTAAAAATTTAGGGAAATCAAAGCCCATTGCGATCAAAAGACCACCAAAGGTACAGAGAAGAACGGAGATAAGGCCGACGATTTTCATGAGTTGTGAATAACCTTTCCAGACAGATGATTAGACAAAGAGACGCAGAAGTTACGCAAAAAGAAATGAGTGCGCCAATGCACTCGTACTAATATCGCCTGATTTTCCTTTTATTTCAAGGAAAAGACGCTTCTGTATGTATTAAAATCAGGGGGTTGGCTACTGGTTCTTGATCCAGCGTACGGCATCGACGGACGAGTATGACAAAATCATATCAGCGCCAGCGCGTTTAAATGCCAGTAAGCTTTCCATCATCACATCTTGAAAGTCCAGCGCGCCAGCTTCTGCTGCGAACTTCATCATCGCGTATTCGCCGCTGACCTGATAGGCTGCAAGAGGAAGCTCTGTATTTTGGCGAAGCTCTTTTAGGACATCCAAGTAAGCCATACCTGGCTTAACCATAAGCATATCAGCGCCTTCTTGTTCATCCATGAGCGCATCGCGGATTGCTTCGCGGCCATTGGCTGGGTCCATTTGGTATGTTTTGCGGTGTGTCGGCACATTATGAACATGTCCTAGTGAACAACCTGCGGCATCACGGAAGGGACCGTAGAAGTTTGAAGCGAACTTGGCTGCATAAGCCATGATCGGCACATGTGAGTGACCTGTTACATCAAGTGCATGGCGGATAGCGGACACTTGCCCATCCATCATGCCTGACGGTGCAATGATGTCAGCGCCTGCTTCTGCGGCAACAACAGCCTGCATGGCAACGTTTTCAATTGTCTTATCATTATCAACATCACCGAGCTCATTAATAGGGCCGCAGTGACCGTGATCTGTGTATTCACAAAAGCATACATCTGCGATAACGGCCGCCTCAGGCGCAGCTTGCTTAGCACGATCAATCATACGGGCAAGAAGGCCGTTCGGGTTCATGGTGTCAGAGCCGATATGGTCTTTATTGTGTGATACGCCAAATACCATCACGCCGCGAATACCTTCGCTTGAAGCTTCTTTAACTGCAGTGGCCAGAGACGTTTCAGTTTCTCTGTAAATTCCGGGAAGGCTCTTGATCGGTTGACGTTCTTTTAGTTCTTCTTCAACGAAAATAGGTAAAATGAGATCGTTAGCAGAGAGTGCGTTCTCACGGACCATGTCACGAATAGCTGAATTTTGGCGCAAGCGGCGCATACGAACATGCGGAAATGCTTTTTCCGTCAGTGTTTTATGCTTCATCATTTCAGCATGAGATTTTGGTTCACTCAGGCTGTCAGCCAAGGTCTGCGGTAGGATTGCGCTAATATCTGTGTTTTTGGTCATAATCACTCACATAAAATTTTAAAGTGTTTTTATCAACTTTTAAAAAGCTTTTAATCCATTGTAGGTATGCTATTTTATGGGGAATGTAAATCCTTACATACCTCTTTATAAGTATCACTACACTATAATCACTTGGAGACACGATTTTGAACACACCGTATTACGAAGCTATTCAACTTATGGAACGCTTACACCGCTATTTCTTGGACGTGGTGAAAGTGGAGCTAGACCGTAAAGGTCTTCAGGACGTGAACAACGTTCAGGCAATGATCCTTTATAATATTGGTCATGATGAGATGACTGTCGGTGAATTGACGCTACGCGGTTACTACCTCGGCTCAAACGTTTCTTATAATGTGAAGAAGATGGTTGAGAATGGCTACTTAGAGCAAGAGCGTTCAAAGCATGATAAACGTTCAATTCGCGTGAAGTTATCTGATAAGGGAACAGAGCTATATACTGTTCTTAGTGAAATGTTCGCGCGTCACGAAGATCAGATCAAAGTAACGGATCTAACGGATGAGCGTTTGAATGAAGTTGCAAAGACCATGAAAATGCTGGAGCGTTTCTGGAATTCTCAGACACAATTTACTGGTCTTGCTAGCTTAGAAGATTAACCCCCTATAGGTCTTAGTCCTGCTGCTAAGGGTGCCATATTGCGCCTGATGTCTCTTGGCACATCTTCTACATCAACGGCTTCTAGTCCTAATCTATCTACTGAAAAGTTCTGAGCAGCGCCATTGAAGCGTCCAGAATTACCAGGGATATTAGCATGAAGGCGATTACCATCTGGATCGGCTAGCGTTTCGATAGTTAGCGTGTGACCCTTTTTCATAGCCGCAACGAGAGCGTCTTCTTCTGCATTTGGAAGTGTAGCGTTTTCTCGTAAAGCTTTAGGATCAACAATCTTGTAAAATCCAGGCTGTATGGCGTCTTTCATAGCTTTTCTCCACTTTGGGTCAGTTTATAACAAAAACGTTAAAATTCACGTAAAACTCAAAAATATTGACATAATGACAATATTTTTGCCATAACGCTTAAATGGCAAGGATGTCGGAGAAATATCTAAGGTTAAGTGAGGATTGGGCGCGGGCGGCCTATGCCTTGGTTCGAGCTGCTCAACCAAGTTTAGATGTTGCGCCTAGTTCTGTTTCTTTGATGCTCAATGTTTTAATTGACCACATGGTTGGTGGTGAAGTGTCTAAGTCAATTAAGGCCAGCGGCTCGTTATTTGAAAATCATGATATTATCCTTCCTAAAGTTCTAGAGACAGCAGAAGATCTTAAAACTCATGCTCCTATAAGGTCACTCATCTTCCAAAAGCTCGGAGAAAGCTATCTGGCGGCACTATCAAATTCTGACACGTTTTCCTTTCCCGATAAGTTTTATGACATAGATTTTTCGAGACCTGTCCCCGTACGTCCGCAAAAAACTAACCAAAAACTTCCTAAAAAGGTCATTGATGAGTGGACAAAGATGACATTGTCTCAGATGGAAGTTGTCGGTGTCTCAATTACAGACGAGTTTAGAACGGCGTTGGATGAGAACATGCTGATGGTTGTGGCAAATTTTGGTCATATGACTCAAAAGCAATTTGATGATGAGGAGAACGAACCAGAAATTAGAAAATTCTTGGGCACTATTACCGGCGAGCCTAACGTTACTGTCGCTCAGTATATGAGGAACGCTATATAAAATGGTTAGTTTAGATCTCAGAAAAGCATGGGCGGAAGCGGCCTATAAAGAATACTTTCGTGAAGTTGGACGCGATTTTTGCCCGTCTTTGCAGAGCTTTAATAGCTATTTACAAGGTTTCTTTGCCCGTGAGGCTTTTGGGCGAGTGACAGCGGACAATTTAAGCCAATATTATACAGATATATGTGATGCTTTAGAGTTGGATTTTCCCAATAAGGATGTTGCGCAGCCTTTATATAATGCGCTTCAACGTCATGCGCTTGGTGAAATAAATATACCGCATATGAAGCTACAAATTTGTGATGGGGCGACGCCTTAATTATTCAAACGCTGCGATCCCAGTTTGTGCGCGGCCTAAAATAAGAGCGTGGATATCGTGTGTTCCTTCGTAGGTATTCACGGCTTCTAAATTCATCATATGGCGGATCACATGATACTCATCTGCAATCCCGTTTCCGCCAAGCATATCGCGACAAATCCGTGTAATATCAAGGGCTTTCCCGCAATTGTTACGTTTTAACATTGAGATTGCCTCGGGCGGGGTACGATGTTCACTCATCAACGTTCCAAGGCGGTGTGCGGACGTTAAACCGAGCGTTATTTCGGTTTGCATGTCGGCCAATTTTTTCTGAATAAGCTGATGACCAGCAAGGGGTTTACCATACACTTCACGTTCTAAAACATAATCACGGGCGATATGCCAGCAGGCCTCAGCTGCACCAAGTGCGCCCCAGCTGATCCCATAACGCGCCGAATTTAAACACATGAATGGCGCTTTTAGGCTATCCGCTTCGGGTAGCATGTTTTCTTCTGGTACGAACACTTCATCCATCATGATGCCGCCAGTAACAGAGGCTCTGAGAGAGAATTTACCTTCGATTTTAGGTCCGCTTAGGCCTTCCATATCTTTTTCAAGGATAAAGCCGCGAACCTTACCCTCATCATCTTTTGCCCAGACGACAAAAACGTCAGCGATAGGGGAGTTGGTAATCCATTGCTTTGCGCCGGAGAGTTTATAGCCGCCCTTTGTGGCCCGCGCGCGCGTTACCATTGTCGATGGATCGGAGCCGCCATCAGGTTCTGTGAGACCAAAGCAGCCAATGAGCTCACCGCTGGCTAAGCCGGGTAGATACTTCTCTTTTTGTGCCTCACTGCCGAATGTATAGATCGGGTACATCACCAATGAGGATTGTACGGAGAGGGCGGAGCGGTAACCAGAATCAACACGTTCCATTTCACGGGCAATCAAGCCATAGGCTGTATATGACACACCCGGGCAGTCATATCCTTCAAGCGTAGCGCCCAAAAGGCCAAGCGCGCCCATCTTTTTCATGATTTCAGGATCAAACACTTCGTGTCTGTTGGCTTCGATAATGCCAGGGAGAAGCTCACCTTGCGCAAAGTCATGCGCGCTATCCATGATCATGCGCTCTTCATCAGAGAGTAATTCATTGAGGAGAAGTGGATCTTGCCAGTCGAATTCTGCTTTCTTCATGTTTATATTCTACCATAAGATGGTTAATGCACTAGAAAATCGTGAAGTTATTATAGAATTTATTCTGGTCGGCTCGCTGGTGAAGGTGTCGGCTATGGATACGCAGACCCTAACCGAAGTCTCCATTCAGGGGCCTGCAAACACGCCAGAAAATATATTGAAGCGCAATGCTTTGAAGCGCCTCGAATATGTTTTGAAGAAAAAGGGTATTATTTATTGATTAGCGGGATAGGCGATCTATATGCGCTCGTACCATCGGGGGTAAGTCTGCTTTTGACACCGATCCAATCATGCGGCGCCCATCACCGAGGCTTTTAAAGGCGTCACGCGCACTTTTTTCAGCCAAAGCAACAAAGGTGTTTCCAGGGCTATCATAACCAATTTCAATAGGATCGATCTTTTGATCATCTGGTTTAGCAGTCAAATCCCAAATATTCGGTAATTCACTACGGCGAAATTCATTATGCACTTCTCTACCCATGATTGCTCCTTAAGCTAACATTTCTGCTACTGTATTATGGGTTAATTATGTTAAAAAACAATTAAGGCATTTTTTGGCCTTTTTCAAGGGGGATTGTATTTCTTGACATAATGATCGTAGGCGCCTAATACAGCTATATGTAAAATAATTTACAAAGATTTTTCGAACAGGCTCAACATGCTCAAGGGTACCCAAAGCTGCTGGAAGGTGACCCTTGGAAAAAGGGCCATTGGATAAGATTTGAACTGGCTAATGGCCGTGTTCTAACCTATTTACCTGAACATCGCGCAGAACGATTTATACTTCACGATGGTGAGGAAATGGTTGCAAGAGCGGTTCGTTATCTAGACGAAGAAAGTGATGTCAGAGTGCATGTTTACACTCACTTTGCGCGTGGGGATTACCCAGAGTGGAAAAACCAAGATAAAAACCCACACATTTACTTAGATTATGAAGTTAGTAATTGGGGTAGTTTGCAAACCGTGTCTTTACAAAAATGTTTAAAATCTTTGTGTATGGATGGAAAGCGTTGGGAAGAAGTTAGTGCATACGGTGACCAAAAGCCACATCTAGGGAATGCTGATTTTGTTCGAGGGGAGGCTAAAACAATCAGAGAATTACAACGTTTTTATAATTATGCTGTTGGTACCATACTGCGCGGCAATAAGCCTGATTTTGAATCTTTGAACGTTCTATTTGATCAACCTTTTATTGCGCATGGCATGGTTCCAATCTCTGATGTTCAAGCGGATTCTTATGGAAGCTTTGCTATTTAAATTGTCCTAATAATTTTTTGTAATAATCATTTTATTTATTGCATAAAACCCGCATAAACCCTATAACTCTGCTATGAAATTAAAAGTCGCAATCACAAGTGATCATGGGGGCTACGTCCTCAAAGAATTTTTAAAAGACAGTTTTGATTTGGATTGGGTCGATTTAGGCACGGATGATGCCAAAACATCCGTTGATTATCCCGATTTTGGACATGCTTTAGCAGAAACAGTCGCTGATGGTGATGCAGATTATGGTATTGCGATTTGCGGTACAGGTATTGGTATTTCTATTGCGTGTAACCGCCATGAAAATATCCGCGCTGCACTTTGTATGAACACAACAATGGCACGCCTAACACGTGAGCATAATGATGCGAATGTTCTTTGCCTTGGCGAGCGTTTGATCGGCACAGAGGCTGCGCTGGACATTGTAAAGACATTCTTGGAAACAGAATTTGAAGGCGGTCGCCACCTACGCCGCATCGATAAGATTGAAGATTAAATAGAGGAGAAAACTATGAGCAACACAGCAGAAAAAAAAGACTATATGGCGGATACATACTTCACAGCCGATCTGAAAGAGATGGATGCTGAAGTGTATAACGCGATTACGGGAGAACTAGCGCGTCAACAAGATCAGATCGAGTTGATTGCTTCTGAAAACATTGTGTCAAAGGCCGTGCTTCAGGCACAGGGCTCGGTGCTAACAAATAAATACGCAGAAGGTTACCCAAAGAAGCGCTACTATCAAGGTTGTGAGCACGTTGATGTGACAGAACAATTGGCGATTGATCGTTTGTGTAAGCTTTTCGGTTGTGACTTCGCAAACGTTCAACCGCACTCAGGCGCGAATGCAAATCTAGGTGTGTTTATGGCGCTTCTTCAGCCAGGTGATAAATATTTAGGTATGGATTTGGCACATGGTGGTCATTTAACGCATGGTTGTCCGGTGAACTTCTCCGGTAAATGGTTTGAAGCTGTGACTTACGGTATCAATGATGAAGGTCTCATTGATATGGATGAAGTTGAGAAAATTGCAGTTGAGCATAAGCCTAAAATGATTATTGCGGGCGCATCTGCTTACTCTCGTACGATTGATTTTAAACGCTTCCGTGAAATTGCAGATAAAATTGGCGCTTATCTATTTGCTGATGTGGCGCACTATGCGGGCTTAATCGTTGGCGGTTCTTACCCGAACCCTTTCCCGCACGCACATGTTGTCACAACAACAACGCATAAAACACTTCGTGGCCCACGTGGCGGCGCGATCATGACAAATGATGAAGATCTAGCGAAAAAGCTTAAATCTGCAATCTTTCCTGGTCTACAAGGTGGGCCGCTGGAGCATGTGATTGCGGCAAAAGCTGTTGCTTTCGGTGAAGCAGCTCAGCCAGAGTTTAAAGCATACGCACAAGCGATTGTTGATAACGCGCGCACATTGGCTGCGACACTGAAAGAAGGCGGTTTGGATATCGTTTCTGATGGTACTGATTGTCACATGATGCTGGTCGACCTTCGTCCAAAGGGCATTACAGGTAAGGCTGCGGACCAAGCGTTAGAGCATGCAGGTATTACATGTAACAAAAACGCGGTGCCAAATGATCCTGAAAAGCCATTTGTGACGTCAGGTATTCGTTTGGGTACACCAGCGGGCACAACACGTGGCTTCGGTACAGCAGAATGGCAGGAAATCGGTAAACTGATCCTTGAGGTTGTTGATGGTCTTGCTGCAAATGGCGAAGAAGGCAATGCTGAAGTAGAGGCATCAGTGAGAGCTAAAGTTAAAGCGCTTTGTGATCGTTTCCCTGTATACGAAGGCGCAACAATTTAAGGTTTTTATATGCGTTGTCCGTTCTGTAATAGCGAAGATACGCAAGTAAAGGATTCACGTCCGGCGGAGGATAATCATGCTATCCGCCGCCGCCGTGCGTGTAATGCTTGTGGTGGTCGCTTTACAACGTTTGAGCGGGTTCAGCTTCGTGATCTTATTGTTGTAAAGTCGGATGGGCGTCAGCAGGTCTTTGACCGTGACAAAATCATTCGCTCCATGAGTGTTGCCTTGCGTAAACGCCCAGTTGAAATGACGGCAATTGAAAAAGCTGCGAGCGGTATAGTTCGCCAGTTAGAGAGTGAAGGGGAGCAGGAGGTGCAGGCAGAACGCATTGGTGAGCTTGTGATGAATGCGCTCGTGCAACTCGATCTGGTTGGGTATATTCGTTACACATCAGTGTATAAAGACTTCCGTAATCCTGAAGACTTCAACTCATTCCTTGAAAATGTGCGTGAGCTGCAGGCGCAGCAGAAATAATGACAGTTACAGATGCTGATATCTGGCACATGCGCTCCGCGCTTAATTTGGCGCGCACGGGATTGGGGCGCACATGGCCGAACCCTACGGTTGGATGTGTCCTTGTTAAAGAGGGGAAAATCATTGCTCGCGCCAGGACGGCCGATGGCGGAAGACCACATGCTGAAGCAGCTGCTTTATTGGAAGCTGGTGAGAAGGCTAAAGGAGCGATTGCCTACGTAACGTTGGAACCATGCTCACACCATGGGAAAACACCGCCATGTGTCGTAGCTCTTACTAATGCAGGAGTAGCGCGTGTTGTTATTGGAACGCTTGATCCTGATGATCGTGTTTCTGGCCGTGGTGTAGCAATGTTGAAAGATGCGGGTATTGATGTTGTTGTCAGCGTTCTTGAAGAAGAAGTGCGCACTGCAAATAAAGGGTATTTTTTAAAACAGGAAAGCAGACGTCCGCTCATTACATTAAAGACGGCGTCGACGCTGGACAGTAAAATTGCAACACAGGCCGGTGAATCAAAGTGGATTACGGGCAGTGCGGCGCGCGGGTTTGCGCATATAGAGCGCGCGCAACATGATGCGATTTTAGTGGGCGTTAATACTGTGCTTGCAGATAACCCATCACTGACGGCGCGTGTGCCTGGGTTTAATCATCAGGGTGTACGTATCGTTCTTGATACAAACTTAAAACTTAAAGATGATGAACAACTCTTTAAAAATACAAAAGAAAATCCTGTTTGGATTTTAACTGCTTGTGATGTTTCTGAGGCCGATCATCTTATTCAACGCGGTGCAAAAATTATAACCGTACCAAAGAAAAACGATAGAGTGGATTTACAGGCCGCATTAAAGGCACTCACCGAAGAAGGTCTCACAAGTGTGCTTGTTGAAGGTGGTGCGGAGGTTGTAACAAGCTTTCTAAAAATTGATTTGTTTGATCGTCTTTTATGGTTTCGTGCCCGTACGCTTCTTGGTTCTGATGCGAAGAATTCAGTTTCAGAAATGCAAATAAGCTCTTTAGATAAAATGATAAATTTAAATCACGTTGAAAGCCGATCTTTAGGCAAAGATATGCTGGATATTTATGAAAGAGCATAATAGGGTGCCGCTATGTTTACAGGAATTATTACAGATATTGGTACAGTAAAGAGCGTTGATAAAGAGGCTGGTGACGTGCGCCTTGGCATTGAAACGGCTTATGATCTATCAAGCGTCGATATGGGAGCCTCCATTGCGTGTTCAGGGTGCTGCCTGACTGTAGTAGAAAAGAAAGATAACGTTTTCTTTGTTGATGTGTCGGCAGAGAGTATCTCAAAGACAACGATTGGTGATTGGGACGAAGGTTCACGTGTTAACCTAGAACGTGCGCTAAAAGTTGGAGATGAACTCGGCGGGCATATTGTTTCCGGCCATGTTGATGGCCTCGCAAAATTGATCAGGGTGATGCCTGATGGTGATTCATATCGTTTAAAGTTTGAAGTGCCTCAAGATCTCGCGTGTTTCATTGCGCCAAAAGGATCTGTTTCATTGGATGGCATCTCTTTGACCGTCAACGAAGTTGAAGGCAATCAGTTCGGTGTAAATATCATTCCACACACATGGGAGCAAACGACTCTATCTGATCGTAGCGAAGGTGATGATATTCACTTAGAGATCGATATGCTTGCA
Source organism: Alphaproteobacteria bacterium (assembly GCA_013215815.1). Lineage (GTDB taxonomy): Bacteria > Pseudomonadota > Alphaproteobacteria > Micavibrionales > Micavibrionaceae. The sequence goes on along the minus strand of JABSQP010000003.1, from coordinate 21,584 downwards.
CGCTATATGGCGCGCATGCTTGAGGTTCGTGCTTGATTGCTGCGTTTCTATAATCTATAACCATTTTAGTTCTCAGGGCAGGGTGAAAGTCCCTACCGGCGGTATGTATCGTAAGATATGAGCCCGCGAGCGCCTTTGCATTTTTTGTAAAGGGTCAAGCAGATCTGGTGAGAGGCCAGAGCCGACGGTTACAGTCCGGATGAAAGAGAGCGATTAAGTGAGGTTGTCTGGCAGTTCTTGTTAGGCAGGTCTGGCTTATTCACATGCCCTGATTCTGGTTAAATATTTAGAAAGGAAAAACCATGAATCAGATGATTGCAAACCAACTACTCGGTTCCCAAAAGATCGCGTTTATTCAGGCCGCTTGGCACGACGATATTGTCGGGCAAGGGCGTGAGAGCTTTATTGCTGAGATGGAGAAATACGGTATTTCTTCAGATCGTATCGAGATCTTTGATGTTCCAGGAAGTCTTGAAATCCCGCTACAATCGAAATGGATCGCCGAAACAGGTGATTATGCGATTATTGTTGCCTGCGGCTTTGTTGTAAACGGCGGTATCTACCGTCACGACTTTGTTGCTTCAACAGTAATTGATGGCATGATGCGTGTTCAGTTGGACACAAATGTGCCAATTCTTTCGGTTGTTTTGACCCCTCATAACTTCCATGAGCATGAAGAACACCATCAATACTTCTTCGAGCATTTCAAAAAGAAAGGCAAAGAAGCAGCCAATGCATGTGTGAAAACGCTTGAAAATAGAGCGCAGTTCATGCAAGAGAAGGCAGCGGCATAAAAGCCTGCTTATATATAAGAGAAGAATATGACGGATAATCAGCCTGTAATAGAAGCCGGAAGCGACCAAGCTGCGCAAAAGAAATCCAAAACTGGATCTCAAAAAGCACGTAAGAGTGCTGCGCGTCTTTTGGCTGTGCAGGCTGTTTATCAAATTCTATCGAACAAGCAGTCCCCCGAGGAAGTAATACCTGAGTTTTTAGAACATCGCGCTGGCGGTATTGATATTGACGGCGATGAACTTGTAACGCCTGATGGTCCATTGTTTAAAGATATTGTTGATGGTGTATTTAACCACTTTGATCAGCTACATGAGATGGTGCAGGCAAATCGCGGTGCGAAAGATGAAGAAAAGGCAGATAAAAGCGCTGAGCCACTTCTTCATTCTCTATTCATTTGCGGTGCATTTGAATTGATGGTGCACCAATCAATTGATGCGCCCATCATTATAAATGATTATCTCCACGCTGCGCGCGCCTTTTATGACGATGCAGAAGTGAAGCTTGTGAACGCTGTTCTTGATGGTGTCAGAGAAACAACGCGCTAAAACAATTCTCCTGAAAAATGTAACGATCTTTGTTAGGACGGCGAATGCTTTCCTGATTACGCACTTTTTTAATACGACTTATTCAGGAGAAAACATATGAAATCACTACTTACTTTGGCCTTCGCTCTACTTGCGTTTATGCCAGTGTCTCACGCAATGGAAGAAAAAACGATGATGGAAAAGGATGCGATGGTCTCGGAAGAGGCAGCTCCAAAATTGAAAGCCGTCGTTTTTCATTCCGATAACTGCGGTTCTTGTAAGGTTTTAGGGCCTAAGATGAAAGAGGCTATGCAGGCAATTAACATGGATCAAATTGAAGTTGTAAGACTTGATTTCACGACAAAAGAGACGATTGAAGCAAGTAAGGCCTTAGCTGAAGATGAGAATGTAGCAGGGTTATTGCAAAAGTTTGGTGCTAAAACGGGCTTTGTGACGCTCTTGAATAGCGATGGGGAAATCGTAGAAAAACTAGGTAAAGATGACACAGTTGAGGATATTGCGACAAAACTCGCAACATCTATAGTTAAATCCTAGAAAAACAGCAGAATAACGACGAAAGAGCAGGGTATACGGCTTGTCTGTATACCCTGTTTCGTATCTTAAGCCTTATGAAAATTGACTTTGGTCAAGTGCATGCCTCCGTAACCAGTTGAAAAACAAAGAAAAAAACAAGATTTGTACACCAATTGTTAACCTTTTTTGAGTAATCTTAAAGAGTGCCAGATAAGAACACGGTTAAAAGGCACTCCAGGAATGGATTTACAGGGGTCAAGATGAAGTTTGTTTTAATTATATTCTCAGCATTACTACTTGCAGGCGGTGGCGCCGCGGGTGGTTACTTTTTCTTTCAGAATCAAGCTGTTGCATCAGCCGGACCTATGGATGAGATTGCAAAAGCACGAGAAATGAAAAAGGCCAAGAATGCAAAAGAGGAGGCAAAAAACCTTCAGTTCGTAAAGTTAGAGCCTTTAGTTCTACCAATTTTAGATAATTCAGGTGTGTCTCAAGTTGTAACACTAGTTGTTGCTCTTGAGGTTAACAATGATCAGGCAGCAGAGCGCGCTGAAATGTATGCGCCACGTCTCAAAGATGCATTTATTCAGGATATGTATGGTGTATTGAACCGCAAGGCATCGTTACAAGGTGGCGTGATTAAGGTTGATCAACTCAAAGCGCGTTTGAATCGCGTGACGACAAAGGTTCTTGGTGAACATCAAGTGAATGACGTTTTACTACAGGTGGTGCAGCAAAAACCAATTTAAGAATTCCTCCGATCTTTGAATGTTCATATTTATACAGATATTTACTTAAGCATAGAACAACTTCAGGATCACAAAGACCCGGCACTCAGGAATGAGACGCTGGGTTTTTTATTATGTCTATTTCTGGAAAACTTTCTCTAAATCCTTGCCAGGACTTATAAAATTACCCACCATCTTTAGCTAGAGATTTTTTGTTATAAATTTCTCTATCAAACTTAAGTAATCCTAGAAAAGAAGAGGAGATCTTCGACATGATTGAAGCCTATCTAATGATAGCCTGCTGTATTGTCGCGGCGCTGATCTTTGGCCAGTTGTGGTCAAGGCAGGTGCTGTCCAGTGATGCAGGTAATAAAAAAATGCAAGAAATTGCTGGCGCTATTCAAGAGGGTGCGCGCGCTTATCTTAATCGCCAATATTCAACAATCGCAAAAGTAGGGATGGCTGTAGCGGTTATTCTATATTTCTTGCTTGGATGGCATGTTGCTGTCGGATTTGTTATTGGCGCCGTTTTATCAGGCGCAGCAGGATACATTGGAATGAATGTATCTGTGAAAGCCAATGTTCGGACAACACAGGCGGCAAAGGAAAGCTTGGAAAAAGCTTTGAACGTTTCATTTAAGTCAGGAGCAATTACAGGGATGCTTGTTGTTGGTCTTGGTTTGATGGGTGTGGCTGGTTATTACTATGTCCTAACTGAAGAAATGGGCTTTGGTTTACGTGAAGCATTAGAGGCTCTTGTTGGTCTTGGTTTTGGTGCGTCATTGATTTCCATTTTTGCACGTCTTGGCGGCGGTATCTTTACAAAAGGTGCTGACGTTGGTGCGGATCTTGTTGGTAAAGTCGAGGCTGGTATTCCTGAAGATGACCCGCGTAATCCTGCAGTGATTGCGGATAACGTTGGGGATAACGTTGGGGATTGTGCCGGTATGGCTGCTGATTTGTTTGAAACATATGCCGTGACTGTGGTTGCGACGATGTTGATTGCATACAGCGTGTTTGCGGCTAGTGCGCAAGAAACAATGATGATGCTTCCTCTTATTATTGGTGGTCTATGTATCCTCGGTTCTATTGCCGGGGTTTTCTTTGTTCGCTTGGGCAGAAAACAAAACATCATGGGCGCCCTTTATAAAGGGTTCATTGCCAGCGGTGTGTTCTCATTGCTCTTAGTTCTTGTTCTATTAGCGAACATGGGGCTAGAGACTGAGTACGAACTTGCTGATGGTGAAGGTGTTATCACTTTGAAAGATATCGTTCACTGTATTTTAGTTGGTCTTGGTGTGACAGGCGTGATCGTCTGGATTACGGAGTACTATACAGGGACAGAGCACCGTCCTGTGCAAGAAGTCGCGAAAGCTTCTGAGACAGGTCACGGCACAAACGTGATCCAGGGCTTGGCTGTTTCTATGGAAGCAACGGCTCTACCAGTGATCTTGATTTGTGTCGGTATCTATCTGGCGTTTAACTTTGCTGGTCTATTCGGTATCGCGATTGCGGCAACTACGATGCTATCTATGGCTGGTATGGTTGTGGCGCTTGATGCTTACGGCCCAGTGACTGATAACGCTGGTGGTATTGCGGAGATGGCAGGCTTGCCTGAGAAAGTTCGTAATACAACAGACGCTTTGGACGCTGTTGGTAATACAACGAAGGCTGTAACAAAAGGATATGCTATCGGATCTGCAGGTCTGGCAGCGCTCGTTCTTTTTGCTGCCTTTACCGAAGAGATCGCGCACTACATGCCGAACTTGCCGGAGATGACGTTCTCGCTTCAAAATCCATTTGTTGTGATTGGTCTATTTATCGGTGGTATGTTGCCATACCTATTCGGTGCGATGTCTATGACAGCTGTTGGTCGCGCGGCGGCAAGCGTTGTTGTAGAAGTGCGTCGTCAGTTCAAAGAGATCAAAGGTATCATGGATGGTAAGGCGAAGCCTGAATACGGTAAAGCTGTTGACCTTCTAACGAAAGCTGCGATCAAAGAGATGATTGTTCCATCACTTCTTCCTGTGTTGGCTCCAGTGATCTTGTACTTCGTTGTTCTTGGTTTGAGTGGAAGCCCTGTTGCTGCCTTTGAAGCACTTGGTGCGCTTCTTATGGGTACAATTGTGACAGGTATCTTTGTTGCGATCTCAATGACTGCCGGTGGTGGTGCTTGGGATAATGCCAAGAAGTATATCGAGGATGGTAATCACGGCGGGAAGGGCTCTGATGCTCACCATGCTGCGGTAACAGGTGATACTGTTGGCGATCCATACAAGGATACAGCTGGTCCTGCGGTGAACCCACTGATTAAGATTGCGAACATTGTTGCGATCTTGTTGGTGGCCGTTATTGCGAATGTATTTGGTACATAAGCTAAATAGCCATTAAGAATAAAACAAAGCCCCGTTTATACGGGGCTTTTTTATTATGACGCGCCGAAAATCATTACTGCTGCAGCAGTTGTTAATACAGCCTTTCTTGCGGCGCTGTCGTCAACGTTCGGGCGTTCTAATTGATCATTAGCTTCAGGGACAACGGCGACCTTAAATCTTTCGGCAAAATCTCTTTCGTATTGATCGTCATTTTCTAGCTGGCGCTCCATAGCAGCTTCAACGGCTTCTACAACAAATGCAACAACACCTGTCGTTGTGAGATCTTTGGCTTCTCCACGACTTATGCTTTTGATTGTGAAGTTACCATCATGTTGTAGGTGGATTGTCGTATCGTCTCTTTCTCCGAAAAAACCAAGAGCAATCGCCTGACGCCCCATTAATTGATCATATTCGTAATGAGTTCTTTCACCGACATCAAAGCCAGACTGTTGTCGGAAGTGCAGTGTGAGGCCTGATGCTAAAAGATCTTGATGTTTTTCTGTTAGATAATGAATCGGGAAGAAAAACTGGCGATAAGCGACTTTCGCACGCGCTTGTAGATCCTTAACACCTTCATCAATTGCTGTTTTTAACTCTTCTAATGCAGAAGGCACCTCAGGAAGGTTTTCGCTATACGAGTGATGGACAGCCATGATGCTTATTAACGATCGCCTGTTGCGGATACGTCCGGTGCGTTAAAACGACCTACGTTCCCGAGAAGCTGTTCCATAACAGTAACCTCGTTACCACCAGTTTCTGTTTTACGGCGCACGCGCGGTATATCCATGCGCTCCGCATCAACTTCTTCTATGACATCGACGATGCCTTCTTCGTTAAACGCAACGACCACGATTTTCTCTTCGACAACTTTAGGATCGAAAACGCCTGTTTTTTCTGTCTTTTGTCCAATGTAGTACCAGATATTGTCGTCAAATGGTGCTTTCGTGGTTGGGGAGCCTAAAGACTTAAGCACATTTGTTCTTGTGCTAACGCCTTCAACAATCTCATTCATACGAAAATCTTCGACGATATTGCCGCGATTTGCTTGTGTTGGCGTGCAGGCAGCTATCGAAAGCGCTGCGACAGAAGCTAAACATAGAAAATTAAAACGTTTCATGCTTGATCTATAGCCCTTGAGCCCCTAAAAAATCAAGAGCCAAACGTATTGTGAGGCTGAGTTATAAGGAGAAAACTATCAATGTTCGGCTTTCTATCCAAGCGCGCTCTTGAAAAGAGAGAGGTGAGTAATTTGTACGAGAAGGCAGTTACGCACGCCCGCCAACCTGTTTTCTATAGTGATTACGGGGTTCCGGATACCGTTGATGGGCGTTTTGAGCTTATCTGTTTGCATACAGCTTTGATCATTCGTTCGTTACAAAAAACGGGAGAGGATAAGAAGGCTCAGTCTTTGTTTGATGTGATGTTTATGAACATGGATAAGTCTCTCCGTGAGATGGGGGTTGGCGATCTGAGCGTGCCTAAGCATATGAAACGCATGATGAAAGGTTTTAAAGGCCGTGCAATGCATTATATTGATGCGATTGAAAAAGACGATTTATCCGACCTGAAACAGGCCGTTAAACGGAATGTATATGGCACGGCTAAAGATATCGATGATAATAATGTTGATGCTATAGCATCCTATATAGTGAGTAGTGCTAAATTGTTCGATAATATGCCCGTTATAAGTTCTGCGGATTTGATGTTTTCGGAGATAGCGTTGAACAATAATGAGGAGCGGAAGAGTGCCTAAGAAAGCTTTACAAACCAACGAGTGGTCTCATTTTATCGAGGGTGAAAAGATCGATAAAACGCCAACGCGTGTGAAAATTAGCGCTGATGAAGCTGCGCTTAAAGATGTTGCTGTGCGTGCGGGTGTACCTATGATTAATGCCTTGAATGCTGATCTGACGCTGGAAAGAGAGCAAGCAGGCCGTGTTATTCATGTAGCAGGCCGCTTTAAAGCAAACTTGACGCTGGAATGTGTTGTAAGCGCGGAAGAGTTCGAATGTGAGCTTAAAGAACCCGTAGAGGGGTGGTTCGAGGATAAGGAAAGCACTGTTTCCTTTATGCGTGCGCTAAAAGAGCGTGATACAAAGCAGGGGAATGGCGAAAAGGCAGGTGGCGTAGAGGTTGAAGTTACCTCTGAAGAGGAAGATCCTGAGGAAATGGTGAATGGTAAGGTGGATTTGGGTGAGCTGGTCGTTCAGCACTTGATTCTCGCGATTCCGGCCTATCCGCATAAAAGAGGGGTTAAATTTAAGTTCGGTGATGAGGAAATTAAGCCTACTGAAGATAGCCCTTTGCGCAAGAACCCGTTTGAGGCGCTAAAAGACTGGAAAGAGAACCGGTAGTATATGTTTGATTCTAGTCCTCCAGAAGACAAAGCCCGCTTTAAACAACGTTTAAAAGAGATGGCTATCGAGAGTTTCGGTGAAGAATCAAAGGTTCTTGTTCAAGAAAGTTCTTCTATTTCTGAGGGTTATGATGTTTTGTTTTCTGAACCAGTCGCTGTAGATGATGTTTCTGCTTTTAGAGATACATTAACGGAGCGTTTTGGTCTTAGTGAGAGAGAATGGGGGTATTATTTAGATGATAAATGTATTACCTGCTCGGGAATTGGGATAACTGGGCAAGCATCCTCATTCTTATCGCGGTTAACAGCTAACTAAAGCTTTATATTTTATCTAATTTTTTAAATAAGATTTTGCTTGCTTTTTGCCCCGTATGTTCGGTATAAAACGGCAGAATTTTAGATAAAGGACAAGAAAATGGCTGTTCCAAAGAAGAAAACTACTCCTGCGAAGCGCGGAATGCGCCGCTCACACGACGCTCTGAAAACAACTCAGTGGGTTGAAGACTCACACACTGGTGAGCCAAAGCGTCGTCACCACATTGACCTTAAGACAGGCATGTACAAAGGCCGTCAGGTACTTGAAACACGCGACTAATTCGCATTTCAATTTAAGAATCTGTGAGTTTCGTTAAAACATTAACGAAACTCTTTTCTTTTTTACGCATCTTACCGTATTGTCACCTCTATGAATTATCGTCAGATTATTGCTGTTGACGCTATGGGCGGGGATTTTGGCCCTTCAGTCGTTATTGCTGGTGTTGCTTCGGCGCAAGAGCGCTTAGCCGATACACGTTTTTTACTTTTTGGCGATCAAGCTAAAATTCAGGTGGAGCTGGATAAATTTGAGGGGCTAAAGCCTCACACAGAAATTCATCACACAGATAAGGCAATCTCGAGCCACGAAAAACCATCAAGCGCAGTTCGTAACAGCAAAGACACATCTATGCGTCTTGCAATTGAGGCTGTTCGTGATGGCACGGCGGACGCCGTTGTTTCGGCGGGTAATACCGGCGCGCTGATGGCGCTGTCAAAAATGATTTTAAAATGCCTACCCGGTATTAACAGACCAGCCATTGCGAGCGTGATGCCAACTTACAAAGATCAGTGTGTGATGCTTGATATGGGGGCGAACTTGGCTTGTGATGCGGAGGTGCTCACGCAGTTTGCTGTTCTTGGCGCTGTTTACGCGCGCGTGGTACAGGGTATTACAAAACCAACTGTTGGCCTTCTTAATGTTGGGACAGAAGACATGAAGGGGCATGAAGAACTACGTAGTGCAGCCTCTGTCTTATCCAGTATTGAATTTCCCGGCGAATATCACGGCTTTATTGAAGGGGATGATATTACCAAGGGCACGGTCGATGTTGTTGTCACCGACGGATTTACAGGAAACGTTGCCTTAAAAACGGCGGAAGGCGTAGGTAAGTTATCAAAAGTATATCTGACAGAAGCTTTCAAATCGTCTCCTTTGGCAATGCTTGGCTATTTTCTGGCGCGCGGCGCGATTAAGCGTATGAAAGACCGCGTTGATCCGCGTAAATATAATGGCGGCATGTTCCTTGGGGTGAATGGTGTTTGTGTCAAAAGTCACGGCGGTAGTGATGTTCTTGGTACAGAAAATGCGATTATGGTTGCCGCTGGTTTAGTAACGAATGGATTTAACCAGCGCGTTGCTGCTCAAATCGAAGAACTAATGGAGCAAGAGACATTTATGTCTGTTGTTGGGATGTAATATAAATGGCGCTGACTTCTATTATTAAGGGCACGGGCTCTTATCTTCCTGAAAAAATCATGACAAATGCCGATCTGGAGAAGGTCGTGGATACGTCTGATGAGTGGATTGTACAGCGCAGTGGTATTAAAGAGCGCCGTATCGCTGCCGATGGTGAGACAACTGGTACAATGGCGATAGAGGCTGCAAAGCGTGCTCTGGAGGCATCAAACCTAACGGCCGCTGATATTGACGGTGTTATCGTTGCAACAACAACGCCGGATCGTACTTTTCCGTCTGTTGCAGTGAAAGTTCAGGGTGAGCTAGGTATAGCACCTGGTTTAGCTTTTGACGTGCAGGCAGTCTGTACAGGGTTTGTCTATGCGCTGGCCACGGCTGATAACTTTATCAAGATGGGACAGGCAAAGCGTATCCTTGTGATAGGCGCTGAGAAGATGTCATCGATTGTTGATTGGAATGATCGCACGACATGTGTGCTTTTTGCTGATGGAGCAGGTGCAGTTGTTCTTGAAGCGCAAGAGAATAAAAACGGTTTGGATGGGCAGGGTATTCACTCAACGCATTTATATGCGAATGGCAAGCAGCGCGAGCTTCTCCAAACAAGCGGTGGCCCTGCCACAACAGGCGATGCTGGTCATGTTTTGATGCAGGGGCGTGAGGTTTTTAAATACGCGGTCAGTTATATGGCTGATGTTGTAGAAGAGACGCTACAACATAATAGCATTGAAGCAAGTCAAATTGACTGGCTCGTACCGCATCAGGCGAACATCCGTATTATTGAATCAACTGCTAAAAAGCTCGATATGAGCATGGATAAGGTTGTTGTGACGGTGGATCGCCACGGTAATACCTCTGCGGCATCTATTCCTCTTGCACTGGATGAGGCTGTTAAGGATGGCCGTATTCAGCGTAACCAAATGCTTCTTATTGAAGCGATGGGTGGCGGTCTGACATGGGGCGCTGCGCTCGTACGTTTTTAGGCTCTTTGTCTCAGCAAAGCTCTATATCCATCTGAAAAGAACGGCTTTTTTCATTTTTTATCTCAAGTTCTGTGGTTAAGTCATTTTGTCTCATTGACGATCTCTCTTAAGCGGGATTAATGTTTCTTTATACAAACACTTATGGAGCTAGGGTAATGACGTTACCACCAGAAACTAAAACAATTACACGTGCGGATTTGGCAGAGGCTGTTTACGCAGAAGTTGGTCTTTCACGTAATGAATCGTCTGATCTTGTTGAGCAGGTACTCGATGAAATGATGGCGGCACTCACTGATGGCGATAATGTTAAGATTTCGTCTTTCGGTAGTTTTTCCGTTAAGGAAAAGGGGGCACGTGTTGGGCGTAACCCGAAAACAGGTGTTGAGGTGCCAATTGCACCGCGTAAAGTTTTGGTATTCCGTGCATCGCATGTTTTAAAAGACAAGATTAATAAAGCAACGGAAGCGCTTAATAATTCAGCAGAAACAGCTGCGCCAATGCCGATCTCATCTAATCCATTTGGATCAGATGATAATAACCAGTTCTAATTTATTTTAACGTTGATCTAAGAAGAAGAGAAGATAATGAGCAATTACAGAGTTACACCGCCACTTATGTCAGGAGAAACCTATACGAGCGCGTCTGAAGATAGGTCGCAGCCGACATTTTCTACGCCCGTGGTTGAAAGCTCTGTTGAAATGGAACCTATTCAAAAGAAAGAACAGGTTGCTGAACAAGCTGTGAAAACATCAGCCGCCGCTCAATCTGGTGCATCAAAGAAAAAGACACAAAAAGCGCCGAATGCTTTCCGTACTATCAGTGAAGTGGCAAATGAATTGGAAGTGCAGCAGCACGTTCTTCGTTTTTGGGAAACAAAGTTTACACAAGTGAAGCCGCTTAAGCGTGGTGGTGGTCGTCGTTACTATCGCCCTGAAGATGTTGCGCTTTTGAAACGTATCCACCATCTTCTCTACACAGAAGGTTACACAATTAAAGGTGTTCAAAAGCTTCTAAAAGGTCGCAGTAAGTCTCAAGTAGCTGGTTCTCAGGCAGAAAATCAAAATGCTGCTGCAGCGCCTGCGCCACAACCGAAGGTTCAGCCAGCTACACAAGCTGCCGTCCAAGCATCTGGTATGAGTGCGAAACAACGCGCTGTTCTTGAAATGATGCTGGCAGAGCTAAAAGCTCTGCGTAGCATGGTTAAGGCTTAAGCGACTGCTCGTTGGGGTTTTTGTCTCTGTGGAATAGTGTCGCTTGGTAAGATATAGTCAGGCCTGTTTGTCAGTTCGCGTATGTGGTGTCCTGCTTCCATAAAGGCGCGATATATTCTGTTATTATGCGGTTTTTCACCATCGTGCATATCTCGGATCATTTCAGCATATTGTCTCGGGGAGAGGGCGCCTATCTGTGAACGTTGTCCGCCCATAGCAATGTAAACTTTTTCTGCAAAATCAGTTAAAGAACCATATTTGCGAGTGACTTCAGTATTAACGTTTCTGTCGGGTGCATGTGTTGCAAAAACATGCTTCAGAATAAAATCTGTTCCAGTTTCAGCACTGACTTCACAAGTTTTTACAAAAAAAGAGGTTTTTTCGGCTACTGTCCATTCCATGAATGCTGTTTGCCATAATTGGCACAGGTTTGTAAATACTTATTTTAATTGCAACGTTAGTTTGATATCAAAACGGACATCGGAGCGTAGCGCAGCCTGGTAGCGCACTTGCATGGGGTGCAAGGGGGCGGAGGTTCAAATCCTCTCGCTCCGACCATTATCAAAACAAGTTATACAGGTGTTTTACTATGTGTACATGAGGGCCTTTATAGGCGTGTTATACAGTATGATATCTCAGTAGCAGCTTTACCTTTAAGCTTTTTTCTTAGGTTGATGGCTTTATCAATTGATTTGCCGATATCCGCATAATCTGACTGGCATGAAGCGCCGCATTCATTAGCGTTAGCCGCCACGCCCAAAACGGCAGTGGACATAAAGGCCGCTGTCATAGCTCTTTTGACTCCTAATATCATTAATTAGATATAACATATAAAATTTTTATGAAAAAGAAAAATGACTGTCTATATACTCGTATTAAGCTGAAGCGCAGAGAGCTGGCAACGGGGCGCGCGATACATAGTCAATCACAAACCCGCGCTCTATTTGAGTTGCATCAAAGTCTAAATCACTGCCTTCTACGAAGCTGTCGTATACAACGTCTATATTGTCGCGAATTGCATCACGCCATTTTTGCGCAAATGTATAGTTTAGTCGCGATAAATCGGTATTAGACATGTTTTGTATTACATGGCGTACAGCAAAATCGTATTGAGTATCTGTTATAGCAAACTGTCTGGCAGTCTCTTCGACCCCACGTGTATCCCACATATAATTTACATGTTGATGATCTGTACGGGCAGCGTAACGACCCATAACGTAATGCCCATTATCCGTACATGCGGTGAAATCACGCATAATGTTACCGTTAGGCGATTCTATGTAAGCATGAATTATTTCTGGTTCTACAGGGGCTGTAAAAACAGCGTCATTGAAGTCTTTTGCAATATTTATGTCTGGCCCTAAATCCTGAGCCTGCGCTGCTGTTGCCAAAGCAAGGGATGCACACAGTCCCACTATGCTTGTACGAGTATAACTCATAACACTTCTCCGCCATTCTTTTTTTGCAATAAAGAAATGATTTAATCACATAGCGTTTGACAGAGTCTAGACTCTGTTTGTGTCGCATTCATATTTTTTGTGGACCGCTTAGTTAAGGACTAATCTTAGAACCATGTATGGGACAAGGTTAAAGACAATAATCAGAAGCTTATAATTGCCAAGGTATGTGAAGTAGGACTGCTTTAGAAACTCTTCATCAACGCCAAAGAGCTTTGAGTGCATCTTGAGCGGCATACCTCGAAAGAACATCAGCATGAATGAGGCGATTAGGAAAAAGCCGATGTTAATTAGTAGGGACCAGCCCATAAAATGCATGATTGTATCTAATTCCATGATGTTTCTCCTTGCTGTCTCAAACCTACACCATATTCAAAACACGATCCAGATCAGCAATCAGGTCTTCTGTTGTTTCAATACCAATGGAAATACGCAATACATCATCACCCGCTCCAGCTTTTGCACGTGCCTCTGAATCAAGCTGAGAATGTGTTGTTGATGCAGGATGAATGATAAGGCTGCGTGTATCACCAATATTGGCAAGGTGAGAGAAGAGCTCTAACTCTTTTACCATGGTTGTACAGGCGTCATAACCGCCTTTCATGCCCACAGTGAAGACGGCGCCGCCTTGACCCTTCATATATTTATGCGCGTTGACATTGTGTTCACTGCTGCTCAAACCTGCATAGCTCACCCAGGCAATCTTTTCATGACTTTCAAGGTGCTGCGCGATTTCAAGCGCATTCTCACAATGCTTTTGCATACGAAGGGCAAGTGTTTCTAAACCAATAAAGGTCAGGTAGGCATTGAATGGTTGCTGGTTCATACCGAGATCACGGAGGCCAACCGCGTGGTTATGAATGGCTAGCGCTGCCGGGCCAAATGCCTCACAGAACACCATGTCATTATAGTTCGCATTTGGTTTGGCAAGACGCGGGTACTTATCGGCGTGCTTAGACCAGTCAAATTTACCGCCATCAACAACGGCGCCGCCCATGGCGTTACCATGCCCGCTTAAGAATTTGGTTGTTGAATAGGTCACAATATGCGCGCCGTGATCTAATGGCTTACACAGATATGGTGTTGCCATTGTATTATCAATGATGAGAGGGATGCCTGCTTCATAGGCGACCTTGGCAAGACCTTCAATATCTGCAACGACACCTTCTGGATTAGATAGGCTTTCGGCAAAAATGGCTTTTGTTTTTGGTGTAAGGGCGGCTTTTGCTTCTTCGGCGCTCGCTGGATTGAATGTTGTGCTTTCCCAGCCAAACATGTCCGGAAAGATTTGCGCAAACTGGTTCACGGAGCCACCATAGAGCTTACAAGAGGATACTACGTGATCACCTGGCGCCATAAGGGCAGTGAGGACAAGCAGTTGCGCAGCATGGCCTGACGCGGCACAAGTTGATGCAACGCCGCCATCTAGTGCAGCGAGCTTTTCTTCCAACGCGCCAACGGTAGGGTTTGTAAGGCGCGAATAAACAAAGCCAGCTTTTTTAAGAGCAAAAAGGTCTGCGCCATGCTCTGCATCATCAAAAACGAACGCTGTTGTCTGGTGAATAGGGATTGTGCGTGCGCCCGTTGATGGGTCAGGGCCACAGGCAGTGTGTATAGAGAGTGTTTCCAGTCCATGTTCTTTATTATCAGACATATTTTACTAATCCTTTCTGCTGCTTGCATTATATTACGCGGATTCTCAGAAAGGCGTCTATCTAAGAGTTTTTTGACATAATATTTATGGGTGGTGTAGAAAGGCTCGATGTTTCGCCCAATTCAAACATTAAGAAAACCGACAGGCTTTAGATCATTGGCAGATGTTCCTATATGGATGCCTGAAGATCTGTCTGAAGTTCTTGGTACAGTATTTAGCTTTGATATCTCTGGCTGCTCTGAGTTAGAAGGCGATAAACTTTTTTGCGGTTTTCAAAGCTTTGGCACATACGTGAAAGACAATTCCATTTGTGAGTTGAGTTTTAATCCAACTGATGAGCTTGGTCTAGATGCGCCCATATTGCACGCTTTCATGCCTATAGAAGCTGCAGATACAGTGATTTCGTTTATTGAGGATCAAATATCTGAACGTTCCCAAATAGAAACTAATAATCATATCGACATGAGAAGTGTGTTGGCTCCTCATACCCAAAGGGGAATGGATCATGTCAGAGACGATGTTTGTGGATGGTTTGATCTAGACGGAAGCACATTTATCTTTAACGATTTCAATACTTTCCATGGCTTTAGACGCCTGTTTGGTAGAAGCCTGCTCGATATTCCGCATATAGACCGCTATATGGGGTATGTGCCTCCTGTGGGGGCTTTGCCTGATGACGTCACGCCGTTAATGCTTCGTTTGGCAAATATATGGGGCTCTGCTGTGAGCTGTGATTGGAATGGTAAAGAGTTGTCAATTAAGCCGAATTCTCCTATGGCTGCTATATAGCGGTATTAAAATACCTCAATTTTAACCCTCTGTTTTTATATGTTTTTTCTTGACTGTTTGCGCTCTTTGTTGCAAAACAGCGCCAGAATTTTACAAATGTAAGGAATCGAACAATGAAAACTTATTCAGCAAAACCGGCTGACATTGAAAAAAAGTGGATCATCGTTGATGCAGAAGACGTCGTTCTTGGTCGTCTTGCAACTGTGGTCGCTACACGTCTTCGCGGTAAGCACAAGCCAACATACACACCTCACATGGATGATGGTGACAACGTAATCGTTATTAACGCAGATAAAATTCGCCTAACAGGTAAAAAGCGTGAAAACGATCTTTTCTACTGGCACACAGGTTACCCAGGTGGAATTAAGCAACGTTCAAAAGGTCAGATCCTTGAAGGTGAGCACCCACAACGCGTTGTAGAAAAAGCTATTGAGCGTATGGTTCCACGCGGTCCTCTTGGTCGTCAGGCAATGAGTGGCCTTCGTGTATACGCTGGTACAGAGCACCCACACGAAGCACAGCAGCCAGAAGTTCTTGATGTTGCTGGTATGAACCCAAAGAACAAACGATAGGATAAGAGAGCAGAAAAATGGCTGAAACAGTTAAAGATCTTAAAGACCTCAAAGAGGCAACAACAGACGCAGCGGAAGCAGCAGCTCCTGCAGCGGAAGAGACATCTGCTCCTAAAGAACCTAAGATTGATGATCTTGGTCGTTCTTATGCAACAGGTCGTCGTAAAGAATCTGTAGCCCGTGTATGGCTAACAAAAGGTTCAGGTAAAGTGATCGTGAATGGTAAGGCTCAAGAGCAGTACTTCGGTCGCCAAACACACCTTTTGGTTCTTAACCAACCATTCTTGGTTGCTGATCGTGTGAACCAGTTCGACGTGATGTGTACAGTTAAAGGCGGCGGCCTTTCTGGTCAAGCTGGTGCGGTTCGCCACGGTATCTCACGTGCGCTAGAAAACTTCGAGCCGGCCTTGCGTCCTGCGCTGAAGAAAGCTGGCATGCTTACACGTGATGCACGTGTTGTTGAGCGTAAGAAAATCGGTAAGCACAAGGCGCGTCGTACGAAGCAGTGGGCGAAGCGTTAATCGTTTTCAAATACGAAGAATTACAAAAGAGGCGCCATCAGGCGCCTTTTTTACTGACATAATCTTTAAAATTAATATGGTAATTAAATGATTTTATATGCCCCATATGAAGCGCGGTACGAAGTCGTACCAGTGTTGAAATCTTTTTTAAATGATAATATGCCAAAGGTCACAAAAGTAAGTGATGAAGAGTTCTCTGCGCTTCCAGAAAATATGAAACCTTTAGATATTATGCCTTTTATGAAAAGCGTGAACAAAAATGTTCGGGTTGACCGTAATGTGAGATCTGGAAGGGATTGGCTGCTGAGAGCTGTCGATGCATACTCCAGTGGTCGAGAGCTTTTACAATTAACCAAAGGTGATGAAGAGATGGCACGGCCAGTCAAAACAGAGTTTCTGGGGGCTGCAACATTTTTTGAAAACCCTTTTCATACGGCACTAAGATCACGGCCGGAAGAAATCTTATCTAGAATGGAGGGGCGTATAGATGTTTTATGTGAAACTAAGAGGGCGTCAGCCATTTGTGTACATTCCGCATGGCAAGATTTACAGGCTATAACGCATGTTTTTTCTCTGGCTATGATTGGACACGATGAAGATTTTTCCAGAGTGATGGAGCCAATTATTCGTTTTGTAGATGCTCAAACTGATAGAGCTGCTAATAAAATTTCAGGTCTTTCTGCGCAGAGGTTAGTAAGAGGTAAGGATTATTTAACACCCTAATAGGTTTTTACTTCTTCCATATTTTTTTAAACCAGCCTATCGTCAGGCTGGTTTTTTATTTTAGAGTGTTTTTGCAAATACAAATAGGGAGACTCTTATGGTTGCCGATCAAAAGCTTAATGGTGATAAGATTGTTTCTTATAATCCATCAAACTCAAATGTACTGGGTGAGGTTGCAGTATCTAGTTCACAAGATATTGTTCACGCGGTTGAAAAAGCGAGACAAGCACAAAAATCGTGGCGGTCGCTCGGTGTCGGCGGGCGTGTTAAACATCTTAGAAAGCTGTACGATTATCTAAAAGAGAATGCACAAAAATTTGCGTTGCTGGAAACGCAAGAGATGGGGCGTCCGATTGACGGCAGTGTTGGAACCATTGAGTGGGGGCTTGAGCGTATTCAATGGAATCTAGATAATGCCGAAGAGATTTTAGCGCCCGAAACGACCTACGAAGATGAGCGCCAGTTACATCAAATGCACTACGAGCCTTACGGTGTTTTTGGTGTGATTACACCGTGGAACTTTCCGTTGAGTAATTTTATTATGGGAGCTCTGCAACCTCTTTTGGCTGGAAATACGGTTGTTTACAAATCTTCTGAGGAAGTGCCGATGTGTGGACAAGCATTGGAAGCAGCTATGCGTGCAAGCGGTATACCTGAAGGTGTGTTTAATCAAGTTTATGGCGCAGGTGATGTGGGAGAAATGCTTGCGAGAAGCGATGTAAACTTTATTCATTTTACAGGGAGCTCTCACGTCGGTGCGAAGCTTTATAAAATAGCCGCAGAAAAATTTATTCCTGTGACTTTAGAGCTTGGTGGTTCTGATGCGGGCATTATATTTGAAGATGCCGTGCTGTCAGAGAATATTCTAGAATCAATATTTTGGGCAAAGTTTGTTAATTGCGGACAGATTTGTTGCGGCTTGAAAAGGTTGTTGGTTCATGAAAGCCGTGTTGACGAAGTAACGGAAAAGTTAAAAAAGCTGATTGCTTCTAAGAGGTTGGGGCCTACAGAAGAAGAGGGTGTTGTATTTGGCCCTTTGGTTGCCAAGCGCCAGCAAGATTTATTAGTCGAACAAGTTGAAGACGCAAAATCTAAGGGTGCGGCAGTAATTATGGGCGGCAATATACCGGAAGGGTATTCAGATGGAGCATATTATGAACCTACACTTATGGCGGGCATAACGCCTGATATGAGAATATATGAAGAGGAAGTCTTTGGCCCTGTTTTACCAATATATTCCTTTAAAACAGAAGAGGATGCTATCGCTGAAGCAAACCGTACTATCTATGGGTTGTCGTCGTATATTTTCACACAAGACACAGATTTGGCGGCACGGGTTGCTGAGCAGCTCGATGCCGGAGAAGTAAATCACAATGATGTTGATAACTGCGCAGAGAACCCATTTGGTGGTTACAAAGCAAGTGGTATAGGTCGTACAGGAGGCAAAGTCGGCTTACATCATGCTTGTCAGGTCAAGATGGTTTCTCTTTGCAAGTAGTGACAAATAAAAATGCTGTTACCGTACCGTAAAATAGTGCCAACCGTTGGAAGTGATGTTTTTATCGCTGAAAATGCTGCCGTGATCGGTGACACAGTCATTGGTGATGAAAGTAACATCTGGTTTGGCTGCACGGTACGGGGCGATGTGCATGAAATTCGCATTGGTAAGCGCACAAATATTCAAGATAACTCCGTCATTCATACAACCCGCAACGTGTCGGGAACTTATATTGGTGATGAGGTAACAGTAGGGCACGGCGCGATTTTGCATGCGTGTAATATTGGGGATCAGGCGTTTGTAGGCATGGGAGCTTGCGTCCTTGATCAGGCTGTTTTAGAGCCGCGCTCTATGCTTGCCGCAGGCGCACTTTTAACACCGAATAAGGTGGTGCCGACTGGGCAGTTATGGGGCGGTAATCCGGCGCGCTATATGCGTGATCTCACTGAAGAGGAGCTCGCCTTTTTTCCAAAGTCCGCAGATAATTACGTTAGGTTGGCGAAGGAATATTTCTAAAGCACGACCTCTAAACGATTTTTCGTTTTTCTATCAAGTCTTCTCCATACCTCGATCTGATGATCAGCAGACGTGGCATAGGCTTCGATCAATCTATCATCTTCGTTGACCAAAGTTAGATGGTCATCAAGGGAGATTTGAGCTGCATGTCTTGCAATATCAAATCGTTTTCTGATTCTACGTAAAGGTTTGGCCTTTCTTGAAAAATCGTCTTTTACCCTGAAGCTTACATCTGGGGATAATGAAAAATTGCCACTAACATCTTGCCCAGCTAAATTCGCAAGACTGTATATATAAGCATCAGCTTGATGCGCAAATAAGATAGAAACACTCCTTGTGTCCTCTAAAAACTTGTAATCGGTTTCATCTGCTCCAATGCGCCAAAGTGTGCAGCGCAGGGTGTTTAACTCTTGTGCACGCTCAATTCCGTCGAAAGGCATTGAAAAATTATAAGTGAATCTGTTAGATAACATTCGATCGGATGATACGGCATGAAGTCTAATTCTATCGATGACTTCACCGTTTTCATCGGTTTTTTCGACAAAGCGTTCTGTTAGTGTACCCATAATAAACACACCCTGCATATTTTTATTATGGATTCATTAACATAACTTTTTGTGTGTGATGCAAGTATTTTTTGGTTAATTTTTGTATTTTTTTATCCGTACAAGTTTATTCGCGCCCTTGCATCGACTAGGGCTTTGTTTAAAATGCCCCTAGTTTCTTTAACAATGGAGGATACTTTGGGTAAAAACCTCGGCTCAGTACTAGGCTTATCAATTTGCATGATGGGATTATCGGCATGCGCAACGGGTAAAAACATTCGGGATGGTAATGCATCAACCGATGTCATGGTTCGCGAAGATACAGGCGTTGCGATGGGACAGCCTCTGACGCCAGAGCTACGTCGTGCTAATGAAAGCTCTCTTCCGACTGGGTATCAAATGCAAACAAGCAGTGTTGAAATCATGTCAGATTTTAATGCGGCTCCTCCTATGGCGCCGATGGCTGATCCATATGTGTCGACAATGAATGTTTCGGGTGATTCTAGTGTGACCATCTTTTCGCTCGATGGGCCTGTTGCACCTGTTTCGAATTACGCAGGAGGGTCAGAATTCTATGATTTGTCTGCTCAACCACAAATGCCTGCAATGGTTGCACATAGTTCCGCCTCTGGGCAGGCGGCTGCTCAAATTTTCTTCGGGCACGGTTCTTCGCGCTTGGGAAGTGGTGATATGAATACGCTCTCTCAAATTGCGGAGAGTATGGATGCTGTATCTGGTCGCTTGACTGTTGAAGGTCACGCAAGTCGTCCGTCTCAAACATCCGATCCTGTTCGCGGTAGTATTCTAAACCTGAAAGAATCTATGAATCGCGCATATGAGGTATCAAAAGCTCTTATTCAAAAAGGCGTACCAGCAAATAGGCTTAAAACGACGGCTTATGGTGATACGATGCCTTCAGGTAATGATGAGCAGCAACGCCGCGTTGATATTATCTCTGGTGGATATTAAGAGGTTAATCAAATGAGTGAACCATTCAAGATAGGCCTTGCGGGTCTTGGAACTGTCGGTGTTGGTGTTGTTAAGATACTTCAAAATCATGCCGATGTGATTGAACAACGCGCAGGCCGCAAAATAGAAATTGTTGCGGTCAGCGCTCGTAGTGCCGGTAAAGACCGAGGTGTGGATTTATCTGCCTATAAGTGGGTGGACAACTTTGTGGATATGGCAGCTAATGATGATTTGGACGCTGTTATTGAAATGATTGGTGGGTCCGAAGGTGATGTGCGCAACCTTGTGGAGAGCTCAATACAAAACGCTAAGCATGTTGTGACAGCGAACAAAGCGCTTCTTGCACATCATGGTGCATCTCTGGCTGCAAGCGCATCAAAAAATAATGTGTCTTTGGGGTACGAAGCAGCCATTGCTGGCGGTATTCCAATTGTTAAGGCTATGCGCGAAGGTCTTGCAGGGAATGATGTTGAGGGTGTTTACGGCATTTTGAATGGGACATGTAATTACATCCTGACTGAGATGCGTGAGACAGGCCGTGATTTCGATGACGTTTTAAAAGAAGCGCAAGAGAAAGGTTACGCGGAGGCTGATCCGACATTTGATGTTGATGGTATTGACGCGGCGCACAAGCTGACTTTACTGACAGCTTTAGGTTTTGGGGTTAAGCCTGATTTTGATGCATTGCCAATTACGGGTATTCGCGATATTTCGTCGGATGATATCCGCTTTGCTGGCGAACTTGGTTATAAGATCAAGCTTCTTGGTATTACCAAAAAAGTTGGCGATAAAATTTTACAGCGTATAGAGCCATGCCTTGTCTCTCATGACAGCGCGCTTGGTAATGTTGAAGGTGTTTTTAATGCTGTTTGTGTACAAGGTGATTTTGTGAACAAGATCATGCTTGAGGGACCTGGTGCAGGTGAAGGACCAACGGCTTCTGCAGTTGTTTCTGATATTGTTGATATTGCCCGTGGAAACCGCCCACCTGTATTTGGTGTGCCTACCTATCAGCTTAAAGAGGCTACTTGGGCAGACCGTGAAGATATCGAAAGCCGCTTTTATCTACACCTTGAGGTTCAGGACACATCGGGCGTTATTGCGG
>JABSQP010000029.1 GCA_013215815.1 Alphaproteobacteria bacterium | reverse complement strand
CAGGCTGATCACTATTCGCAGATTGCGCGATATCTATCTTCACGTCACTCACTGCTGGTTGCTCAACTGTAACTACTGGAGACGTACTATCTACTGTCGACTCGCTTAGTGAAATTCCTGATGTATTTTCAACAACCGCTGTGGCGGGTCCTGTATCGCCAGCCGCCGCATTAAAACCGCAAGTACACTCTGGCCCGCAACCACCCTCATGACACTTCGGTACATCTGTCTCAAAGTTCATTTCATTATCAGAAGATGTTTCTGGTTGTGTTTGGGCAATAGATTGATCACTTATAGCGACATCTGGAGTTGTTGACGTTTGTGGTGCAGCTTCAACACTTTCCGCCAACGCCTGTGTTATTGGTTGATCTTCACCCAATGCTTGCTTCACATTTTCATAGGCCTTTGTATCTTGAGGGTCTGCAAGATATTCCTGAATTGCCTCTTTGACCGGTTCCGGTGTTGTTGACACAAGGGTCATTGCTTCAAGATTATCAGCAACCATAGGGTCAGGTTTTGACAACGCATCGTTTGCAGATGCTTCAACGGTTACTGCTTCTTGTTTCGGAATTTCTGCCGCTGCCTGTGTTACTTCCGCAACTGCTGCCTCTGGTATAGCGTCTGCTAAAGCGGGATTGTCCGCGATAATCTCTGCGGCTTTGACTGCATCACCTGTTTGAAGCGCATCTTGTAGATCTGCTTTGACCTCAGCCGTAACCTCAACACTATCGACCGCAGTATTAATGTCTGCAACGGCTGTTTCTGACACGCTCACTGGTGCTTCTTGTTTCGCAACTTCCGCTATAACGTCATTAAGCTGTGCCGGAGCCGTATCTCCAAGTTGTTCGTTTAACGCTTCAACAGCTTGAGCAGTTGCCGCTTCAGGATTATTCAAAATTTGTTCAACAGCAGCTTGAGCCTCGGCGTTAAGCGTCCCTGAATCTGCCAAAGCTTCAAGTGCTTCAACAGCTGATGCATTTAACTCAACCGACTGCGCTTCGACAACAGGCGTAGGTTGAACATAATTTTCTATCGCTTTCTCAATAATCGGTTGAGCCTCTTTCAGCTCTGCAGGCGCTGCGTCGCCTAATGTTTCAACAACATCTTGCACAATATTTGGATCAGCTGTTTGAGGGTTATCAAGTATAGCCTCAACTTGTGTTTGTGTTTGCGCATCAAGCTCGCCTGATGCCGCTAAAGTTTGAAGTGCTTCGACTGTGTCTGCTCCCAAAACAACATCGTTGTGCTGCGCATTCTCAATAGTTGTAACCGCATCAGTGATTTGCGGCGGCGCAACATCACCTAACTTATCAGCAACTTGTTCCAAAACAGATGGAGAAACAGCATCGAGAGACTCGCCCGCTTCCAAGTGATCGATCACATTTTGAATTTGTGTGGCTTCAGGAGAACCTGGGTCGAGATCAGCTATTGCATTTGTTAATTCTGATACCACAGTGCTGGCTGTGACAGCATTCACTAAATCCGCTTGCGAATCCATAAACTGATTAACCTGATTAAGTGTATCTTGTGGCATCGCCGCCAACACTTCAGGAGTACTTACCGCTCCAACAATGTCTTGCAACAAAGCCCCTAGCTCAGTATTCGCTTCCGCTTTTAGTGCGCGCTCCACAATTTCAGGAGAAAGCGCTTCTATATTAATTTGATCCAATATCTCTTGTATAGCTGCAGGAGGGTTCTCCATCTGAGCCAACTGCTCAATAAGTGCAAGCATATCGTGAGATCCATCTTGCGCGAGAACGTCTAACTTTTGATCCAGCGATAAACTTGGCATAACAGATTCTTTAAGAGCAGAAATGCTCTCTGAAAGAGCTGATAGATCAGCAACATCAACACCAGCGTTTTCCAAATGCTGTTCAATTTCATTCAATTGTTTTAGAAGTTCGGCACCTTCAGCGGCGTTCAAAGCTTCAATAAGGGCGTCCAAATTAGTAAGATCTGCACCCGTCAAATCTGCGCCAAGCATCTCAACTTGTTGAACAATTTGCGCAACTTGAATATCTTGCTGCAAAGCACTCATAGCTGCCATATCAACCACAGCATCTAAGGATATATCGAGACTATGATTCTCTGGTAAAGACTCTATAATATCTAAGGCTGCAGCGACAATCTCGGGACTAATATCGCCTGTTTCCAAAGCGGTAGAAAGATCAGCAATAACCGAATCTGATAACTGTCCAATACCATCTAAATTACCTTCGGCCGCCATCGCTTGAATTTGATTTAAACCTTCAAGAGCACTGAGCATTTCAGGTGGCAACAACCCTGCTTCAGATAAGACATTTAACTCTGCAACAAGAGATTCCACTTGATCAGGCGTTAGTTCTCCACCAGCGACCTGAGCGACCGCAGCTATTGCCGCTTCATTAGCAAGCCCTTGCAATTCACTTCTGTTAGGCGCTTCAAAAGAGATCCAGACGGCAGGATTTTTACCAGCAATCGCTTGTAGAATCTCACCAACTGCGTCCCTTACCGCAGTTACCGTTGTACCACCTGTATCGATTCCCATCGCGACCGCTGTCGCACCCGCAACTTGGCCCTGATTAGACAACCCATCTATTCGCTGCGTTTCTAATGCCCCTGTTTCAAATTGCGTATCTGGCTTTTCTGTCGAAACCTCGATTTTGAGTGCAATAATATTCGCACCATACTTCTCACGCGCAGCTTCAGAATGATCTTCCGCATGGTCAACTAACTTCTCAGCCATTTCTTCGGCAAGCCCTACACCATAACCGAAATTAATGAGACTTTGACGTACATCCGCATAGACAGTGTCAGGAGAACCCCATGATTTAATTACAACAGGTGTTTTGTCGGAATGCTTGGAAATAAGGCGTCTTGCCCCTTCTAAAGCGAGGGGGTGAATTTCTTTTTGTGTTAAAACAGCAGAACCCGAAGGCGCTGCATCTACATTAGCAACCCCTTCTACAGTTGGAACATCTTTTGTGGCACGGTCAGCGACCATCTACACCCTCTATATAAAACATCAATTTGTGATTATAGAAAATAAGGAGAATGCAATTCATTCTCAATAAGGTTTTATGCTACAAAAGCATGTCGCTGACAAGAGGTAATTGAGAATTATTCTCAATTAATCGCAAAATAATTTGGGAATTCGCCAATAGCTTATAACAATGTCGTATCAGTGATTAACTGCCCCGATGCGACAAGATCATCAACGGTTGTGCCGGCAAAGTCAGAACCGCGCATTTCCGCAGCTTTTGTCCAGCCACCACCACTTCCATTGGCATTAATAAAGAGATTGGTTTGATTAGCGTTTTTATAATCAAGGATAACAAAATCATCAATATCATCGACGCCCGCATTGTAACCAACAAGAACGTCTGTGATATTCAAACTATCTCTATTCGCGCCCGTTAGAGTGAAATCCTTAATCTTGTCAAAGCTCAGAGATGTAAAACCAAAGACATCACTTCCGCCCTCACCGTAAAGAACATCATAGCCTGTCCCGCCTATTAAAGTGTCTGATCCATCGCCACCAAATAAAAGATCTTTATCTGCGCCGCCTTCAAGGTGATCATTACCCGTACCACCTTTTAGCGTATCGCTGTTTCCATCGCCATAGAGCGTATCATTGCCGCCACCACCTGTAAGCGTATCGTTACCATTCCCCCCATGAAGCTCATCATCAAAACTACTACCGTCTTCTGTTTGAAAATCACCAAATATTAAATCTGCGCCGCTACCGCCGTAAATTTCGTCAGCCCCTTCGTTACCATACAGTACGTCGTGACCTGTTCCGCCATCAATATAGTCATCTCCAGCGCGTCCATTCACACGGTCGTTGCCGGCCTCACCATAGAGCGTATCATTCCCGCCATAAGATGAACCCCAACCGCCATCACCAAAAATAATATCAGACCAACCACCACCATAAACGGTGTCGTCACCTTCTTGACCGTAGATGATATCGGATCCGTTTTGGCCATAGATGATGTCATCACCCTCGAACCCCTTCAACGTTTCATTCAAATTATTACCGGTAATTCTATCGCGATCATCTGTCCCTTTAGTCAGGACAGAACCAACCTCTGCGTTTACAACATTGGCACCATATAAATTATCCAACTCGGCAAAAGTATGCGTTACATCGGTAAAAATAAAATTCTCTATGGCAGTAATTGTATCGGTAAACAGTTCTGTTAAGTGCGTGATGATAACTGTTACAGCATCGATAAAGTTGAAAGAGAACGATGCAACAGTATAGTTGTAAGTCATACTATCTGTGCCCAAACCGCCATTAATCGTATCGTTTCCTAACGACCCATGGATGCTGTCATTCCCCGAATTACCATCAATGTTATTGGCTACATTATTACCGTAGATAGTATCACTTCCTGTTCCGCCAACGGCATTTTCAATCACGACGCCGTAGGCAATAACAAGATTATTTGTCATACTGCCAACACTACTGAAATCACCTTCGGTTAAATACAATGTATTAGATTGTGAGTAGCCGGATAGATCAATTGTGTCGATGCCTCCGCCATCCCAAATAGCGATCGGTACTTCAGAAACAGAAAAATCAAACTGCGGTCGCCCAGCATTTGAATTAAATCCGTATGTTGTATTACCGCTCCGTGTTGAATAGTTTGCACCATAGATATTTTGGATCGCCACTATATCAATCAACATTGGTGTCGCCGAATACTGCCAAGCATTCGTACTGTTCCAGTGATCACTTCCAACATTTGTTGCATTGAGGTATGACATCACGGTCATTTGATGAGAGTCATTTGTCCACTGCGCATCAGATCCATAGGTAGCACTACCATTATAATTTCCTGTGTGACCAAGCCCTAGAGAATGGCCAATCTCATGAAGCGCAGTCATTAAACCGTAATCACCCAGCGTGCTTAAGTCGGACCAACTAGCGACATTGGTATCAATAGAAATTGTATTACTGATAATATTTGTTCCTGAAGTTGAAGAACTGGAATAGGCGCGCCCATCATCACCTTCAAGAATTGTTATATTGGCGCCGCCGTCAACTTCCGTAAAAGAGATATCCGCAACATCTGACCAAAGATCAAAGGCCATTCGAATACCAGCTTGTTGCTGCGCACTAAATTCATTCGATAGACTATACGTTACATTATCTTGTGCCCAAGAACGATTACTCCGTCCTGTATCCTGCCAAAAACCATGCGTGAGATAATTTGCAAACGTGGCAGGGTCCGCTTCGCCAGATGGCGCAAACGTCGTATCATTTACAATATTTTGAAAATCTTGCTCTGAAATATCAACGAGATCAGGCTTACCACTCTGACATGCAGAACAGCCACACCCTTTTGTTGTGCTCTGATCCATTAGATAAGTATCCGTGAAATACGATCCTGTTCCCATTAACCTTCAAGCCCGTTAAAGCGAGCCTTTCTCCCTATATTATAGAGTAGCGAAAGAATGTGGAAATCCGCTTAAGATTGTCTCAAATTTTATCTATTTCCAGAAAGATATTAAGTTGTTGAAAAATAACAATTTATTTTTATAGCTTACAACAAAATTTGTGTACAGAGGGACCAAACGCACACCGAAACGCTTGTTCAAGACTCTCTTTACGCACTATATTTGCAATATGACCGATTTAAAAATTTCACAAGAAAAACCTGTTGAGTTCACCGTCGAAAAAGGAGAGCGCTATTCTTTTTGTACATGCGGTTATTCCAAAAAAATGCCGCTTTGTGATGGTGCCCATCGTGAAAAAGCACCTGGTATGCGCTCCTATAAATATGAAGCAGCAGAAAGTGGTTCAGTTTGGGTGTGTACGTGTCTCAGTGAAGATGATCCGCAACTCATAAAACCTGTTCCAAAATCATGAACCTAAAAAAAATCGATCCCAAAACACTTGTTCCGATGGACACTTTTGTCGCGGATGAGGCCATTGCGATTGATTTAGTTTACGCGCAAGAAAATCACGAAGAGAATATTTTTGGAAAAATTTATCATGATAACGCACGTCTTTGGTGTCAATACGATCTGGCCTGTATTGTAATATTAGCCTCCAGAAAACTTAACGTCCAAAACGGCTGGACGCTTGTGCTCAAAGACAGTTTACGTACCGTCGAAGCACAAGAAAAAATGCAAGAAAGCGATA
This sequence comes from Alphaproteobacteria bacterium, assembly GCA_013215815.1. GTDB lineage: Bacteria > Pseudomonadota > Alphaproteobacteria > Micavibrionales > Micavibrionaceae. The sequence continues at coordinate 12,862 of JABSQP010000029.1, read as the reverse complement.
TCGTGAAAGCACATCCAGAGTGGCTAGAACAACCATCTCCAATGCTTTCCAAGCCTGGACTTCGCGGACATCCTCGCGGTATGGCAATAGATGTCAGTGTTGAAAACATCGACATGGGAACTGTGTTTGATGATATGAGCAAAGCCTCTGATAGGAGCTACAAAGACTTTCCTCAAGTAATATTAGAGAACAGACAAAAACTCGAGCAGGCTTTCTTAGACTCTGCAAGAGAGCTTGAGCTTGAAATATTGCCACTTCCAAACGAATGGTGGGATTTCAGGTTCCCGGCAAGCTACAGTGAAACATTCGCCCCTATACATGATCGAGATTTACCCCCTCAAATGCGTATGGCATCTACAGATGGACTAGATATTCCTGATTTTGACCAGAGTCATTTTGAAAACCTAAAAAATAATATACTTAGCCGTCTGAATTGATTAAAACGGCATGCATGAAGATTATTAGCGACATTTCTAACATCACGAGTAGTGAAAAAGGCGCTGTTATAGCCATTGGCAATTTTGATGGTGTCCATCGCGGCCATCAAACGCTAATCAATCGCGCCAAGGAAATTGCTAAAGAGAAAGGCGTTCCCGCAGGCGTACTCACGTTTGAACCACACCCGCGCCGCCTATTTCAACCTGATCAAGCGCCGGGGCGCCTAACGCAGGCAAGCTTAAAGGCTGATCGTCTACACGATGCTAATATTGATATCCTTTTCTCCCTTGGCTTTGATTGGGATTTTGCTAGCCAGACAGCTGATGAGTTCATTCAAAACATCCTCATTGATGGCCTTAATGCATCTCATGTTATTGTCGGGGAGAATTTTCGCTTCGGCCAACTTCGCCAAGGGGATGCAGACATGATCAAACAAGCGGGTATTGATGTTGATATTATCGAGCCCGTTTTAGACGAAACAAACGAAAGAATTTCATCCAGCCGCATCAGAAGCGCCATACGAAGTGGCGATATTGATACTGCAAACAACCTGCTTGGCTGGGAATGGGAAATTCGCGGCCCAATTTTCCGTGGTGACCGTCGTGGGCACGAACTTGGTTATCCAACAGCCAATGTTCTTATGAAAGAAACATTGCATCCCGCATACGGTGTGTACGCAACACTAGTTCAGATTGAAGGAGAAAATGAGTGGCTTCCCGCTGCAACGAATATCGGCATCCGCCCGATGTTTGAAGTAGAAGAAGGACAAGTCGAAGCACATATTTTGAACTTCCCCGACCGCGATATTTACGGCAAGATCCTTCGTGTTAAACCAATTAAGCGTCTACGCGGTGAGGCGAAGTTTAATTCCCTCGAAGAACTCATAGCCCAAATCGATAAAGACTGCGAAGAGACCCTCTCCGTTTTAAAATAACCCTTGACTTTAATTACCATAACATTTTTACTCTATATCGATAATAGGGGATTTGACTGTGTTTGGCATCAATACTGATGAACTTAGAAATCGATTAAGAACAGCCTATGATATGGCTCGTCACGGTGCATGGGACAGAGGCTTAGAATACCTCGTATACGGTAATCTTGAAGATGATGACCGCATTCGTACACAAACCCCTCTCTACAAAAACGCTAATTTTAACACGCTGATTGCAGATATAGGATTAGATTTTCTAACAGATGATGATTTCACTCCAGGCGATCCTAGTTTTTATGACTTCCAGAACCAAGATGCAGTTTCACTCAGCACGAATTGCGAAAAAAAAGATCATGTATGCCACCTAACAATTTCAGGTCGAACATTCTGCCTATATATGGCTATAAAAGAAAATCCTGATTTAAACGTTTACCAAATTGATGATGCGTTTATTGGTGAAAAAACATACTCTGTTGAGTACGGAGAAGACGAAGATGACTACATCTTTACTCTTTCAATAGATGAAGATGAGGTTGGCAAAGAGTTACTACCAGCATTTCTCAGTATCTTTGCGAATACCGCTCGTACCATCGTCTCAGATACAGAGGAAATATCTCCTCAAGAGCTTGAAGTCACTACCTTTAAAAAACTAAAACCGATTATGGATACAATTGAAAGCATCGAAGAAGAGAGAATGGCACAATACGAAGCACAAATAGCTGCAATGCCAGGCACCCCACCAACCCCTAGCGCATAATTTTTTTTATCTATAATACTGCACAGCGATTAAAAACTCTGCCATAGTTGCCTTATGGATATTTTACTACTACTGATTACGAATATTATTCCCCTCTATATTTTAATCGCCCTCGGTTTCATTTCTGGCAAATGGATGGATGTGAATTTGCCGTCTATGGCAACGGTTGCGATATATATCCTTGCGCCCATAGTTAATTTCGGCGCGATGGCAACGATGGATTTTACGCCTGAGTATATTGCGCTTCCTATCATCATATTTATTGCCTCAGTTACCATCGGCACAATCAGCTATAAGAGCGCGCAAGCACTTTGGAAGAACAATAACGCCAACCTTATCGGTATGGGTTCAGTCACCGGAAACACGATGTATTTTGGCTTGCCGGTGGTTTTAGCTCTTCTCGGCCCTGAATGGGCAGGGGTGTACGCGCTCATGAATTTAGGAACATTTTTAAATGAAGTCGGCCTTGGTTATTTCTTTGGCGCACGCGGCCATGCAACGCTTAAAGGCGCTCTACTCAAGGTAGCAAAATTCCCAGTCATTCATGCAATCTGGCTTGGCTTGCTCTATAATATCAGCGGCCTCCCTCCTCCTGAATCCTTCTCTCGATACTGGGATTATTCGATCGGCGCTTGGGTGATTATCGGCATGATGATAATTGGCGTGGCTCTTTCTAAACAATCCAAGTTGGAGATCGACTGGAAATTGATTGCTAGCATGTTCATACCAAAATTCATTCTGTGGCCCATGTTTGGCTTTGGTTTAATACTCCTTGATCTGTCTGTGTTAAACATGTTTTCAAAAGAAGTGCACTTGATGCTCGCCGTGATTGCATCCGTACCTCTCGCGGGAAATTTGGTGGCTTACGCCGCCACGTTAAATCTCCACCCAGAGCGTACAGCAGGCGCGGTTCTTCTCAGTACAGTTTTTGCGCTCTTTACGGTTCCGGCAGCCGTGCTTTTGGTGCAATTCCTGTCTTGATTTAACCCCTGTTTTTCGCCATAGTGCCGCTATGCATTTCCTAGCGGCGATTATTATTCGAATTATAAGCCCGGCTTCTTAAGAGAGAAGTTCCGGGCCTTGGACGCGACCGTCATAAAAAATCAATACAATCAATAAGTTAGATATATAAAAGAAGAATAATGAGCGATAATACTCAAGATAAAGATAAGTTTAAAGAAACAGTCTTCCTGCCGAAGACAGAATTCCCAATGCGCGGTAATTTGCCTAAAAAAGAACCAGATATGGTTGAGAAATGGCAGAAGGATGATCTCCATGGCAAAATCCGTGAAAAAAGTGCAAACCAGCCAAAATGGATTTTGCATGATGGACCTCCCTATGCAAACGGCAACATTCACATGGGTCATGCTCTGAACAAGATCCTTAAAGATGTGATCAACAAAAGCTGGCAAATGATGGGTTACAACGCGCCGTACGTTCCGGGTTGGGACTGTCACGGCTTGCCGATCGAATGGAAAGTAGAAGAGCAATACCGTGAAGCCGGTAAAGATAAAGACGATGTCGATCCAATCCAATTCCGCGCTGAATGTCGTGATTTTGCGCAAAAGTGGGTTGATATTCAGGCTGAACAATTCCAGCGTCTTGGCGTTATCGGCAATTGGGATGAACCTTATCTCACCATGACAAAGCCTGCAGAAGCGCAGATTGCCCGTGAGATACATAAATTCCTACTCAATGGCGGCCTTTATCGCGGCGTAAAACCTGTGATGTGGTCAACTGTTGAGCAAACAGCGCTAGCGGAAGCCGAAGTTGAATATCAGGAACATAAATCAACAACGATCTGGGTAAAGTTCCCTGTTAAAGAGACAAACTTTGAACCAATCAAAGATGCGTCGATTGTTATCTGGACAACAACGCCTTGGACAATGCCGTCTAACCGCGCAATCGGTTTCGGTGAAGGCATTGAATACGCGCTTTACGAAGTCGAAAGCGTCAAAGATGACAGTAAAGCAAAAGCTGGCGATAAGATCGTTCTAGCCACAGCTCTTGCTGATGATGTTCAGGAAAAGGCGAAGATCGAAAGCTTGAAACTTGTGCAAACACTCAAAGGCTCTGATGTCGCAGGAACAATCTGTTCTCACCCATTGAATGGTCAAGGATATGATTTTGATGTGCCACTGCTAGCTGGTGATTTTGTCACAACAGATGCAGGTACAGGTTTCGTGCACATTGCACCAGGTCACGGCGCGGACGACTTCTACCTTGGCCAGCAACATAACATTGAGGTAACAGACAACGTCAGTGATGACGGTAAGTTTCGTGATTCTGTACCACTCTTTGGCGGCCTTGAAATCTATGATCAAGACGGCAAGATCGGCCCAGGTAACTTCGCGCCAATCAAAGCGCTTGATGAAGTCGGCTGCTTGCTCGCAAAGGGGTCTCTTCGACACGAATATCCGCATAGCTGGCGTTCAAAGGCTCCAGTAATCTTCCGCACAACACCGCAATGGTTCATTGCGATGGATAATGAGATTGAGCTACGCAAGAAAGCGCTGCAAGCGATCAAAGATACAGATTGGCACCCAGCAAAAGGGGAAGCCCGTATCACAGCGATGATCGAAGGACGTCCTGACTGGTGTATCTCACGCCAGCGTGCATGGGGTGTGCCGATTGCCCTCTTCGTTCATAAAGAAACAAAAGAAGTTATCAAAGATGAAGCCGTATTAAAGCGCATCACAGATAGCTTTGAAGAACATGGCGCGGATGCGTGGTGGTCTGTTGATCCACAAGAGTTCCTCGGCTCTGACTACAAGATCGAGGATTATGATCAAGTCTTTGACATCGTCGATGTGTGGTTTGAATCTGGTTCAACACACAGCTTCGTCGTCGATGGCCGTGAAGACCTTGGTAAAGACCGTGATGAAAAAGTTGATCTGTACCTTGAAGGGTCTGACCAGCATCGCGGGTGGTTCCATTCATCTCTGCTTGAAGCTTGCGGCACGAAAGGTCACGCACCTTACAAAAACGTGCTAACGCATGGTTTCGTATTGGATGAAAAGGGATACAAAATGTCGAAATCTCTCGGCAATGTTGTTGATCCTCTAAAGATCATGGATCAATCAGGCGCTGATATCCTGCGTCTTTGGACCATGACATCGGATTACGCCGAAGACATTCGAATCGGTAAAGATACGCTGAAAAACACGTCTGACATGTACCGCCGCCTGCGTAATACGTTACGCTTCCTACTTGGCGCAATGGATGGATACTCTCCGGCAGAAGCTGTTGATCTCAGTAAACCAACAGAGCTTCCTGAACTGGAACAGTGGATGCTTCACCGCCTGCACGAGATGGATGCAACAATCCGTTCATTCATCGAAAGATACCAATACGGTAAAATGGCGAAAACGCTGTATGATTTCTGTAATGAAGATCTTAGCTCGTTCTACTTCGACATCCGTAAAGACCGCCTCTACTGTGATGATTCAGAATCATTCGAACGCCAGGCAACACGTACAGTGATGGCAACAGTATACAATCATCTCGTATCATGGCTCGCTCCTATCCTCTCTTTCACAGCGGAAGAAGCATGGAGCTACCGTCCAGCAGGAATGTTTGGCGATGAAGAAAGCGTGCATTTACGCGAATTTGTCGACGCCAAAGATGTATGGGAAAACACTGTTTTGGCCGAAAAATGGCAATCAATTGCAATGGTTCGAAAAAGTGTTCTTGAAGCGATCGAGCCATTACGCGCAAGTAAAGAGCTTGGTTCTTCATTAGAAGCAAAACCAACAATCAGTGCAAATTCAGCCGAAAAAGTTGAGCTGCTCGAATCAGTCAACATGGCTGATGTTTGCATTACCTCTCAGGTTGAAATTGTTGAAGGCCCGTGCGGTGTAAAAATTGCTAAAGCCGAAGGTCAGAAATGTAATCGCTGCTGGAAAGTTCTACCGGGCGTTGCAGATCACCCAGATCACATCTGTAGTCGATGTGCGGGCGCTGTAAAAGCACAGCAAAAGGCGGCATAATATGAATATTCTTGCTCGTCATTGCGAGGAGGCAACGCCGACGACGCAATCCATGATGGGTTGCCGCGCTCACGTTGTTCGCTCGCAATGACAAAGGTAAATAAAAACCACAAGCTAAAGCCCTTATTGGGCTTTGGCTTGGTGATTGATCTCATCATTATCGATCAGATTTCCAAATGGCTCATCTTGGAATATATCATGCGCCCCAAATGGGATTTTGGCGCAGAGCCCCTTGGCCTCTTTGAATGGTTTGGATCATCAGAACGCATTAGCGTTGCTTCAACTGAGCTCCTACCCTTCTTTAACCTCACAATGGTTTGGAATCAGGGCATTAGCTTTGGCCTTTTTCAAGGCGATACACCGTATTTCTTGATAGGTTTAGCCCTAGCAATCTCCGCCATTTTTGCTGTATGGCTTTGCCGCACAAAAGTTTGGACACAAACCTTTGCACTGGCTTTGGTTATCGGCGGCGCGTTAGGCAATGTAATCGACCGTTTTCATTTCGGCGCTGTTGCAGATTTCTTTGATTTCCATATCAACGACTGGCACTACCCTGCATTTAACGGAGCCGATAGTTTTATCACGATAGGGATTGTACTTTTGCTCTTTGATAGCGTATTCTTGGAGCCGAAAAGAACACAGAGTAGACAATAACATTTAGAGTATTGATTATGCTGAAAAAAACACTGCTTTTATCTTGCGTTTTGGGCGCTGCAACACTAGGTGCTTGTGAGAAAACAAAGGAACAATTTGATTTTTCTAAGAAGGCACCAGACGAGTTCGCTGTTGTAAAACGTGCGCCTCTGGAAATGCCACCAGATTATCATTTACGTCCGCCGCGTCCAGGTCAGTCAAGACCGCAAGAAAACACTGCAGTTCAAGAAGCACAACAGGCTGTTTTCGGCCCTGAAACATTGACCGGTGCAGAAGAAACAAGCAGCGCTCCTATGTCAGAAGGCGAAGCCATCCTTTTACAAAAAGTGGGCACAGATTTAACGGCGCCCGATATACGAGATGTTATTGATGCTGAAACACGCGCCCTTAACGAAGAAGAAAAACCGACAATTGATCGTATTATCGGCGGTGTGTCAGGCAAAAAATACGAAGCGCCTGCAGAAGTTGTAAATGCGAAAGAAGAATCTCAGCGTATTAAAGAAAACTTAGAACAAGGTAAGTCTGTGACAGATGGCCCAACACCAACAGTTACACGATAAAATGAATATCTCACTGTCTTTGAAGAGCGTTGCACATTTGGTTGCGGCGCTTTTTCTATTTTTTATCTGCTCTATGCAACTGGCGGCGGCAAAAATCTTCGACGCTAAAAGCTTCACACTAGATAATGGTTTAGAAGTTATTGTCGTTGAAAATCCACGCGTGCCTGTTGTAACGCATATGATCTGGTACAAGGTTGGCGCAGCAGACGAACAAGCTGGCTTCTCAGGCATGGCGCATTATTTGGAACATCTCCTCTTTAAAGGAACAGAGAAAGTTGTTCCTGGTGATTTTTCAAAAACCGTAAAACAAAATGGCGGGAACGACAACGCATTCACATCACAAGATTATACAGCTTACTTTCAAAGTATTCCTTCAGATCATTTAGAGAAAATGATGGAGATGGAAACAGATCGTATGCTGAATGCCGCCCCTCCTCCAGAACATTATGCATCTGAAAAAAATGTTGTTTTAGAAGAACGTCGCCAGAACACAGAGAACGATCCACGTGCTCTTTTTAACGAACAAATGCGAAGCGTTATGTTCCCTAATCACCCATATGGAACGCCAGTAATTGGTTGGATGGATGAAATCAAAACATATGAATGGAACGATGTAAAGAAATTCTATGACACATGGTACGCGCCCAATAACGCTTTCCTTGTTGTCAGCGGCGATGTCACGGTAGAAGAAGTAAAAGAGTTAGCGGAAAAAACATATGGTAGGCTTTCTCAAAAAGAATTACCCAAACGCGTACGTCCAGTTCTACCGCCATCAATAGCACAGACAAACCTGACTTTAGAACATGAGCGTATTCATCAACCTGCTTTTCAGCGTGGCTATCTCGCGCAAAGCTATGCACAAAACAGGGAGGATGCGCTTGCTCTTGATGTTTTACAAGAAATTCTCAGCGGTGGAGCAACCACACGTTTTTATAAATCATTAGTTGTAGAGAAGAAATTAGCAATCTCTGCAGGTTTTAGTTACTCAGGAAATTCAAAAGATTATGCGAGTGCTTGGGTATATGGCACACCAGCACAAGGAGTTTCACTCGACACATTAAAAGACGCTATTGAAGCTGAACTTACCAACGTCATAGAAAATGGTGTAAGCGAGCAAGAAGTGACAAACGCCATTACACGCATTCAAGATTCTGCTGTTTTTGCACGTGATAGCTTGTCAGGTCCTGCTATGATTATCGGACGCTCTTTAACAACAGGTAGTTCATTGGAAGAAATTGAGAACTGGCCTGATGATATTGCGTCTATAACAGCAAAAAAGGTGCAGGATGTTGCTATCAAATATCTAGATATCAACGCTCCATGGCACCGCGCACCTGTTTCAGGATATTTGTTACCAAAGGAAAAAGAGGAAGCGACAGAATGAAAATAATCATTATCTTATTCATAGCGCTACTTTTTTCTTTTCCTGTAAATGCGGCAGAAAAATTTTTAAATATCCAGGAAGTAACATCTGACAGCGGTCTTACTGCATGGCTTGTTGAAGATCACTCTCTTCCCATTATTGCTATACAGTTTTCATTTCTTGATGCGGGCGCAAAAAATGATCCTGCAAATAAACAAGGGCGCGCAAAGCTTTTATCAAATATGCTGGATGAAGGCGCAGGAGAGCTTGATTCCCAAGCTTTTCAAAAACAACTAAATGACCACTCAATTAGCCTGTCCTTTAGCAATGGTCGTGATCATTTTAATGGCAATTTGAAAACCCTGAGTCGCCATAAAGAAAAAGCGTTTAACCTTTTAAGGCTTGCTTTAAACAGCCCACGCTTCGATGCCGAACCTTTAGAGCGCATGAAACAAGCCAATATCAGCAGAATAAAATCATCACTGACAAACCCCAACTGGATCGCCGCAAGATTACAAAACGATCTTGTTTTTAACGATCATCCTTATGCGTTAAATAGCGGCGGTACTATTTCAAGTTTAACGCAACTGTCATCAAACGATCTGAAAGAATTCAAAGATACCTTTTTGAAGAAAGACCGTCTTGCTGTCGGTATTACAGGTGATATCACAATTGAAGAAGTTAAGGTTTTTCTTGATCAGGTTTTTAATGATCTCCCTAGTGATAAAGGTTCGCATCAAACAAAAAAAAGCTCACCTACTCCAAAATTAGGGCATTATTTATACGAAAAGGATATTCCGCAAACGATTGTCGACATCAATTTTCCGTCATTTTCAAGGCAAGATCCTGATTTCTATGCTGCTCTTGTCTTCAATCATATTCTTGGAGGCGGCGGTTTTGGATCACGCCTCATGGAAAAAGCGCGAGAGGATGAAGGCCTCACTTACGGTATTTATTCATCTCTTTCTTTTCTGGATGAAGCGCAGGGATTTTCTATTTCAACATCTACACAATCAGACAAGGTCGAGCGCATGATGCAAATCATTGAAAGTGAAATCGCATTAATCAAACAAGACGGTGTATCAGAAAAAGAACTTACGGATGCCAAAAGTTATATAACTGGCTCCTTACCTTTATCTTTAACATCAACATCTAAAATTGCAGGCATATTAGCGTCATTACAAAAAAATGACCGCTCTATTGATTACTTAGATAACTACAAGAAGAATATCGAAACCGTGAACGCCAACGATATAAAGCGCGTCGCATCCCGAATTTTGAATGAAGAAAAGATGACTGCCCTTTTTGTTGGCCCTCACGCACCGACAACAAATATCAATAAATTGGAGGCTCTTCCGAATGTCGAATAATCCGACAAAAACAAAGGCTTGGGCAGAATTATCTCAGCATAAAAAAGAGATAGAAAACCAGAGAATTAACGATTATTTTCGTGACGATAGTAACCGTTTTAATGCACTATCATTTAGCATAAGCGGTCTTCTATACGATGTGTCTAAGACGCACCTAACCCCAAAAACAATCAGTTTATTGGGCAACCTAGCCAGAGAACAAAACCTAGAAGATAAGCGTCATAAGCTCTTTAATAAAAATATTCTGAACAAGACGGAAAATCGTTCTGTCTTGCACACAAATCTACGAGATGAATCACAGAATCTAGATCAGTTAGAAAATATAAGTAATGCTATTAGAGCAGGTAAATATGTTGGTGCCACAGGCAAGCCCATTAAAAACATTGTTCACATAGGCTTAGGGGGATCAAGCTTAGGACCAGAGCTTTTGCACCAAGCTTGCCAAAAAAATAAAATTGATAGCCTTAATTTCTATTTCGTCACAAATGTCGATGGTTCAGAGTTATCTTACATTTTTGAAACATGTGATCCAGAAACCACATTATTCATTATCGTCTCTAAGAGTTTTACGACACAGGATACTTTTGCGAATGCGCATACTGCACGCTCTTGGCTAGAAAAGCATTATCAAGATAAAAACTTTATAAATGATCACTTCATTGACGATACAGCAAAACCTGAAAAAGCTTTAGAGTTTGGCATTTCTAGTGATAACACACTCATATTTGATGAAGGAGTTGGTGGCCGGTTTAGCTTATGGTCTGCTGTTGGTTTAACGACCTGTATTGCCTTCGGGATCGATAAATTCAAGGATTTGCTGCGTGGTGCCCACGCTATGGACGTGCACTTCGCAAATGAGGAATTTGATAAAAATATTCCTGTTCTAATGGGCCTTATTGATATCTGGCACCGTAACTTTTGGAACTATGAAGCAAAAGCTATCTTGCCATATGCACAAGAATTAAAAGCCTTACCTGCCTATTTACAACAACTGGAAATGGAATCGAATGGTAAAAGCACCGATCTAGATGGTAATGCTATTTCATACCAAACATCACCTGTTATTTTTGGGGATGTTGGAACGACAGCGCAACACAGCTTTTTCCAACTCCTTCATCAAGGAATAAATATTATTCCATGTGAATTTATCGGGATCAAAAAACCGACGCATAATTTGAACGACCATCACGATAAACTTCAAAACAATTTACTCGCCCAATCCCAAGCACTACTGCAAGGGCGTGATGCGAATGAGCCACACAGAAAATTTGAAGGCAATAGACCAAGCTCAACAATTGTTTTAAATGAAGTAGATGCATACCATCTAGGTATGCTTATCGCCCTATATGAACATAAAGTATTCGTGCAAAGTATCATTTGGAATATCAATCCTTTCGATCAATTTGGCGTTGAATTAGGAAAAGAAATGGCAAATAAGATGGGAGAGAACGATCTTAGTCAAACCGACCCCTCAACTCAGGCATTATTTTCCATACTTAAAGATAAGTGATATAATTCATGCTTCCCTTAAACCCATGAAATTGCTAAATAATTATATATGAGTTCAAAAATACCAGGTCCAGATAATCTTGTACGTTTCTCACAAAGAGAACTGGACGAAGTTCTTGTTTTGCACAAACGTTTTGTAAACGGCCAAAAAGGTGGTGTACGTGCCGCCTTGAAATTCTTGAATTTATCCAATTTGAACTTTCGAGGAGCAGATTTATCACAAGCGGATTTCACAGGCTCAATGCTTGTAAGCGCCGACATGTCAAACGGTGTGTTTATAGCCTCGTGTTTTTATGCTTGTGATTTGCGCAATGCTAATCTCGAAAACGCTGACTTTAAACGCGCTGATTTTCGTGGCGCCTATGTAGCCGGCGCAAACTTAACAGGAGCTGATTTAGATTCTGCTGATCTTCGTGAAGGTAAAATCATGGAACAAAACGCAGATGGAACACTCGAAAATCGTCAACGTAGTGGAGATAACGCAAACGCAGACAGACAGTCATGGAATACTATTTTCACAGGCGCACAATTAACAGAAACAAATTTAACTGGCGTAAAGGCAATATCCGCCGACTTCTCTGATGCTGACATGACGGGCGTCATGATCAACGAAGCGGATCTGACAGGTGTTAAATTCAGCGGCGCAAACCTAACAGATGCAGACTTTACAGGATCGGACATGACAAATGCGAATCTACAAGATTCAATCATGAGCGGTACAGTTATGCGTCAGGTTGAGCTACAAGGCGCGGTACTTGACGGCGTTATGGATGAAAATTCTATGGGTGAAACGCTTGAAGAGCGAGGACAAGATCTTTCAGAACTCCTTGGAGAGCACAAAGCATGGGTATCTTCCGCTGGCCAAAAAGGCTCTCAAATGGATCTCAGCGGCGCAGACCTAAGAGATGTTGCTTACCTCAAGACATATCCACTTACTGCAATCAAGGCGATCAAGGCGAACTTTATCGATATGGACCTCACAGATGTCAAAATGCAAAGCGCTACTTTGAACGAGTCCAGCTTTCGTGATTGTCGTATGATGAATGCAGATTTACGCGGTTCATCTATGCAAGGCGCCGTTTTTTCTAGAGCGAACCTAAGCGGTTCTAACCTAAGCGGCCTGAAATTTGATAGCCCAGGCGGTGAAGGTGTTCGTATCCAGCGTACAAACCTAAGTGGCGCGGTCATGCGTTACACTGATTTGGCCGGCGTTGACCTACGTGATGCTATCCTTATGGGTGCAGACCTAACAGGCGCTAAACTTGAAGATTGCGATTTGCGTAAAGCC
>JABSQP010000028.1 GCA_013215815.1 Alphaproteobacteria bacterium | reverse complement strand
ACAATGCGGGCATTCAGATCATCTGTAAAAGCGGCATATAATGCCGCGTCAACACTGTATGTTTCGTTATAATTATCCGTAAAAATTTGGGCAAGATCACCATAACGATCATCTTCCAATACAACCTGCCAAAATGGAGAAGACGTGCTATATCCTGCAGTAAGAAAGAGTTGATGTAGTCCTGCAATCTCTCTATGAGCGCCTCCTATTCTAGACCAAGCAATAGCGTCTTCAGGAGTAAGAAGAGAATTATTACTCACCAGACTGCGAGCATTTTTGCCAATTTTTGATTTTAGAATTTCTAAGGCGATCGCTTCATCAGTCAATTCATTGTTAATTAGATAAGCTTCTGTGCGTGGGTGTTTTGCAACATCTGAGTATTCTGAAACAGCTTCACCGAAACAAAATGCGAGGTCTCGCTCAACAATATATTGGTCTGTCGCACGACCGATAGGTGATTGGTTTAGATATCCTCTTATTCGTTCAGCACTTTCTCTAACACCATTATATTCTCCGAATTCTGCATTTTCTCCAAAGCTTGAGCAGAGTTGCCTATATTCTGGGTTCCAGTCTTCCAATAGACTTTCTCTGTCAGGCATAAGAATCATGAAAGCTGCTGTTGCTATTGCTGCGGCTGAAGCGCTTAAAATAAGTGTTTTAGTTTCCAAAATATTCTCCCTGCTTGTTATCGATGTATTTCTATAACATCAAATAACTAATTATGCAAGAAAAACATATCTAGATATGCATTTATGTATTATTTAATATTTCTATTTTCATTTCTTCCAGCTCTAACCAGCGGTTTTCATAGCGTTCTAGCTTGGCTTCCAGTTCAGCGAGCGCTTTAACAGTCTCATGAAAGCTGTTCGGATCTCTCTGATTATAATCCGCATCATTAAGAAGCTCATTGCACTCTTTTACTTGCGCTTCGACAGTTTCTATTTTTCCCGGAAGCTGTTTAAGCTCATGCTCTAACTTATAAGTAAGCTTCTTCGGCTTTTGTGGTTTTGGCGTTTCCTCTTTAGCAGACTCTTTAACTTCTTTTTTCTTATCCGTTTTTTTATTGCTTGGTTTTTTACCTTTTATTTTTTCAAGGTAGTCAGTGTATCCGCCAATACAGCTTTCAATTTTTGCATTCCCTTCGAACGCCAATATACGTGTGACTGTTTGATCCAAGAAATCACGATCATGCGATACAACAATCAATGTACCTTGGTATTGCGATAGAATTTCTTCGAGCATATCGAGTGTATCGGTATCGAGATCATTTGTCGGTTCATCTAGAATAAGGCAGCTTTTTGGATTAGCTAAAATCTTGGCAAGCATCAGGCGGTTTTTTTGCCCACCGGAAAGAATTTCTACTTTGTCGTATGCACGTGATGGATCGAACATAAAGTCTTTAAGATAGCCGCACACATGACGATTTTTACCCACCACATCGATATAGTCACCGCCATTCGGGGAGAGTACTTTTTTGAGTGTGTGCTGTGGGTTTAAATCGCGTCGTTTTTGATCAAAGTAAGAGAATTCAAGCTCTTTACGGGTTTTGACGCGCCCCTGATCAGGCTCTAATTCCCCAATCAGCATCTTTAAGAAGGTGGTTTTACCTGATCCGTTCTTACCCAAAATACCAATACGGTCACCGCGCTGGATACGTAACGAAAATTTTTCAAGAATTGGAATAGTTTTTCCATCTTCTTCAAAAGATTTATGAACGTTATAAAACTCGGCAACAATTTTTGATGACCCTTCAGTTTCTTTTAAAGGATCAATATTAATTTTTTGTGTTGCACGACGATAAGCGGATTCATCTGCTTCTAATTGTGCGCGCATAACTTTCATTTGTTCTACGCGGCGTACATTTCTTTTTCGGCGGGCTTTAATGCCTTTACTTGCCCATTCTACTTCTTGTGCAACAATGGCTTTACGGTTTCGTAGTTCTCGAGCTTCTTGGTCAAGTAACTCTGTTGACCATTCGTCAAAATGTTTAAAGCCACGCGGCGATACTTTTAACTGTCGGCGATCAAGCCAGAAAACCTGGTTGGTGATATTGGCGAGGAATGTTTTGTCATGTGAAACACATAACAGTGTGCCACGGTATGAATTAAGATATTCCTCCAGCCACTCAATCGCCTCCAAATCAAGATGGTTTGTTGGTTCATCAAGGAGCAAAATATCAGGCTCTTCAACGAGCGCTCTGGCAAGGCCAGCGCGGCGTATCTGACCTCCTGAAAGCCTTATCATCTTTGCGTTTACGTCTAAATGCAGTGCTTCGGCGATCATATCGACTTTATATTTATGAAGCTCTTTTTCCTCGTCTTTAATCTCTGTAAAAATAAAGTCAAAGACAGTTTCACCTTCTTGCGGCGTAATATCCTGTTGGAGATATCCAATTGTTACGCCTTGCTCTTGCCAACGTTCCCCATCATCTAAATCTTGAACGCCTGTAATCACATTCATGAGTGTCGATTTGCCAGCGCCGTTTTTACCGACTAAAGCAATACGGCTACGTTCATGAATATTAAAAGACAAATTTTCGAAAACAGGTATTTCACTGTATCTAATAAGTGCATCTTTAACAGAAAGTAGGAGAGGAGCAGCCATATTCTATTTAAATATTTCCTGATATTGCTCTTCTTTAAAGCCTAAATGAATTTCATCTGCGTGAATAAGAAGAGGGCGCTTAATAATTGATGGATTGTCGATAGCCAGATAAAAGGCATTTTTCTCATTCATGTTTTCTTTAATATCATCTGAGAGCTTACGCCATGTAGTGCCACGGCGATTAAGGACGTTTTCCCACCCATGTGCAGCAAGAGCATCTTCAAGAATGTCTTTATTAGCACCTTCTTTTTTATAATCGATGAAGTTGTATGCAATGCCCTGCAAATCAAGCCATTTCAACGCTTTTTTCATCGTATCGCAGTTTTTAATACCGTAAATGTTAGTCATGCGTTTCCTCTATACATTCTGTCCTGCAACATAGCCTGAAGACCATGCCCATTGAAAGTTATATCCACCCAGATGACCTGTCACATCAACAACTTCACCAATGAAAAAGAGACCTTCGTGTTTTCTACATTCCATTGTTTTAGAGTTCAGTTCGTTTGTATCAACGCCGCCTAAAGTTACTTCAGCAGTACGATACCCTTCTGTTCCGCTTGGCTTAATGCGCCAATGATTAATAGCGTT
This sequence comes from Alphaproteobacteria bacterium, assembly GCA_013215815.1. Lineage (GTDB taxonomy): Bacteria > Pseudomonadota > Alphaproteobacteria > Micavibrionales > Micavibrionaceae. The sequence goes on along the minus strand of JABSQP010000028.1, from coordinate 18,798 downwards.
TGCAAGTACTTGTAATTTTTTATCTGCTAGCTCTGCAATCTTATCTTTAATATTTTGATCGTCACATATACTTTGCGCCAAACGATCAGGAAGATAATTGGATAGAACGGTTTTGATATCTTTTTTAGGGGCGCTGTTTTTCTTTTCTTTTAATGCATCATATAAATGAACATCTGGAAGTAAGTTAATTTCAATCTCGCTTCCTTCTTGCCAATAAGAAGAGATTTGCAAGATAGAGGGGCCGCTTAACCCACGGTGGGTAAAGAGTAAGCCCTCTCGAAAGCTATTTTTGCCGTACGTTACAACGGCATCAACAGATAAACCGCTGAGCTCTTTACAGCGTTCTAAGAGAGCGGCTTGAAATGTTAAAGGCACTAAAGCAGGAGCTGTTGTGACAATACCTAAATTAAATTGTTTTGCGATATCATACCCAAATTTTGTCGCACCGATTTTCGGGATAGAGAGACCGCCTGTCGCGATCACAAGTGATGATGATGTGAATTCACCGGCGTTCATTTTAACGGCGTACTCTTTATCTTTTTGATGAATACCACTTACTTCTGTCTCCATTGAAATCTGAACATTGTTATCAGTACATTCTTTGACAAGCATATCTATAATTTGTTGTGCGCTCTTATCACAGAAAAGCTGCCCTAGTGTTTTCTCATGGAAATCAATTTTGTGTTTTTTAACAAGAGCAATAAAATCATCTTGTGTGTATTGGTTTAAAGCGCTTTTACAAAAATGCTTATTTTTCGATAGAAAAGCTTCTGGACGCGTATGAATATTTGTAAAATTAGCGCGTCCACCACCAGAAATTCTTATTTTTTCACCGATCTTTTTTGAATGATCAATGATAAGAACGCTTTTACCGCGCGCGCCAGCTGTTGCGGCGCACATCAGGCCTGCTGCGCCTGCCCCAATAATAATAACGTCATAATGGCTTTTCTTTTCCATGGAGCGCGTTGTAGCATAGGAGCGCAAAGAAAGACAGGCTATAAGATGAAGTGCTGGAGCGTCTATATTTTAGAATGTGGTGATGGAAGCTTTTATACGGGGATTACCAATGACGTGCCTGCGCGTCTTCTGGCACATCAAGAAGGTCGTGGTGCAAAATACACAAAAGGGAGAGGCCCGCTATCGCTTAAATACCAAGAAGAGTGTGGCGATAGAAGTATGGCCAGTAAGCGCGAAATGGTGATTAAGAAGCTAAGTCGTGAAGAGAAATTAGCATTAATGGCTTAGTAGTGAGGGGGTTTGTTAAGGGCGGCTTCCTCAGTTACAGAAAGGCCTTCGCCGTCATCGCTTTTATTCGCTTCTAGTTCTTCAACTTTGTCACCTAGGCGGCTCAATGCTTTTGTTAAACGATCAATCTCCTTCCACTGTTTTGTTACAATGTCATTGAGATCGCTAATTTGCTGTTCTTGATGCGCGAGCGTTTCTTCTATTTTGTCGGTTCTGTTGTCCATAGTGCTTATTTATGGATTTTTACTTTCAGAATCAAGGGGGATCGTCATGTTTGGTCTTAACTACTCTTGGGAGTTATATTTTTTGTTATAACGGCTGATCGCATCATAAAGCTCTTTTGTTATACTGCCGATTTCTTTTCTTTCTGCGCCTCGAAGTTTGTTGTTAATGATAACAAGCACAGCTGCATTGTGGGCTTCTATGATTTTATATAGATCAGCGTTTATATGCTCGTTGACCTCTAAAAAATTAAGAACTGTATCAGCTATTTGAGTTATTGAAGAGTATCCAAACATGCTGCCGCTCGACTTGAGTTGCATGATGTTTTTTGAGATTTCCTCAACGTATTCTACGCGCGAATCTGGAGAGCGTGTTTTTTTCGTGAGTTGAAGTATGCCATCGATAGCTTCTAGGTAGTCCTGAGCATAAGGCTCATAATCAATATTATTGTTATCAATGAACTCTTGGCTTCGTTTAAGTACCTCTTCAGGTATACCGCCGCTTCCCATCTTTTGTTTTAGCATGTTGGGCGGTGTAATAAACTGTGTTTCGTCTTCAATATGGTCCATCATGATGTTCTATCATCTTCCCTTCTGACGGGCCCCGCATAATCATCGTCTTTTCGGCGCCTTCTGTCAGGGCCAAAGAAATTTTCATTTTTAACAAACTGTCTAGGCTTTTCAACAATCTGAACAATACGCGTATAGAGATCTCTAGCTTTAAATGGTTTTGCAAGAAATTCGGTCATACCACAATCACGTGCCGCTTCAACACGGCCTTTATTGCTGTAGCCGGTCATCAAAATAATAGGAACGTATTTATCAGGCGATGCAGAATCAGTTCTAATTTTTTCGATAAGTTCCAAACCATTCATGGAGTCCATGATCCAGTCGGTAATGACAAGATCAGGTTTTTCATAGCAAAATTTTTGAAAGGCTTCTTCACCATCTTTTGCGGTAATGACATTTTTAAACCCAAAAATATCCAGAATCGATCGTGTTAAGAGGAGCATTGGATGCATGTCCTCGACGAGAAGTATTTTTACCGTGTTTAATCTGTAAGTCATTGTTTTAATAAATTTTTTTTTACTTATGATCCCATGTTTTTTGCGTTGCGGCAATTGTAAACCTTAATTATATGACATAATCGGTAAATTTTACTTTAATTTAAATGGTTTGCACGATATTTAGGCTTTATTTATGCTGTGGCTCTGGATTTTTTAAATTGGGGAAGTAAAATTGCCAGGTAAGAATCTATTTAACATACCGTTTGTTTTGTCTATGGGGCCACAAAGAGCAGGTACCACGTGGATTTACAGATATTTATCTTCGAGAAGAGATATATGCTTGCCCATTGATGTAAAAGAGATTTTTTACTTTGATCGTAATTTTGAGCGTGGCGAATCTTTTTATAAAGAGCATTTTCTTGAAGAAAAACGCCACAAAATAGCTATGGAGGTGACAGCGACCTCATTTGACCATCCTGACGCACCTGAGCGCGTATTCAATACTTTTGGGAGCGATGTTCGTCTTATTTGCCCGTTACGCCATCCTGTGGTTCGGTCATATTCTCTTTATTTACACTATCTGCGCTATGGTCTTGTATCTGGAACATTACAAGATGCTGTAAAAAAAGAGCCACAAATATTAACAAGTAGCCATTACGCAAAGCACTTAAACAATTGGTACAAATATTTTGATCCAAAGAATATTGTGTTTGTTTATCAGGAAGAATTAGAAAGAGATCAGTTCAAATTTGTGAAGAAAGTTTGTGACGGCATTAATATTCCATTTATGGAGCCTGAAGAAGAAGTACAGGGGCGTTACAACATTACAGCCTATTCAAAATTTGGCCCTTTAGCACGAATGGCCCAACATACGGCAGATTGGCTGAGAGAACGTCAGTTGTATTTTATAATTAATGCGGCCAAAAAAATTGGTATAAAGAAAGTTATTTTTGGAAAAGAGCGTCCAGATGCTAGTAAAAAAAATATTCCTTTAGAAGATAAGCTCTGGCTGTTTCAACACATCGGTAATGAAGTCGAAAAATTTGAAAAACTGATAGGTGGGTCAGTTGATCAGTGGCATGAAATAGAAAAAAATAAACATAATGAATAGTGCTCTGTCGAATTTATTATTATACCCGTTTGATAAAGGTATTATTGATCAACCTTCTGATAATTCTGTTATCTTATTTGTGAACTGTACGCCCACATTGTCTGTAAAATTGGCGGATTCTATTAGTTTTTATGCCTCGCATAGGCGGCTTTGGGAGTGCCAGGGCAGTAATGTTTTAGACGATATTCCTGATAAGAAATATGATCATGTTTTCCTCACGATGCCTAAAAATAAAGTTGAGGCATTTTACCTGCTATCTATCGTTTCTAAATGCCTGAAATCAAATGGTGTAGCCATAGTGGTGGCATCAAATGATATGGGGGGTAAAAATTTATCTAAGTGGATGGATGAATTTGGCTTTAATGGAGAATGTTATTCTAAAAACAAATGCCGCATATATATTGGTAAAATAGAAAATCTTAGCAATGTTAAAATTGAAAAATCGTATAAAGATGGCGTAATACAACTTTTTAATTTTCAAGATGAAAAATATTATACACAAGCTGGAATTTTTGGGTGGAATAAAGTTGATACGGGTTCAAAGTTATTACTTGAGAACATTGATGATCCTTTAAAAGGATCTGGTGCAGATTTTGGCTGTGGGTATGGTTTTCTGTCTTACAAAGTACTAAGTGCTAAGCACGAAATTAAGAAACTCCATCTTATAGATATTGATATAAGAGCTATATCTTGTTCTCGGTTAAACACGGAAAAATTTATTGATGAAGTTGATATAGAGTATCACGGTTTTGATCTTACGTTAGGCACACCCTTTAAAGAGAAATTGGACTTCATTGTTATGAATCCTCCGTTTCATGAAGGAAAGTTAGAAAAGAAGTCTCTAGGTGTATCAATGATTGAAACAGCTTATGGTGCTTTGAAGAAAAATGGTGCTTTGTATATGGTGGCCAATAAACAGTTACCATATGAGAAAACCCTGGAAAAATTTTATAAAGTTGAAAAACTAACTGAGCAACAGGGGTTTAAGGTTTTTAAGGCGCTACGGTAAAGAGCATAATTTTGCCGTAATAGAGCATATAATGTGCGGTTAAACATCTACAGGAGGTCATTATGGATGCAAACAAGCAAGGCTTTTTTCTTATAGCTTCACTTTTGGTTTTAGCTCTAGGGATTTCTTATGCAGGAACGCAAATTTATCACGGTCTTGTGGAGTTTAAGAGTTATGATCGTTCTGTTCGCATGAAAGGTTTGGCAACACGGGATGTCCAAGCAGATGTTGCGATTTGGTCGATTGCTTATACAGAAGCGGGTAATGATCTAAAGGCACTGCAATCTAAAATGGATCAGAACGGACGCATGCTTGTCGATTTTTTTAATCTCTATGGTGTTAAAGAAGACGAGATAGAAAAACGCACGACGAATGTTCAAGATTTATTGGCGCAAAGCTATCGACAAAATAACATCGGACCAAATCGTTACATCACAACGCAAACTTACCTTGTCCGCAGTAAAAATATTGATGCAGTTTATAAGGCATCACAAAATACAGGACAGTTGATTAGCAAAGGTGTTGTTCTGGCTGGTGGTAATTCTGCACCAACCTATTTGTTTACAAAGTTAAATGATGTAAAGCCTGAAATGATTGCAGAAGCAACGCAGAATGCGCGTGAGGCTGCAGAACAGTTTTCAAAGCAGACAGGGCAGGAAGTAACAGATATAAAGCGTGCCTCACAGGGCATTTTTCAAATATTGCCACGTGACCAAACCTATACCGTTCCAGAATCTCAACAACGTCATAAAACAGTGCGCGTTGTTTCAACTATTGAATTTTATTTGGAATAAATGACAAAAAATAACAAAGAAATAGAGGGTGTTATCTGGGATCTGGATAATACCCTTTATCGTTTTACAGACGGATTTAGACATCATTGTAATGTTGCTGCGGCTAAAGCGGCGAAAGAAAAGGGAATCGATCTACCTTATGATGATTGTGTAAAGATTGCTGAACGATCCGAAGAAGAATTTGGTTATTCAATGCATATATATATTACCCATCATGGGTTTTCTTATGCCGATCTTCATTTTTCTTTTCATCAGAATATTGATGAAAATATAATTGAACCTATAGAAGGTTTAATTGATAAAATTAAGGTGATTAATCTCCCTCAGATTATTTTGACGAATGGGTCACGATGTTGGGCTGAAAGAGCATTAACGCGTATTGGTGCAAATGATCTATTTGATAGTAATAAAATTATTGCGATGGAGGATGTGAATTTTGAGCCGAAGGCGCGCAGTTTATCGGGTTTTCGAAAGGCGCTCATTCAATTAGGAACAAATCCATCTAATACGCTTTTTGTTGATGATCTCGATAGAAATCTCGTGAAAGCGAAAGAGTTGGATCTGCAAACTGCTTATGTCCATTACGGTGATAAAATGGATATATTATCAGACGATATTGACTATCAGTTTGAAGATGCTAATGCGGTGATAAATACTTTATTGTGATGCGGGCGGTGTTTCACCGTCAAAGCGATCGTCAATATTGCCTTCATTAAAGTTTTTACCGCCCACTTCAACCTTGTTCTGTGTTGGATCAAAGACTTCTTTTGAATCAATTTTTGCATCTGTAAACGCGTTTGGATTCATGCCCGTTTCTTTGGCAATCATCATGTAGATTGCCTCCATACATAACGTTCGATCTTTGCTACGGAACATATTATGCCACGCACAGGCTGCATCCATTGTAATGATTGATTTATCAGGTTGAGAGCGTTTACGCATGTGCTGTTCGGTAAGCTTTACAACCTCATCAATACATTCATCAGGAATTGAGAGCTTGTGGTGTTTCTCGTAACTTGGACGAATACCTTTAAGAATTTCTATTGTTTCAGATGCCGTTGGCATGTTTAGATTTACTTTTTGGAAACGACGATCCATCGCTGGATCGAGTGCGACATACATACGGAATTCATCTAACGTTGTTGCGCCTAATATATGGAGATCGCCAACTGTCATATATGGTTTCATCACTTCTGAAAGACCTGCATAAGCAGATCCTTTTGCCGTTGGCATGATTGTATGAATCTCATCAATGAATAAAACGTAACGCGGTAGATCGGGGTTGTGGTAGCGCTCGGCAATCCCGCGGCAAATTGGATTGAATCGTGCTTGGAACTCTCCTGGAGAGTTTGTCCCTGCGGCCATCGCTGGCATATCGAGTTCAAGTATCTGCGCGCCTTTTAGGTACTCAGGAACGCGGTCTGCGACCACAGCTTGAGCTAAACCTGCAACAAGAGCTGTCTTACCAACCCCGGCAGGAGCAAGCATACAAGCGTTCTTTCTGTTACGTTGTAAGAGAATGAGCATGACTTGATCAATTTCAGCGTCACGGCCAACGATTTTATCAAAACGTCCCATCTCTGCCATTTTCGTGTAGTTACGGCAGTATTTATCCAAAAGCTCATCAAGCTCTTCTTGCGGAATTGTGTATTGGTAATCTGTGCTCATAGCTAAAATATTCTATTTTTGTTGAAGATGCAGGAGATACTCTACGCTCCTATACTGTACGGAAAATCTTAACAAAAAGGAAATAAAAGCCAGTTTTTTGAGGGGTTATAGGCCTTTATAGCCCTGTGCATAGAGTACAGCGATCAAATCGCCGTAAATAATACAGTTTAAAACAGATTCACGTAAAACAGGTTTGGGGTGAAAACCAATGCCAAGACCGGCTGCTTGCAGCATAGGAAGGTCGTTTGCGCCATCGCCAATTGCTACAATATCATCGTACGTAAGGCCCAACTTCTCTTTATAATCCTCTAAATAAGAGAGTTTCGAGTGTTTATCGAGGATTGGCTCCTCAACGCTTCCGTCTAATACGCCATCTTTGATTCCCAGAACGTTACCGTGATTGCCTGTAAACCCACATTGCTGTGCTATAGCGCTTGTGAAGAAAGTAAAACCGCTGGAGACAAGAATACTGGCGGCCTGTCTGTCTTTCATTGTTTGAACAAGCTTCTCGGCGCCCTTCGTTAATTCGGTTTGTTCTAGAGTTTCTTTCATTTTATCTGCAGAAAGCCCTTCTAAAAGGCGTACACGCTCTTTTAATGACTCCTGATAATCAAGTTCCCCCTTCATGGCACGTGTTGTGATATCGGCTACTTTATCCTTTAAACCAACGAAATCCGCAAGTTCATCAAGGGTTTCGGTCGTGACTATTGTTGAATCCATGTCTGCGAGGAGTAGCTTTTTCTGACGGTTGTCTGTACGCGTACATAAGGCATCTATTTGATCATCTGCTAATTGATCTTGTAACTTGTGCATTTGATCGAGTGTTAGACATTCAGCTAAAGGGATAGTTGCTGCGATATGGTCATCGAGCCATTCAGGATCTCCTGTAATCATGAGGCCATTATCTTGAGCAAAGCGTTCTATTTTTGCTAAATGACCAGCTGATAAATTCTGATTAGCGGCTACAAGAGTGAGCGTAAAGTCCATTTTGGGTGTCCCTGTATTATAGTATTGAGCCGTTTTGGCCTTTCCGGATTTCTTCTAAATAGGCTTTAACGGCAGCGTCCCATCCCATTAAAAGCGCATCTGATGTAATGGCATGTCCGATAGATACTTCGGCGCTTTCTGGGATAGCTTTAATGAAGTTTGCAAGATTATCGAGGCTTAAATCGTGACCAGCATTGACTTCTAAGCCATTTTTCACCGCTGTTTGCGCTGTTTCCGCGTAGGCTTGTACGTCTATTTCTTCTTCCGCATAAGGGCCCGTGTAGAGTTCAATGCGATCTGCGCCAGTTTCGACCGTCTCTGATATTAATTCAGGGACAGGATCAAGGAACAAGGATACGCGTCTACCAGCTTTTTTAAGCCTCGTTATGATATCTTTTAGAAATTCTTTGTCTTTTTTGACATCCCAACCATGATCAGATGTACTTTGATTTGGGTCATCAGGTACCAAAGTCACTTGATGGCATGGGGTGGATAGAACTAAATCCATAAAATCCTCTGTAGGATAGCCTTCGATATTAAATTCGATTGCTTTGTCAGGCCAATTCGCAACAAATTCAGCGAGCTCAGGGACGTCGCTGCGGCGAATGTGCCTTTCGTCAGGGCGTGGATGCACTGTTACACCATGTGCTCCTGCTTCTAAGACAATTTTGGCAGTATCGATTACGCTGGGGTATCCAACATCACGTTGATTCCGCAAAAGCGCCACTTTATTTAAGTTTACCGATAATTTTGTCATGTGTTCTTTTAACTTAAGACTGGACAGGGTTACCAGAATTTTTTATGCCAGATTTGTCTTTATTACTTTTTTAAGGAAACACCCATGGAAAAACCATCAATTAAACCTAATCGTCCTTACTTTTCATCTGGCCCTTGTGCGAAACGTCCAGGCTGGGATGCCGCAAATTTAAATAGTGCATGGCTTGGGCGTTCGCACCGCGCAGCTGGCGGTAAAGCAAAGCTAAAAGCCGTTATTGATGAGCATGTAGAGATTTTGGGTCTACCGGAAGGGTATAGATGTGCGATTGTTCCTGCTTCTGATACAGGGGCGGTTGAATCAGCGCTTTGGAATATGCTAGGCGCACGCGGCGTTGATATGCTTGGTTGGGAAAGCTTTGGTCTGGACTGGATCAAAGATGTTAAAGAGCAACTTAAGCTAGATGATGTGCGTTACTTTGAAGCACCCTATGGTGCGTTACCAAATCTTTCCGAAGTTGATACAGATCGTGACGTTGTTTTTACATGGAACGGCACAACATCAGGTGTTCGTGTTCCAAACGCAGATTGGATTAAAGATGACCGCGAAGGTTTAACAATTTGTGACGCGACATCTGCTGTATTTGCTTATGATCTTCCTTGGGAAAAGCTCGACGTTGTAACATGGAGCTGGCAAAAGGTTCTTGGTTCTGAAGGGGCGCACGGTATGATGGTCTTATCGCCACGCGCTGTAGAGCGTTTAGAAACATTCGCGCCTGATCGCCCACTACCAAAAATTTTCCGCTTAACGAAAAAAGGAAAGCTTATTGAAGGTGCATTTCAGGGGGCAACACTGAATACACCATCCATGCTTTCTGCTGAAGACTGTCTTGATGCGCTTGCTTGGGTGAAATCAATTGGCGGCGTTGATGCTACGATTAAAATTAGTGAAGGGAACTACAAGGCCGTCGCTGAGTGGGTAGAAAAGACAGATTGGATCGAGTTCCTCGCAGATGATGCTGATACAATTTCTTACACATCGATCTGCTTAAAAATCACTGACCCTTGGTTTAATGAAAAGTCAGAAGAAGATCGTCTAGCTTTTGTGAAATCAATGGTGAAAATGTTGGAAACAGAAGAGGCAGCTTATGATATTGCGTCTTATCGTGCGGCTCCTGCAGGTATTAGAATCTGGGGCGGTGCGACTGTTGATCCAAAAGATACTGCAAAGCTTATGCCTTGGATTGATTGGGCTTATGCGACAGCTAAAGACGGTGAAATGAAAGCGGCTGCTTAATTTATCGTTTTTTAAATACGAGAAGATTTGTATAGGGGTAATCCTTTTTGGGGTTACCCCAATTTACTTTTATTTTATTTGTCTGGATAAAATTTGGTTTAAGACAATTAATTATATCATGCACAAGTGGTGTAAAAATTGATTTCGATTTTGTTTGATGAAGTAAATTATCAACCTGAACAAAAAGTGGTGTTTGTTTTTTCATGATATTTGAGATTTTTGAGAAAATAAATTCCATACGATTTAAATATTCATTATATCCTGCATAATCAGGATCTCGACCATAGAGCGGGTTCCATTTATGATGTTTTGGCATATAGGGTGGTGATGTAATCACGACGTCCATTTTTGGAAAATTATACTCTTCTAAGAAGGCTGCATCGCTATTGATGAGATTCATCCAGTTTTCTAGTTGTGCTGCAACCCATTCATATTTTTCTTCTTCGGCTTCAATGCCATACGGCACACGCTTCATCTCTTCGGCGACAAAGAGAGTGGTGCCGAGACCCGCAAAAGGATCGAGCACCTTGTCGCCTTCATTTGAATAGTTTTCTAGAATATGGCGTACTAATCCTTCAGGATATTTAATATCATTCCCCTCGAATGGCGGGGCTTTTCGTTCCAATTTCCAAGGAATCGTGATTTCGGATGCGTAACTCATATCTTCTGCTTATATCCTTCTTGCAATCTAGTCCAGTCATGTTAGAAGGGAGGTCTGTTTTCCTAAACAAGACAAAACTAGGAGTTAAAAATGTCTGATAAACCTAAAGTTCTTATCGCTGATAAGATGAACCCGCTTGCTGCGGAAATTTTCACTAAAAATGGCTGTGACGTTACTGAGAAATTCGGTATGACGCCGGAGGAACTCATTGCAGAGATTCCAAATTATGATGGTTTGGCGATGCGTTCAAGTACGACAGTGACACCAGAGATACTGGAGGCTGCCACAAACCTTAAAGTTATTGGCCGTGCAGGTATCGGTGTAGATAATATTGATGTTAAAGCGGCAACTGATCATGGCGTATGTGTTATGAACACGCCATTTGGTAATTCTATTACAACAGCAGAGCATGCGATTGCGATGATGTTCTCCATGGCACGCCAAATTCCACAAGCAAACGAATCGACTCATGCTGGAAAGTGGGAAAAGAAGAAGTTTATGGGCGCTGAGTTGTTCTCAAAGACTTTAGGTGTTGTTGGTTGCGGTAATATCGGCGGGATCGTTGCTGATCGTGCCGTCGGTCTTAAAATGAATGTGATTGCATTTGACCCGTTTCTTACAGAAGAGCGTGCAGTAGAGCTAGGCGTTGAAAAGGTTGAGCTTGATGATCTTTTTGAACGTGCAGACTTTATTACAATTCATGTTCCAAAGAATGAGAAGACTGTGGGTCTTGTTAATAAAGATTCAATTGCGAAGATGAAAGATGGCGTACGCATAATTAACTGTGCACGTGGCGGTATTGTCGTTGAGCAAGATCTGAAGGATGCGCTTGATAGTAGTAAGGTTGCTGGCGCAGCGTTAGATGTGTTTGAAGCTGAACCAGCAAAAGAGAATATTCTTTTCGGTCATCCCAACGTTGTTTGTACCCCTCACCTTGGTGCAGCCACAACGGAAGCGCAAGTGAACGTAGCGATTCAAGTGGCTGAACAGATGTCAGACTTCTTAGTAAATGGCGCTGTAACAAATGCGCTGAATATGCCGTCTATTTCTGCTGAAGATGCACCGCGTTTAAAACCATATATGAAACTCGCTGAGCAGCTCGGTAGTTTTGCCGGGCAGATTACGGAGCATGCTATTAAAGCGGTAAGTATTGAGTATCAGGGAACAGTTTCTGAAATTAATACGAAACCTCTAACATCCATGATTATTGCTAATCTTCTAGGGTCACAGCTTGATACTGTGAACATGGTAAATGCTATGAGCATTGCCGAATCACGCGGTATTCAATGTTCTGAGGTCAAAACAGGTTCTTCACAAGATTGGAGAAGCGTCATAATTGTAAACGTTGAAACAGAGGAGCGTACACGCTCTGTTTCTGGAACACTGTTTACGGGTAAAGAGCCACGTATCGTTGATATTGAAGGTGTACGTATCGAAGCGGCTTTGACTGATAATATGCTTTTCATTCGTAATGAAGATAAACCAGGCCTTATTGGTCAAGTAGGCACACTTCTTGGTGATGCTGGCCAGAATATTGCTAATTTCCATCTTGGTCGTAAACCATCAGGTGATTCAGCCATTTGTTTGGTGTCTTTGGATAGCTGTCCAACAGAAGAACTGATGCAAAACATTGCGAATATCGATCAGGTTCAGATCGCTAAGCAACTTAGTTTTTAATGGAATTATAGATAATTAAAGAAAAAGCGGCTTTAAGCCGCTTTTTTATTGCTGTTTTTCTTTTTTCTTTTTTGAGTAATATCTTGCACAAGCTTGCTTTAGCTCTGTCATAAACACTTTACCGTGTTCTCCACCATCGCCTGTCATTTTCTTCATCACGATAGCTTGCAGTGTTGTATGGTGTGCTTGAACAATTGAGAGGGCGTCTTCATCAACTTCCTCAATAGACTCTAAAAAGCTCAACATAATATTTGCTAAGTTTCCGATGAGTGAGTAATGAAAAATTGTTGCGTTTGCTTTTAATTCCATCACCGGCTGAGTGAGTAGTTGTTTGTGTGCTAATACATCTCCATTGCCTAAATCTTTTGATACTTTTCCAAGATTCTCATTGAGAGCATCAAGAAACTGCATGCCCAGCGGAGTAAAATCGACCTTATTTTCATCAATTTCTTTTTGAGCTTGTTCAACGATTTTGGGATCGAGAGGGCCTGACCCAATCTTTTGTTTGAGCATCATATTTGCCTGATATGTCTTCGGCTTTTTACTCTCGTCTACCATCGTATTCATTCCACCATGTTATTGTAAAAAGGTTAATTTTTTCTACCTTCTGTTTTTTTATTAATCGGCTCCGTAAGACTTTTGATCAGCTTCTCTTCTGAAAGGACCAGCATATGTAGGATCAACGCGCCTACGTCTATCCGGCCCGAAAAAATCTTCGGTTTCTATAAAGTTACGCGGTTTTGTAATAACGTGAGCCAGCCTTCGTGCGATATCGTTTGCTGTGAAGGGTTTGACTAAAAATTCTGTAACACCAGCATCCCGTGCTTTTTCAACACGCGGCCAAGCGCTATACCCTGTAATGAGAATAATCGGCGCCATACGATTCGGTGATTTGGGATTGTGTCTGATTTCTCTTGTAAGGTCGATGCCATCCATAGGGTCCATAACCCAGTCTGTAAGAATGATATCTTGGTTTTCTTTTTGAAAGCTTTCAAAAGCGCTTTCACCATCGGATGCAACATAGATATTTTTTACGCCAAGATTTTCTAAAACTGTGACGAGCAGCTTACGCATTGGAATGGTGTCTTCTGCCACCAGCACGCTAAGTTTTTGAAATTGAAAGCCCATTCGTATCCAGTATACCCGAAAAATCTTAATTATTTATACCCTTTAGTAACAGGGAGGGTATGACTGTGCAATTCTTATATATAATGCATTCTATTGAATTTGTTAAATTATCAGGAAAAACAAAAGAACCCTGATGCTTAATGTTTACGTATCTATGAAGATAATTGTAAACAGCACCAGGGCCTTTGTCTGGGAAGCATCCCTTATAGGTTTAATTAAATTAATCCCAAAGGGTCATCCGTTATCAGGTTTTTAAGAAATAGGCTTGATGTACACCAAACTTTTCTTAAACCCTTGTAGAGAGCCGTAGCTTCTACACTTTTTTATTGTGGCGGATTGACCACACGCTAGTTCCGTCGCGATTTTTTATCGTAACTAGCAATTCAGAGATAAATGTTAGCGTAGAGATAAATTTTGTTCAGATCTCAGTTTTTCACTGTTTTACGTGGTGCAACCACGGGTCTTTTGGATCTGATCAAATGTCTCTACCATTTAACCCCTTAAGCTCTGATCTAGTCAGAACCCGAACATCGACCAACGATGCTCTGTACATTCAGGGCCATTTCCTTGGAAACGCTTCTTAAAAAAAAGTAATGCCCTGAAGACATTTTCTTTATGCAACTATTTTGAAATATTGTCGAGTCTTTTCTTGCATTTTTTGAAAAAAAATTTTAAAAAAGTAATCGTTATTGAAATAATGTTTCTACTAAGTTCGTTTTTTTAATAACTGAATCATGATTATTCACAGATTTGTGCACATACTTTTACCATCACATTTTTTTCTTTAAGCATGCATTAAGGCACTGATTTTATTTTCATAATTTAGGTAATAGGGCTTTAATAAAGTTATTTTAGTATGAATGCTTGCAGAGATTCGCATTTGGGAACATAAATTTGTTAATCTCACTTATATAGAAAAAACACTAGAGACGAATCGGGCGGAGGTAACCACCACATCATTTATATTGCGGAATTGCAGTAGTTTTGATAAAAAAAGCGCATATTTTCTGAAAAATGCGTTTAACATAATTATTGACAAATTGTTAAGAATACGTTAATAATTTTGCACTTCGATTTAAATATAGAAATAATTTTTTGAAAAACACGCTCAATACATATGTGTTCTTTAGCAGTTTTTTAAGGGATTAAGGTTACTTCTACTAAGAGTAAATAAGAGGAGACTCTCTCATGGCGATCAATACGATTAACTTACCACAACCATCTGCCGATGCTGTTGTCAGTCAGGAACTACCTGAAGATGCATCTGCTGTTTTGAATTTTTCATCAAGTGATATTAAAGGTCTTAGCTTGGGTGATGCTGGTGAACTTATTATTGAATTTACTGATGGTGGTAAAATAGCAATTACGAATTTCGAAAGCTTTTCTTCTCAAGGAAATACAATTCAGTTTAACGATGGTATCGAGATTGACCCTAACAATGTAGCACTAACATCTAGCAGCGAGATGATCGCCCAACCAGCTGCTGATGAAGTGAATGAAGTGTCTCTTGTTCCTGGTCAAAAATATGCATGTGCATTTGATCCTGCAAATGCTGCGAAAGTTGAAATCGTTGATGGTCAGATGATTCTTACTTTTGCTGATGGATCACAGGTGGTAATAAACAACTATTCAGAAGTGATGGCTGGAGAACTTCCGGCTGAACTAACATTGGCTGATGGTACGGTTGTGAGCGAAGAAGAGCTTTTGACGCAAGTGACTGAAGTTGCTGCGTCAGTTGAAGAAATCTTGGAAGAAGTCGCAGAAGAGGCTGTTGAGCCAGATGTTGCAGAGCAAGTAGCTCAGGTTGAGCCTGCTGCTGGTGACGAGGCAAATATTGCGCAGCAATTAGCGCAGATTGAGCCTGCTGCTGGTGAGCAAGCTGGTAGTACGTCAAATACTGGTTTTGGATTTGGCTCTACACCAGGTGATGGTAACTTTGATGCCGCGCAGGCAATCGGCCCACTTGGACCGACTGCGCTTAATTACGGTATTCCGGCATTTGATGAAGAAAATCTTCAGGGAGACCTATCGCCTGTTGATGATCGTCCAATTATTCAAACATCATCATCTGCGGTTGATGATACAGACCTTGGTTCTGGTCCACTTTCTACAAGCGGCTCTGTGAGCGTTAACTACGGTAATGATGGCCCTGGCCAGATCTTACCTAATGGTACAGTGACAATTACATGTAATTCAGCAGCTGGTGGCGCGCTTCGCACAGGCGGTCAAGACGTAACAATTACACAAACTGCAGACGGTTATGTCGGCACAATCACTGGTTCAAGTCCTGTGGTTACAGTTTTCGAATTCACTATCGATCCAACAACAGGTGACTATACGTATACGCAATACCTGCCTTTGGATCACTCTGATACGACAGATGATAACGAAGATATCTGTATTGATTTCGGTTTCACAGCGATCGATTCTGATGGTGATCGTACATCTTCATCTGTTCGCATTAGCGTTTTTGATGATGGCCCAACAGTGTTCTCGCAGATTGAAAGAACTGTTGATGAAACAGATATGGTTGGCGGCAAAGTAACAACAACAGGTCAATTTGTTGCGGATGCTGGTCAAGATGGTTTTGATTCATATTCACTTGCAGATCCAAGCACATTTAGTGCTGGCGGCTCTCTTGCGGGTGGTGCGTTAACTTCTGACGGTAATCCTGTAACGGTTACTCTTTCAGGTAACACTTATACTGGTACGGCAAATGGCGTAACAATTTTCACGCTTGAGCTGAACACAACAACAGGTGAGTACGAGTTTACTCTATGTGGTCCTTTGGATCACGCTGATGGTACAGATCCTAACGATTCAATTCAGTTGAATTTTGATATTCAAATTACAGACGGTGATGGCGATACAGCTTCAGGAACAGTCACAATTAATGTTCTTGATGATGCGCCAGAAGTTGATCCAGTTGTATCAACAGTGGATGAGACTGATCTTTCTTCTGGAACTGTAACAGTGACAGGTAATGTTGATGTTGATTTTGGTGCTGATGATGACGGTACAGTAGCTGGTAATGACAGCTTTGCATCAAGTGGCTCACAAATGGGTGGCGCTCTCACATCAAATGGTAATCCTGTAACAGTGACGTTTGATTCAAATACGGGTGTTTACACTGGTACGGCAAACGGCGCGACTGTCTTCACAATGACAATCAATGCTGATGGTTCGTATTCTTTTGAACTTCTTGGTAACCTTGATCATGCTGATCCTAATGATCCAAACGATATCATTAATCTTGATTTCGGTGTGACTGTTACAGATGGTGAAGGTGATACTGCGACATCTATTGTTCGCGTACAGGTAAAAGATGATGTTCCTGTAATTGGCGACTCACAAGGTGATGTTGATGAGACAAACCTGGATGGTGGTCCACTGTCATACTCAGATACTATTGATCACAACTTTGGTTTGGATCTTGGTTCTATTTCTTTAAATGGTACAGGCCCAACGGGCGTGACAACAAACGGTGTTCCGGTTGTTGTGACAGCGTCAGGTAATACATATACAGGTGTCGCAAATGGCGTGACAATCTTTACGCTAACTGTAGACCCAACAACAGGGCAGTACACTTATACGCAATTTGAAGAGATTGATCATGCTGATCCTAATGATCCTAATGATGTTGTATCCTTGGACTTTGGTGTAACGATCACAAGTGGTGATGGTACAACTGATACGGGTACGATCACAATTAATGTTGCTGATGATGCGCCTATCGCTGTTGATGATATTAACGGCGCGGAAGAAGGCCAGTTGATTACAGGCAATGTTGTAGCAAACGATGACCTGTCTGAAGATAATCCAAACACAGTAACGAATGTTCGTTTTGGTGGTACGGATTACCCAATTCCTGCAGGCGGTTCTGCAACGATCACAACAACACTTGGTACGCTGACAATGAACAGCGATGGTACCTATACATATGTCAGTCATAATAATGACCCTGATGGTATCGACCAGTTTACTTACACATTTGTTGATAATGATGGTGACAGCGATACTGCAAATCTATCTATCACAGTAACGCCAGATGGTCAGCCTGTAGCGGTTGATGAAACTCTTGCAGTTGATGAAACAAATCTAACACCAGGCCCAATGATCTTTAACGGTGACGTTAATGTGGACTTTGGCGTTGATAATAATGGCGGTACTGTAACAGCTATTGATCCATCTCTACCTGGTGGGTTTGAAGCACGTGGCTCTCTAATGGGCGGTACATTTACGTCTGATGGTAACCCTGTAACAGTTACTCTGTCTGGTAATACATATACTGGTACTGCAAATGGTGTAACAATCTTCACTCTTCAAGTGAATGCAGATGGCTCATATGTGTTTGAGCTTTTAGAACACATTGACCATGCAGATAGCACTGATCCTAATGACATTATTACGCTTGATTTTGGTGTAACTGCGACGGATGGTGATGGTGACTCAGCGGATGGTACAATCACAATTCATATTCACGATGATGCACCTGTAGCCTACGATGATGCGACAGTTGCGGTCATGGAAAGCGAAGTTGTTACAGGTAACGTGACATCAAACGATGAATTTGGTGAAGATGATCCAAACCATGTTGTTCAGGTTACATTTAATGGCACTGATTATGCGGTTCCGGCGACAGGTGTTATCTCAATTACAGGTAATTACGGTACACTCGTAATCGCATCTGATGGTTCATACACATACACAGGTGGAAGTGATAATCCAGATGGTGTTGACACATTCACATATGTTCTTGAGGACTTTGACGGTGACCAAGATACTGCAGAATTTAGCTTCACAGTTTCTCCTGATGATGACACTCCAATTATTGTAACGCCTCCACGTAAAGAAGTTGATGAAACTGACCTTGATGGCGGTCCATTGACTGAATCTGGAACAATCTCTGTTGATTATGGCTCTGATGCGCCAGGCGAAGTGAATCCAAACGGTGACTTCTCTGCGGCAGGAAATACAGGCGGTAACCTAACATCTTGTGGTCACCCAGTAACGGTCACAGTCGTTGGTAATACATATACTGGTACGGCAAACGGTCAGACAATCTTCACAATGACAATCAATGAGAATGGGGATTACACATTCACACAATTCCATGCGATTGATCATAGCAATACAAACAATGCTAACGAGCATATCGATCTTCACTTCGGTGCAACTGCAACTGATAGTGATGGTGACACTGCATCAACAACAGCGACAGTTCGTGTCCGTGATGATGCGCCTGAAATTTCTAATAAATTCCAGGTTGTTGATGAAGA
>JABSQP010000027.1 GCA_013215815.1 Alphaproteobacteria bacterium | reverse complement strand
CAGGAATATTCGTACGCTCTGAAAGCCAATTAGCTGCATCTTCGCTTTCAAATGGAGCGACAAGGATTGCCATTCGCGATCATTTCGGCGCGACGAACCTTGCCGTTGTCCCTTGCCTTGCGTTTACCGAAGAAGGAACGGCGCTCAATATCAATGCCGATAACGTTGCCGTAAAGCTTGCCGAAGAAACACAAGCTAATAAATTAATCTTTATGACCGATATTGATGGCGTCATGGTAAATAACGAAGTGCAATCTGTCCTCACAACATGTGATGTCGAACAGCTCATTCATGAAAGAATTGTGACTGACGGAATGCGTGTTAAACTGGAAAACTGTGTTGAAGCGCTGCGCGCCGGTGTTAGACGTATTCACATCCTAAACGGGTTTAAAAAAGACACACTTCGAAACGAAATTTATACATCGGACGGAACAGGAACAATGATCGTTCGATCTAAAGAAAAAGAAATCTACGATACAGAAAGAAATGAAGGAGAAAAAGCATGACTTTCGATACAACTGAGAACTACGTTCAAAGAGCGACTGATAAAATCATGCCGCTTTATGCGATTAAGGATGCTGTTCTTGAGCGCGGAAAAAACTGTCATGTTTGGGATACTGAAGGGCGTGAATACTTAGACTGTATTGCCGGAATTGCTGTTGTTTCCGTCGGGCATTGCAACGAACGTGTGATCAATGCCATCACAGATCAGATCAATAAACTCACAATGTGTTCGGGCTCATACCAGACAGTGCCTAAAATTCAATGTGCAGAACTCCTCACAGAACTTTGCTGCGCGGAACAGGTTTTCTTTACAAACTCTGGCGCAGAGGCTGTTGAAGGTGCATTAAAACTGGCGCGTAAATGGGCGCACATCAATCGTGGTGAAGATGTTAAAGAAATCATCGCATTCAAAAACAGCTTTCACGGGCGTACTTACGGCGCCGTAACATGTACATACAAATCCGTTAAACAACCTGAATTTGGACCGTACCTACCTGGTGTTCACCATGCAGAGTTTAACAGTCTGGAAAGCGTAAAGTCATTCATCAACGATAAAACGGCAGCTATTATTGTTGAGCCTATCCAAGGTGAAGGCGGCATTCTTCCCGTAGAGCCTGAGTTTATGATTGGCCTTCGTGAACTATGTGATGAGCACAATATCGTTTTGATCTCTGATGAAATTCAAGCAGGTATGGGGCGCATTGGTACAGTGTTTGCCCATGAGGCATATGACATTGAACCTGACATCACGACAATTGCAAAAGGAATGGGCGGCGGCTTTCCTATCGGCGCATTTTTGGCCAAGAAAAAATTCTCTGAAGTTTTTAAATATGGCGACCACGGAACGACATATGGTGGTAACCCTCTCGTTACACGTATCGCTTACGAAGTGATTGACCAAATCCGCCAACCGGCGTTCCTACAAAACGTTATTGATACAGGAAACTACCTGATGGAAGGCCTTAATAAATTAAAAGCGGATACGAACTCTATTGAAGAAGTACGCGGTAAAGGCCTAATGATTGGTGTTGATACTGTTTACGACATCAACAAGCTTCTTAAAGCCATGCAAGAAAATGGTCTCCTTGCGACGCAAGCAGGTGCAAAGAGTATGCGCCTCACGCCACCTCTTACAATGGGTAAGGCAGAAGCGGATGAAGCACTTGAAAAGATTGGTCATGTTATTAAAAAAGGTGTTCTCTAATGAGTGTCCGCCACTTCATCAACTTAGGCGAATTTGATGCGCAAACCCTCAAAGATATTTTGAAGAATGCGCACGCATTAAAGGCTCAGAAATATAATCCGCCGCAGCTCTTTAAAGGGCTATCGCTTGCAATGATGTTTGATAAACGCTCGACGCGCACACGTATGAGTTTTGAAATCGCAATGAAGCAACTCGGCGGCCATAGTATGATCCTCAACAAAGATGATATTCAATTAGGCGGCTCGGAAAGTTTAGAAAGTACCGCGCGTGTCATGTCTCGTTTTGTGGATGCCATCATGCTCCGCCTTAGTAATCACGACATGATGGAACAACTGGCAAAGCATGCAGATATTCCTGTTATCAACGGCATGACTGACATCTCTCACCCATGCCAAATCATGGCTGACATGATGACCATTGAAGAAAAACTTGGAGGGTTAGAAGGCAAAAAGATCGCATGGTTTGGTGATTATAATAACGTCACGCAAAGCTTCGTTGATGCGAGCACGAAATTCGATTTTGAATTTGTTGCCGCTCTACCGGAAGATTTACATGGTAACGCCGATAAGGGTTGCACCATCACCGCTGATGCAACAGCGGCGGCTAGCAACGCCGATGTTATTGTCACAGATACATGGGTGTCTATGGGCCAAGAAGGTAAAACGCTCGATAAATTCTGGCCGTATCAAGTGAACGCCGACCTTATGGCGCAGGCAAATGACAATGCAATCTTCATGCACTGCATGCCTATTCACGAATGGGAAGAAGTCACAGAAGAAGTCGCAAAATCACCAGAAAGTGTCATTTTTGATGAAGCGGAAAATCGCCTTCATGCACAGAAAGCAATTCTTGCGTGGTGCCTTGAAGAAGCCGGCGTTGAAGTTTAGAAAGCATATCTACCGCTTAATGTGTGGATGTTGAAACTCTGTGATCATCCGTGCCCAAGATTTCCCGTTTCTTCCGATCATCTTCATAAATCTTATCAATGCCATCTAATGCCTCTGATTGTATTTGAATAAGCTGATCTACATGCTCTTTATTGACGATACAAATTGCATGATAACGAAAGAAATCTTCGTACCCGGCGATACGAAAGCATAAAAACGCAACCTCCAACGCCGCCTTATAAATAGAAGAAAAATCACGACCTTCTACAACCAAATCTTCAACAAGACCTTTTAAATCCTTTTCATACTCTTCCTTCGTCGTAAAAGGCTCTTCCTCAATGGCTTTATCCAGTTCTTCTTGTGTTGTCACCTTTTGCGCCGTCAGAAACTCATCATAAAGAGTATTTAAATGTTCGTCTTCTTTCCTATGCTCTGCAAAATGTATTCGTTTGCCAATATAATCAGAAATATAGTTCAAACGATTATGTGCGAATAACAACCTTGCGCCTAAACCATCAATTTGATCATTGAGACCCTCGTCATGATGAGCTGCTATAGCAAACAACGCCTCTCCAACCCCTTCTAAATCAACCGAGATAGAGGTTCCTACCGCAGCGTGGAAATAATGAAAAACCCGTATCAGAATTTCTTGTTTGCAGTACTCTTTATCAGCATCGGTGATTGATTGATTAGTCATGGCATGCCCTCCTGTTACAATTTTGTATCAGAAAGCATATCAAAAACTTTATTGAGAAAACAAAAACCAGGAAATCATCTATGTGTTCCAATGAGATACCCCAGTTAAAAGGAAACAAAAAAATCAAAGAAACACATTACTCCCCATGAGGCAGAAAACACGCTTCACGCGAAAAAATAATTTGAGCTAGGAGCCCCGAAGAAGACGAAGTTGAAAATTTAGAAGCCAGCCGGTTGAAATGGTGACTTATCAAAACTAATAGCGTAACGACCAACAGCCCGTTCTCTCATCGGATGGCCTTTAGCAGTTTCTTCTCTATTCAACAAAGTTGCAACATCTGTAGCTTTCTTCACTAAAGCAAACCCTTGCGTCATGCTCTCATAATCCCGACTCTGAGATACCGCCATATGATCGTTTGAATCCACTACTACTATAGAAGAATTAGCCAACTCTTTTGTAAAACCTTCATCTTCTAGCAAAATCTTTGCCTGACGTGCTGCAACAACAAAAGGTTGTGCATTTGCTTTTTGCCATGCATCAGTTCCTTGTCCTGGTTCGTTTTTAGCAAGCATCGAAGATCTATCTCTTAAAGCACTTTCTTCTGCATGACGAATAGCGTGAGCGACATGACCAATCTTCGTTAAACTATCAGCAGATAGCCCTTCAGCTTTCGGAGCAAGCTCGTCAAGATTCTGAAACACCCTCAATGTATCAGAGTATTCAGTTAATGATGGTTTCATATCACTCATATCGCCCTCGTATGGTTTATTACGCCCTAATTAAACACCTAAATGTTTAAATTTTCCCTAATATACAGAAAACTAATATTATGTAAACATATTTCTTCTTTTGAGTAAAATCTCTAAACCCTTAAAACGCGCTGTTCTCAGCCCCTAAAATGCGCTAAATATCTCATATGTCAGAGAAAAATACCTCACCTCTATTGTCAGTAAAGAACCTATTCGTTGATTTCAAGACGTCAGAACGTGTTTTCCACGCCGTCAAAGACGTTTCTTTTGACATTGAAGAAGGGAAAACTATGGCTTTGGTGGGGGAAAGTGGATCCGGTAAATCGGTCACAGCTCTCTCTGTTATGCAGCTTCTCCCCTATCCTTTGGCATCTCATCCTGGTGATTCGAGCATTAAGTTCAATGGTGAAGAGCTCGTTGGTAAAAAAGATGGCTTTATGCGCCATATTCGCGGAAGCCAGATTGGTATGATCTTCCAAGAGCCAATGACTGCTCTTAACCCGCTTCATTCAATTGAAAGACAAATTGGCGAAGTACTGCGTTTGCATCAAAAAATGAGTGAAGCAAAGGCCCGTGAACGCGTTAAAGAACTCCTCGACATGGTGCAGCTTCCGATGATGAAGGAACGTCTATCTGCTTACCCACATGAGCTATCAGGCGGGCAGCGTCAACGCATCATGATCGCAATGGCGCTTGCCAATGATCCTGAACTTTTAATTGCCGATGAACCGACAACGGCTTTGGATGTGACAGTGCAGGCAGAAATCCTTGAGCTTCTTGAAGAGCTCCAACGTGATTTAAAAATGGCGATGCTAATGATCACACACGATCTCTCTGTTGTTGAAAAATTCGCCGATGATGTGTGCGTGATGAAACATGGAGAGATTGTTGAGCAAGGCGCAGCCCTGCCAATCTTCAAAAACCCAAAGCATGACTATTCCAAAAAACTTCTCGGCTCTATGCCGACAGGAACAGCCAAAGCGCCGGCGAAAGGCTCAACGCCTGTAATCACAGGCACTGATATCAAAGTGCACTTCTCAAAGAAAAAGAACTTCTGGGGTAAAACAACAGACTGGGTGAAAGCTGTTGATGGTATTGGTGTTGAAATTAAAGCAGGTCACACAGTTGGTGTTGTTGGTGAAAGCGGGTCAGGAAAATCAACGCTCGGCTTTGCACTCCTACGTTTATTAAATGGCCAAGGCTCTATTCACTATAAAGATCAGGACATTTCAAAATTTGCACGCGCGCAGATGACTCCGCTGCGCTCTGACTTGCAAATTGTTTTCCAAGATCCCTTCTCTGCTCTTTCACCACGTATGAGTGTTGCCGACATTATTGGTGAAGGTTTAAAAGTGCATCGCACAGATCTAGATGCAAAAGGACGCGATGAACTTGTTGTTGAAGCGCTAAAACAAGTGCACCTTGATCCGGAAACACGTCATCGCTACCCACATGAATTTTCTGGCGGTCAACGTCAACGTATTGCGATTGCACGCGCAATGGTTTTGAAACCAAACTTTGTTGTTTTGGATGAGCCGACTTCTGCTTTGGATGTATCTGTTCAGGTTGAGATCATTGACCTGCTTCGTGAACTTCAGGAAGAGCATAATCTTGCTTATTTGTTCATCAGTCACGACCTGCGCGTTGTACGCGCGATGGCACATGATTTGATTGTAATGAAGAATGGTCAAGTTATTGAAAGCGGCAAAGCCGAAGACGTTTTTAACGATCCAAAGGAGGCTTATACGCAAACTCTCATTGAAGCCGCACTTAATCTGAAAACTAAAAAAGCAGCTTAAGACCCAAGAATTAACTCCAGTGCACGATCCACATGGATTTTGGTTGTATCAAACAACGGAACGGATGAATACGATTGATCAATCAGCATTGTGATTTCGGTACAGCCCATGATGACACCTTGCGCGCCTTGATCCACTAAATCAGAAATAACATCACGATACGTCTGACGAGATTCATCTTTTACCGTGCCATGACATAGCTCATCATAAATCACACTATTCACAACATCGCGCCCTGCTTCATCAGGAACAAGAACGTTGATACCTTTATCAATGAGACGCTGTTTATAAAAATCGAGCTCCATCGTATAACGTGTACCTAGCAAACCAATCGAGCGCACATTTGTTTTTAAAATCTCATCCGCGGTTGCATCAGCCAAATGCAAAAACGGAATTGATAGAGCCGCTTCTATTTGCGCCGCCATTTTATGCATGGTATTCGTCGCCAAAACGATAAAGTCCGCGCCCGCTTTTTCTAAACGCACTGCTTCGGCGCATAGCATCTTGGCCTGCGTATCCCACTCACCTATTTCCTTAAGCGCAACGAACTCCGCAAAGTTCACAGAGGACAACAGCACCTTCGCATTATTATGACCGCCGAGCGCCTTTTGCACACCTTCATTCAGCCATTCATAATACTTCACAGTCGATTCAGGTGATAACCCACCAATAACGCCTATTGTTTTCATCTTATTCCCCTAGAGCTATACCTTCGCGGCGCGGATCTGCCGCGCCATACATTTGATCACCGTAAAAACGGATAACAGATAGGCCGCTATTCATCTCACCCACTAATACGGCATGTCCATGATTTTTAAGGGGCTCCGCCATATCAAGGCCATTTACTTCAACTTCTAACTTTTTGCCGCGATGTAGAATATGCGGTCTCGACAATGACTCACCTACAGGAATTACCCAATCAATCGCATGGATAATTTGTTCTAACACAAACCCAATGATACGGCTGCCCCCCGCAGAACCAACAACCATAAACGGTTGACCTTTGGGATCGAAAACAATTGTTGGTGCCATAGACGAACGCGGGCGTTTTCCGCCTTGAACACGGTTTGCTTTTTGTACACCACTTTCGTCCGCAGGCATAAACGCAAAATCAGTGAGCTGGTTATTTAGTAAGAATCCATTCACCATCACGTGTGAACCAAACGCGCTTTCGATTGAGCTTGTCATCGACACAATATTTCCAGACATATCAACGATACTCATATGTGTTGTACCCGGAGGTTTAATCGAGCTATCCGACGCCATTGATGTTTTAAATTCATATGGAGGTGTACCTGCGCTTACCTCCAACATTGCCTTATCGGCATTAATTAAAGCCGCGCGCGTTTTTAGGTAGTTCTTATCAAGAAGTGCTTGCCCCGGCGTATCAACAAAATCAGGGTCAGCCATGTATTTATTACGATCGGCAAAGGCTAAACGAGACGCTTCAGATATGATGTGCCAACTCTTAGGATTTTCTGCGCCGTAAGCTTTCAGATTGAATTGCTCCAGCATGCCTAAAATTTGTAAAAGCGTCAGACCACCCGATGACGGTTCGCCCATTGAACACACTTTATAACCACGATAATCACCACACACCGCATCACGCATTTTCGCTCGATACCCCGCCATATCCTCAAGGGTCATTTGACCAGGGTTACCAGGCACGCTGCGAACCTTAGCCACAATATCATTAGCCATCTTTCCAGTATAAAAACTATCGGCTCCATTCGTTGCTATCTGGCGTAACGTCGAAGCATATTTGTTATTGTTATAAAGCGCCCCTTCTTTTAAAGCGTTTTTACTATCTGGAAAAAAGTGCAGCTTCGTTTTTATATCAACTTCAAAACGTCTGTTACTTGCCTGTAACATTTTAGAAAGGCGTGGCGTTACATTAAATCCGCGTTCTGCAATCTGGATAGCAGGATAGAAAAGCTCACGCCAACTCAGATCGCCATACATGCGGTGCATCATCTCCATCATGCGCACCAATCCCGGTACACAGACAGCGCGACCACCAACCGCCGCATCAAAAAAGTTCATTGGCTTACCATCTTCATCGACAAAAAGATGTGAGCCAACTGTTTGCGGTGCGGTCTCTCGCCCATCAAAAGTAAAAAGCTGCCTATGCTCCGCATCATAATAAAGTGCAAATGCACCGCCGCCGATACCAGAGCTTTGCGGTTCAACGAGCCCCAAAACCAGTTGCGCCGCAATTGCAGCATCAACAGCCGTCCCACCACGCTTTAAAATATCATAAGCCACACGCGTTGCTTCAGGATGCGCCGTCACGGCCATTATTTGACTGCCCTGCGCCACTTTTACACTGCTTGTACCTGTTGCAATCTCAGGTGCAGGGCGCAGTTTCTCCTCTAACGCCATAACTGGTGAAAAACTCAGTAAAAACAGGGCCGATAGGCCTAAAATTTGGGAAAAACGCAAAAAAATCATATAATTAACTATTAACTCTAGAATTTTCCTTGCTTTTGCGTAGCCATATCGCTACACAAAGCATGCTTTCTTTGACTGCCTAGAGGCGTTTATAGCAAAGAATAGCTATTTTAAAAAGGAATGAGGTGATTAAACTTGGTAACTGTAAATGTTCGCGATAACAACGTGGATCAAGCGCTACGCGTTCTGAAAAAGAAAATGCAGCGTGAAGGGATCTTCCGCGAAATGAAGATGCGTAAGGATTTTGAGAAACCGTCTCAGAAGAGAAAGCGTGAGAAAGCTGAAGCAGTTCGCCGTGCACGTAAATTGGCACGCAAACAGAACAGCGATTAAGTCAAAGTTTAAAAACCTAATAAAGAAATTAACCGCCGTCTTTCGGCGGTTTTTTGTTGCTCAAACTTAAAGGGGTAACGTCGCTTTTTTTAACCACGCCTGATGCTCATCATCTAATAACGGCGACAGCGTTTCATTAACACGCGCATGATACTGATCGACCCAATGTCGTTCTTCGTCGTTTAAAAGAGAAACATCAATAAGAGTGCGGTCAAATGGAGCGAGTGTAATTGTTTCAAAAGAAAGTTGATCCCCCTCTCCTTCTTTGACAAGGATCAAGTTTTCAATTCGAATGCCATAGGCATCTTCTTCATAATACCCTGGCTCATTCGATAAGATCATACCGGCCTGTAGAGGTTCCTCTGCACGTGGACTAATACCCATTGCCGCTTCTTCGTGCACCGAAAGGTAACATCCCACGCCATGCCCTGTACCATGCAGGTAATCGAGCCCCGCTTTTTTCATCGGCGCGCGGCAAATCGCATCCAACTCTTTACCGCTTGTATCTTTTTTAAATACAGCCATCGCCAGAGCAATATGCGCTTTTAAAACATACGTATTACGTTCCATCATTTCAGCCGTCGGCGCACCGACCGCCAGCGTGCGTGTAATATCTGTTGTCCCATCACTATATTGCGCGCCACTGTCCAGCAGAAGAAGATTACCTGACTTCACATCTTTATTGCTCTCTTCGCTGGCACGGTAATGAACAATAGCGCCGTTTGATCCATAACCAGCGATCGTATCAAAACTTGTATCCTGGAACTCTGGTGCCTGCGCACGAAATTCATTGAGCCTTTCTTCGACAGAAAGTTCGCTCAAGGTTTCCTTTGGTGCCTCTTCACTAAACCATTTCAAAAATTTCACCATTGCAACACCGTCACGCACATGCGCTGCCTTCATCGCTTCTTGCTCTGATGGTGTCTTACATGCACGAATATCAACACAAGGATCTTTGGCATGGATCACTTCTGCGCCCGCATAACGAAGTACACGTTCAAACCAAACGGATGAACGCTTCGGATCTATCATGATTTTTAATCCCGCAAACTTTTGTAAAACCAAATCAATCTGATTAGGGCGAAGTATATGAGTTTGTGGCGGAAGCGTTTCACGCACTGCGTTACTCACACGCATTTCATTGATGAACCACTGCACGCTACCATCAGCAAAAACAATTGCATACGAAAGGGCCACTGGAATATGAGGAATATCAAACCCGCGAATATTTAACAGCCAAGCAATAGAATCTGAAAGCGTTAAAATAACAGCGTCCGCTTCCTGTTCTTTTAAGAACTCGACAACTTCATTCACTTTATCAATTGAACTCTTACCAGCAATCTCTACAGGAAACGGATCAACATTCGATGATGGCGCAGAAGGTTTATCTGTCCAGACCTGATCAATCAAGTTTGGTGCAACAGGTTTTAAAGAAAGCTTCGCCTCTTCTAACTTTTCAATCTCCGCGACAGAATGAAGACGCGGATCATAAGCGACAGTAACACCCTTCTTGGCATTTTTCTTAAGCCAGTCCTCAAGCTTCACTTCCTGAGAGTTCTCTGTTTCATACAAATCACCATCTACCTGTTGAGCCAGCTGGAAGGTGTAACGCCCGTCACTCATAACGACAGCTTTATCTTCTAAAACAACAGCAACGCCAGCCGATCCCGTAAACCCCGTCAACCACTTAAGACGCTCCGCACACGCAGGAACATATTCCCCCTGATTTTCGTCTGTGCGTGGCACAATAAAGCCCTGCACTTCCTCTTGCGTCATAATTTTCCGTAAAGACTCAATTTTTTGCTTATTATTCATATTTTTTAGGGGTAAAGGGTTAAATTTCTGCTTCAAACACTACCATCTGAGCCTCTCATGCTCTAGGATCGCTTTCAAGTCAGAAAACAACATGACGAAAGAGATATGACAAACTTTAAACCTGTACGTAAAGCCGTTTTCCCTGTTGCAGGGCTCGGCACAAGATTCCTTCCCGCCACGAAAGCCATGCCCAAAGAGATGCTGCCGATCAGTGATCGCCCTCTTATTCAGCATGTGTTTGAAGAAGCACGTGAAGCTGGTATTGAAGAGTTTATATTTATCACTGGCCGTCATAAACAAATGCTGGAAGAGCATTTTGATTATCAACCTGAATTGGAACAAACACTAGAATCGCGTGGTAAAGATGCCATGCTTGAAAAAGTGCGTGATAGTGAAATGCCTGCTGGTAAGTTGTTCCTCACACGCCAACCAAAGCCTCTCGGGCTTGGTCATGCAGTATGGTGCGCAAAGAAACTAATCGGTGATGATCCTTTTGCTATTTTGTTACCGGACGTGCTCATGAAAGGTGAAACAGGCTGCCTTAAACAAATGATAGACGTTTATAACGAAACGGGCGGCAACATAATCGCACTAGAAGATGTCCCTGAATCAGAAGTTCACAAATATGGTATTGCTGATGTAGGTGAAGAAAGTAACGGGGCGATTGAAATTAAAGGTCTTGTCGAAAAGCCCTCTATAGAAGAAGCGCCATCAACACTATCGGCTGTCGGACGTTACATCTTACAGCCAGAAGTATTCGAACCTTTAGAAGCATTTGAACGCGGCGCAGGTAATGAAATTCAACTAACCGATGCCATGGCAAAACTGATTGGCCAACAACCATTCAACGGCATGGTTTTTGACGGAAAGAGCTACGACTGTGGGTCACGTCTAGGTTTCATTGAAGCGAACCTTGTATACGGTTTAGCCGATCCAGAAATCGGCGACGATGTCGCAAAAATACTAAAAAAATATAATTAGGATTTATGACGAATGAGTACTGCCTATAAATTTCCTGAAACACATACTTTCAGCCCTGTTATTTTGCGTGAATATGATGTGCGCGGCATCGTTGGTGAAGATTTAAACGAAGCCGATGCTTACACATTAGGACGCGCTTTCGGTACAAAAATTGTGCGTGATGGTGGAAACCGCGTTTGTGTTGGATATGACGGTCGTCATTCCTCCCCTATTCTTGCTGGCGCGCTTATGGCAGGCCTTACAAGCACTGGCGTTAATGTTGAAAATATCGGCATGGGTCCAACACCAATGCTCAACTTCGCCGTAAAAGAGAAAAAAGCCGACGGCGGTGTCATGATCACAGGATCACACAACCCGTCAAATTATAACGGCTTTAAAATGACGCTTCTAAAGTCATCTGTTTACGGCGATGCTATTCAAGAGCTCGGCTCAATGGCTGCGAATAATGATTTCGAAACAGGTGAAGGTAGCGTCACAGAGATTGACGTTAAAGATGAATACGTTGCGCGACTAATGAAAGACCTTAAATGTGATCGCGATCTAAAAATTGTATGGGATGCAGGTAACGGCGCGGCTGGTGAAATTCTTCGTCGCTTGACGGCACAAATGCCGGGTGAGCATATCCTTATGTATGATGAGATTGATGGTAACTTCCCAAATCACCATCCAGATCCGACAGTCGATAAGAACCTCATCGACATCATCGCAAAAGTAAAAGAGACAGGCGCAGATCTTGGTATCGCATTCGATGGCGATGGTGATCGTATTGGCACGGTCGATGAAAAGGGCAGCATTCTACGCTGTGATGCGCTTATGACGATTTATGCGAAAGACGTTCTTTCCCGTCATCCAGGCGCCCCTATTATCGGCGATGTGAAATGCTCTCAGGTCATGTTCGATGAAATTGAACGTCTTGGCGGTAAGCCAATCATGTGGAATACAGGTCACTCTCTTGTAAAAGCAAAAATGGCTGCAGAAAATGCACCGCTCGCAGGAGAACTAAGCGGTCACATTTTCTTTGCTGATGGTTATTATGGATTTGATGATGCGCTTTACTGTTCGGTTCGCCTCATTAATTCAGTCGCAGCGACTGATGCACCATTTTCTTCTTTATCCGCGCATCTTCCAAAACTTTTCAACACACCAGAAGTGCGTATGGAAGTTGATGAAAGTCAGAAGTTTTCATACGTGCCGGAAATTGCCGAAAAGCTAAAAGAAAAAGAAAGCGATGATTTCCAAATTAATGATATTGATGGCGTGCGCGTCAAAACGCCTGAAGGCTGGTGGCTGCTTCGCCCGTCAAACACACAAAATGTCCTCGTGACGCGCGCAGAAGCGAACTCAGCTGAAGCATTAGAAACAATGAAACAAATGGTTGAAGAAGCTGTGGCTTCTGTTGGCATAGAATTCAAATTTACTGACTAAGGAAGAAAACATGTCTAATAATAAAGATCTCGCCGCTGTTATGGAGCTTCTCGCTTCTCGCATTTGTCACGACCTGATCAGCCCGGTTGGCGCTATTCACAACGGCATTGAGTTCATGGAAGAGATGGGCCCCGATGCGATGGATGATGCGCTTGGCCTCATCAAACACAGCGCAGCACAATCAACAGCAAAGCTACAGGCCTTCCGCATGGCTTATGGCGCAGGTGGTCACGATACAAACCTAAAACCAGAAGATGTTCAAAAGTGCTTTGGTGAATTAATCGCTTCTGAAAAGAAGATCACGCAAATGTGGGACCCATACGGCAACCTTGGTCCAAATGAAGATGGTAAAGATTTCCCCCCTGCCTATCCAAAGATGGTCATAGGCGCGATGATGATGGCGCAAGAGACGCTTATGAAGGGTGGAGACATAATGATCAAACCTGGCGAAGGTTCACAAACAATCATTATCGCGATGGGTGAAGGCGCGACAGTGCGTGACCAAGTCGAAGAAGCTCTTAAAGGTGATATTGAAACAGATGACCTTGACCCACGCCTTGTACACCCATACGCACTTGGCGTTCTCGCCCGCGGCTATGGCTACACTTTATCCATTTCAAAACAAGATGAAGGACGCATTGAGTTCACGCTTGATTGCCCTGCTCTTGACTCTGAAGAGACAGACGCTTAAACACCCAGCATATTTTAAATTAGGTGATAGATATGAATAACCCAGCTCCTCAAGAACAAACTATTCGCGATCCACGTGCGGTTAAAATCAAACGCGCTCTTTTATCTGTATCAGATAAAAACGGTCTTATTGAGTTCGCACAAGAACTCGCAAATCACGGTGTTGAAATACTTTCAACTGGCGGTACGGCCAAAGCCATTAAAGATGCAGGTATTGCGGTTAAAGATGTGTCAGAGCACACAGGCTTCCCTGAAATGATGGATGGGCGTGTGAAGACGCTTCACCCGACAGTGCATGGCGGTATTCTATCACGCCGTGATTTACCTGAGCACGTTAAAGCGCAAGAAGAGCACGGTATCGGTGATATCGATCTTGTCGTTGTAAACCTTTATCCGTTCGTTGAAACAGTTGCCAAAGGCGCTGATTATGATGAGTGTGTAGAGAATATCGATATTGGTGGTCCTGCTATGATCCGCTCTGCTGCGAAAAACCACGAGTTCGTTGCCATCGTAACAGACGTAAAAGATTACGACCTTGTTTTGAATGATATGAAAGAGCATGACGGCGCAACGACGTATGCAACACGTCAAAAGCTTGCGGCGAACGCATATGCAATGACAGCAACATATGATTCAAACATCTCTAGTTGGTTCTCAAAACAACTGAGCAAAGAGCAAGGCGTGAGCGAATTTCCACGCCGCATTAGTTTCTCTGGAACAATGAAGCAGCCTCTTCGTTATGGTGAGAACCCGCATCAACAAGCTGCGCTTTACCTTGTTGACGGTTCAGATCGTCCGGGCGCGGCGCGCGCGACGCAGATCCAAGGGAAAGAGCTTTCTTATAACAACATCAACGACACTGACGCGGCTTTTGAAACAGTGGCGGAATTCGATGATCCAGCAGTTGCGATTATCAAGCACGCAAATCCATGTGGCGTTGCAATCGGTGAAAACATTTTGGACGCATATGATCGCGCGCTTTTATGTGACCCTGTATCGGCTTTCGGCGGCATCATTGCGCTAAACCGTACACTAACGAAAGAAGCTGCAGAGAAAATCATTAAGACGTTCAGTGAAGTCATCATTGCGCCAGATGCAGAAGCTGGCGCGCTTGAAATCTTAAAAGAGAAAAAGAACGTTCGCGTTCTTACAACTGGCGGCATGCCAGACATTCACGAGCAGCGTAAACTTGTAACACGCGTTGCAGGCGGTCTTCTTGTTCAAGGCAGCGACAATGGCGTTGTGACAATGGATGACCTTAAAGTTGTTACAGAGCGTGAACCCACACCTGAAGAATTTCGTGACATGCTCTTTGCATTTAAAGTGGCCAAGCACGTGAAATCAAATGCTATCGTTTATGCGAAAAATGGTTCAACAGTTGGTATCGGCGCTGGTCAAATGAACCGACTTGATTCATCACGCATCGCGGCACGTAAGTCACAAGATGCAGCGGAAGCAGCTGGTCTTGACGAACCGCTCGCAAAAGGATCAGTGGTTGCCTCTGACGCCTTCTTCCCATTTGCTGATGGTATGATTGCAGCCGCTGAAGCAGGCGTCACAGCGGTGATTCAGCCTGGCGGATCTATCCGTGATGAGGAAGTCATCAAAGCAGCAGATGAACGCGGCCTTGCGATGGTCTACACAGGCATGCGCCACTTCTGGCATTAATTTATAAAGCCCTCTTGAATATTATTTCATAGCCTTGCTATAAGTAAGGCTATGGAAAATGACGTGCAAAACATTGATGACCTTCTTCTGTCTTATATGCCGGAACATATTAAGCGCCTGGCGACAGTAGATCTTCCTCTTTTGAAGCCACACCTTGGTGAATGGAAACGTTTTCTGTGGCAACGCGCGTCTGAACTGAGTCACCAACTGAACAAAGATTATACTGAGGGTCAATTTTCTGAGGCTATGTCCAAAACATTAGACTTTTTTACAGATGAAGAATATTCACCGGCTTTTATTAAAGCATTAAAAGCATCGTTGTATGACATTGCCGTATTGCATGATGAATATACGCCCGCTCCTACCGCGCCAGCTGTGTTCAGTAAAGCGCGTCTGTTGCCTGATATTGAGCCAGCAGAATCACGTGAAGTACCAAGTATCCTTAAGGCGCGACCACCCAAGAAACCTTCTCCTGAAGAGGTAGCGCCAAAATCAGATGCTAAAACAACGCCTTACGCATTACAGGTTTTATACGATTTTGGACATGTATCTATTGTCTCTGTATTTATGAGCGCTGCAGTTGCTGGTGTCGACATTGCGAGAAACGGCTATGATCACTCATTAGCAAAGCGTATTATATCCGTCATAAACACTCCTTCATCCCCGTAAAACGGTTATTTTCGTTCAAAAATTTGCATTAAAACCCGCTAATTCCCTAAGGTTAGAACCGTTATTAACCCTGTGTTAACCTTTTTTACATATCATAGGGGCGAGCGGTAATAGGAAAAAAGGGTTTAAAAACGGCTTAAAACACCCAAAAACCACATTTCCACTAAAACCGCAAAAACGCATAACATACTGATAATAAATAGAATTTCAGGATGATTTGTAAAAACAAAACGAGTTTACGTAGAATATAGTTAACTTAAACAACATAGAGTTTTAATTCGCCCGACACGGCGTAAAAATGTAGGAGAAAAGAAAATGTGGGCATTATTAGCAAGAGGTGGTTCAACTTTAGCAAGATGGGGTGTAGGCCTCTTTGCGGCAGATACTATTGTTAGAGGATCTACTGAAGAAGGGTTAATCAGCAACGTTGCCGATGCTCTCTCTGATAATGTTGCCCAACCAATTCTAGAAGGCATGGCCGAAGCTGGCGTTGATGCCGAGCAGCACGCCTCTGGTCAAAACCTCATTAGCTGGGGTAACTGGGTTGCATCTATCCCGTTCTTAGGTCAAAGCCAGGTTGGTCAAATGATCGCTCAGTTCTTTAGAAACTGGGGTGAGCAATACCAAAATGCTGACTCAGAAAACGATGGATCTGCTATTCCAGATACAGCCGACCAGGCTGCACCGGCAGCAGCTGGTATAGCAATGAGTGCATTTAATGGCGCCGCACTTGGTGCAACAGTTGGAATGGTTGTTCCTCTAAGTGTACCATTTACAACAGCAATTGGTGCTGGTGTGGGTGCTGGTTATGGAGTTCTTGATCAGGCAACTGACGGATGGTTAACAAGTACATTTAACAGCGCAATGCAAGCAGTTGGTCTTCAGGCAGCGCCACCGACCCCTGCACCAAGCTTTGCTCCCGTCCCCGTAACGCCTTAAAGTAAAAGAGGAAACTGTTATGAGTATGCAAGATATGTCTCCAGATGATGTCCAAAGAAGACTACTCGAGGTTCAAGAAGAGTCTCTGGCTATAGATCAGCGTAATTTTCAAATCAGTCAACAAACACGGGACGAAAATGCCAAAGCAAAAGAAGCTCAAAGACAACAAAGTCGTTTTGACATTGAAGACAGAGTTGAAGATGCAACTTTTGGACTTTCAAAAGCGTGGGGACAAGCTCTGTTAACAACTGTCGGTATGGGAGCAAGATTTGTATCCCCTAAATATCAAAAATATGTGCAAGGTCCTTTAGAAGGTCTTAATCAAATTTTTGGAGCAGCCACAGCGATACGAGAGTCACAACGTGCCTTAAATCTAGCTTTAAAACAAAAGGCTGATTTAGACCCAGTAACTCCAAACACACCTTCTCCAGAAGGCCAAGGAGATAGAGTCGGTATTCATGCATCTGGTCAAGCTTCACCACCGACGCCGCCAACAGGCCTACAAGTTTAATAGTAAAATAATTCAAAAAAAAGCCGCCAATTAGGTGGCTTTTTTATTGTTTAAACTGCGCTTTAAACAAAAACATTTAAAGAAAAGTGAAACATACTTCATATTTTTCGAAGAAAATTTGTAAGCTATTGATAAAAAACAATATTTTTTTCAAAAAAAGTTCAAAAAACACGTCCAAAATTTGCAAATTCTTAACCTGCTTTGGCATACTATATACATAAGTTAAAGGAATAGGACGAATGGTAGCCACAGCAGAAGTTGAAGCAGCAAGAGAAGTAGCAGAAGGTGCCGGAATGGGCCCAGCTGAAACTCCTGGTTTCTTAACTGGTATTCTAAACTGGGCTACTGGTGTAGCAGAGAGCGCAGCAGAATTCGCTGCTGATACAACACTATCTGAAGAACAACTCGCCTTCTTGGACGCACTGGGAACAACGCCGGAAGAAATTGCTGCACTTGCAACTGACAGAACAACAATTCAAGAAGTAATTGGTGAACGTACTCCAGAACAATTTTTGGATGCTTTGGCTGAATCAAATCCTGATCTACAAAACATCACGAGCATCATTAAGGATGACCCTGCTCTCACGCAGGCATTTCACAGTGCGTATGTAAACAACCCTTCTCTTCACGAAACATTCCAGGAAATGATGAATGCAACAGGTGAAGGCGCAGTCAGCGTAGCAGATATTGAACAAATGCTGTCGCACCCTCTTGCAGGATCAACTGCCAGAGCACAACTGACAACAACATTAACAGAGTTGGCAAACAACCCAGAAATGGATGCATCTGTTTTACTTGAAGTTGCAGAGCAAGGCCGCCAAGCTTTAAACTTAAACTTCACAGAAATTATTCACCGCATGCAAAATGATCCTGCTGGCCTTATCCGTGAATGGATGCCTGCAGACATGGCAAACTCTGAAATGGGTTTAGCTCTTGCTGGTTTACTCGAAGGAATGATGCCATTCCTTGCCACAATGATTGATCCTAATGGCCCAATTTTAGGTGATTTTGTAAGACTTGGTGGAGATGCTTGGGATGCGGCTGTTCAGAATGGTGAAGTTGTTTTCGCTGCAGCAGCAGAGCAAACAGGTGCAGCTATAGACACCGTTGATCCAATCACAAGAAACTTTACAGAAGCTGGAAATATGACTGCAGAAGAAATAGCAGAAGCGTCAAGACAAGTTGCTGCAAATCTCGAGTTATCTCAGCGTACCGGGACAACGCTTAGTTTGTAATCAACCACATTTAATATCAATCACGATCCCGTTTTCATTAAGATGAACATTAATGCGCTCGGGATTGTAATCCATTGTCATCAGGGAACCTGGCGGTAAAATTCGGTAGATCTTTCCCGTCGCTTCAACAAGAGCTTCATCAACAGTCTTCCCTATCCACGCATCATAAACACCGCAATCGGTAATGGGGGCAGGCATGGCATGTTCTTTAGTTTCAGGATGGATTTCTTCACCTGCGGCTGGTTCAATATCAACCAAAGATTTCCCGTTTAACCCCTTTATAGCCCCATTTTGAAAGCTCACCGCGATCAGCATCACGAGCGCGATAACGGCAATACCGCCGCCCATTAAACCACCAATATTCTTATCATTCTTATCCATATCATCTCTCTCCGTAGCGCTTGCGTCAGAATGGGCTGAAAAACCCCTGTTTCCTTTGTATATCCGCTTGCCTTTTTTGCCAAGAGCCTTATTCTCGCGGCATTATGAGTGAATTAGAGACAAAACCATTAGAGCACATCCGTAACTTTGCGATTATTGCGCATATTGACCACGGGAAAAGTACCCTCGCCGACCGTTTAATCCAGACTTGTGGTGGTTTGAGCGATCGGGAAATGGAAGAGCAAGTGCTCGATAATATGGAGCTGGAAAAAGAGCGCGGCATTACCATTAAAGCGCAAACAGTGCGCCTGAATTACACTGCTAAAGATGGAATTACTTACCAGCTCAACTTAATGGATACACCAGGGCACGTTGACTTCGCCTATGAAGTCTCTCGCTCCCTCGCCTCTTGTGAAGGTTCATTGCTTGTCGTTGACTCAACACAAGGTGTTGAGGCGCAAACACTCGCCAACGTTTATCAGGCGATCGATAATAATCACGAGATTGTTCCCGTCATTAACAAGATTGACCTTCCTGCCGCAGATGTTGAACGCGCGAAAAAACAAGTTGAAGATGTCATCGGTCTCCCTGCGGATGATGCCGTTCCGGTATCGGGTAAAACAGGCATCAATATTGAAGAGCTGCTCGAAGCAATTGTCACAAAACTTCCGCCGCCGCATAACGGTGAACCAGAAGCACCGACAAAGGCGCTCCTCGTTGATAGTTGGTATGATATTTACCTCGGCGTTGTGGTTTTGGTGCGCGTAATTGATGGTTACTTGCGTAAAGGCCAAAAAGTAAAATTCATGTCGACAGGCGCGGCGCGTGAGTTAGACCGCGTTGGT
Organism: Alphaproteobacteria bacterium; assembly: GCA_013215815.1. Lineage (GTDB taxonomy): Bacteria > Pseudomonadota > Alphaproteobacteria > Micavibrionales > Micavibrionaceae. The sequence continues at coordinate 2,717 of JABSQP010000027.1, read as the reverse complement.
ATTTTTACCCCAAAGCATGAGATGACAGATATCCTTGGCCCGGGTGAAATGGGTTTTATCACGGCCTCAATCAAAGACATCACAGAAACAAAAGTTGGTGATACGATCACGGATGAAAAAAAGCCTTGTGAAACACCGCTTGATGGCTTTAAGCCGTCTATCCCAATGGTTTTCTGCTCCCTCTTCCCGGCCGATGCAGGCGATTATGAGAAGCTTCGTGATAGTTTAGGCAAACTTTCACTAAATGATTCATCATTGCATTACGAGCCTGAAACATCACAAGCCCTTGGCCTTGGTTTTCGTTGTGGCTTCCTTGGGTTATTGCACATGGAAATTATTCAAGAGCGTTTAGACCGCGAATTTGATTTGGATCTGATCCCAACCGCGCCAAGCGTTGTGTACAAGATCAACATGACAGATGGATCACAGATCGAGCTCTACAATCCTGCTGATATGCCGGACATTGTGAAAGTAAAATCAATTGAAGAACCATGGATTAAAGCAACAATTCTTGTTCCAGATGAATATTTAGGTGGTATCTTGCAACTGTGTCAAGATAGACGCGGCGAGCAAATCGAACTCACTTACGCCGGCGCGCGCGCGATGATTGTCTATCGCCTACCGCTCAACGAAGTTGTGTTTGATTTTTATGATCGCCTCAAGTCGATCTCTCGCGGTTATGCGTCTTTTGATTATGCGCTTGATGGTTATACCGAAAACAACCTCGTGAAGCTCGATATCCGTGTCAACCAAGAGCCTGTCGATGCACTCGCCATGATCGTACACAAAGAAGCGGCAGAGCGCCGTGGCCGTCAGCTCTGTGAGCGCCTGAAAGAGCTTATCCCACGTCAAATGTTTAAAATTGCCGTGCAGGCCGCCCTTGGTGGTAAGATTATCGCCGCCGAGCATATCAGCGCCCTACGTAAGGACGTGACCGCAAAATGTTACGGTGGTGACATCTCGCGTAAGCGTAAGCTGCTTGAGAAGCAGAAAAAGGGTAAGAAAAAGATGCGACAATACGGTAACGTTGAAATCCCGCAAAGCGCCTTCATCAACGCCCTTAAAATGGGAGATGATAAGTAGGAGACACAATGGATATTGTTAGAAAAGAAAGAGATAAGTTTGATATCGCATTAATAGGATTTTTGGATAACATCACCTTCTTTCCTGAAGACTATAATGTAGATATCATCAAACGAATATCTTCAAACAATGGCTTCATAAACATCAAACCAGAATTAGAAAACACTCTAAAAAGAATTGAATCATATAAAAGTATTGCAAAGATCGATTTGCAAGCCTTCTCTTTTGAAACAATAAACAATCTAAATATAACCACTATGGAAATATTTAAGATTTTTTCACAGTTAAAGAACTTCACCTCAAATCTACAAAACCCAAGAAGCGGACTTACCCCTGAAGAGACAGAACGCAGAAGTGCTTTAACACAATTATTTTTTGAAAAATATAATCGTTTTATAAATGCAACCGAAATACTTGAACCTATAAAATTAAAAAAAGTATTTGAAAGTAAGCTGATAGAAGAGCAAGCCAACAATATTAAGGAAAGCTATGCTGATCAGTATGAAACAAACATGAATGCTCATGAGAAACAAGCGACAGGTTGGCTGATTGTAGGAGTATTTTTATTAATGGAATTTTTTCTATTTTCATTTCATGAGATGCTAGAAATTAAAGAACTATTAAAAGAGAACATTAACAGCAAAAACTTTAACAACTATAAAGACTTCATATCCTATTACGCACCCATAAAAATCTTTCTATCTGCGATTATCTTAGGTGTAATATTCTGGGTTCTGAGAAACTTTAAAGTTAACAACCACCACAAAATTTTAAATAGAGATAAAAAGCATGCTTTGGAATCATATCAACATCTTATAGAAGCCGCAGGCACTGATATTGAAATGAAAAAAATGATTCTAAACAAGGTTGGGAGCACCCTATACGATCACCGAGATACAGGCTATATAAACGAAAACTCTATTAATGATAATGATGGAATATTTGAGCGATTTTCGAATCTTCTCTCACATTTCTTAGCAAAAAAATAATTAAATAACATTCCGCATGACAGGCAGTAACGTCATTGCGAGGCGGCCATTTAGGCCAACGAAGCAATCCAGTTCAACAAACAAGGTCGCTCCTTTAAATTTCTTTATGTCTAGATTGCTTCGCCTTTGGCTCGCAATGACACGCTAGTTTTTCCTCAAAATCAAACCGCACGCGATACGCGCGCCGGCGGCGCCGGATGGTTGAGAGGCATAATCATCGCCGCCCGCATGAATAATAAAGGCCGAACCATCTTCATCAAAAAGCGGTGCACGCTCACCCACAAACTGATCCGATAGCGTCACAAACGTATTCAGCACCTTAATATGCACGCGGCCATTATCACCAACAATTAAGTTCGGCATATCGCCCGCATGCGATCCGTGCTCATGAAATCCATGATGATGCCCGTGGGGATTATAATGCCCACCTGAATCCTTAAATGTTTCAATTGGCGAACACGCCCCTTATTCATGAATGTGAAAGGCACGCTCTCCTGCCGCGCCAAGGCCAGAAACCTCTAAGGTAATCAGAACGCCGCGCGATGTTTCTTCTAACTCGGCCGTCCCGCTTTGCACCCCCGCATTGTTAATAAACCCTGCACTTGCCCGTGCAACACTTGACACCGCGATCAATAGGTCATCATC
>JABSQP010000026.1 GCA_013215815.1 Alphaproteobacteria bacterium | reverse complement strand
CAGTAGTCTCAAAACAGCTTCTCCCAAATCCCTTAAATCACGTGTTTTTAAAGCTTTTAAAGTATCAGTAGGCGACGGTGGCGGTGGAGGTAAAGTCCTTTGTGGTCATTACTATGCACGCGGTATTTTGCCGGCGCGCATCTATCAAGGAGATGTTGCTTATGCGCAGCGTCATGTGTCAGATAACACCAAGCGTGGTTACTGGTTCTGGGCTGTACCATTGACACAGTATCTGAATAACAACCCAGGTGGATTAGTTGAGAAACTCATTCAGCCGCTCGTATTTGGATGGGCACAAGAGATGGCTTATCGAACTGGATATGCAAATAATGGCAGTTTCATTGGAAAATCACTGCTTACAGCGCTTCCGGCAATGAGCTTGCTCGGAAAGTTCGTGGAGACGAAAGATCCAACACAGCTAGCCTCCGAGCAACAAGCAAAAATGATTGTAGACAATTACAATCGAATGAAGTCCGCTTAAAATATATGTATTCAAAAAAGCCGTTTCTCTGCAAGTCAGAGAGCGGCTTTTTTATTGCTGGCTTCTTCTGATTTGACGCCATTTTGCTACGTTACGATTATGCTCGGACAATGTTTTCGCAAAAGCATGCCCTCCTGTGCCATCGGCAACAAAATATATGTAATCATGTTCATCGGGATTTAATACGGCCTCTATCGAAGCTTTGCCTGGATTAGCAATTGGACCAGGAGGAAGACCTGCGTATTTATAAGTGTTGTAAGGGTTATCAATCTCCAAATCCTTACGTAACAAGCGGCGTCCTAATGGTCCCTTACCCTCATTTTTAACCTTACCTTTGGTAATCGCATAAATAACTGTAGGGTCTGTTTGCAACAACATTCCTTTCTTTAAACGATTAATAAAGACACCAGCAACCTTGGCGCGCTCTAAGCCAACTCCTGTTTCTTTTTCAACAATAGACGCCAAAATTATCGCCTCATCCTTAGTCTCAAAAGGAAGCCCCTTTTTTCTTCCCGGCCACAACTCATCAATCACTGCGCGCATTGCAACCTGCATTTGCTTGAGTTTATCTAGGCGACTATCCCCTTTCGTAAAATGGTATGTTTCAGGTAATAGAGAACCTTCTTTTGGAATATCAATAATGTCGCCTATCAAAGCTTCTTCTGCTTTCAAAATTTCTACAATTTGGTGACTTGTCAGCCCTTCACGCACAGTAATGCGCCTATCAACGACCTCACCATCTTTAATTTGTTGTAGAACAGAAGACATTGGCATACCCGCAACAAATTCATACTCTCCTGCCTTTAAATAAGCCTTATCAGGATCGAGCTTTGCCGCAATTTTAAACAATAACGGCAGTTCAATAACGCCTTCTTCAGCTAAAAGATCAGCAATAGCGCTTATGCCCATGCCAGAAGATATCATCACAACTTTATTTTCAGTCGCAGGTCCGCGTGAGAAATATTGGTTGGCAAAAAATCCAGCGCCTACAGCAATAGTCGCTACCAACAAAATTGAAACTGATAAAAACCAGAGAATAAAACCAGATTGCACGTGAGATTGTCTCATAATGGCCCAATAATCCTTAAATTAATAAATATAGAGCGTGATTTTTCCGAGTATATTAGGCACAATGGTTTTGAAAAGAAACTACAATTCATCTGTTCAATATGAATTCATACGCTGCCACGTACGACCAATGGAATAATCAGAATAGTCCGTTCTTATCAGAAGAGCGTATTTCTCTGTTTTTTACAGCTGTGTGGCTTTTATACATATTACTGTCACCCGTTTATATTTTCTCAAAAGGGCTCCCTCAACCTGCCGATTACTTACTGTTTTTCTGTGGGTTTCCAGCTCTTTTTGTGACTATGATCCGTCACAGAGGCTCTCTATCTAAAGTCTTCCTGTTCGGCCTATTATTCGCTGTTCTTACTATGGCCATCAATATGGTTCATTTTACCTTCTTGTTTAACGATCGTCTTTTAAAACACAGCGTGTATTACATTTTTAACTTTAGTGCCTTTTATTATACGCTCGTTATGTTCCGTCAAAGCCCAGAAACAATGAATAAGCTGACATATATTGCCGTTGCCACGGCAGTTGTATTTCAATTTATTTATGCTCCGCTCTTTGGGGGTATCGAAATCTTTCGTAATACAGGAAGCTTTAACAACCCCAATCAACTGGCCTATTGGTGTATCCTGTCTGCATCAATCATTATTATTTTAAAAAGAGATCAACAGTTCTCGTTTTTTGACCTCGTTCTTTTCGCGATGCTCTTCTATCTGCAAAGTCTGTCGCTATCTAAAGCTGGTATTATTGTATCAGCCTTACTCCTCCCAATTATTGTCTTCGTACCGAACATGCCAAATTATGGCAGAATACTTGTATTTATCGGTGTGCTCGGCTTCATTATCACACAGGCACTAGAACCAGAGTCCTTGCAACGAAGGCTTGTACAAATCGAACAAATTTCTGCTGTGACGGATCGTATCAACAACATTGGAACAGAAAGTGATGATAGTGCCTCCGGTCGCGGTTACGACCGTATTATTAAATATCCTCACTATATTTTATATGGCGCTGGTGAAGGAGCTTTCTCACGCTTTGGTGTTGGTGCGCAAGAACTGCACTCTGGTCTCGGTACGATTCTATTTAGTTACGGCATCACTGGTTTTGTGTTCTTTATGATGTTTATATATGCCGTGTTTTATAGATTACCGAAGCAATATTACCTACTTCTAGGGCTTATCTTTTTATTCGGAATACCACACCAAAACATCCGATTTACGTACTTTTGGATATTCCTAGGAATTGCACACACGCATCACCTATACTTCAATTCAAGAGCTAGGCATCTTGAACAGTGGAGAAAATCTCAAGAATAAAAGTCGGCTTTTATTTAACAGAGCGCATAATAAGAGATGCGTTTGTTCCGCCAAAGCCAAAAGAATTAGAAAGAACAGTTGTTACTGCTTTTTCTTTTGCTTTTAACGGGACGAGATCTAAGCCCTGACAAGGCTCGGACACGTTCTCAAGGTTAAGCGTAGGCGGCAAAACACCTGTTTGAATCGCTTTAATTGAATAAATTGCTTCAACAGCACCCGCAGCACCAAGCAAATGGCCAATAGATGACTTTGTTGATGACATAGAAAGCTTATCAAGCTGACCTTCAAAGAGACGCTTCACAGCTGTACACTCAATACCATCACCAACAGGCGTAGAAGTACCGTGCGCATTAATGTAATCAACATCTTCTGGGTTAATTTCTGCACGCTTTAAAGCAGCTTTCATCGCGCGATAACCACCATCTCCGTCTTCTGCAGGAGAAGTAATGTGATACGCATCGCCCGAAAGGCCATAACCAATAATTTCCGCGTAAATATTCGCACCACGAGCTTTTGCATGTTCATATTCTTCAAGAACGAGAACACCTGCTCCTTCAGCAATCACAAATCCATCGCGCCCTTCATCAAACGGGCGAGATCCAGATGTAGGATCATCGTTGTATGATGTAGATAGCGCACGTGCAGCCGCAAAGCCACCAACACCAAGAGGTGTTACAGCACTTTCGGCGCCACCCGCAACCATGACATCAGCATCACCCAATGCAATCAAACGAGCAGAATCACCGATCGCATGCGCACCTGTTGAACAAGCTGTCACAACAGAATGGTTCGGCCCTTTAAAGCCATGACGAATAGAAACATGACCAGATACAAGGTTAATCAACATCGCCGGAATACAAAACGGAGACAAACGACGTGGGCCGCGTTCGTGTAATGTAATAGAGCTATCGTAAATTGTTGTTAAACCACCGATACCAGATCCGATAAGCACACCTGTGCGCTCCTTATCTTCATCTGTCTCTGGCTTCCAACCAGAATCTTCAATCGCTTCATCAGCTGCAGCAATACCGTAGCTAATGAAAGGATCAATCTTGCGCTGTTCTTTGCTTGAAACAAACAGATCAGCGTTAAAAGCACCATCAGTAGGATTTTCATCTGTTGTCTTTGGAACGACACCAGCAATTTTAGAAGCAAAATCAGACGCGTCAAAATGTTCGATTTTTGATAAACCGCTTTTACCGGATGTAATAGAATCCCAGTTCCGCTCGACCCCAAGGCCCAGCGGAGAAAGGATACCTAATCCTGTGACTACAACGCGTCTCATGATTTTTTCTTAAACTCTGTCGGAAATGACAGCAAGCTACTTACGCAGCGTTTTCTTGGATGAACTTAACAGCGTCACCAACAGTTTGGATGTTCTCTGCTGCATCATCTGGAATTTCAACACCGAATTCTTCTTCGAATGCCATCACTAGCTCAACTGTGTCAAGAGAGTCAGCACCGAGATCATCGATGAAGCTTGCGCCTTCGTTTACTTTATCTTCGTCAACGCCAAGATGTTCTACAACGATCTTTTTTACGCGGTCTGCAATATCACTCATATTATATTCCCTCAAATCTTTTAGGTTTTTAATAGTCTTAAATCGGCTGGACTTTATCAATTAAGCCACTGATTGCAAGCTATTTCGCATTTTTATCATTAATTATAGAAAAAACACAATGATTTCAAAGGCCTAAATAGTCTCTCATGTGGATAATATCAGCAAATACAGCGCTTGCTCCTGCATCAAAAAGTACTTTTTCTTGAGCATTTACATCATGCGCCGTCGCTGTGAATCCAAGCACATCCATGCCAGCACTAACACCCGCTTTTGTTCCTGTTGGACTATCTTCAATTACAAGACAACGCTCTGGAGCAACATCCATATTCGCTGCAGCAAAAAAGAAAAGATCTGGGGCAGGCTTTGGATTTCGCACCTGAACTTTCGTAAAAATCATATCATCGGAAAAATGATCTAAAAAACCTTGAAGCTCAAGAGAACGAACAACGTTACTACGCATACCGTTGGAACCGACTGCTATTTTATAATGCTTTTTACTATCGACTACAAAATCAAGCATTCCTTCAATAGGCTGTAAAAACTGTTCCATCTTCTCGTCAACTAAACGCATGTAATTATCTATCAAACTTCTAGGGATCTCAACATCATGCCTATCCTCTAGTGTTTGTTTGATATTCGACCAGGCTGTTCCAGCAAATTCTGCAACACAGCGCTCAGGCGTGTATTCTTTCAAACCAAACTCTATCAACAAATCAGAGCTAACCTTATTATTAAGGTACTCGCTATCAACGAGCGTCCCATCACAGTCAAAAATAATGAGATCATACTTGTCAGAAAGTTTAGAATTCATATGAAAATGCGAATGAAATAATAATAAGCGTGCAAATTAAAACCGTCACATTGCGACGAAGTAAAATATAATCGGTCCCCATATCCCCTGATAGCTTTGTGTCCAAGCGATAAAGCCAGACAAATAAAATCATCAACATAGGCAATAACCAGCTTGGGTTAAAAACCATACCGAACATAATCAAGAAAACACCAAGAATAGTTGGCACCATGCATAAAACCTGAAGCGCCCCGTCCTTATTAACAATAGCGCGCTTCCAGTGAGACCCCGCCAGAAAAGAAGTTATAAAGCCGCCGTAAACAAGATACAAAAACGCGAATATATACTGCGCCTCTGTCTGATATGACATCAAGACCGTTAGTAAGAAAAACGGCAAGACGCCTAAATAGGTCAGTATCTTTTCAGTCTTAAGCATGGAGAGCCCCCTTATGGCCGACCATGATCATACCATGGACATACCACCATTAACATGAATAGTTGCGCCCGTGATATATGCCGCTTCATTACTTGCAAGATAGACAACAGCGCTTGCAATCTCATCCGGTGTGCCCATGCGGCTCATTGGAATTGTCGCGTTGATTTTTTCTTTTTGATCATCGTTAAGCGCTTCTGTCATTGCTGTTGCAATAAAGCCCGGCGCAACACAGTTTACGGTAATACCGCGTGATGCCACTTCCATACCCATTGCCTTTGTCCAGCCACTCATACCGGCTTTAGAAGCAACGTAGTTACACTGACCGGGGTTACCTGTTGTACCCACGACAGAAGAAATGTTGATAACACGGCCGAAACGGCGCTTCATCATGCCGCGCTGACACGCTTTCGCAAGCTTAAATGGCGCTGTCAGGTTCACATCGATAACCTCATCCCACTCATCATCTTTCATACGCATGGATAGGTTATCACGTGTTAGGCCCGCATTGTTCACGAGGATATCAACTTGGCCCATTGCTTCTTCAGCGTCTTTGATTAAAGCGGCAATCCCCTCACTACTTGAAAGATCAGCCACAATTGTATGAACGTTTGAACCAAGTTCAGCTGCTAAAGCGTCAAGCTTTTCTTTATTACGACCAGATAGGGCAACAACCGCACCTTGTGCGTGCAGCGCTTTTGCAATCTCACCACCAATACCACCTGTTGCACCTGTGACTAGGGCTGTTTTACCTGATAAATCAAACATTCTTTAATTCCTCTTTATTTTATTATTAGCTTAACTTCGCAATAAGTGCTTCAACCTGTTCAGGTGTACCAACACTCTCGCAAGAAATTTCTTTATTAATACGGCGTACAAGACCTGACAGCACTTTACCTGCGCCAAGCTCCGCCATTTCTGTAACACCTTCCTCACCCATCCAAACAACAGATTCGCTCCAGCGAACACGGCCTGTAATTTGTTGGATAAGAAGATTACGAATTGTATCTGGATCATTCTCGGCCTTAGCTGTGACGTTTGCAACAACAGGAACAACCGGCGCATTAATGTCTGTATCCGCCAGAGCCGCAGCCATCTCTTCAGCCGCCGGGTTCATCAATGAACAATGGAATGGAGCGCTTACTGGTAAGATCACGGCGCGCTTTGCACCCTTTTCTTTCGCAAGCTCTGCCGCTGCTTCAACCGCAGCCACTTGGCCACTTACAACAATCTGACCTGGTGAGTTATCATTAGCAATTTCACAAATACCTGTTTCAGAAGCTACTTTTGAAATCTCATCAACTACATCATTTTCTAAACCAAGAAGCGCAGCCATCGCACCCTCACCGACAGGTACAGCGCGTTGCATTGCTTGACCACGAAGTTGTAGCAATTTCGCCGTATCTGAAAGCTTTAAAGCCCCTGCGGCAGTTAACGCCGCATACTCACCTAAAGAATGCCCTGCAACGAAAGATGCTGCTTTTGCTAAATCAACGCCGCCCTGTTTTTGCAAAACATTTACAACAGCCATAGAGACAGCCATGAGCGCAGGCTGTGTGTTTTCAGTCATGTTAAGATCTGCTTCTTCACCGCCAAACATAAGACCAGATAAATCTTTTCCAAGGGCGTCATCAACTTCTTGAAACACGGCTTTTGCGTCAGGAAAAGCTTCTGCAAGATCTTTACCCATTCCGATAAATTGTGATCCTTGTCCGGGAAAAATGAAGGCGTTTGTCATCTATTTTGCTCTCTTTAATAGCTGTTTTCTATATAAGTCGCCCGCACAATGGAATCAAAAGCGCTTAAGGTCAAGCTATTCCACGCCCTACAATACAGAATTATTCACACTTTTAATTCAAATATTACAAAGGGTTAAGGCAGGTATGTAAAAAAGTAGATGCGGTTATGCATTTTTTCAGGTAGGGTTAGATCATACTTAAATTGCGGGGCTTTATCTTGTCTTTTTTGACGAAAGACAAAGATCCGTGATTTCAGTGGTGTATTTTGATCTGGGAAAGATCTGGCAGGGATAGAGGGCTGTACTTACTAAATCTCGTTTAACAAGGAGGTGGCAAGTATGAGCCCGACAAAAAATCAACAGAAAGTACGTAAAGTACTCAGGGAAACGAAGGAAGCGTACCGTATTATGTGTAAATCGCACGTAAATTCGGATTATGCCGACTATGCGAGCAGCAATTCTCTCTCTTCATTCCAAAAAGCGTTAAGAGATCCCGACTTAACTTACGATCAGCTATGTACCATGCTGAGACGTGCCAGTATTCGTGAAAACCACCGTCAGTGTAAAACACCATGGTCTTTGTTCATGGCGAATTACATTGAAAAAAACGCGAATGCCAACAGAACTTCGTAACAACCTGAAAAAATAGTACTTCAGTAAATTCAAAGCCCGCTTCTTTCCTCTAGAAGCGGGTTTTTTACTTGATTTTCGCAATTTATCCCCCTATAACACGCCTCATTAGTAAACCTCGCCAGTCCTCAAAGGTATAAGGATTGGCTTGAATCCGCGAAAATTAGCTCGTTGGATGTTAACTCAAGAGGAGAAAAATATGCCTTACTATGAAACCGTGTTTATTGCACGGCAGGATCTTGGTGAGTCTCAAGTTAAAGAGATCACTGAATCTTACGAAAAAGTCATCAAAGATGCTGGTGGTAAAATCCTTAAGACAGAGAACTGGGGATTGCGAACACTTGCATACAAGATCAACAAAAACCGTCGTGGCCACTATATCTTGATTGAATCAGATACACCTGCGCCAGCTATCCACGAGATGGAGCGTCAAATGCGCCTAAGCGAAGACATTCTTCGTTACATGAGCATTAAACTTGATGCACCAACAGAAGGTCCTTCTGTGATCCTCGATAAAGGTAACAAAGACACTGATGAGAAGGAGGCTGCATAATGGCTGATTTTGGTAAAAAGACATTCTTCCGCCGCAAGAAAACTTGCCCATTCACAGGGGAAAAAGCGCCAGCGATTGACTGGAAAGATGTAAAGACACTTGGCCGTTACATTTCTGAGCGTGGTAAAATTACACCAAGCCGTATCACTGCTGTGTCTAACAAGAAGCAACGTGAACTTGCTAAAGCAATCAAACGCGCACGTTACATGGCTCTATTGCCTTACCTGCGTACTGAAGGCGAGCAGCGTTCATACGACAACAAATACGAAAAACGTTCGTAAGTTAAACAGCAGGAAAGGAATTTAAAATGGCTACACAAGTTATCTTGCTGGAACGCATTGAAAAACTAGGTGCTATGGGTGACATCGTTGATGTTAAACCAGGCTATGCACGTAACTACCTTTTGCCACAAAGCAAAGCGCTTCGTGCAACAAAAGACAACATTGCTTACTTCGAGAGCCAAAAAGCGTCTCTAGAAAAAGCAAATGCTGAAAAGAAAACAGCCGCTGAAAAACGCGCTAAAGATCTTGATGGCATGAAAGTTGTTATGATCCGCCAAGCTGGTGAAACTGGTCAGCTTTATGGTTCTGTAACAGCACGTGATATTGCTGATGCAATCAACGAAGCAGCAAAAGACAAGATCGAGCGTAACATGGTTACACTAAACCAGAGCATCAAAATGATCGGTCTGTTCCCTGTTGAAGTTTCTCTTCACCCAGAAGTGAAAGCGACAATCACTGTGAACATCGCACGTACTGACGATGAAGCAGCGAAACAAGAAAAAACAGGTAAAGCAATTATTGCTGAAGATGCAAACGCACCTCAGGAAACAGTAGCGGATGAGCAAGCTGAAGAAATGAAATCTGACCTCATGGAAGCAGATGCTTTGGAGGCAGAAAAAGCGGCGAAAGAAGAAGCTGACGAAAAAGCAGCTGAAGAAGCGGCAAAATCTGAAGCGAAGTCTGCGGCTCGTGCTGAGAAGAAAGCTGCTGCCGCCGCTGAAGCGGAAGCAGAAGCTGACGAAAAAGCAGCTGAAGAAGAGGCTGAAGCACAAGAAGAAACAAAAGCGTAAGTTTTTTCAAAACACAAAATTCAAAAAGCCCGCTTATCTAGCGGGCTTTTTTATTAATTACCAACAAGAAACTTGTATAAAAAAATCCTTTAAAAGGATTTTTTATTAAAAATACAGTTGACATATAAACAGAGGTGTTTATAAATATGACAAATAATAAAAAGTAATAGAGGTGTATCTAATGGCTAGAAAAGGAAAAGCTAATAACCAGCATCGTAGTCTTAAAAACTTATGCGAAAACCCATTAAAAACAGTAAAAAGCGTCTCTGCTGAGAAGCCTTACTTTGTAGAAAGTAATGGTAAAAAGTACAAGCTAGTACTATCAACAATGCTACCAAAAGATATAGTATGGACTGAGACTCAATTTGACGTTGCAGGAATTGGTGGGGGCTCGGAACAACCTAACAAAATGAAAACAACCTTTCATCCTGCTACAATCGAAAAACACCTTAAAAATTTAAAACAATCTCAAGCAATCATTCTTACAAATCGAACAGATAATTCTTTTGCTATTGTCCACGAGGCTGTTGAATTAATTGATCCTCATGTAACACCTGCAGAGGAATTTACAGCAGCGGTGGAATCAAAAGAAACACTAGCAATTGAAACACCAAAGCCAACAGAAACCATTGTAGAAACAGAACAAGCGCCAAATGATAATGCGCCTATATCTGACACAGAAGCACCGGCTGAAAACAATGTTTTGGAAGAAGAAGCAAACAATGAAGCAACAATAGACTTATCTAAAGTCCAGAGAAATAATGGCACGCCAAAAGACTTTGTTGAACTAAATTGGACTGGTTTCATTCATCCCGGGCACAAAAGTAACAAACCAGTTTCCGCATATTCACTTGTTACACAACATGACAGCATAGCCGCCGTAAGGAGAAATGGCGCCGCTATACCTATTGGTTTTATGTTTCCTCATCACATATTAAATATTGAAGATGTTTCTACAAATGGTCGATGGGCAATTAGTAAAACTGACAAAAAGTTAGACGCATGGAGAAAGAATCCCCTGTCACCAGACATCATCACAATAGATCATCAAAGACAAGCTCCGATGATCTTTATGAATATGGCTGCGGCCCTAGAGTTACGCAAATCTGGTTTATTTGATGAAGCTCCAGAGTGGGTACACGACCATCTAGGAAACGCTCATGCAAAAATGGAAAAGCTAAAAGCCGAATTAAACCCAACAAAAACACCGACAGCGCCTAAAAAATCGGCCCCTAAGGCAACGGTCAAACCAGAACAACCAAAGATTCCAGTGCAAGCTGTCGCTGAACCCGAAACACCTGTACCGCCAAAAGAAGAAAACACAACAGCAATAGCACCTGCTATATCGGAATCTTCTTCAACCGTCGCAACAATTGATAATAACATAGCAATTATAAGACAAACCATTCAGGCAGCAAAAGATACACAGCAGCTTATCGAATTAGATAACGGTGTTGCCATTGCTGCAAACGAGCAAGCCATTCAAGCAATGGAAGAGACTATTGCCATGTCTAGAGATATGGGCGCACCAACACCAGAAGTTGAAACACTAGAATTCGTTCCCACAAGCATGGTACGCGTAATGAAAACACTCAACATAGCTTGGAGCATGGCCAATGATTCAAATTCTATGGTTGTTTTGCAACCTGCCGATGGTCAGAGAATCGTTATGACGCGGAATGAGGACCTCATATCCGCATCAAAATTTACAATGTAAATACTGCCTTTCAAAAAGCCCGCTCAGACCAGCGGGTTTTTTTATTAAACAATCAAACACATCCATCCCCGCTATCCACAAGCACAGGTAGCGGTTTTGATGTTCTTTCTTTATGATATCTTTATAAAGAAGAAATCATGATTTCAGATATTGCATCAATAACGCCGCAAGCGGCGAACGAAGACACGTCAACTGACAATGCCCCTGGCTATCAAGAGCTTCCCCATAACTTTGAAGCCGAGCAAGGTTTGCTCGGTATGCTGCTCGTGGATAATAACCACTTAGAGCGCATTAACGATCTTTTACGTCCAGAGCATTTCTCTCATCCAACGCACCAGCGTATCTACGCAACGATTGAAAAAATGATCGAACGTGGTTTGGAAGCAAAACCTACGACACTTAAAGATTATTTTGAAAAAGATGAAAGTCTTGAAGCCGTGGGTGGGACAGGTTATCTCGTCGAACTTGCAACTGAAGTTCCAATGCTCAACAGCGCCATGGATTACGCGCAAACAATTTATGATCGTCATTTGCGCCGCGAAATTATCCGTATGAATACGGATACATCACGTGATGCTTATAATTACGATATTGATAAAAATGCACCAGATATTATCGAAGAAGCAGAAAGTAAACTCTTTAAACTTTCTGAAGACGGTGCCACGCAAGGCGGATTTGTTACATTACGCGACTCTGTTTTGGTCGCCATTGATTCAGCAGAAAAAGCATTTCATGCCGATGGTCATGTGACTGGTGTAACAACAGGGCTAACAGACCTTGACGCTAAACTTGGTGGTTTTCACAACTCTGATCTCTTAATCCTAGCCGGTCGTCCATCAATGGGTAAGACAGCCCTTGCCGTGAATATCGGCTTTAACGCAGCTAAAGCTTATGCCGAAAGCGGAGGTGAGCAAGGAGCTGTTGTTGGCTTCTTCTCTCTCGAGATGTCATCGGATCAACTTGCTGGTCGTATTTTGGCAGACCAAGCCGACATCTCTGGTGATGATTTGCGTAAAGGTAACTTGCAGCAGGATGACTTCCGCCGTTTTGTTGAAGCCTCTCAAAAACTTTCACAAGTCCCATTTTACATTGATGATACGCCCGCTCTTTCTATCGGTGCAGTGCGTACGCGTGCACGCCGCCTGAAAAGACAACATGGCCTTGGCATGCTCATCATTGATTATCTTCAACTATTACGTGGATCGGGATCAAAACAATCGACGGAAAACCGTGTGAACGAAATTTCCGAAATTACACGTGGTCTGAAAGCCATTGCCAAAGAATTACAAATCCCGGTTCTAGCACTATCGCAGCTCTCTCGTGCCGTTGAACAACGTGAAGATAAACGCCCGATGCTTTCAGATCTTCGTGAATCAGGGTCTATTGAGCAAGATGCCGACGTGGTGCAATTCGTATACAGGCGTGAGTATTATCTTTCTCGTGAAGAACCTCAAAAAAATCCTGGAGAAGACGATGGTAAATTTAATGATCGTTATGCTGATTGGCAACGCGATTTAGCAGAATGTGCAAGCAAAGCCGAATGTATCGTTGTAAAACAACGTCACGGTCCGATTGGTTCGGTACCACTTTACTTTGATTCCAGCCGTACACGTTTCTCTGATTTAGAGGAGAGATACGATTAATGATACGGTATATGAGATCCACGCTGCTTTAACTCAGCGCGCAAATACTGATGAGGTAATTGATTTATAGCAAACTGCGATTCTAAAAAAGAAAGCATCATTGAGTTTTTACAATTTTTAGACAGCGTTCTAAGTTTTCGGTCTGCGGTCGTCTCAGCAGCATCTAAAACATAATAGCTACCTTCCTCTGTTTTTCCGCCTTTTTTCAGTAATTGTAAAATTTCACTCTGCTCTGCGTCACTTTGCATGACCTGTTCGTATTCCCTACAAGCTTCTTCGGCAACTTTACTATTTGCTTGCTCTGCACCACGTGACCTGAGCAGCTCTTCTATCGTTTCTCCGCCATTTTCTTGATTGATCTCTGCTTCATTTAGAATACGCGCAGCAAAATAATCAGCTGCGGCCTCAAAAGCCTCAACCAATTTTATTTGATCATCTGTCAGTTCTATGTGATCCTCAGACATAACAATAAACTTATACATTACGTAAAATAAAAATGCAAGATATTACAAATGAAAGCGGAAAATTATCTATTAATCTGAAGGCTTTAGCCGATAATTACCGTACATTTCAATCAATAACTCCTAATCACTGCGACGTAGCAGGCGTTATAAAAGCTAACGCATACGGCTTAGGGGCTACAGAGGTATTCAAAACATTAAAGGCCTTAAACTGCCCGCAATTCTTTGTCGCAACGCTCGATGAAGCCCTCACCTTACGAAAAAACGATTCAGATACACCTATAGCCGTTCTTGGCGGACTATTTAATGGCGCAGAGGACGCGTACATGCAAAGCAATATAGTGCCCGTACTCAACTCACCTTTTGAAATTGAAAAATGGGCCGAAATGGCAAAAAGGTCAGATAAAAAACTACCTACAATCATCCACTTTGATACCGCCATGAACAGATTGGGTTTAAGCACAGAGGAAACACATGCACTCCTTGATGATGTATCGGCCCTAGATGGCTTAGACGTACAGCTCATTATGAGCCACTTTGCTTGCGCGGATGAAAAAGATCACGAATTAACTGAAGAACAAGCAAATCGATTTGCAAAAATCGCCAAACATTTCCCGCATGCAAAGAAATCTTTGGCAAATTCACCAGGCCTCTTTTCCAGTGACACATATCATTATGATCTTGTACGCCCAGGATACGCTCTTTATGGCGGCAATCCCACACCACACGCAAATAACCCCATGAAAACTGTTGTTTCTCTGAAAGTGCGAATATTGCAAATAAGGGAGGCAAAAAAAGGCGATAGCATAGGTTATGCGGCTTCACATACATTCGAAAAAGATACACGTACAGCCACTGTTGCACTTGGGTATGCCGACGGCTTCTTAAGATCTCTATCAGGAAAGGCAAAGCTGTATTACGACGGAACGCCATGTGAGGTATTAGGGCGCGTTTCTATGGATCTAACCTCCATAAATATTGACCATATACCCCACGCGAAACCGGGAGATTGGGTTGAAATATTGGGAGACAACCAAAACGTCGATGAATTAGCTGATACTTGCGGAACAATCGGTTATGAAATTTTAACCAACCTTGGACAGCGTTATAAACGACAATATATTGATATATAGAATTTAATCTTTTCAAGGCCTTAGAAAAACGCTAAAAGTTTTTCTATGACTGACGCGGCGTCTAACTCAAATAAACAGAATTTATTTTGTACTGGCATTTGCAGCATTCTGAATATTTTTCAGGCCGTTGGCCACAGCATTTTAAGCTTCTTTCTTAGCATAGGTACACTTTCGTTTTTTATCGGCAAAGCCACCAAGCATTGCTTCTTGCCGCCTTTTTACCCGCGCCTGCTTTTTAAGCAGTTTATTGATATTGGTTACTACTCTTTGCCTGTTGTCGGTATGACGGCGCTCTTTACAGGGATGGTGCTCGCCCTTCAGAGTTACACAGGCTTTACACGCTTTAACGCAGAAAGCGCGATTGCCGGCGTTGTTGTGCTATCAATCACAAGAGAACTTGCTCCTGTTCTTGCTGGTTTAATGGTTGCAGGCCGTGTTGGCGCGGCGATCGCAGCAGAAATCGGCACAATGCGTGTAACAGAACAAATCGATGCTCTTGTTACTCTTTCAGTTAACCCGTTTAAATACCTCATTGCACCGCGTGTTATAGCAGGAACAATCATGTTACCTCTGCTTGTACTTGTAGGTGACATTGTTGGTGTCTTCGGCGGCTATATCGTTAGCATCTATGACCTTGGCTTTTCATCGGGCAGTTACATTAATCAAACATGGGATGTTCTAGAGCGTATGGATGTGATCTCTGGTCTCATTAAAGCTGCCGTCTTCGGTTTCCTTGTTTCCATGATGGGTTGCTACCATGGCTTCAATTCAGGCCGCGGCGCACAAGGCGTTGGTACTGCAACAACATACGCCGTTGTATCTGCCTCTATTCTTATTCTTGTCTTTAACTTCATTCTAACACAGGTGTTTTTCTCATGAGCAATACACCTAAGATAAAGCTAACGGATGTAAAGAAATCTTTTGGGCAAAAGGTTGTACTAGATGGTGTTAGCCTTGAAGTTAACGCTGGTGAATCTCTTGTTATTATAGGTGGTTCAGGTACAGGAAAATCTGTAACGCTCAAATCAATTCTGGGCCTTATCACACCTGATAGTGGTGAAGTCTACGTTGATGGCGATGATGTCCTATCCATGAACGCGAATGAGCGCCAAACCATGATGAAGAAATTCGGGATGCTATTCCAAGGCGCCGCACTTTTCGATTCTATGAAAGTTTGGGAAAATGTAGCATTTGGACTTATCCAAGCACAAAAGATGGATCGTGGGCAAGCGCACGATATTGCAATTGAGAAAATTCGCCAGGTCGGCCTCAACCCGCAAGTCGGCGATCTCTTCCCTGCTGAACTTTCAGGCGGTATGCAAAAGCGTGTTGGCCTTGCAAGAGCAATCGCAACAAGCCCCGAAATTATATTCTTCGATGAACCAACAACAGGCCTAGATCCGATCATGGCTGATGTTATCAATGATCTCATTGTTGAGTGCGTAAAAGATATTGGCGCGACAGCTCTTTCGATTACACATGACATGGCAAGCGCACGCAAAATTGCCGATCATGTATCCATGATCTATGAAGGTAAAATCATTTGGACCGGCCCTGTCGGAGAGCTTGATAGCTCAGGAAATCCATACGTTGAGCAGTTTATTCACGGGCGTGCAGACGGTCCAATCACGAAACACGCCAATTTCGTCGCTTAAACCTATTTTCATATTGCTTTTTTAGCCATATTTCTTTATTTTCCGTAAAATGTTTCGGGATATAGTAGAAATAATGCGCCTTAGGCGAGATGCACCGGCCTCTCAATTTCGTAGAGCTGTGAAAACGCATTATGATGTAACCGAATTAGATTATCCCATTCGACAATTCAAAAATGGTACAATAGCAACATCAATTCTTTATTACCTTACAGCAAGAGATCAACGTAACGGAAAACTCAATCCATTTTGGGCACGTGGTCAGCTCTTTCTTGCACACCAAAAAGAGGAAGATGGGCAAAGTCACTTTACTAATCCAGAATACCGTTATCACACTGCAACACTTGAGGCAGATGCCACAAAACAAGATATACGAACAGCCATCAGTGATCATCACAAACAATTTCGCCGTTTTGCCCGAAATCACATGGCGATGCACGGCGGCGATTTCAGCGATACTTACGGGCGCATCAGACCTGCTGAAGAGTGGTCAGAAGAAGGAAATGGCGTTCACAATTATAGGTACAAATTTATTGGTTATACCAATGAAGACTTTGCTCTAGGTGTTCATGAAAATGAAGCAAAACACGGCGGTGGCTGGACATTAAAAATTTATGCGCCTTATGAAAAAATTGTCAAAGGCTCAGGTTTTGTCGAGCTGGATGGTATTCAAAAACATCAGAAACTTTTGAATACTATCGTTTCGAGCGGTTATGAGTATGGAACATACGAAACAAGAGAAGAAGCGCTTGCGAATATGTACATGGTGATGAATGACCGCCTACAATTAACGTGGCAAGGTCGATCTCCTATAAAAATGCATGAAGCAACTTTTACAAATGTAACAACCAAAGCTTATAACTTTTTTGTAAAAGAATTCAAGAAACCTGAGAATGCAAAAGAAGCAGAAACCGAAGTTATTGCCGCAGTTCTCGCCGCTGCTTTCACCAGAATTGCTTTTACAGTCTCATTTGCATGGGGGCTTACTTACGGTATCGGAATTAAATTCGCTGGAAAAAAGGCAATGGATTTATACGATATTACAAAAAAAGAAGCCGCTTGGTGGTGGAAAAAAGCTGCGTCGGTACATCCAAAAAGAGCCGAATATATTGATGCCACACGCGAAAACATGCGCCGCATCGTCAATACAAAACCAAATTTAGAAATGGATGTACATCTTGATGTCTTAGATGGAAACAGAAGAAATAAAGGCGTTGATGTAACACACGATCCTGATCCACAAATCAGCCCAAAACAAAGAAACTGGAAAGCACTTTGGTTGTCAGCATACTCAGGAAAAGCTTTTAGCCAAAAGAACAACTATATCGATAGAAATACTTCAACCAACTTTTCATTTAACGGCCTGGTGAGGCTAGTAAGAAGAGATCCTGATACAGGAAATTTGATAACTTACTCTCAGTATGTCGAAGCATTAGATGTAAATGACAAGATCTCAATCCCCGAAGACATAAAAAAGTTATTACAAGAAAGCCGTGTCATAAAAACAGTACAAAGAGAAAATATAAAAACTGTTTCAATCGAGGATATTTCATTCGAAGAAATGGAAGAAGAAGTCATCCCGAGCCTTTTTCGAGATTATCCGAAAATTGATAATTACATGGTGGAAGCTGCAGCAGATCATATAAAATGGTTATTTGGTGAAAAAACTTGCCCAAAACAAGAGCTAATTCCTGCGCGCCCACCGCCTAACAAAAGTACTATTGCCCGCATATTTGGTGATCCGAATGCCGAAATACACTACCCAAGCCCTGAACTTGTCGCCTTTTTTAGAGGTTGTGTTCTGCCATATGCCTCTTGCACGCTAAAACCCTAAGAACTAGGCAAATTTTGCGCCTTTTCCTTGCCTTAAAGCTGTGTCATAAAGAAGCGCATGAAAATCTTTCGGACAGCCTTTCTTTACCTGCTATCCATAGGCCTTTTAGGGCTTATTGGCGCTGTTGCGACTGTTTCATTCGTTATTCATCACTTTAGTCAGGATTTACCTGACTATAATCAGTTAAAATCATACGAACCGCCGATTATCACCCGCATTTATGCAGGGGATGGGCGCCTTATGGCAGAATATGCGCAACAGCGACGCATTTTCATGCCTATTCAAAAAATTCCTGATGTGGTGAAAAACGCTTTTTTATCTGCTGAAGACCAGAATTTTTATAGCCATAGTGGCGTTGATCCTGAAGCAATTGCTCGTGCGGCCATTAATTATATTTATTATAAACTTGGCCGTAGCAATACATTAATTGGTGGCTCTACAATTACACAGCAAGTCGTTAAAAACTTTCTTCTAAACAAAGATCGTAAGTTTAAAAGGAAAATTAAAGAAGCTATTTTAGCTCTACGCATAGAAAAAGTACTCACAAAAGATCAAATTTTAGAGCTTTATCTCAATGAAATCTTCTTAGGACAGCGTGCATACGGAGTCGCCGCAGCTTCCCTTGTGTATTTCAACAAATCTCTTGATGAACTCGGCATTGATGAGGCTGCATATTTAGCAGCGCTGCCGAAAGCACCAAACAACTACCACCCAACAAGACAGCACAAAGCAGCATTAGGACGACGAAATTGGGTTATTGGCCGCATGGCAGAAGACGGGCACATTACCGTATCCCAAGCTGAACTTGCCAAAGCCAAGCCTCTAACAACGCAAACACGTAAGGATAGTGATGTTGTTGATGCGCCTTTCTTTGCAGAAGAAGTCCGCCGCAAGCTCAATCAAAAGTACGGCGGCGATAGCCTGTATAAAGGTGGCTTAACGGTTAAAACCAGTGTTGACCCAAAACTACAAGAAGCGGCGCAACGTACTCTTCGTGAAGGACTAATGGAATATGATAAACGTCATGGTTATCGCGGACGTGTTGCCTCTCTTAAAAACATGGGTAAATGGGAAGAAGGTCTTACAAAAATCAAAACGCCTGAAGGCATGCTCGATGAGTGGGAGCTCGCAGTCGTTCTCAGCACAAATGCGCAAAAAGCAGAGCTTGGTTTTGAAGATGGCTCAAAAGCCGAACTTCTAATGGACGGTGTGCGCTGGGCACGTAAATGCCTACAAGATTGCTATGCTTTAGGACCTGAAATCATTCGTGTAAATGATGTTGTTAGCAAATCTGACATTATCATGGTTGAAAAAATAGACGAAAAGTATGTTCTTCGGCAGGTGCCTAAAATACAAGGCGCTCTCATTGCTCTCGATCCCCATACAGGCCGTATTTTGGCGATGCAGGGTGGTTGGTCATCAGAGTCTAAATTTAATCGCGCAACACAAGCGCAACGTCAACCTGGATCTGCTTTCAAACCATTCGTATATTTAGCAGCGTTAGACGAAGGTTTTACACCATCAACGCGCGTTTTGGATGCACCATTTGTATATGAGCAAGCGCCCGGAGATTTCTGGCGCCCATCTAACTACTCTAATAAAACATACGGCCCAACACCTATTCGAAAAGGTATAGAAAAGTCCCGAAACCTTATGACAGTGAGGCTTGCTGATCACATGGGAATGGATAAAGTTGTTACTTACGCAGAAAAATTTGGCATTGCAGAAAAAATGAAACCGCTTCTCTCCTATTCCCTTGGAGCCGGAGAAACAACGTTAATTAAAATGACAACTGCGTATGGCATGCTTGTTAATGGTGGAAAAAAAATAACACCGACATTTATTGACCGTATCCAAGACAGGCAGGGAAAAACAATTTTCTCACATGATGCGCGTCCTTGCCCTAATTGTGGTGATCTCATTCGCTGGGAAGGTCAGCGTACGCCGAACGTCGCAGACACGCGTGAACAAATAGCTGATGAGAAAACGACATATCAAATTGTTTCAATTATGGAAGGTGTTGTTGAACGTGGTACAGCCAGACGTGTTGGGGCACAATTTGAACAGCCACTTGCTGGTAAAACGGGAACAACAAACGAATCTAAAGATGCTTGGTTTATTGGCTTTTCTCCTGATCTAGTGGTTGGTGTTTTCACAGGATTTGATGAACCAAAATCAATGGGTAAACGTGAAACAGGATCCTCTGTTGCGGCTCCAATATTCGCCTCATTCATGAAAGATGCTCTGAAAGACGTGCCTCCTACACCATTCCGTGTACCTGCAGGTGTTCGCCATGTTCGTATTAATGCTGATAACGGGCGCGCGGCTATGCCAGGTGATAGTAATATCATTTGGGAAGCATTCGTGAATGGAACAGAGCCGAATAACGATAACTATGTACTCGATACACAAATCATCGGCGCCGATGATTATTACGCGAACCCTTACGGATACGAGAATTCGGACGGCACGAGCCAGTTTGGTTACGAGGATTACCCCACAGAATATAGAGATGAAAATGTCGAGATCTATAACCCATTTGGTGATCAACCAACGAACAATAGTCCGTTTTCATACTTTCAAAATAGAGATAGCGACAACAATCAAAACCAGCGTGATCAAGAACGCTATATCCCTCCAAAAGAGCAGCCATCTTTGGGTAATAATGAAGATGGCGGATTCTCTGGTACTGGTGGCATCTATTAACCCTATATTTTCAAAGATTGTGCATTACCGAGGGTAAGACTTGCATCAATTTAAAGCATTCGTCATCATATAAACATGGATGACACTGATAACACCTATCTATCCGGAAAGCTTTTATTAGCAATGCCGCATATGGGTGATCCACGTTTTCACAAAGCAGCCATCTTAGTTTGTGCACATGATGAAAAGGGCGCCATGGGTATAGTGGTTAATCATACACTTCCTGGTTTAGAGTTTGGTAACTTACTAGAAGATTTAGAGATACAATCAGATATCCATCTACCAGAATCCTTATCAAATATTCCTGTTATGTGTGGTGGCCCTGTTGAGATAGCACGTGGCTTTCTTGTTCACGGCGATGATTTTAAACAAAATGACACGATTGAAATTGAAAAGGGCCTAAACGTTACAGGAACACTGGATGCTATTGAAGCGATGGTCGATGGATCCATACCAAGCCACCTGATCTTTGCTCTTGGTTATGCTGGATGGACGGCAGGACAACTAGAACAAGAAATAAAAGATAATGTATGGATGGTAACACCAGCGACGTCGAGCCTTATTTTTGATACACAAACAGATCAACTATGGGACGTTGCAATGTCAACTATCGGTATAGACCCACATTTGTTAACCGAGCAAAGCGGTCAGGCTTAAGCAGCCAAACGTTTTTCAATTATTTCAAAGTCTTCAAGCGTATCTAACGACCCTAGCGCCGCCATTGTCGGTTTCCCAGAGAATATATGTTGGGCTATTGATTGGACATCACTTGACGATACTGCGTCAATTTTCTCGATAATTTTAGCGATATCAACATTTTCGTTAAAGTGGATGAGATGTTTAGCTTGCCTGTTCACACGAGACATCATTGATTCACGCCCCATCAAAACACCTGATTTTAATTGAGCTTTTGCTCTAGACAGTTCGTCAGAACCAACTTCATCTTGTTTGATCTTTTTGAGTTCATCACACACAACAGGTACAAGCTCAGAAAGCTTCTCCGGCCCAGTTCCTGCATATATTTCAAACTGTCCATCGTCAATATAGGCGCTATGAGACGCGTATGTGGAATAGACAAGGCCGCGTTTTTCACGAACTTCTTGAAAAAGTCGTGATGACATACCACCACCCAATATTGTTCCGAGTAAAATAGCCGCATAGTAATCGTCATGCGCCTTATGAATACCTTTAAAACCAAGCACAATATGGCTTTGTTCTAAGTTCTTCTCCTGGCGTATTTCACCGCCCCCATACTGCGCATGAATATCTTGACGCTCTTTGTCATGGGGCAAATCAATAAAGTACTTTTCCGCCCATCGAACAACATCATCGTGGTTTAAATTACCTGCGGCAGAGAGAACAAGACGGCTTGGTGTATAAAAACGATCCACGTAATCAAAAAGTGTTTCCTTTGTCATAGACTGAACAATATCAGCTGTACCAAGGATAGGCGCTCCAAGCGCCTGATCCGGATATGCCGTTTCCTGATACAAATCAAAAACCAAATCGTCTGGCGTATCGTTTGTCATGCCAATTTCTTGAACGATAACACCGCGTTCTTTTTCAATTTCTTTGTCAGGAAACGTCGGGCGTTGAACCATGTCAGAAAGAACATCAATTGCGAGTTCTGTATCCTCTTTTAGAAGGTGTACATAATAAGCAGTTACTTCTCGTGACGTGTAGGCATTCATTTGTCCGCCAACATTTTCAATTTGTTGCACGATGTCTTGTGCACTTCTCGTTGGTGTGCCGTTAAACATCATGTGTTCAACCATATGCGCAACACCATTATGCGCCATATCTTCGTGACGCGTACCTACGTCACACCAAACACCAAGAGCAATCGATTCAACACTTGGCACACTATCTGTTACCACGCGCAAACCGCTAGAAAGAGTTGTTGATTGAATTGTCATTATGATATCACGTTACTGCGCACAAAATCTTGTACTCTCGTAAGGTCATTATCTAAAACTGTAAACAGCTCTGTGCGATCATAGAGATCTGATAAATGTGGTGGGAGCTCCGGACGGATACCAACAGCTTTTTCAACTGCATCAGGGAATTTAGCGGGGTGTGCGCAAGCTAAAGATACCAACGGAACAGAAGGATCTTCACGAACTTGCATCCCTGCAAATAAACCAACAGCTGTATGGGGATCTAAAATATAACCTGTTTCCTTGTAGCAAGCTGTCATAAGCGCCTGTGTTTGTTCGTCAGTACAGCGACGTGCATCGAATTCGCTGCGCGCCTTACGCATGTGCTCTGGCCCTATTGAAAAAGTTCCCTTTTCTTTAAAAGAGTTCATCAACTTCGCAAGACTAGCAGTATCACGACCAACCAAATCACAAAGATAACGCTCAAAGTTGCTAGATATTTGGATATCCATGCTTGGTGACAAGGACGGCGCCACTTCTTCACATTTCATCGCGCCTGTTTCAAAAAACCGCGTTAAAATGTCATTACGGTTAGACCCAATGATCAAGCGTTTAATAGGCAAGCCCATTTGGCGCGCTGCATAGGCTGCATAAATATTCCCAAAATTCCCTGTTGGCACAGCGAATGATACTGGACGGCTTGGAGATCCTAGTGAAATCGCTGCAGTAAAGTAATAAACTATCTGCGCCATAATACGCGCCCAGTTAATCGAATTCACTGCTGATAAATTCATATCACCACGGAACTTTTTGTCATTAAACATTGCTTTCACAAGATTTTGACAATCATCAAATGTCCCTTTAAGCGCAATGTTATGAACGTTCGGCGCATCAATTGTTGTCATTTGACGACGCTGCACCTCTGATGTACGCCCCTCTGGATGTAGAATGAAAATATCAATGTTCTTACAATGACGGCAAGCTTCAATAGCAGCAGAGCCTGTGTCACCTGAAGTTGCACCAACGATTGTTACGCGTTCACCGCGCTGCTCCAACACGTGGTCAAATAAACGTCCCAAAAGCTGCAACGCATAATCTTTGAATGCTAATGTAGGTCCATGGAATAGTTCAAGAACCCAGGCATTCGGGCCTACCTGAACCAATGGTGCAACGCACGCATGTGCAAACTCTTTTTGATAAACCTCATTTAAAATCTTTTTAAGATCAGCCTTATCAATTGCATTGCCTATAAATTGCTCTGTAACTTTGTAGGCAATATCTGTGTAAGGCACACCGCTAAGATGTGAAATATCATCTTCTGAAAATTTAGGCCAATGTTCAGGGATAAAAAGTCCACCATCAAAGGCGAGACCATTTAAAAGAACATCTGTGAAAGTTTTACCGCTCTCACCACCGCGTGTAGACATATAGCTGATCATGGCTATCTTTTAAGCATAAGTAGGGGTTTTTGTCACGCCTGTTTTATAGCTCTAAGCAGCCCGCAAGTAACGGTCTTCAAAATGTCCAATCAAGCTATCTGCGCCCAATGGAGCGCCTGTCACATCTTGGACCAGATCATCTGTACGCATCACACGGCCTTTGGCATGAACATTATCATTGAGCCAGTTCTTAATTGGCATAAAATCGCCGCTTCGCAGTAATTCTGGAATATCTCTAATATCACGGTTCATCTTATTATAGAATTGAGCAGCCATCGCATGCCCCATCGTATAGGATGGGAAATAACCGAACTTTCCAACAAACCAGTGTACGTCTTGCAAACATCCATCAGCGTATGTCTTCGGTTTCACACCTAAACGCTCTTTAATACCAGCATTCCACGCTTCAGGCAGGTCTTTAACTTTCAGCTTTCCATTAATTAGCTTGCGTTCCAGCTGTGTACGCAAATCAATATGATAGAAATAAGTCACCTCATCCGCTGATTTACGGTCAGCCGTCGGCTTTACACGTGTCTTTAAGGCATAAAGGTTATCAGCACTCATAGATTTAGCGCCAAAATCTTGGAATAAGCCTTCTACACGCGGCGATAAATACTCGAAGAACGACTTCGTACGCCCCAGAATCATTTCAACCAGAAGCGCTTGTGATTCTTGAACAGCGGCTCCTAAATCCTGACCAACAGGCTGATAGCGCCACTGCGTTCTTGGCAAACCTTGAATATAAAGTCCGTGCCCACCTTCATGGAGTGCGCTTTTCATTGATTGAAGGAAGTTACCTTGATCAGATGTCTTAATCACAAGACGCGTGTCATCAGGCGTTCCGCCTTCAACCGGATTATGCCCTGTTTCATACAAACCGCCCCGTTCAAAATCAAAACCAATTAAAGAGAGTAAAGATTTATTGAGCCATAACTGTAGCTCTGAAGGGTAACAACCATCCAGAGAGGCTGGCGCTGCTTCCCCTTTTTGTTTTTCCATGATTTCAGGCAGCAATGTTTTAAGCTGGGTGCGCAAATCATTAAATAACACATCCACATCAGCAATACGCGCGCCAGGTATATATTCACGCATTAATGCCTGATAAGGCGCATCTGTTGCATGTTCGTTATCTGCGAGACATTTTGACTCTGCAATTTCACGTTGCAGATCAATCATTTCTTGTAAGAAGCCCTTCGCCGAATCCCAATCATTATCACGAAGAACCGCGCGATGACGGCGACGCCCTTCATAAGAAAGATGTGCCCGCTTTTCCATGAGATCAGGATTAACCTTACAATGATGGCGATACATAACCTCCATTTCATGAAGGTTCGCTTTATCCCACTCATCCCATTCATCCGGGCATTTATGAAGATGTGTATGCGCTTTTTCGATCAACCCTGCGATTTTTTCATTCGCAAGATCTTCATGCAGTCGGCGTGATAGAAATGAAATCTGGCTGAGACGGCTTTTATAAGCGCCTTCTGGCATAGCCGTTAAAAAATCACGACCAAGCGTTTCGACAATCGCATTCATACGCCCGATGTCACGAAAATGCATCTTAAGATCCATGTAGTTCGGACAAGCATGGTTTTGATACTGTTTCGATACTTCTTCATCTTGCTGAGCAGGGCGCGGAGACGGGAGTTCCAATACACGTTTTTCGCCGCGCTTAACAAAAGGCAGTACCTTTGATAACGCGCCAGACCACGTATCTTTTTTAAACCACGATAATATATTTGATAAAAAAGGAAGTTTCAGAGCCATCACATTCATCCCCACGCTGGTGCATTTTCATTTAAACATATTTATAGGTGTGGCACAGCAATAAAAAACCCGCCGAGAGGGCGGGTCTTTAAATTCTTAAGATTTAAGAAAACTTACTTCTTCTTACGAGCTGTAGTCTTCTTCTTTGCAGCAGGTTTCTTTTTAGCCGCTGGTTTCTTTTTAGCCGCAGGCTTCTTCTTAGCTGCTACTTTTTTCTTAGGAGCTGCCTTTTTAGCTGCTGGCTACTTCTTAGATGCAACTTTTTTATTAGGAGCTGCCTTTTTAGCTGCTGCAGCAGAATTTTTAGCATCCGC
>JABSQP010000025.1 GCA_013215815.1 Alphaproteobacteria bacterium | reverse complement strand
CACAATTAAAACGCAGGGTGGAATTATTGAGCCTGCAATGCAGTTGGCAGAGATTGTTCCTGTTGACGATGATTTAAAAATCGTTGCGCGTGTTGCACCGCATGAAATTGCTTTTTTGAAAATTGGCCAAAAAGCCAATATTAAAATTTCTGCTTATGACTCGCAGCGTTATGGTTCTCTAAAAGGTGAACTGGTACGTATTGGTGCTAATAGTGTGAGTGATGGCGAGGATAATATCTTTTTTGAAATAGATCTCGTGGCAGAGAAAAATTATTTAGGGACAGAAGATAATCAACTTCCAGTCACCACCGGCATGATCGCCGATGTAGAAGTTATAACGGGTAAACGTACAGTTTTGGAATACTTGTTGAAGCCAGTGTTGAGGGCAAAAGATAAGGCTTTAACGGAGAGGTAAAATGAAACAATTTCTCCTAAATAAATGGGTGCATCTTGGGTTGTTGTTTTTGTTTTTACTTGTTGCAACAAGTTACAGCTATTCCAATACAGGTGGTCGGCAACAGCTGCAAAATATAGTTTTTGACCAATATAATAAGATACAGCCCCGCGAAAAGACGGATAAAATCATTATTGTTGATTTGGATGAAGAGTCTCTCGAGGCTTTAGGTCAGTGGCCTTGGCCGAGGACAGTTGTCGCTAAACTCGTTCAAAACTTAACCGATCTTGGGGCAAAGGTGATAGCGTTTGATATGGTGTTTGCAGAGCAGGACCGAACATCGCCGCGCCATATCGCGCAAAATTTACCTGATATGGATGACACACAGGTTATAAAAAGTGCTCTTAAAAATTTGCCAGATAATGATTATATCTTCTCACAAACAATTAAAAGTTCAGGCAATGTCGTAACCGGTTTCTCTAGAGCTAAAGAAGATGAGACACGTCGTAATCCGCATTTGGTTTCTGCTCCAACTGTTTTAGTGCCTAATCAAAGCGTTTTTAAAAAAAGTATTAGTGCGCCAGAAGGTGTTGCCACCAACCTGCCAATTTTTTCTAAGTTAGCCGCCGGTAATGGTCATTTTATGGCGACGCCAGAAGGTGATGGCATTATTCGCCGTGTTCAGAGCTTTTACAGGTTTCCGAAAGAGCCACAAGGTAAAGAGTTGTCAAAGTTATACCCATCTCTCGCATTAGAAGCCTTGCGTGTCTACGTTGATCCTAAAGCGAAGTATATTTTGCAAACGAATAAGACGGCTCAACTTTTTGACTCGAAGTATATTATACGACTTGATCAATACAGGATTCCGATGAATGAGCGTTTGAAGATGTGGGTCTATTATCGCGATATAGGTGACTCTGATTATGTATCCGCGCATAAAATTATCAATAACGAAACAAAAGAAAGTTTGCGCTCATCTATCGAAGATAAAATTGTTTTCATTGGTACGAGTGCGGAGGGCCTTCGAGATATCCGTTCAACGCCTTTGGGACTTTTTGAACCAGGTGTTGAAGTGCACGCCAACGTTTTAGAACAAATATTGCAAGGAAGCTATCTCACTCGACCGGATAAAATAGTTGATAAAGAGGCAGTTGTTATTTTAGCAGCAGGTTTATCTATTCTGTTGCTAGCCGCCTTCATTCATCTCTTTTGGGTTGGGCTTGTAACATTCTCTCTTATTGGCGCGATGTTTGGCGGGTCTTGGTACGCATTTTCAGAGATGGGATTGCTTCTTGATCCTGTCTATCCGAGCGCCGTCTTGTTTGTTCTCTTTATCTTTACTGCGCTTCTTGCGTATGTGAGATCCGAGTCAGAGAAAAGCCACATTCGCGGTGCGTTTGGATATTACATTTCACCTGATTATATGGAAGAGCTTACAAAGAACCCAGATAGCTTAAAGCTTGGGGGGGAAACAAAAGAACTTTCAATTATGTTTACTGATATTCGTAGTTTTACAAAAATTTCTGAGAGTTTAGAGCCGGAAGAGCTGACGCAGCTCATGAATGATTTTCTGACACCGATGTCTGATCTTGTCATGGATAATAAGGGAACAATTGATAAGTATATGGGCGATGCGATGATGGCGTTTTGGAATGCACCGCTTGATGATACCGATCATGCACGTAATGCTTGCTTAACGGCGCTCAAAATGAACGAAGCACTTGTTCCTGTTAATGATGCGATCACTGAAAAAGCCAAGGAAAAAGGTGAAGAACCAAAGCTTTTAAGCGCAGGAATTGGCATTAATACAGGATCTTGTTCAGTAGGGAACATGGGATCGCAGCAGCGTTTTGCGTACTCCGCACTTGGCGATAGTGTGAACCTCGCTTCACGTTTAGAAGGGCAGACGAAAACTTATGGGGTCGATGTGCTGGTCGGAGAAGAAACACGTAATCAAGTACGTGATCTCGCCTTTATTGAGTTAGACTTAATTCAAGTGATTGGTAAAGAGCAGCCTGTGCGTGTTTTTACGCTCATTGGAGATGTTGAAATTGCAAATAATAAAGCATTTAAGAAATGGCAAGCTGCGCATAACGGTATGATGGCAGCGTACCGTGCAGGTGATTTTGATTGCGCGATACAGGATTTAAAAGAGGCGCGAGAAGCCGCTGATGCCTTTGAAGAGAATATGCTTGCTTATTATTACGATATTTATAAAAAGCGCATTATGGCGCTCATCAAAAAACCGCCCCAAGGTGATTGGGACGGCGTTTTTGTTGCAACAAGTAAATAATTATACTGTTGCGACTGCTAAATTTTGATCAATATAAAGTGTATATCCACCTACGTTGAAGATGTCATGTGTGGCATTCGCTGTTGCTGAAACAGTTGCTCCAGCATTCTCTCCTAAAGCTGCCACAATACCAGCGACGTTATCTGCATATGTGACATCTGCATCGACATGAAGTGTGCCATTAAAGCCAGATGCTTCATCGATCCATAGCTCGCCGTTATCACTTGTTTTTAACAAGTTAAAGATGTTTTCAACGGTTAGAAGAACGGTTGCAGATCCTGTCAGGTTTGCGCTTCCCCCATTTAGTTCGATGCGCTCAATGCCTGACATTTGCTCATAATGTATTCCACTGAAATCAAGGGTTCCAGCCTCGATACCGTAAGTAACAACATCAAATCCTGTTCCACCATCAATATCTCTGAATTGATTGTTTGAAAGACGGAAAGTGTTGTTCTGACTGTTTCCGTTCATGCTCACATTCACATTTGAAACACTTCCATCGTGGAAATTTCTGCTGTTGATTAAAACCTGTCCACTAACTGTGGCTGAAACATAATCGTTTACGTTATTACCATCATTAACACTACCGTCAGTAACATAATTGGCTAATCCCATTAGATTGCCATTAATTATGTGATATCCAACAGCATCTGATCCGATTTCAAAATTATCGAAACCATCACCATCAATATCACCGACAGATCGCACAGAGTATTCTAAATCATGACCGTTTACATCTATGATTTTGTAAGCATTTGATGGATTCTCCAGATATGTCATGTTGATTGTAGTCGGCAATGATGTATTTCCAAGCACAACATATGATGTAACATTTGTTCCATCTGTTGTCGCAATAACGAAATCATCGAAACCATCGCCGTTGAAATCACCAGCGCTACTACCCGTCAAAATCATGCGACCAGAACCAGATACATCAATAGTTGTTCCTGCTGCGGCTAATGATGTGGTGTTTAGGCTAGTTGGAGAATCGTTTCCATTTATAAGGTAAGCAAATTGCTGGCTATCGCCACCAATCAGGAAATCACTTAAGCCATCGCCATTTGTGTCACCAACACCATCAAGGAAATGACCAAGCCTTTCACCACTATTTCCGTCGATTTGTATGTAACCGCCAGTGTAATTCAGATAAACACGGCCATTATTTGTATTTGTGTCAGGCGCGCCAACAATATAGTCAAGGTCACCATCGCCATTAAAATCACCTGCGCCAGAAACTGAGTGGCCATAGTTATAGCCGCCAGACACTCCACCTGGAGTGGCAGGGACCAACGACATAAATGATGTTCCATTAAATTCGATTTTAACAACACGATCATTTCCGGCAGTTCCAGCAATAACATCGTCATAACCATCGTTGTTGACATCACCGATAGCGTCTAGAGAGTTATATGTATATGTCATGTTTGTGTTCAATACACCAAGGCTCAATCCGCTATTAATTACAACGTTATGACTTGCATCTAAGTAAGCTGTGTCATCGATGTTGTCTCCGTTCACGCGGCCGACATTAACGAAACCATTTTCAAATGCACTTGGGTAACCAGAGTCATTTAGGCGTATGTTTACATCTTGTGCATATGGATCGAATGTACGGAACGCTTTTTCACCATTAGGACCTAGAGCGATTAACTCGTAATCCACACCTAGATCTATTTGGGCGCCAGATGTAGTTGTTATGCCAGATCCTTGGTAAATAATTCTATTTCCACTGATTTGGAAATCACCATCTTCGGAAGATTTATGACGTGTATCATCACTGTGAATGAAATAGAAATTAACATTATCAGGGGCTCCTTGCATGCGAGCGGCTAGATCACCTGCTTGAGCACCTTCTTTAAGTATATTATTTATTGAGAATTGAGGCTTTGTTTTGTCGATGATGACATCTGGATTTGCAAGTTCATCGTCAAAATTTTTCGCCTCTTTATTATTCATGTTCTGTTGATTGTGCTTATGCGGTTTACCTTCTACAGGTTCTTGCTCATGCTTCTGTTTGAATTCAAGAGGCTTTTCCATGTCCTCCATCATCATGTCTTGTATGTTATCTTCAGGCGCTTCTTCAATAACCTCTTCTTCTACTGCTTCAGCCCCAAGCGCTTGTTCTTCTGCAGCTTGTTCCTGCGCAGCGGCTTTATCTTTTGCAACATCATTGATATTACTAAATAGAGAAGGAATGACGTAACTCGCAGAGCCATAAGCGCCGCTTACATCAGCAGGCTCCATAACACCCATGTCTTTCATACCTGCATTGAAACCTTGGATTTGAACTGTTTCGAATTGTTGATCAAGCGTTTGTTCGCCGCCGCCGTTTTTAACAACGATTGCACCTTCAACAACAGTAATTGAGCTTTCTCCTTCAGGGTCAATTTTACCTGCAATAATAGTTCCGCGAATACCAATAGAACCGACAGGTGTGTCGATTGTTACATCATCCGGATCATCACGACCGATAAGACCACTTGTGAATACAAAAACACCACGAAGAACTGAGAAGTTTGTCGTACCGCTTTCAGTTTCAGGATCAAAAGAGTAATCCTTTACAGCAAAGCGTGCACCTTCACTAACAGCCATGCTTGTTTCATCAATGAATAGAATATTTACGCCGCCTGTTTCGCTCGTTTCGATAACATCGCCTTCGTAAATAGGTGTTCCTAAAGTAACAGGCTCACTAGAACCATCTGTACGGATAACTGTCGCTTCACCATGAAGTTCTTCAATTGCGCCAACAGGCTCGGTACCAGCCGCTGTTTCAATTTGGGATAGTTGTTCTGGGGATTGTGTAAATGCTTCTACGAGCTCGGGCGTAAGGGCAGAACCGTCCGATGCTTCAATAACAGGCTGTGGCTCGGCCAAGAAGTAGTTCTCAACGACGATTTCTCCGCCTTCAGACGTTTTTAACACTAGGTTTTGACCATCGCGTGCCATTTCAACATCTGCAAAGGCTGTGCCTTCAGGTAATTCGATAGAAGAATTTTCCATTGCATCGAAAGTTTGATTTGTGTTGCCCTGTACCATTTTATTATCCCCGAATCCCTTAAATTATTGATAATAAATAACTTTTTTATATTAAACCCACGTACGCACTTCTGGCGTACTCTAATAGAATACGGGATAAGGCTTAAAAACCCCCTAATATTAGATCAATTTTTAGTTAATTTTCAGATAGTTGGCGTAATTCGCGCTAGAACTGAAATTCAGCGGATTTTAGGAAGTTTAGAATGGTTTCCAGGTCGTTTGGACGTGCGAAATAGTACCCTTGAGCGGTATCACATCCCATTGCAGCTACTTCTGTGGCATCTTCGATTGTTTCGACGCCCTCGGCGATCACTTTCATGCCCATATTCTGGCCAAGTGAGATGATTGATTTTGCGAGTTCTTTCGCAGTCGGATCGTCATTCATATTTTTAATGAAGCTACGATCAATCTTAAGAATATCAATAGGATAGTAGTGCAAATAGCTCAGTGAACTGTATCCAGTTCCAAAGTCATCGATGGAAATTTCCATGCCAAGGTCACGGCATTTTTCGAGCGTATCTTTAGCTGATGTTGGGTGCACGATTAAGAGACGCTCTGTAATCTCTAAATGAGCATGATGTGGTTTAAGGCCAGACTTGGTCAATGTATCCAGAAGAATATCTGGAAGAGACGGGTTTATAAAATCTTCACTCGAAAAGTTTACGCTCATAAACAGGTCCGAGTATTCACCTCCTAAGGCATGAAAGTCAGCTAAAGCTTTACAGGCTGTTTCAAATGCCCAAAGACTGGCTTTGGCAATAAGGCCTGTTTCTTCTGCGATTGGTATGAATAATCCTGGTGAGATATCGCCTTTTTCTGGGTGATGCCAACGCATAAGCGCTTCAAAACCATTAACTTTCTTGGTTTTGAGATCGATCATTGGTTGGTAATGAAGAGACAGCTCATTATTTTCTAGTGCATGCTCAAATTCATTGGCCATCTTAATCGCCGAAACAGCGTCGCTTTTTTCTGCGTATTCACGTTCTAATTCTTCGGATTTGGTCATGCTGTTTTTATTTTGCAAGATGGCTGCGCGCGCGAGCATATCGCGATAACGTGTTAGAACCACTTGCATGACCATACGCATGACAGGATCAGATTTTTCAATGCGGCGATTAAATTCGTGACGGTTGATTTCGAGTAGGGAGCAATCTTCTAATGCCTTAATTGTTGCGGTACGTGGTTCGTCATCAATGAGAGACATTTCTCCGATGATTGTTCCTGGACCACGCGTGCCAACTTGTTGAACAAGGCCGTTATCCTTTTCAATTAAAATTTCAACGCGGCCACTTTCAATCATGAAGGCACTGTCACCGCGTTTGCCTTGCTCCATAATTGTATCGCCAGATTGAAAGTTTCGCTGTTGAAGAGATGACATAAGATAACCTGTCGGAAGAGAAAATATAGACCTCAACCATGATGAGAGCATTTGCGTTCGAAATCAATGGTATTTATAAGAACGTAAAAATATCAGCTGAAAATAGAACAAATCCTTGGCGATTAGTTATTTGATAGGCATACTGGTGGAACACGAGTGGATCATTCTAACCCCACTTATTTAATAATCACGATGACGGCTCTATCTCTTCTTCTCTTATACGTTTCTTTTCGTGCGAAACAATTTGGCTGTGATTTTCTATTACAGACTGACTGGATGGCTTTAACTAAAGGAAAGCCAGGAAAAGAGGGCTATAGGGCGCTTTTCTCACATACAATTACCCACGGTGTAGCAACGACGGTTATAATGCTTATTTTTGCGCCTGCTTTGTGGTGGATGGGGATTGTTGATCTGTTGGTTCATAGTACAGTGGATCGCACGAAGGGATTGCTTACGAATCAATGTGGTTGGAAGCCTACAGATACAGCCTTTTGGTGGGCTTTTGGCTTTGATCAAGAAGCGCACAACTTTACGCATTTAGCCTATATTGTAATTGTCGTTATGCACCATGGCGGCCTTGTTTTATAAGGCTTTTAGGCTTAAAGATCTTTTTCCAAGACTTTCTTTTGCTAAATGCTTGACAAAGAGCAGGGATATTAGTAGTTTCCGCAGGATTTTACGAACTTATTAATAGAAGGCTGAAACGATGAAAGTAGCTAACTCATTGAAAACATTAAAAAAGCGTGACAGAAACTGCCGCGTTATTCGTCGTCGTGGCCGTGTTTACGTGATTAACAAGGTAAACAAACGCTTTAAGGCGCGCCAGGGTTAATCTTTCGGCAGCGACGAGTAAGGAGCCTTTCTTGGAAACAAGGGAGGCTTTTTTTATGGGTAAGTTTGTTCTTAAGTTAAAAGAACAGGTGCGCGGGTCTCATAACTTTGCTATAGATCATCCAGTTTAATCACCACATATATAGTGTAACCGGCAAAGGATAAGCATGTTTTCCAAGATTTTTGGTTTTATGTCTGCAGATATGGCTATCGACCTCGGAACAGCCAATACTCTTGTATACGTGCGTGATCAGGGAATTGTCTTGAACGAGCCATCTGTTGTGGCAATCACCGTTGGTGGTGGTAAGAAACAAGTCCTCGCTGTTGGTAATGAAGCGAAACAAATGTTAGGGCGTACGCCTGGTAATATTGTGGCAACACGTCCTTTGCGTGATGGTGTGATTGCAGACTTTGAGGTTACTGAAGCGATGATTAAGCACTTCATTCGTAAGGTGCATAACCGCCGGACTTTTGTATCTCCTAAAATGATGATTTGTGTGCCATCTGGCTCAACGGCTGTTGAGCAGCGCGCTATTCAAGAATCTGCTGAAAGTGCTGGTGCAAGTGAAGTACGCTTGATTGAAGAGCCTATGGCAGCCGCAATTGGGGCAGGCCTTCCTGTTACAGAGCCGAGTGGTTCTATGGTTGTTGATATTGGCGGCGGTACAACAGAGGTTGCTGTTATTTCTTTGGGCGGAATTGTTTATGCGCGTTCTGTTCGCGTTGGTGGCGATAAAATGGATGAAGCGATCATTGCTTATATTCGCCGCGTTCATAATCTTCTTATTGGTGAAAGTACAGCTGAGCGTATCAAGAAAGAAGTAGGATCTGCATGCCCGCCTGCGGATGGCGAGGGTCGCCAGATGCATATTAAAGGCCGTGATTTGATGAACGGTGTACCGAAAGAGATTGTCGTGACCGAACGTCAAATTTCTGAAGCTTTAGCTGAACCGGTAGGGCAAATTATTGAAGGTGTAAAAGTGGCTCTTGAGCATACTGCACCAGAACTTGCTGCCGATATCGTAGAAAAAGGTATCGTGATGACAGGTGGCGGCTCATTGCTTGCCAATTTGGATTTTGTTCTTCGTCATGCAACAGGGCTTCCGGTAACGATTGCAGACGATCCGCTTTCATGTGTTGCGCTTGGTACAGGGCACGCGTTGGAAGAGATGAAAACACTTCAAAACGTTCTCATTGGGGCATACTAATCTTAAAGTTATATCTATTGGGTATTACTCAGTATTACCCGTTGTAATCATTAGAGAATTCACTTAAATTTAATGCAGGACTGATCGTTTCGTTACGATTTTAACAAGCATAGGCCTGCTTTGAAGACACGTATAAAACATAACTCGTTTACTTCTGCGCTTCCTCTCGATTTTATGGGCGGGCGCATGGCGAGTATTTTCTTATTGTCTGTATCGGTTCTTTTCATTTTCGCATCTTTGATAAATCCAGCCTTTTTTCAAAATGTTCGTACAACTGCCGCAGATGTTTTTGCGCCTGTTTTAAAAGTTGTAAATGCGCCATTCCAAGGCGCGGCAGATTTTATTGGTGGTGTTTCCGGATTAACAAATCTACGGGCTGAAAATGCAAAGCTACGCGCCGAAAACGCGCGCCTTCGTGAATGGTATCAAACGGCGTTGATGCTTCAGGCTGAGAACCAATCATTGCAAGCTCTGCTTAATGTGAAAGTAGAAGAGCCGCATAAATTTATTACAGCAAAAGTAGTTGCAGATTCAGGAAATTCTTTTGTGAATACTGTTCTTGTTGGTGTTGGAACGCGAGAAGGTGTGAAGAAAAACCAAGCTGTCCTTGCAGGTGAAGGCTTGATCGGCCGCGTTATTGAAACGGGCCGTACATCAGCGCGCATTATGCTGTTGACTGATTATAATTCACGTATTCCGGTGCTTTTGGAAGGTTCGCGTCAGAAGGCTGTTCTATCTGGCGGTAATAACGATTACCCAATATTGAAATATATCCCCCATGATAGTGAAGTAAAAGTTGGCACCCGTCTTATTACATCTGGTGATGGCGGTGTTTTCCCATCTGGTCTTCCTGTTGGACGCATTGAGTCTGTTGATGCCAGTAAGGTTATCGTTCAACCGTTTACAGATATTCATCATGTGACAAATGTTCGAATTGTGAATAATAAAATTGATCCAAATTTATCTGCTGGATCTCTTGACGATTTTTAAACCGTGATTTCCTCCAGCATATTTACTTATGAAACCATTCGATGGTTTGCGCGTGCTTCTTTGGTACAAAGCTTTACGTTGTTTCTTTTACTATTAAGTATGGTGAGTTTATCGCTGCCTTATACAGGAACGATAAAACCACTTCTTATTTTAGTGCCTCTTTATTATTGGAATTTATACAGGCCAAGCTTTGTTCCATTATTCGCGGCATTTTCGTTTGGGATACTGATTGACCTGTTGGCCCATTATCCGGTTGGATTACATGCAGCGTTGTTTGTCGTTGTGGGGCTTGTGATTAAATCTCAAAGGTTATTTATGCTAGGGCAACCATATCTGATGATATGGCTTGGTTTTGCCATCGTCTCGACAAGTGTTTACGCAGCTCAATGGTTGTTTTTTATGCTCATCCATATGCGTTTTATGCCGCTTACGGATTTATTCGCGAGTAATGCCATCTCAATTCTCTTATACCCTGCCATTGCGGCTATTTTAACGGTTATGCAGAGGATTTTACCTGCTCTATCAAAGTCTTATTGATTAGTGCTCCGCTTTTTCTCATAAATAGGTAGTGATGGATGATGGTTTTGACAGATCCAAGAGTTTTACGCGGCGCGCTTTCGTAGTAGGAGCAGTGCAAGGTGGCATATTGGCCGTTCTGGGTGGGCGTCTTGCCTGGCTTCAGCTTGTCGAAGGTCAGAAATACAAAACTCTAGCTGATAAAAACCGTATCAATGTGAAAATGACAACGCCTTCTCGCGGTGAAATTGTAGATCGTTTTGGCGTGCCTTTGGCTGTGAATACGCAAAACTTTCGTGTCATGGTTATTCCTGAGCAGTCTGAAGATTTAGAAGGGGCGCTTAAGACTTTATCAAAGCACATCGAGCTTGATGAAAAGCAGCTTAAAAAAGTTCTAGAGCAATCGAAAAAAATAGCTTCTTTTGTTCCGTTAGAAGTTCGTGATGATTTGTCGTGGGAAGATGTGTCGACTGTTGAAGTGAATTTACCTGATCTGCCTGGTATGAGCATTAACGTTGGTGAAATAAGAACATATCCTCTAGCCGAAGCAACAGCGCATATTGTTGGATATGTTGGAGCGGTTAGTCGTAAAGATCTTGAAAAAGATGAAGCACCTGTTTTAAAGCTTCCCGATTTTCAAATTGGAAAAACAGGTTTAGAAAGCGCTTTTGAAAAAGAAATTCGCGGTAAAGAAGGTACATCGCACATGGAGGTGAATGTCCGTGGTCGTGAGGTGCGTGAACTTAATGCAAATGAAAGTTTAACGGGAAAACGCCTGACTTTGAGCATTGATGCGGAAACACAGCGCTTTGTTCAAAACCGTTTAGGGCAGGAGCGTAGTGCGTCAGCCGTCATTATGGATGCGCATTCTGGCGCTATTTATGCAATGGGGTCCTTTCCATCTTTTGATCCAAACTTGTTTGTAAAGGGAATAGATGTAGATCGTTATCAGGAGCTCGCAAACGATCCTTCTTTTCCTTTTAACAATAAAGCGATTAGTGGCCAATATCCGCCAGGTTCAACATTCAAAATGATTACAGGACTTGCGGCTTTAGAAACGAAGTTGGCAACGCCAAGTACGACTGTGTATTGCTCAGGATCGTATGAGTACGGAAAAGACACGTTTCACTGTTGGAAACGAAGCGGTCATAAATATGTAACGCTTGAA
This sequence comes from Alphaproteobacteria bacterium, assembly GCA_013215815.1. Lineage (GTDB taxonomy): Bacteria > Pseudomonadota > Alphaproteobacteria > Micavibrionales > Micavibrionaceae. The sequence continues at coordinate 16,167 of JABSQP010000025.1, read as the reverse complement.
AAAGCCCTCATGAAATCCTGTGATACTTATTTTTATAAGCTCTCAACAGAAATAGGTATTGATCGTTTGGCTGAAACTGCGCGCCGTTTTGGGTTAGGTGATGATTTTGATTTTGATTTATCTGCTGCGCGAAAAGGAAATGTGCCGGATAAAGACTGGAAGATGGCACGCATTGGTGAACCTTGGCGCCCTGGGGAAACGATCGTTGCGAGTATTGGTCAAGGTTATATTCTTTGCACGCCGTTGCAGCTGGGTGTGATGACAGCGCGCCTTGTAAATGGTGGTAAAGCTGTGAAACCCTGGATGGTTGGTTATGTTGGCAATAAAAAAGTCCATGAAATTGAATGGCCATCCATGAATCTGAACAAAAACCATCTTCGTGTAATTAAGCGCGGTATGGATAAAGTGGTGAACCATGAAGATGGAACTGCTTATGCCTCTTTAATTGAGGAGAAGAAGTGGCGTTTTGGCGGTAAAACAGGAACGGCACAGGTGAAAAGAATCTCTAAGCGTGAGCGTATGCTTGGTATCCGCGCTGGTGATGATGAATGGAAATATAAACACCATGCACTCTTTGTTGGATATGCTCCCGTTGATAATCCGCGTTATATTGCGTCCGTTGTTGTAGAACACGGTGAAAGTGGGTCGGGAACAGCAGCGCCACTTGCGAGAGATTTGCTTCGTTTTGTGCAAGAGCGAGATCCTGCAAAGTCTGATATTAAGGTGAGTGACGCATGATTAGCAACGCACCTAAATTGAGTGATGATTTAACTCTTCTGGCTAAGCTTCAACGTCTTAGCTGGGGGTTTATTTTCTTTATTGCTCTCACGGCGTCAATTGGGTTTGCGGCGCTTTATTCTGCTGCAGGTGGTGATATGGATCCGTGGGCATCACGCCAATTAACGCGTTTTATCGTTGGTATGGGGGGGATGCTCTTCATCGCACTTATTGATATTCGCTGGTGGTATAAGCTTGCTTATCCTCTCTATATCTTTGGCTTTATTCTGTTGGTTATCGTTGAGCTTAAAGGGCAAATCGGTATGGGAGCGCAGCGCTGGATCAACCTTGGATTTATTCAACTACAACCTTCGGAAGCTATGAAAATTGTCGTTGTTTTAGCATTGGCCAAATACTTCCATACGGCAACGCCGAGTGACATGAAAAGCTTGCGCTTTTTATTGCCTGCAGCGTTCTTAATTATAGCGCCTGTCGCTCTTGTTTTGTTACAGCCTGACTTGGGAACGTCACTCATGATTGTGATGGCAGGAATTACGATGTTTTTCTTATCTGGCGCCCCAATTTTATACTTCATCGTTGGGGGTGTTTTGGCTGTAGCAGCATTACCAGTTGCATGGGCATTTATGCATGATTATCAGAAGCAACGTGTGTTGACCTTCCTCAACCCAGAGAGTGATCCGCTTGGCTCTGGTTACCACATTATTCAATCGAAAATAGCGATTGGATCGGGCGGTATTGAAGGAAAAGGGTTTCTAGAAGGAACACAGGCCCGTCTTAACTTCCTCCCTGAAAAGCAGACAGATTTTATTTTTACGCTATGGGTAGAGGAGTGGGGATTTCTTGGCGGAATGTTCTTGTTTGCCGTGCTGGGAACGGTGTTTCTATTTGGTCATATTATGGCGCAGAAAATCCGTTATTCATTTGGTCGCTTACTTGTTGTTGGATTAATCGTGAACTTTTCGCTTTATGTGTTCATTAACACGGCGATGGTAATGGGGCTCATACCTGTTGTAGGCGCGCCGCTTCCGATGATTTCGTACGGGGGAACATCAATGCTCACGGTGCTTGTGGGCTTTGGATTGATTTCTTCTGCCTATGTGCACCGTGATGCGAAATTACCGAGAATGTAAATATGTATGGTTAAGCTGCTTGATTAAAAGCAATGCCCTTATCTTGGAAAAGCTGTACAAGCTCGCCTGTTTCGGCCATTTCACGAACGATATCACAACCGCCGATGAACTCTCCTTTAACGTAGAGTTGAGGAATTGTTGGCCACTGGCTGAAATCTTTAATTGCCTGGCGGATTGTTTGATCTTCAAGAACATTTACATCTTTAAATGCAACACCAAATTCGGAAAGAATTTGTACAACGGCTGCTGAAAAACCACACTGAGGGAACACACCAGTTCCTTTCATGTAGAGGACAACGTCGTTATCGTTAATTTCTTTTTTGATTTGATCGAAGATAATGTTTTCCATGTTCTTTCCTTTTTAGTGCTTACTTAAGTGTTACTTTTTTATTCAGGTGTTGAGGTTTGAATGGCAAGAGCGTGCAGCTCATTACCCATTCTACCTTGTAACGCCTGATAAACTTTTTGATGTTGCTGGACGCGGGATAGGCCTTCAAAGCTTGAAGACACAATATGCGCAGCGTAATGATCACCATCACCACGCAGATCTGTTATTTCTACCTGCGCGTCAGGAATGCCTTCCTGAATAAGTTCTTTAATGTGATCTGCGTCCATCGCCATAGCTACGCTGCCTCGTTTTTAATTTGTTGCTGTGCCTCGACAAAAAGCTCTTGTAGTTTTGCATCAACATCTTCTTCAGACAGAGCAAACCCTTTTTCTAGCATTTTCGGTGCCGCAGCGCGTTTTACGTCATCAAAGCCAGGTTCTTCTAGGTTCGCAGTAATCAGATCGCTTGCGAATTCGCCAGCTTCTTCTGCAGACATATCCATCTGTTCTGACAGCCACAGGCCAAAAAGCTTACATGCGCGAGCCTCCGCTTTGAACATTAATGCCTCGTCTAGGGCAAATTTATTCTCAAACGCTCTCTCGCGATCCTCAAAACTAGTCATTTTTTAGTCCTTTTTCCTCTAAAGAATAATGATGAATGTAAGGTATCATTTGAATCTTTGTAAATCCATGTTTATATGGATGTATAACTAAATTTTGAAGGCATTTTTATGAATAGAACCAAACTATATGACGGTAAGGCGAAAACGATCTTTGAGGGCCCTGAACCAGGTACAGTGATCCAGTATTTCAAGGATGATGCGACAGCGTTCAATGCGGAAAAGCACGATATTATCTCAGGAAAAGGTGTTTTAAATAACCGTATCTCCTCTCATATTATGACAAAGCTTGAGGCGATTGGTGTTCCAACGCACTTCATTAAACAGCTTAATATGCGTGAGCAGCTTGTCCGCCAAGTAGACATTGTTCCAATTGAGCTTGTTATTCGTAATGTTGCTGCGGGTTCTATTTGTAAACGTCTTGGTGTTAAAGAGGGAACAGTGTTCCCACAGCCAATCGTTGAATATTTCTACAAAAAAGATGAACTTGGCGATCCAATTATTAGCGAAAGTCATATTGTGAACTTTGGTTGGGCGGATCCATACGAGCTTGAAGAAATGGTCGGTCTGGCGTATCGCGTGAATGATTATTTGAATGGTTTATTCGAAGGTATCGGCCTTCGCTTAATCGATTTTAAATTAGAGTTTGGTCGCCTATGGGGTGAGCATGGTGATCTTTACATTATCTTGGCTGATGAGATATCTCCTGATAACTGTCGCCTTTGGGACGTCAAGTCTGGTGAGAAGATGGATAAAGACCGTTTCCGTCAGGATCTTGGTGACCTGGTAGAGGGCTATCAAGAGATTGCGAAGCGTTTAGGGCTTGTGCCTGAAAGCGGTATTATCGAAGGTGGTAATGTTAATGAAGATGCTCTTGAGGAACTTGGTGAGATCGAAAATGAACTTGCGAAAGAGCGACGCCTTCGTTCAGTCAATAAAATTTCACCGAAGAATCCACGTAAGGCTTAAACGCCTTACGTTTCTTTTCTAAGAAATAAATTGTTCTTTTAGGATACGTTCTTCGAGATTGTGATCAGGATCGAAGAGAAGGGTGCAGCCTGCGCTATCAGACTGTCTGATTTCTACGCTGACAACGTCACGAATTTCTGTTGAGTCTGCCGTTGCGCTGACAGGACGTTTTACGTCGTTCAAAATCTCAATTTTAATTTTGAGGTGTGAGGGTAATAACGCGCCGCGCCAACGTCGTGGACGGAAGGCACTAATTGGTGTGAGCGCCAAAACATTTGCCGATAGGGGAATGATTGGGCCGTGCGCTGATAAATTATAGGCGGTGCTGCCGGCAGGCGTAGCAACCAAGATACCATCACAAACAAGTTCCGGAATACGTTCTATCCCATCAACAGAAATACGGAGTTTTGCCGCTTGGCGTGTTTGACGCAGAAGAGAAACTTCATTAAAGGCGAGTGCTTCGTGTTCGTTTCCATTTTTATCTGTCGCGATCATTTTAAGCGGATAGATATCGACTTCGTGGGCTTCTTTGAGGCGATCTAAAAAGTTTTCCGGGCGGAACGGGTTCATTAAGAAACCAACTGAACCACAATTCATACCGTAAACAGGCAATCCTAAATTGTAAGTTTCATGCAGTGTTTCGAGCATCGTGCCATCACCGCCAAGTGCAACAGCAATATCTGCTGTTTCTGGTGGATGATTATCTGCATGCTTTAATAAGTCGGTAAGCGCACCCTGTGCCTCCGGCGTATCAGCAGCATGAAAATGTATCTTTGGCGTGCTCATAATTCTTTAAGCAGATTGCTCTTTTTTGAGGTGTGCATTTTGCTCTTGCCATGTTTCAGGATCATTTAAGAACAGTTCAACTGACTCAAGTGTTTTTGCATCAAAGAAATTTTTCTCTTTTGCGACATCAAGAACATCCCACCAGTCACACAGAGAGTGAAGGTTCATGCATAGCTCTTTCATGCGTTCTTCGCTTTTTGCAAATGTACCGTAGTGGAAAACAACGAAACTGTCTTTTGCCATCGCGCCGGCTTGGCGAAGTGCTTTAACGAATGGCACTTTTGATCCACCATCACGTTGTAAATCCTCTACAAGAAGAACATTTGGATTTGATCCTTCTTCAAAGTGCCCTTCGATTTGTCCCATGCGACCAAACCCTTTTGGTTTTTTGCGAACATAAAGCATAGGCAGGTTCATTCTTTCGGCCAGAAAAGCAGCGTAAGGAATACCTGCTGTTTCTCCACCAGCAACATAATCAATGCCAAGATCTTTGAGCATGTCCGCGGCGTAACCCATCAATTCGTTACGTTCTTCAGCAAAGGCAATGGGGCGGCGGCAATCAACATAAACAGGGCCAATCGCACCTGATGTATAAACAAATGGCTCTTCAGCGTTAAAGCCAACACATTTTGTGTTAATCAAAATTTCAGCCGAGCGGCGAGCGATCTCTATTTTATCCATGGTGCCTTCCTTCTAATATGGTCGTATTTCTTGGTTTTCTAGCACAAAACCTACTGACTCACCCAGAGAATTCTTCCCATCCAAGCAATATCATTTGCTAGCACGCGGATCGTGTTATGTGCAGGGTTGAGAGAGTCGAGCTCAATGCCGCCCGCGTTTTGGCGTGAAAGGTGTTTTGCCATGATTTCTCCTGACGATGTCTTCACAACAACGCGGTCTCCACGTTTAATTTTGGCATGCGGTGAGATGATCAAAACATCATCCTTGCGGTAGAGCGGTTCCATGGAATCGCCATTGATCTTAAGTGCGTAAATACGGCTATCGCTGACTTTATTAATTTGCGCGAAGTGCACTTCATCCCAGCTATCACCAACGGGATAGCCGTCTTCATCGAAAAATCCATGTTTTCCAGCTTGCGCAAAACCAATAACAGGGATGGTAAAAGCTGTTTCTTCGGCAGGGGAACTAATATCATCATCAACAAGAGCAATGAAGTCACTCATCGTTGCGCCGGTTGCGGCCAGGACACGGGAAATACTCTCTGTTGATGGCCAGCGGGGCTTTCCATCAGGGGCAAAGCGTTTGCTTTTATTAAAGGATGTAGGATCTAATCCAGCTTGCTTGGCTAGGCCTGATGGGCTGTATCCAAACAATGTTGCGAGACGATCAATAGCTTGCCAGATCTTGTCATGTGAAAGCATGAAAACCCCTTTGTTTCTAATGGTTAGGATTAAACTCCCATTTTCTCTTGCATCTGTAAATGGAAAATAATAAGAAAAAATTCCTAAATTTTTCTTGACTTCACAAAATTATCCTATCATAAAAGAGAACATAAAGGGAACAAATCTATCCAAAAAAAAGAACAAAACAAGAGAAAAGGACAAAAATAGATGCCATCAGATCAGCGATATTCACCAAAACCTCAGCCAGATATTCATACAACGCCCTTTGAAAGTGCTGTTGATACGTGGTTTTGGTTTATTCAGGCGCAAGAAGCTCGGAACGAAGGCGCGCGCTTTACAGCCGGCATGTCGCTGACATCACGCCCATGTGAACCAACAGATATTTTAAAGATACTCGATCGCCTATATCGCAACCGTCGTTTAGAGCGTGATCATTTGCTCGTCTTACGCCATTACGGTCGTCGTCAATTTCCGCCTGATCCACGCCGCATTAAAGAAGTGCGTGCGCATAAGCTTTGGAAAGAAGCGCTGGAACGCATTGAACCTGTTCTCGTACGCAAGGGGATCGTGCGCGGAAAAAAGCTCACCTGCAATCGCCCGAATAAATTCTGGTCGCATGGCGCGGTTGTTTATCACGGAAATCAAAGTACCAGATTCATGGAGGCATCATAATGGATACAGATCACACACAACATGAAACGCCGCATCAGGAAATGTGGGTTGTCTTTTCAGGTGAAACGGACTTGCCGTGGCTGAAAATATTAAAACCGGGCTTTCGTCATTGTTTTGTTTTGATCAATGATGGTCAGCGATGGATGAGTGTTGATCCATTATCTTCCCATACAGAAGTGCTTGTTTACCACCACGTCATGGCCAGTTTTGATTTGCCGTCGTGGCTGGAAAGCAGAGGGTATACAACCCTGCAAGCTGGATCTCCTTTAGATCATAAAAAGGCAGCACCAGTGATGATGTTTAGCTGCGTGGAAGCGGTGAAGCGTCTTTTGGGTATTCATAAACGTTTTATTTTTACGCCGTGGCAGCTGTACCAATTTTTAAAATCCCGTCAGGAGAAAAAGAACGCTCAGTATTTTTACGGGCGCTCTGAACCTATCAATAACAATCAAGGAGAGTATCAATGGCAGGCTTAACAAAGCGCCCTAAGATTCCAAAACAACCCAATCAAGTTGTTCAATATGTTCCAACACCAACACCAGAGCCAGTTGAAACGGACGTGGTGAGCGCAGAAGAAATAAACGAAGAAGCCCGTGAAGAGAGTCTTCTTCGCCGTTCACGTGGTCGTCTCGGAACAATTTTTACAGGGTTTCGTGGTCTTTTAAGTGAAGCAAGTGAAACACCACGTAAATCTCTTTTAGGAGAATAGAATATGAAAGCGATTGAAAAGAAACAAAACTTATCGGATGAGCAGATCGTGAAAATTAAAACACTGCTAGACCGTTACGGCCGTGCGCGTTCACGCCGTGAAAGTTGGGAAACGCATTGGCAAGATTGCTATGATTATGCGCTGCCACAGCGCGGTAGTATTACACGTTCTTTTGTTCCAGGGGGGCGTCGTCAGCAGAATTTATATGATGGCACGGCGATGGATGCAGTGGATCAGCTGGCTGCGAGCTTGCTTGGTAATCTAACGCCGCCATGGGCGCAGTGGTTTGGTTTTAAGCCGGGAACAGATTTAAGTGATGCTGAAGCACAAGCGATAGCGCCTTTGTTAGAAAAGGCAGCGCGCACGATACAGGCTCATTTTGATAGCTCTAACTTTGCGGTTGAAATGCATCAGTGCTTTTTAGACTTAGCCGTTGGTGGTACCGCAACCCTTTGTTTTGAAGAAACAGAGCCGGGCAGTTTATCTGCTTTTAAATTCTCTTCCGTTCCATTGAGTGATGTTGTTTTAGAAGAAGGCGATAATGGCTTTCTTGATACCTCATTTAAAGAGTTATCACTGACATTAGATCAAATTAAAAATCGTTATCCAATCTCAGAGTTACCAGTGTCTATCTTGCGTGAGGGGGAACAACAGCCACAAACAACGTTTGATGTTGTAGAGATGATCGTGCCGGAAAATGGTAGTTATCATCATTACGCAATTCTAATGGATGAAGCGCTGCCTACATTGTTGTCGCAGGGGCATTTTGATAGCACGCCAACAATATCATTCCGCTGGACGAAATCACCAGGCGAGGTCTATGGACGTTCACCTGTAATGAAGGCGTTACCGGATATCAAGACCGCAAATAAAGTTGTCGAGCTTATTTTAAAGAACGCATCGATTGCGGTAACAGGCATTTGGCAGGCCGATGATGATGGCGTTCTTAATCCAGCAAATATTGAGCTTGTGCCAGGCGCGATTATCCCAAAAGCTATTGGATCACAAGGGCTTAAACCACTTGAGATGCCTGGACGTTTTGATGTGTCGGAGCTTGTTCTTGGTGATTTACGCTCCCGTATTCGTCACGCGCTTCTTACAGATAAGCTCGGCGCTGTAACAGACCGCCGGATGACAGCAACGGAAGTTTTAGAACGCTCTGCCGAAATGGCGATGCTTCTTGGCGCGACGTATGGGCGCTTGCAATCAGAACTTTTAACTCCGCTTATTATGCGTGCGTTTAATATCCTTAAACGCCGAGGTGAAATTCCAGACCTTTTGTTGGATGGACGTGTTGTCGCGCTAGAATACAGGTCACCACTGGCTAGAGCGCAGGCACAAAAGGGCATTCAAAATACCTTGATGTGGCTTGAGAGTGTTCAGGCACTTGGAGCCGAAGGCGCAGAAAGCGTTGATAGAAAACGCACGGCGCAGTTCCTCGGTGAAGCGCTTGGCGTGCCGAGTGATCTGATCAAACGTGACATTCCTGTTCTAGAGACAATAGAGGAGGGCGCGCATGTTTAAACAAAATTTAGCAACGGTAAAGCGTAGTGAAGATCTTGTTTTCGAAAACCCATCTGTTCGTCTTGAACAAAAGGATATGGAGCGTGTCTTTACCCGTCTGTTTTCAACCGAGGATGGTCAAAAAGTATTGGGCTATCTGCAAGTCATGACATTTCAGCGTGCTTATGGCCCGAATGCAACAGATGAGCAGCTGCGCCATGCTGAAGGGCAACGCTCTCTCATGGCGACAATATTACGCATGATCGATCGTGGTCGTGGTTAATAACATTTTTTTAAAGGAGAAACTTAAATGAACAATACTCAAAACAATACACTTCTTGATGATGAAATACCGGCAAAGTTTAAAGACCCTGAGACAGGCGCAGTGCGTTTGGAGCAGATGGTGAAATCGTACAAGGAACTTGAAAAGCGTCTTTCTAATGCGCCATCTGTACCGAAAACAGCAGACGATTATAAAGTAACATGTGATCACGGTTTGTTTGCATCAGATACCGAGATTAACAAACGGTTACATGAAAACGGATTTACAAATGATCAGGTGCAGTTTGTTTATGACCTCGCCGCTGAGGTTATGGTGCCGATGATTGTGGATATGGCGGGTGATTTTGAAGCGGATAAAGAGATTGAAAAACTGATCAATCACTTTGGCGGCGCTGATAAGTGGCAAGAAGTCGCAAGACAGCTTTTGGCTTTTGGTCAGAAAAACCTGCCAGCCGATGTTCTGGATACACTATCCAGTTCTTATGACGGTGTTCTTGCTCTCTATCGTATGATGAATAACGGTGAACCAAGTGTTGCAGTAAAGCCAGAAGAAAAAGCGGCTAACCAAGAAGGAATGGATCTTCAATCTATGATGCGTGATCCGAAATACTGGCGTGATCGTGACCCATCTTTTATCGCGAAGGTAACAGAAGGATTTCAACGCCTTTATACAGACAAATAATTTTATCTTTTCCCCTTTTGGATAAAATAAAAGCCCCTTCGAAAGGAGGGGCTTTTTCTTCTAGTGGTTTAAAACCATTTAAGCTTGTGAGTTCACAAATTCCTGTGTGACATAATCATCGATTACTTTTTTGAAAGAATCTTCGATTTGTGGTGTCAATTTTGCGAACTGAACAGCAAACTTGTCATGAACTTTACGCAAGATTTTTACCTTGTGGTTAATGTCCATTACGCGATCAGACAATTTGAACTTCAGTGTAATGTCTTTGATGTCATTTTCACCAAGTGTCTGTTCTAGACCTGAAAGTAGGGCGCCACCATGGCTCCAGTTCTTAACAGGATAAATTTTTCCATCGATCATTGCGACACAACTATCAACATCGCGGCGCGGGTATACGCGCTGATTGTGCTGATCATCATTGCTCGCGTTGATACGCAGGGTATCGAGTATAGTTGATAACATTTTGTTCCCCATAGTCTTTGCGCTTTTTGCATATCTAATATGCGCAATATTACATATGTGTTAACCATATATTAAAAGTTTATGAAAATAAAGAAAAATGTAAATATTGCTTGACTTAATAAGAATATAATCCTATATTGATCTTATCAACGCCATAAGTGCGACTTGTAAGTCCCTAAAAATGGCGATTTTCCGAATTTCTTAAAATATTAAGGTTTTGCCTGAAAATGTGGATAACGCATGCCCGTATGTGCTGTGCCCTGCATTTTTAAGCGACTGGATTGTGAAAAGCCGATCACGAGTCGTTTTTGAAACGATGGTCAGAAAGACAAACAGACTGTTCAAAATATCATTTTGCATAGTGTTTTTAGCCGGTGGTCGAAAACTTAGAAACTGTCCTGAGCGGATAACTTTCTTCTTCCAAAAATTAAACATGAAAGGAAATATCAATGTCTACAACCATTGATCAAGCTTTTGTAAAGCAGTTTGAGCGTGAAGTTCATGAAGCCTATCAAAGACAAGGCTCTAAGCTTCGTAATACAGTACGTACAATTAATCAGGTAAAAGGTGCGTCAACGACATTTCAGAAAGTCGGTAAAGGCACAGCCTCTACAAAATCAACGCACGGTATGGTGCCGGTTATGAACCTGGCGCATTCGAACGTTGAGTGTGTGCTTCAAGACTTTTATGCCGGTGATTGGGTTGATCGCCTGGATGAACTTAAAACGAATATCGATGAGCGCCAGGTCATTGCGAATGCCGGAGCCAATGCGCTGGGTCGTAAGACGGATGAACTTATCATTGGTGCTTTAGAAGGCGCTTCAACAAATGTTATTGCTGATTCAAATGCAGGCCTGACAAAAGATAAGGTTCTCGAAGCCTTTGAAATGTTTGGTGACACCGATGTACCAGATGATGGTCAGCGTTTTGCTGTCGTCGGATGGAAGCAGTGGAGTGACCTTCTCAAGATCGAAGAATTTGTAAATGCAGATTATATCGGTGAGGGTAACCTTCCATATACGAGTATTACACAGGCGAAGATGTGGCTAGGTACGATCTGGGTTCCACATGCCGGTCTACCTATTGATGGCGGCGATGTTCGTTCTTGTTACTTCTATCATAAGACAGCGATTGGTCATGCGGTTGGTTCCGATGTTCAAACAGATGTTAGCTGGCACGGTGATCGTGCAGCGCATTTTGTGAATAACATGATGAGCCAAGGTGCATCGTTGGTCGATGAAAGTGGTGTTGTTGTCATTAACTGTGATGAAACACCAGCTTAACCGCTCGTTTTATCTATTCAAATATAAATAAGGAGAAATAAAATGAGTTTAAAACTATCTGATTTAAGTGTCTTGGCTTATGCGAATAATTTTACGTTGTGGCATTACAAGACAGAGGACGCTGATGTTACGGTTGCAAATTATTTTGATAATGCAGCTGATATGATGAATGTCGGTGACCTGATTATTGCGAATACTGATACAGACGGTTCGCCTGATACAACATTTTATGTTGTAACCGGTAATGCCGGCGGCTCTGTTACAATTGCGGCGTATGCATAATTCCTTCCGCTCTCTTCTTTTACCATGAGAGCCTTTATGCCGTTTTGATTGAGCAGGTAAAGCTTTGAGCGCTATATCCCCTTCCTGTCCTACGCAAGTGAATTGTCTTTTTTTAAGACGATTCACTTAGCAGGGGCGCTTGGCTTTTTGAGCTGCTGATGAGTTTGTATCAAACATGAGGATCCCCCTCTCTAATAAAAAGGAGAGGGGGGTTTTCTATTTTTTAATGAATTATTTTTTATAAGGACAATTAACCATGGCTTTAAATGACATCGCGCTGTGTTCGCGCGCCCTTATTCGACTTGGCGCTGCGCCGATTACATCTTTTAATGACGGGACGGCGGAATCTGAAATTGCAGGTGCATTATATGCGCCGGTACGTGATGCGCTTTTATCATCGTACCCTTGGAGTTTTGCAAGTGGTCAAATTGAACTCACACAACTTGCAGAGGCGCCCGCTTCAGATTTTGAATATGCCTATCAACTTCCTAATGATTTTTTAAGAGCTATTTCTGCGGGATCGTCTGTAAGGGGAAATGGAGCACGCTACCGTATTTCGCGCGGCGAATTGCATACTGATTATGAGAGTATTTTACTGAGTTATATTTTTAGGCCTGATGAAGCCGAGTTTCCTCCATTTTTTGACATGGTGATGATTACAAATCTGGCGGCGGAATTTTGTATGCCTGTTACAGAGAGCACATCACGCGCTGAAGTTTTAAGCCGTATAGCACGACAAGAATTACAAAAAGCACGCCTTATTGATGCGCAACAAGATACGCCCAAAAGGTTAATGGACTTCACTTTGGTAGATGTGAGGGATTAATTATATTGACATAATAAAAGTGGTGTTGTATAACCGTTCACATTAAAAATCTTGATTTAAGTTCTGCATGGAACATTGCTTTAAACACTATATCTGATATTCCCTTTGCAGCAACTGGCGCCGTTCTTGGTGGTTTAGCTCTTGGAGTGGGGGCTGGTATAGGGATGTTAGGATCTGCCGGTTCATTTGTTTCGGATATTACAGATATGCCTCAGTTTGTCACTTACGCTGTAAATACTGGCCTTTACGGTCTTGGAACTATAGGTGCTTTGTTTGGGGCAGCGGCTGTTAATAATGGTACGGCTCGTCAGGCCGCACTTATGCCTGGAGGGTATAATCTCACATCAAGAGAGTTAGAAGAGCGAGAAGTTGGAGAGACTATTTCAACAGTTATTGCGACAGCTGCAGTACCAGCTTCTGTATATTATTTTGATATAGAAAATAGGATACTTGCTCCTGCTCTTAATTAAAAAAGTCGTAAATGGAATTCTTAAAGCTCCGCCATCGAGCGGGGTTTTTTATTGCCTAAATCAAAGGAAAAACAATGACAAAAATAACACAAGTAAAAACAAATTTTTCGACCGGAGAGGTGTCAGATAGTTTGTTGGGAAGAGGGGACTTGCGTGCCTATGCCAATGGGGCGTTAACGCTGCAAAATTTATTTATCTATCCTACAGGTGGTGTAACGCGGCGCGCTGGGTTGCGTTATATTGGAAGCGCTTCAGGAAATGGGCGCCTTATTCCCTTTGAATTTAATACCCAGCAAACATATCTGTTGGTAGTCACAGCAAACAATATTGATATTTATCTGGATGGCGTTTTAACGACGAGTGTTGTCGCGCCATGGCCAGAAAATGATATTGCGCAGCTACAATGGACACAAAGTGCAGACACTCTTCTTTTGGTGCATTCGAATTATACGCCAAAGAAACTGGTTCGCCATAGTGATGGAAGTTTCACGTTAGATGATTGGACTTTTTTTACGGATAGTAATGTAGTCTATCAACCTTACTTTAAGTTCGCATCTAGCGAGGCGACACTGACGCCAAGCGGAACGACAGGTAATATAACGGTAACAGCGTCTGAAGATGTCTTTGATCCCGGTCATGCAGGAACGCGTATTCGTGTTTTGGGTAAAGAAGCGCAAGTTAATAGCTATGACTCTCCAACAGTCTTAAGTGTGACGTTAATAGAAGATCTATCATCCTCTGACCCTACCATTGATTGGGAAGAGCAAGCGTTTTCATCGGTGCGCGGTTACCCTGCAAGTGTTGCATTTCACCAAGACCGGCTAGTTATTGGTGGTTCAAGGGATCTTCCGAATAGGCTTTGGTTTTCAAAGTCTGGTGATCTTTTTAATTTTGATCTGGGAGAGGGACTGGATGATGAAGCTATTGAGTTTGCTATTCTATCGGATCAGGTGAACGCAATCCGCGGTATATTCTCCGGACGTCACTTGCAAGTTTTTACAAGTGGCGCGGAGTGGATGGTAACAGGAGATCCATTAACGCCTGAAACAGTGCAGCTAAATCGTCAAACACGCGTTGGATCTGTCATTGACCGCTACGTTCCGCCTGTCACGGTTGATGGTGCGACGCTTTTTGTAGCGCGAAACAAACAAGAGATGCGCGAATTTTTATATACGGATATTGAGCAAGCTTATCAGGCGACTGACATCGCGCTCTTGTCGCGGCATATTTTGGATAAGCCTATTGATCAGGATTTTGATGCTTTGAGGCGGTTGCTTTTTATCGTTCGTGAAGATGGAAAGTTTGCGACACTTACAATGTATCGCGCTGAACAAGTGGCGGCATGGACGCTACATGAGACAGCAGGGGCTGTCCATTCTGTGTCTGTCGTTGGTGATGATGTTTATATGCTAGTTGAGCGTAATGGATCCTATCAGATTGAATTGTTTGACGATGATCTCAATCTCGACTCTGCTCTAACAGGAGAGGTGGAGACACCGACAGATACATGGTCAGGTTTGGATCATCTAGAGGGACAAGTTGTTTCAATTGTTGCTGACGGCATCGTGCATACCGATACGACTGTAACTAGTGGGCAAGTTATATTAGATGCTCCCGCGACAACTGTTGAAATAGGGTTGCCCTATACACACATTATTGAACCGCTGCCGCCTGTAGTTTCGCAGCAAGGGGAAACAGGGAAGCGCACGCGCCTGATTGAAATCATGTTCCGTTTCAAAGATACACAAGCGCTGCGCTTAGATGTTGGGCAAGGCTTACGCGATGTTGCTTTGAAACAACTTGGTGAAGATATCGTTATCGATGCACCACCTCCCATTGTTAGTGAGGATGTGCGTGTTAGGGCATTGGGTTGGCAAAGTGATGGAACAAAACCTTTATGGCGCGTGGAACAATCGGTTCCGTACCCTTTCACGCTCTTATCAGTGACAACAGAATTAAAAGTAAATGGTTAAAGGAGAAATAACCAATGGGTAGTATTGCACCAATAGCGTCTCAGGCGCTTTCCGCCTTTCAAATTGCGAATAATGTAATTAGCACAGTTCGTCCTATTGCTAACGCGGTCGGGAGAGGATTGGATATATTCGATGATGGTAGTGATGATTTATCTTTGTCACAACTGGAACAGCAACATAAGCAAGAACAAAAACAGGCGGCGCAGCGCGCAGCATTAGAAAAACAAGAAATTTTGGTAAAGGCTCAAGAGGCTGAAAACAAAAGGCGTGATGCTTTAAAGCGCGCTGTTTCACGCCAGCGCGCTCAGTTTGGGGCAAGCGGTGTGAGCTCTCAAGGTGGATCATCAGAAGCGGTTTTACTTGGTTTGTTTGATGAGAGTGAACAAGAACGTGCGTCTCGTGAGCAATTAGATAACTTACGCTTTAATGCCATAGATCAAAACTTACAGCAGCAACGCCGCGTGAACACCTTGCAAAGAGAACAGTTGAAGCAGCGTCAAAAAATATCATCGACGTCTTCTCCGCTTGGCGCCGTTAAAGGCTTTTTCGATATCTTTTAAGTAAACTCTATAGGAGAAAAATATGCCTGATACGCATGTTAAAATTCCGGCTGTTCAGCCGATTATTCGCTATGTTGCTAATGGCACACAAACTATTTTTGAATACCCTTTTCCTATTTTTGCGACTGAGGATTTGGCTGTTTACTTTGACGGCGCGCGCCAATATGCGGGTTTTGATGTTGTTGATGCTGGGGAAACATCGGGTGGTACAATTACGTTTGATACCGCTCCTGCGAGTGATGTTGTTATTACACTTGAGCGTTTATTGCCATTAGAACGCGTCACGGACTTTTTAGAAGGCGGTGATTTCTCTGCGCAAGCCATTACTAATGAACTCGATTATTTAACAGCGGCGGTGCAGCAAGTTGAGCGCTACTTATCAACTATGCTGCGTTATAGCGATCATGAAATTCCAAGTATCACGACGATGCCAGATAGGGCAATGCGTGTGAATAAAGCGCTTGGCTTTGATGGAAATGGTGAACCAATAGCGGTGTCTTTAGAAGGGTCAATGGCCGGCATTAAATCA
>JABSQP010000024.1 GCA_013215815.1 Alphaproteobacteria bacterium | reverse complement strand
CGGCGCTGTTTGGCACCTCGATGTCGGCTCATCTCATCCTGGGGCTGGAGCAGGTCCCAAGGGTATGGCTGTTCGCCATTTAAAGAGGTACGTGAGCTGGGTTCAGAACGTCGTGAGACAGTTCGGTCCCTATCTGCCGTGGGAGTTGGAATTTTGAGAAGAGCTGCCCCTAGTACGAGAGGACCGGGGTGGACGTACCTCTGGTGCACCAGTTGTTCCGCCAGGAGCACCGCTGGGTAGCTATGTACGGACGGGATAACCGCTGAAAGCATCTAAGCGGGAAGCCTCCTTCAATACTAGAATTCCCTATCAGAGCCGTGGAAGACCACCACGTTGATAGGCTGGATGTGGAAGCATGGTAACATGTGAAGCTAACCAGTACTAATTACTCGATCGTCTTGAATTGAAACCACAATGCGCGCAGTATTAAGTCTGTTGATTTAATAACTTGCAAGCGAGTGTTTGTTTAAGTTCAGCTTAAAGATAGAGCGAATATTCTCGCTATAAACATTTCAGAATGGATTTGGATGAGCTGGTGATTTTAGCAAGAGCGAAACACTCCATCCCATTCCGAACTGGACAGTGAAAAGCCTTAGCGCCGATGGTACTTCATCTTAAGGTGCGGGAGAGTAGGTCATTGCCAGCTCTTCCAAGTTCATTCTGATCATTCAAACTTATTTCGATCTTACTTTTATGCTAACCGCTCTTTTGAGCGGTTTTTTATTGTTTATACGTTTTGTTTAGATGATTATATAACGTATGAAATTGTATATTCTATTACTTACCCTTATTTGCTTAGCTTCTTGTCTTCAGGCTAAGCCATATATTTCAACTTTAACATGCGAAGAATACTGGGCCTATCATGAGAAAATGATTGATATTAAAGCGCCTGATCGCAAGGAAAATGAGCGTGAGTACTTTAAACAATTGTCCAAGTTCTGGGACTATGAGCTTCAGCGTTTTAAAAAAGACAATAATAATTTTGATGTGACATCGCTAAATGAGATGAAAAATGGGAGTTATAATGTCATGTTGATTTATCAAGCCTGTGAGTTTCGTCCAGGTAATTTAAAAAATAATGCTAGTGATAATATGCAGCGAACGCTCTATGATTATATGTTTAATCAAACTCGATTAGAGCAAGCGCAACTTAATGGCTGCAAACTGCATAATATAGGTTCTTTTGCTACTATCACAAATAGCCATACTAATTTTTTCTATGAATGTATGGATAAAAATTTTGGATCTATGAAGATTTCGAAGTTGAACGCTAATTCTGTCCGTTTATGCATTAATCCAAACAGAGAAAATATTTGTAAGGAAATCGTATCTTCGGCAGAAGGGTATTGTTTGAGTAAATTTGGTGAGTGTACACCTAATAAAGAAGGTAGATGCGCTTGGGCACATACAATTAGTTCTAGGGAATGTCTACACTAAGGTGGGTTACTGTAATCGTTAGTATAAAGTTATTGTAGGGACTAGATTTTATTGATTTCAAGCTTTTAGCCTGCTAAAAATTTCCATATACAATAATAAGGGTGTGTTATGAGTTTTCTGCAAAAACCTGTGCAATTAATGGACGGTGCTTCGCGTGTGTTGCACGGCGTTTCTACTTCTGTGGGAACGCGTCGACTTTTGGGACAAGTCGCAGCCAACGATGGTACAGATCCTCAAGCCTTGTTAAGACTTATTGATGCATTAAAAACACGAGAGAAGATTGACTCTAATAAAAGAGCCGTTTTTTCAAGGTTGCGCGACAGCCTATCTCAAGACGTGCTTGAATTTGCGATGCTGCATCATGTTTCGGCTAATTCCGAAGATATGGATTTGCATAGGGCGATATTAGAAAAAGAGGCCGTTCATAAGCCAGTCGGCGGTATTGAAGAACTAGTCGATCGTCGCTTTGGTCGTCCAGATCAAACGAAAGATTGCCAAACTTTGGTTATTCCGCATGCTGCTGGCCGGCGTCTTATCGGACAAATTCTGCGTTTTAAATTTGCAATAGTCGCTGATGTTGATGGTAATGGCGGCGCCTTTGTTGATCTTTTACCGGGTAATGTTGATGATGTCATTGCTGCGGAAATTACCGACTTAACCGGTAACGAGGACGGTATAGGATATTACAGTATTTCTGCAGATTTTAATGTCAAATCTGCTGGCGAGGAATTAAAGTTTAGGCTTGTTGAGGCGAATCCAAAAAACCATTTAGAAACAACGATCTCTCCAATTCGTGAGTTGTTTATGCCTGATAAGGGTGGTTTTGACAGATCTCTTCTTAATCAATCGGATGATGATATTCGCCGCGCTGTTTTAGGATTTATTCAACAGAGAAAAGATATACCCTCTACATCCCACTTGGGTAGCGGGGCTTTTGTTGGGTGGATACATATTAATCGGGAATCTGAAAGAGATCCCATTATTGTTAATTATATTTATGATCGGTCATTATTAGAGCACCATAAGAGCAATTATAGAAATGGTGTTTTACCGATATCTCGTGCGTTGCTGGCTGTGCAGGCTCATACACGTGTGCCGACATTTGTAATCTCTCCATCACAGAGAATAGCAGAGCGCCCATCCCTTATGGTGTAATTGAAATATAGGTAAAAATCTCTAAATAACGCCTTGATTTATAGATAAGTGCCCGTTATAACAGGCGCATCTCTTGTCGCGGGATGGAGCAGCCCGGTAGCTCGTCAGGCTCATAACCTGAAGGTCGTAGGTTCAAATCCTACTCCCGCAACCAAAAAAAGCAATAAAAATAAAGACTTACAAAGCTCTCATCTTGAGGGCTTTTTTGTTATTTGCTCAATGGGACATTCACGGGACACTTTTGTTGCAAAATGCAAGGCTATTATTATTTTTATGAGTGAGTGTTTTGTATAGTAAGGTATGAGGCATTACCCAATTCGTTGCAAGATTTTTTAGGCGAGAAACTTGTTCTCAATCTTTTAATGGAGAAACAAGAAGATTCTTAACAATAGAGGCTTCAGAATACAAAACATTTTTAGAGGCTTGAGATAGAATCTTTCCATCTTTTGATTAAATCTAACAATGCTCACTTATTGTGGTCTTTAAGGTACATATTAGGGTACAAACTCAACAATATACTGAGACATCCCAATTGTTCTAACAACATACGTTCTAAACTCGGTTGCCACCCTGGGAAAAAACCCTCGATCTTTTACAGTACAGAGCATAATATAAAGACAATAAATATTTTTTAGTTATTGACGCGTTAAAAAACTGTAAAAGTATTATTTTTTATACATTAGTTGAGAACGATACCAATGTTTTTCACAACTTCGTTTGCATATTCTCTAGCATCTTCTACATTATCTGCACGTGCAAGGGCAACACCCATACGACGTTTACCTGATACATTAGGTTTTCCAAATAACCTAATCTCTGTATTAGATCGCTCCAATGCTTGATCTAAATTACTAAAAGTAACACTATCCGATTCACCCTCAACAAGAATTACAGATGATGCACTTGGTCCAAACGTTTGTACTGAAGGTATTGGTAATCCTAAAAAAGCTCTAGCGTGTAAAGAAAACTCAGATAAGTTTTGTGATATAAGCGTAACCATACCTGTGTCATGCGGACGCGGAGAGACTTCACTAAAGTAGACGTCATCACCTTTAATAAATAACTCTACGCCAAATAAGCCTCTCCCACCTAGGGACTCTACAACTTTTCCAGCTATATCCTTTGATTTTTTTAGAGCAACATCAGACATAGGCTGAGGCTGCCAAGACTCCTGATAATCTCCGCCTTCTTGTCTATGCCCAATTGGTTCGCATGTAGTTATACCATCTTTATGCCGAATAGTTAGCAAGGTGATCTCATAGTCAAAATCAATAAAGCCTTCTACTATGACACGTCCCGCACCTGCTCTACCACCTTCCTGTGCATATTTCCATGCTGACTCAATATCTTCCATAGACTTAATAGTACTTTGCCCTTTTCCAGATGAGCTCATGATTGGTTTAATAACGCAAGGTATGCCAATCTTGTCTATTGCGTTTTGTAATTCTTCATATGTATCACAAAAAGCATAAGGAGAAGTGGGTAATGACAACTCTTCTGAAGCAAGACGGCGTATACCTTCTCTGTTCATAGTTAACTTTGCCGCCCTAGCAGTGGGAACAACATTGAAGCCCTGTTCTTCCATCTCAACTAAGACATTAGTCGCTATTGCCTCAACCTCAGGAACAATAAAATCAGGTTTTTCTAACTCAATAATATTTTTCAAGGCGTCTTGATCTAACATAGATATTACATGCGAACGATCAGCCACTTGCATGGCAGGAGCATTTTCGTATGCGTCCAATGCTATAACCTCAACACCCAAGCGCTGTAATTCAATAACAACCTCTTTTCCAAGTTCTCCTGAACCACAAAGCATAACTTTTGTATTTTTTGATGAAAAAGGTGTTCCAATTGATGTCATTTTATATTCCTGTTTTTTAATACCCTAGTTTTTTAAATCTCCAATTTGCAAAGTGTCTATAAAAAAAGTCAGCTATTTTCTTTATCACAGGTAACTTCGCAAATTTTGCAAGCAATCTCCAATTTTTTAATTGCTGCCAAATTACTATGAAAGCATCTACTGCTACATGTATAGAGCCATCGGCATCCTTTACGTGTAAAGCTTTTAAACCCTCTTCTTTCGAATATCCTAATTTTTCAAAAGTCTCAGGGTCTTTAGTAATGTCTATCCAATCAAAAATATCTTGAGGTGCTACTTTCTTATAATGTTCTATTTCTCTAGAACATAAGCCACACATACCGTCGTAAAAGACAGTAATCTTATTCTTTCTATATAGTTTTTTTGATTCTGACATAACGCAATTCTGATTAAAATATATCCTTAGCTGGGATTAATTTCACGTTACAATAATTTAATTTTTAGTTCATATGTCTGTTACATAAAACCTACTAAAATATTACTTTAATTCATTCTAAAGAGAGGCTTTATGTTTAGCGATACTTACAAATTAATTATGAATGAAGATCAAAATGCTTTTAGGTCATTGCCTAAAGTTGTAAAATTTCAACTAATGGTAACATTAGCGTATATGTGGTGTGCTATCTTTAGTTTTGGAATTGGGTCTTTTTTCTTTTTTGGAACATCAGTTTTATTTCATTTCTTATTTTTGATTGGAATATTTTTTACCGCTGATTTATTCAAAAGAGCTCAACAAAGACAATTAGATCATAGAATCTGTTATAGAAATATAACAGATGGATCTGCTTTATATGACGACATATGGGGTGGTTAGAAATTTTTAATAATGACCATGAATTTACGTTTAGTATTAGGTGATCAACTCAATCAAAAAGTATCAAGCTTATCAGATATAAATAAAAATACTGATGTGGTTCTTATGTGTGAAGTGTGGGAAGAGGCTACCTACGTTAAACATCACAAAAAGAAAATTGCTTTTATTTTTTCTGCGATGAGACATTTTGCACAAGAGCTAAAAGAAAAAGGCTACAAAGTTCACTATACAAAGCTCGATGACCCTGACAATGCAGGCTCTTTTTCAGCAGAACTTGAACGCACAATTAGTATATACAAACCTGAAAAAGTCATAATTACTGAGCCGTCTGAATATCGTGTTCTTCAAGACATAAAGAGCTTAGACCTCGATGTACCTATCGAAGTTCGTCCAGACAATCGCTTTCTTTCTACACATTCAGAATTTTCTTCTTGGGCAGAAGGACGCAAGCAGCTGCGTATGGAGTATTTTTATCGCCAGATGCGTAAAAAATATAACATTCTCATGAGTGGTGATAAACCTGAGGGTGGCGAATGGAATTATGATAACGAAAACCGTAAAGCACCGAAAGAAGGATTAAGTATTCCTCAAAGTTTCATGTCCGAACCCGATGAAATAACACAAGAGGTTATAGATTTAGTTTCAGAGAGGTTTAGTAAGCACTTTGGTGATTTATATCCATTCCACTTTGCTGTAACACGCAATCAAGCTTTACAAGCCCTAGAACAGTTTATAAAAGAACGCCTTATCAATTTTGGCGATTATCAGGATGCAATGATTCAGGGGGAGCCCTGGATGTATCATTCACATCTAAGTTTTTATATTAATTGCGGATTATTACTACCATTAGAGTGTGTTGAAGCAGCTGAACTTGCTTATCGTGAGCAACAAGCACCATTAAACGCAGTTGAAGGCTTTATCCGCCAGATAATTGGTTGGCGGGAATATGTGCGAGGTATTTACTGGTTAAAAATGCCTAAGTATGAAGATGAAAACTTTCTACAAGCTAAACGTAAGCTGCCATGGCTTTATTGGGGCGGTGATACGCAAATGAACTGCCTTAGCCAATGTGTGAAAGAAACAAAAGAAAACGCCTATGCTCATCATATTCAGCGCCTCATGGTGCTTGGTAATTTTGCGCTTATTGCTGGCCTTGACCCTGATGAGGTCAATGAGTGGTATATGATTGTTTATGCCGATGCCTATCAGTGGGTTGAGCTGCCTAACGTAACAGGAATGATCTTGTTCGCTGATGGTGGTGTACTTGGCTCCAAACCCTATGCTGCAAGCGGTGCATATATCAACAAGATGTCGGATTACTGTAAGAGATGCAGATATAAGGTTAGCAAAAAGAATGGCCCAGATGCATGTCCGTTTAACTATCTTTACTGGGATTTTCTTATTCGCAACGAAGACAAGTTACGAAGCAACCACAGGCTTACCATGATTTACCGAACATTAGAGCGTATGAGTGAAGAAAAAGTTGAAGCGATAAAAAACGATAGTAAAAGATTTTTCAAGACTCTAGATGGTGGTGAAATTGTCTAAAATTAAGAAACCTTATGATGTTTGTGTTATCGATATTGGTTCACCTAAATTGGGAAATATAGGATGGTGTTTTGTTCATACTAAAACATATGAATTACATACAGGACTGAACCTTGATGAGGTTATTCCACTTATATCCAGCAGCCTGCAAGAAAACGGTTTAATTTTAGGTTTGGAAGCGCCGTTATTCGTACCATTGCGTGAAGATTTAATGTCAGCAACAAAAGCACGAAAAGGTGAAGGTCGAAGACCTTGGTCTGCAGGAGCAGGCGCACAAGTTTTAACAATGAACTTACCAATTATGACGTATCTTTTTAAGCAGATCAAAGCTAGATACCCTGATGTTCAAGCTTTTGTGAATGAAGATAATTTTGAAGCTTTGTCAGGTCAAATTATGATTTTTGAAGCGCTTGTTAGTGGATCTGATAAAGGACAGTCTCATATGGATGATGCACAGATTATGGCGGAATACTGCATTAATTTTTCCAAAAACAAAACGCTGCCACTTTCTATTTTAGAAAGTGAAGATGATACGGAGTTTTTCAACCTAACATCTGCTTCACTTCTACGTTGTGGATTGCTAAATGATATTGCAACACTCAATCATAAAAGTCCTATTTATAAACCATCAGAGAATGTTTTATGAAGAAAGCTAATTTGCCAACAAAGGTATGTACTGTATGCCAACGCCGTTTCACATGGCGTAAAAAATGGGAGAAAGTCTGGGATGAAGTTAAATATTGCTCAGAAAGATGTAAACGTAATAAAGGAGGTCGTACATGAAAGATAAAGCCCCACGTTCCGATATATCGACAGAACATAGTCAAATCATAGAAATGGCTTGGTGCGATAATACGAGTTTTGATTCCATTCATACCCAAACAGGTTTGCAAGAAAAGGAAGTGATCAAAATCATGCGTACGTATATGAAGCCATCCAGTTTTAGAATGTGGCGTCAACGTGTGTCAGGACGTAAAGCCAAGCATGACAAACTCTAAAATTAATATTATTTGGTTTAAGCGTGACTTACGTGTTCATGACCATGCCCCTCTTTATGAAGCATCTAAGGCTGGCCTGCCTGTTTTACCGCTTTATGTTGTAGAGCCTGACTATTGGCAACAGAAATTTGCGTCTCGCCGTCACTGGCACTTTATCCATGATTGTCTAGCGGAACTACGTGAGGATTGCGCAAAACTTGGACAGCCTCTGATTATTCGTGTTGGTGAAGTGATCGATGTCTTGGATTCCCTTCATGACAAGCATGAAATTAACGCTATTTATGCTCATGAAGAAACCGGCAATGGCTGGACCTATGAGCGTGACAAGGCTGTCATAAGCTGGTGCGAAGAGTATTCCATTCCGCTACATGAATTTCCTTCTAATGGTGTTGTGCGGCGTTTGAAAGATCGTGATGGCTGGTCAAAAATCCGTAATGCACGAATGGCGAAAGACCTTATCCCCAAGCCCCAAACATTAATACCTGTTGAAGATATTGAATATGGCGACATACCTGTAAAAGATAATCCTCTATTTGGTAATGATGTGCCGGGCATCACGCAGCAAGGGGGGCGCCGGGCTGCTATTGGGACGCTCAAAAGTTTTTTAGAAGAACGCGGCAAAAAGTATATATACCGTCTTTCCGCGCCCGGTCCATCAGAGAAATATTGTTCCCGAATTTCGCCGCATCTTGCCTGGGGAACACTATCTGTTCGCGAGGTTATAAAATCTAATCAAAACCGCAGAAATGGATTATTCGAAGACGAATTAAAAACTTGGAAGCGTAACCTATCTGCTTTTGGCTCTCGTCTCTCATGGCGCTGCCATTTTATTCAGAAGATTGAAGACCAGCCGGAAATCGAGTTTCAATGTATGCATCCAGCTTTTGAAGGAATGCGCGAGCCAGAACATAATGAAGAGTATTACCAAGCATGGATGGAAGGACGCACAGGCTATCCCTTCATCGATGCATGTATGCTTAATCTCATTCATGAAGGCTGGATTACCTTTCGTATGCGCGCCATGTTAGTTAGCTTTGCGAGTTATCATCTCTGGCTCGATTGGCGCAAAACGGGATACTATTTGGCACAATTATTCACTGATTATGAGCCAGGTATTCATTATAGTCAGCTTCAAATGCAATCTGGCGTGACAGGTATCAATACGCTGCGTATTTATAATCCGATCAAACAATCACAAGAACATGATCCTGAGGGGCAATTCATTAGGCGTTGGGTACCAGAGCTTAAAAGCATATCTGACGCTTGGATTCATGAACCGTGGAATATGGATGAAGCCATGCAAGAAAAGACAGGGTGTATCATAGGAAAAGATTATCCAGCGCCTATTGTTGACCATAGTACTGCTGTTAAAGAAGCGCGGGCAAAAATTGGAGCTATCAGAAAGCAGGAAGGTTTTTGTGACGAGGCAGGTAAGGTTTATAGTAAACTTGGTAGCCGAAAACGTCCGCCTCGTAGGAAAAAACCTATAAAAAAAGATGAGAAGCAGCTTAGTTTTCTTGATTGAGTATATTTCCTAAGGATAACTTTTGGCGGTACAGGGCGCGGTATGGAAGGGGCGCATTAAGTGATACGTGCCTTATTATAAGTTAGATTAAGCTGCCATTGCAGCATTAGATCCATATTGACCGGCTTGAGTTAACCAAGATTTCATTTGGCCTTCGTCAGCCATTTTTATTGATCCAAACTGATCAATTTTCTTGGGCTTGATGCCACAAAACTTATAAACTTGATTTTTAATCGTACGTCTTCCCGGGCTTAGGTATAGGAAGGTATCAATCCACTTAGGTGTATCAGATGTAATAATCGCATCACCCGTCTTACCTTTTAACAACTGATCCCATTTCATTCCTTTTTTATGATACTTGTAGGCGAACCCCGAAGTTAAAGCCCTGTCCAACACGGCTTTGGCTTGAGATGGCATAGCACCCCACCAATAAGGATGGATGACCATGATATGATCAGCCCACGCTATATGTTCTTGCCATTTAAGCAAATCAGGTTCTAATTCAGGCATGTCCTTTGTATAGCCTTTGAAGTGCGGGTCAAACTCCATATCGCTAAGCTCCATACGACGAACTTCTGCTCCTTGAGCTTTTGCACCTTGCTCATATTGGTCTGCTAATGCTTCACAAAATGTTCCTTTGTTGGGGTGTGCGACCCAAATGAATATCTTTTTTGTCATTTTTGATCTCCAAATTATTAATAAAAACTTTACACAGTGTAAAGTTGACTTTCTCCAATATCTCATGTAACTTTACATGATGTCAAGTAAAAAAGATGAAACTCAAAGCAAAATCCTTGAAGCCACGTGGAAACTATTAGAATCCGGGGATTATCAAAGCGTTCATATGGCCCATATTGCCAAGAAGGCGGGGGTGTCCCGGCAGGCTGTTTATCTACACTTTAAGACACGAGCTGAGCTGTTGAATGCAACAACGCGCTATATTGATACTGTTAAAGATGTTGATTTGAGGTTTGGGCCTACTCGAGAGGCTACAGAGGGTATTGATAGACTTGAAAAGTTTATTTCTGCTTGGGTTGATTACATACCGGAGATCTATGGAGTAGCTAGGGCTTTGATAGCTCTGAGGGACACAGATGAAGCTGCAAGAGACGCTTGGGACGATAGGCTGAACTCTTTAAAGAGTGGCTGTGATAAGACTATAAAGGCTCTTAAGAAGGATGGTGAACTGACTGAGACACTTTCAGTCTCAAAGGCAACAGATGCTCTTTGGGCATTAATTTCAATTCATAGCTGGGAGCAGTTAGTGCTTGGCTGTAAGTGGAGTCAGAAACAATACAAGGATTACTTAATTGCAAGTGCAAAAAAGATCCTTGTTAATATTAAAGTTTAAGCTAATACACCTGCTTACCTACCTACCTTAAATTTGGTCATCTTCAGCAGGCCTAAGGAAATCCGGGCATTTTGGATCAAGGTCTACCAAGCCAGCAAAAGTCACGTTTATTCTAACAGAACAACCAGATGATACTGTGTTAACATCTGAACCTGCTCCTAAGGTTGATGGTAATAAAATGATTTGGAACCTAGATGCAGGTGAAGAAATAAAATTTTATGATCGTCGCGCTAAACTCTCTCTAAAAAGGCGTAATAGCTATATTGATGTTGACCAGGTGGTTTTTTCTAAGAATTAGTGAATCTCAAACCATTTCTGGGCTTTAGCTCACAGTATGACTACTACAATGATTTGGGTTAATAACGTGTGCAGCTGCATGAGCTGCGCCTACATGTGGATCACAAAATGCAACCTCATTAGGCACTAGGACGCGCACTCTATTTTCATCGCCATACCAACGAGTATTACTTCTACCAATCCCCAAAACAGCGGCATTTGGTCCATCAGAACAGCCAGAGCAGCAAGTTTTAAAAGCAACTAAAACAGAATGATCACCAACATTTTGATTAGTGACAACACTTAACTTTGTGCCTTCTTTTGTTGGTAATTCCGCGACAGCGCAGAAATGCTTTCCAAGGCGTTGGTTGCCCCAAGCGCTGACCTGTTTGCCTGCAAACGTGTACCATGACTCGGGATCTTGAGTAAGTGCTTGCCCAGATAAATCGTGGAGTACTTCTTCAACACGTCCTTCTTGTAAACCAGCATCAACTGCAGCCACTTGGTTACTGGCAATCCATATAGGTGTCGCATAACTTATAGGCTTCGGGTCACTCATCGGTTCCGAATTGCCAGAAGTTGGCGCTATTACTATAGCACTCCGATCCTGTGGTTGATTATCCGGACCTCCAGGAAGTAAACCTCTTTCACGCATCATTTTAATTAAGGGCATGTTTAATTCTCTTTATTTTCTTAATTTACAGAACAATGGAACTGTTATACTATTACAGTCTATGATGTCAATATCTTATGTAAGCAGCTGAATAGGGCAAGTTTCCTGTTGCTGTTGGAACGACACAGCGAAAAATGCATAGAAATTGACGAAACGAAGCTCTGGCAGCCATCTGGCAGAGATATTTTCCATTGCGTGTTGTTGATCTTTTTTTGTTATAATATAACACTTTTTGAGGCCATATAAGTTTTGAAAGGAACTTAAAAAATACGATAGATCTACTATGTCTGAAAATATTATAAAAAAAGCGACAGATTACTGCGAAGAAAATAAACATCGCTTAACAAAGCCGCGGCTTGCCGTTTTGAATATTATCAACTCAAGCAACAAGCCTCTGGGCGCTTATGATATATTAGATGAGCTTGGACAGGTGATGCATAGTCCTAAACCACCGACAGCGTATCGTGCGATCGATTTTTGGAAAGAACACGGCTTTATTCATCGGGTAGAAAGTATGAATGCTTATGTGATTTGTGAAGAAGGTCACAGTCATAATGGAGCACAGTTTATGGTTTGCAATGATTGTGGAAACGTTGAAGAGGTCCACCTTTCTCATTTGCCTAAAGACCTAGAGAAAAAAGTAAAAAGCAACGGTTTCAAAGTAGATCATTGGAATGCGGAAATTAGTGGTCAATGTGAAGATTGTCAGTAAAAGAGCAAAATTTGATTAAATCACGGCCTCCGCAACCAAATTCATGTCATATTTTCAATGACTTAGGTTTTTTGATTGGAACGGAAATTAGATCAAATTTTACCTAAATTTAAGTCTTATAAAATATAGTTTTGATAGAATTATAAAAGAATGGCAGAAAACCATACTTTTTGAAGGATTCTATGGGAGCGTTTTTTATTAATATTGATGCTTCTTCGGTTTATGTAACTGATGCGCCGATACTAGAAATTCTAGTGGATGGCAATGTTATCGCATCGTTCCTCGTTGATAGTGGATATACACCTTCTCTACTTAGCTTATATTTTTCTGGCGATTTTCCTTCTTCTCTTTCCTTCATGTTCCAAGATGTTTCTGGTGAATCAGGGCGCTCTGTTACCATTAATTCCGTTTCTATTAACGGTCAGAGCGTTGATAATTCACATCTTACTGCGACAACACTCAATCAAAATGATACAGCGCAATTAAACACAAGTGCGACGGATCACTTATTCGGTATCGTAGAACCAACACTCTCTGACTTTGATACTGTAACTGTTGCAGGCACAAGTGCTTCTGAAGTCGTGAACGGTACAAATAGCAATGATGTAATGGATGGCGGTGAAGGTAATGATGTGGTCAAAGGCAAAGATGGCGATGACCAGATAGCAGGTGGCGCTGGCAATGATATTATTCGCGGCGGAAACGGAAACGATGTTGTTCTGGGCGGCGAAGGTAACGACCTTATCAAAGGTGAAGCAGGTAACGATTATCTCCTCGGTGGTGCAGGCCTTGATAACTTACAAGGTGGCGCTGGGAACGATGTTCTAAATGGGGGCGCAGGGAATGATGTGCTTTTAGGTGGAGATGATGATGATATTCTTTACGGCGGTTCAGGTAACGATATTGTCCGTGGTGAAAATGGTAACGACACCCTTCATGGCGGTGATGATAATGATCGTTTAGAGGGTGGCGCGGGCGATGATGCTCTGAATGGTGACGCGGGTAACGATGCCTTAGAAGGCGGCGCAGGGAATGATGAGCTTAATGGCGGTGACGGCAATGATCGCTTAAAGGGCGAAGACGGTGATGATACACTTAATGGTGGCGCTGGCCTGGATAAACTAGAGGGCGGTCTTGGTGTTGATACACTTAATGGTGGTGACAGCAATGATAGTCTTTATGGCGGCGATGGTAACGATATTTTAAACGGTGATGCTGGTAACGATCGTATCTTTGGTCAAAATGACGATGATGTAATTAATGGCGGTGCTGGCCTCGATCGTCTTCAAGGGGATGCGGGTAATGATACTCTTAATGGTGGTGATGATAACGACACTGTGTGGGGTGGTGAGGGTAATGATTTAGCGCATGGTGATGCGGGTAATGATCGCGTTTTAGGTCATGCTGGTGAAGATGAATTATACGGCGATGCGGGTAATGATTTTGTCATTGGTGGCGAAGATAATGACACTGTATACGGCGGTGAAGGTAACGATAACGCACAAGGTAATGAAGGCGATGACTTAGTTTACGGAGACGCTGGATTTGATAAAGTTTATGGTGGCGCGGGTAATGATACTGTACACGGCGGTGCGGATAATGACCGTGTTTATGGGGGAGAAGGGTCAGATATTGTTCATGGTGATAGTGGTAGTGACCTGCTTTATGCATCTGGAGAGCATGTAGTAGAGACAATTACATACTACACACGTGATTCAGTATTCAGTGAAGATTTCACAGGTGGAGCAAATGGCTTCACATATAGTGATGGTGGTTTTGGTGGTTCTGATCCTAGCGGTGATAACCATGCATTTGGTAACTATTACACAGGTATGGGCACAGGTGGTTCTGTCTATGTTTACACAGACGGTGTGAATACAACGCCTGAAACAAATATATCTGGTAATTGGAGTAACACATTTACACTCGCTCAAGATGAGACAGATCTAAACATCAATTTCGATTACAGAGCCTATCACGCGCCGTCACATACAGCTGGTGAAGACATGCAAATCTATGTTGAAATTAATGGAGTTCAGTATGGCTTGGATGGCAATAACTACGTAGCAGAGATTGCTGGCGGCACTACAGCAGCGAATAGCTTTATTAACGTTAGTGTTGATGTCGGTGATTTATCTGCAGGCACACATACTATTTCTTTTGGTTTCTTAAAGACGTCAAGCAATGCCGCAGGTGATGACTCCTATGTAGTCTTTGATAATATTGATGTTGGTAGAGACATTGAGCACAATATTACATCTTTAAACGTTATGGATGGTGGTGAGACAAACACACTTTATGGTGGTGCGGGTTTTGATACGTTATATGGTAGCTCAGGCACAGATACACTTTATGGCGGCGCTGATAATGATGTTCTACACTCGGGTACAACAGGCAGCTTACAAGAAAAAATTGATGCTGTTTTGGCCGCAAATAGCGATGTTGTTTACGATGCTGCAACAAATAGTTTCTATCAGTTTGTGAACGGATCCTTTACACATGCGCAAGCCAATACTGCGGCTCAAGCTGCAACATTAAGCGGCCTTGATGGTGAAACTGGTTATCTAGTTACAATTACTTCTCAGGAAGAAAATGATTTGGTTTTAGGCCTTACAGGAACGAATTACGCTTGGGTAAACGGCTCTGATGCAGCGAACGAGGGAACTTGGGTTTACGAAGGTGGATCTGATGACGGTACAGAGTATTGGAGTGGTGGAACTGGCGGATCTGCTACAGGCGGTGCGTACGTGAATTGGTATAACGGTGCACCGATCGATAGTAATGCTGATTTCGATTACTCTATTTTCTTAGGGTCAAACTATGGTGGTGATATTTACTCTTATCTAGGGACGTACACGACAAATTATGTTGTAGAATGGGACGCCGATAGTTTGGCGAACTCAGTCGGTGTGAATACACTTAATGGTGGCGATGGTTTTGATGTTCTTTATGGTTCATCTGGTCATGAAATTTTCCAGTTTGATAATACAAACGGTATTGATCGTGTTTATGATTTTGATACTTTAACAGGTGATCAAATTGATGTTTCTGATCTTATCTCATTTGACTCCGCGACAGACGACATTGCTGATTTCTTGCAGTTAACAGAGGTTAATGGTGACACATTATTGGCTGCCGATGTTGATGGTGCTGCGAACGGATCTAACTTTGTCAATATTGCTTCATTTGAAGAAACCACTGGCCTTGACCTTACGACACTCATGGCTGACGGCGACATCATTGCATAAGGTTAGTATACGTAACCTAACGCTTTAATCTCCTGCTCAAATTCCTTGGCAACAACTTCTTTCATTTCTTCGTTATATAACTCTTTATAATCGCGCACTTTTCGTACATTTCCTTTTGCGCGAATGTCTTTCGTGATGCCTGCAATATTTTCCGGGTAATTGATTGTCTCGGATATCTTAGATAAGGCTGTGTCTAACTCTTCGTATTTTATAATGTCGTCGACTAGTATATCCTCGCCGTCAGTATAAAACGGTCTGTTTGTTGCGTTTTTGGCGAGTCCCTGTTTTATAAACTCTTCGAATGATACGTCTGAGTTGTGTTTCATTCAAAAGTAGTAATATGACATAACCATATCCCATGGATTTTTTTCGATCGTAAACTTATAATAAGAATTCCAGATATCATCACCTATGGCTTTCTTAATATCTTTTGCGGACATGTGCGGGTAATATTTTCTTGGTTTGGCAGGGAGACTAAAAGGAGCATTAAATTTGCAGTGACGGTATAATCGTCTCGCTAATGCTTTGTTCCAAAAATAAATGTCATAGGAGCGAATATCTAACAGTGCTTTTTTGTAATCCGTTCCTGTCATAAACCCTTTCTCTATACGAATATTCTCCTCACTAACAGGTGTAACGATGTCATCTTTATCTAAGTGCTTAGAAAGGGCTATCTCCAAAGAGGTACCGCCCACTTTGCGTGTCTTAACAAAAATAAATTTATATTTGTGGGATATGATCATTCGTTAGCTTGCTGTTTAATGCTTTGAGTTAGGGCTAGTATAAAGCATAATCATTTTAATTAAATCTATTTTGAAATGTCGGAATTGAGAAGTCTGTGTCTAAGCATAAGGATAATGTAATTTTAGGAATGAGCGCCGGTTTAGCGGCGTTTTTTATGCTGGCAGTGATGAATGTTTTTGCCAAGCTTCTCAGTGAAACACACCACGTCATCGAAATTGCTTTCTACAGGAACTTGATTGCTACCTTGCCGTTCCTCTTTATGATTTTTGTGATGGGGCGCAAAGATATCGTGAAAATTAACCAGCGCCCTCGCGGTATTTTGGCGCGCTCTGTTATAGGAACAATTAGCTTGATTGTTACGTTTGCTGCATTTGCTGCGATGCCGATGGCGGATACAACGGCTTTTTTATTTACAGCATCTCTTTTTATTCCAGTTCTTGGTTTTTTCTTTTTGGGAGAGAATGTAGGGAAGTACCGTTGGGGGGCTGTCTTAATTGGTTTTATCGGTGTGATTATTATGGTACGGCCGACGGGGGATGTGAATATCATCGGTGTTGTTTTGGCGTTAAGTGCTGCGTCAATGCACGCTATTTTACAAACTATTTTGCGGTTTTTAGGTAAGACGGAAAAACCTGAAACAATTACATTTTACTTCGTGATGATTGGTACTGTTGTCGCGGCCATACCGCTACCTTTTGTCGCTGTGCCGCCGACGATGGCAGAAATTCCGTTATTTATTGGGGTCGGGTTATCGGGCGCTTTAGCACAGTTTCTATTGTCTGTTGCGTTTGGTAATGCGCCTGCCGCCGTGGTTACTGTCTTTAATTATTCAGGCATTATATGGGCAACCGCATTTGGTTGGTTTATATGGCAAGAATGGCCAACCCTGCCGATATGGATTGGCGGGGGTATTGTGATTGCATCCAATATATTTATGATTTGGCGCGAAAGTAAAAAGGCCCAGATTACAGGTGACCGTGTAAGGGCTAAACTTTAGTGAAGGCGTAAGCCATACCTGTCATGGACGCCGATATAATCACTTGTTTTCCAGTCTTTTAAGAAGAATGCACCTTCTTCTGATGATTTTGTGATGCCGTAAATGACATCAACGACGTGCGTGACGCGGCGTTTATCAAAACCAGATAGATGATAGAAATTGGGACCGACGACTAGGATTTTGCGTTCATCATCAAATGTTTGATCACGCAGGATATCAGCTTTATAAAATCCTGCGACTATATCTTTTGGATTATTGTATTGGGAAATCCAATCTTCTGCGACCCAGTCTTCGTGGCTCCATTGTGGGATTTGGACATGTTTTTCAAATTCTAAATATGGATCACGTTCGGCATGGGGCATATATGCCTCATCTGGAGTGCTCCAACGCCAATCATTGTTGCCAAGTTGCATAGGAGAGCATGCGCCAAGAAAAATTAATAAAAACAGAGTGTTAAGTTGAAATTTCATCGTAAAAACAGTTTTTTATAGGCCTTGTAAAGACGTTTTTAATAAATTCTGTGTTATACTATATCTATGATTAGTGCGATTTCCAACGCTTTATCGGGTTTGATGACAGCTTCTAAACAGGTTGAGCAGAGTGCCCATAATATTGCCAACAGCACCACGCCTACAGAAGGTGATCAAATAGACCTCTCTGAAGAGGCTATTAATCTTAAAATCGCAGAAACTGGCTACAAAGCCAACTTGGCGACAATCAAAACAGTAAATGAAATGAATGATGAACTTCTTCGGCTTTTTGATGAAGAAGTTTAATCACAAGTTTTTTGATACTTAATCACCGATAATGTCTGACCAATCATCAGCAGTCATGTCTCTATTCCCTGGAGAGCCTGAGCCAGAATCGTCCGAGTCATATTCATGAATAGGATTGTTGTCAGCAATTAAGTTACCGTTCTCGTTTGTGATAGGGGTTCCATTTTCATCAGTCTGGTATCGTGTATATGTCCCTGACTCAGAAGTTGGTGCAACACTTGCAGCGGAAGGGTCGTTCATTTGCATGCCAGGGTCCGATACAGTTGTACAAGGGCAATTTGCTGCTGCACCTGGAACATCAGTTATTTGTGTGTCGGCGACACCATCGCCGTCTGTATCAATATAACCTGGTCCCTCGACAGTACGCGGAGAAGTATGTGTATGGCGATCTCGCGAACGACATACTTTTTGCGTGTGGTTAGGCGTTCGGCAATGGTGATCAGCCACAATAGGGCCTCTACCTTCCTCTGAACGGCATTCATAATTATATCTATAGTAATTCCATCTTGTATGAGCTGAAGACTCGGATATGATACTAATACAAAATGTAAACAAACAGGCCAAAAGAAGAGAAAATTTAATAATTTGATTTTTATGATTCATTAAGCTTTCCCCCAAATTTTTTGCTCTGACTTAAGTTCTGTCCAATTCGTATCCGCAACAAACAGTCCTATAAATCTTGCTATAGGTTCTCCCGTGACGCTTAGAATCTTTCCAATGATATTTCCTTTATAACTAAATCCCATTTTGTAAGCCATTTCTTCAGCCCAGCCTAAAGCAAATGGCTGAATGATTTTTTCGGCAATTCCACCTGGATTTTCGTTGAGGTGTCGCGTTAAAGGTACAGCCCATAAACGATATCCTCTTTTTGTTGATTCAGACGCTTTTTGTTCTGCATATGCGATATCACCCATATAAATATGGTATGGTAAAATGCCGCGTGTATAGAAATGCCCACATATGACTTTACCACCCCCACTATTCGAGTTCCCTGTCGGTGATGGTGGAGGTTCGCCTTCATGTATTCTTTGTCCGTTTACAAAACCTTCTAAACGATTAGTAGCTGCGTTTATACGCCAATATTCGTCTGTGGTAGGAGCTGGGTTAGAGCCGTCACGTGAGGGGACCCCATAACGATACGGGCTTCCGGATCGACAAGATGGCTCCGTCCACGCGCATGCTGGTAGAGGACACTCTCGACTAGTTTCTGGTACGGCAGTATGATCACAATTTGATGGAGGCACGGTATCCCCTGAGTTGTCTCTGCAAGATACTGATCGGACTTGTTCTCCAACAAAGCATACACCATTACAGTTTGACCATGGTGACGTCTGCCAATGATACGCAAATGTGCTGCTTTCAAAAGTTAGCGTATTTGTAAATTGATCTTGAGCTGACACCTGCACCTGACTTGACGACAATACGCATAGTGCAGTTGCCGATAGAAGTAATCTTTTGTGAATGATCATTTTGCCCCGCTTTTTGTAATATTGTTATTTATTATATCATTAAAAAGGTTAAAAAAATTAAGTTTTATATAGTTTATTTTTCGGCATCTTCTAGTATCCTGCATATATGTTGAAAATAAAATGCGAAGATTCTTATAAAAAACTAATTTCCCTGATTAACGAAGAGGGCATTGTACGTAGCTCAGAAGAGCAGCCTATTGTCTCGCCTAGAGGTAATAAGCAGCAATGGCTTATCGACTTGCGTCCGATTCTTTTGAATGTGGAGGCCCTGAATATAATCACAGATATTTTCTGGGATAATTACGAAGATAAATCACCTATTCAAATTGCTGGTATGGAAGTTGCCGCGGTGCCACTTGTGACTGCTCTTCTAATGAAGGCCGAGCAGCGCGGTATTGAGACCAATGGCTTCATTATTCGTAAAGAACGCAAGACGAGCGGCCTAGGTAAGGTCATCGAAGGTAATATTACGGATGCGCCGATTGTTTTAGTTGATGATATTTTTAACAGTGGAGCAAGCCTTGAGAAGGCTTGTGTCATTGTAGAGCAAGCGGGACACACTGTGGATCATGCGTGTGTCATTATTAATTATAAAACGCCAACGGGTCAAAACTGGCAAGAGCACCGTGATTTCTTAGTGCACGAACTCTTTGATTTAGAGCCATTCGACGTAGTTTATGGGGGAAGTACTCTCAGGCCATTTGAATGGCGTTACAATATTCAATGGCGTTATTATAAGAAAGGCGCGTTTCCTTTCCACATGGTTCCAAAATCAACACCTTTACTTGTTGATGGGCGCATATATATGGGAACAGACTGTGGTCACATGGTTTGTCTGGATGTTGAGAAACATGAAGAAGTATGGAGCTTCGATGTTGAGACGCATCATAACAAAGGTATTTGGTCTTCTCCTGCCTATCACGACGGAAAGATCTACTTCGGTGCTTATAATGGGAAGCTTTATTGTTTGGACGCGATGACCGGTATCCCGTATTGGACTAATTCGTGTTGTGAGTTTATTGGTTCTTCTCCTTTGGTCGTTCCGAAGCATAATATGCTTTATGTAGGTTTAGAGCACCAACGTCCTCGTATGATGGGAAGTAATGCTGCTTTTGACTTGGAAACAGGTGAGCGTGTTTGGGAAGTTGGGCAAAAGAAATATCAGCATGGTAGTGCAGCATATTATGAAGAAATGGATGCGGTCATCTTTGGAAATGCGGATCATGACGTCAGTGCTTATGATGCATTAAGCGGCAAGCTTATTTGGAAGCATGACACAATACGTTCAATTAAATACCCACCAACAATTGATGCGGAGCGCGGTCAGGTGATTGCAACGTCTTTTGATGGAAACATATATATATTGGATATCAAAACGGGTGAGCGTAAAGCTGCTATTCAGACGCATGATATTTGTTACACCACGGCTTTGGTAACACATGGTAAGATTTTTGCTGGATCTGGTGATAGGCACTTATATGTCATTGATGCGGACACGTTGGAGTTAATTGAAAAGAAAGACTGCTACGCAAAGGTCTATTCCTCTCCTCGTTTGATAGATGGTAACATTGTGTTTGGTACAACTGGCGGACGTATTGCGGAGCTGGACCCAGATACACTTGAACTTCTTGGCTATGCGCAGTTGCCTGATGCCATTACAAATGCGGTGAGTGCGAACGACGATGCTTCTATTCTTTATGCCTCTACACATATGAATGAATTATATGTGATAGAAAGAATACCGATGTAAATGAGTACTCAGGAACACGATCCTAAATACGCTTTGATTGCTTCGGCATTTGCGATTGGTACTGTTAGTGTTCTTATCGTTTTAAAGGTTGTTGCCTACGTTTTATCTGGCTCTGCTGTAATGCTGGGGTCTTTGGCGGATTCTGTTGTCGACATTTCTATTTCTCTCATGATGCTCGGGGCCGTGCGTTATTCGTTGAAACCTGCGGATGCACAGCACAGGCATGGTCATGGCAAGATAGAAGGGGTGGCTGCTTTATTTCAATCTGCATTCTTATGTGCGGCTGGACTATTCATCACGTTTGAAGCTTTTATTCATTTTATTAATCCAAGAGAGATTGCGCATGAGGCCCTTGGCGTTGTCGTTTCGCTGACAGCCATTGGCTTGACCTTTGTTCTTCTGTCAGTTCAAAAATATTGCCTTAAAAAAGCGCCATCTTTAGCTATTGAAGCGGACGCAGCACATTATAAGACGGATATTTTCTTAAATATTGCGGTTATGGCCGTACTTGGTTCTTATTATTTTGGTGCACCGTTTTGGATTGATCCGCTCGTCGCGTTAGGGGTAGCTATTTATTTTTTCTGGGAAGCTTTTCCAATTGGTATGAAAAGCCTTGATATGCTTCTAGATAAAGAAGTGTCGGAAGGGTTGCGCAAAAAAGTTGAAGAGATCGTTGCTCGTCACAGCGAAACACACGGTATACATGATTTAAGGACACGCCAATCTGGTATGACTCTTCATATTAGTTTCGATGTAGAAATGAACCCAGATATGACACTGTGCCAATCGCATAATGTTGTTCGTGAGTTAGAGCATGAAATTACAGCTGTTTATCCCAACGCTGAAGTGTTGATCCATGTCGATCCGCAAGGGGATACAGAGGATTCTCGTCATAAAGTCGCTGGTGTGCACCATTAAGGCGAAAATTGATAAGACAAGCGCTTGACAAGGGGGCTTGGTTTCAGCGATAACATCTCCACTTACACGCTATCTGCGGGTGTAGTTCAATGGTAGAACGTCAGCCTTCCAAGCTGAATATGCCGGTTCGATCCCGGTCACCCGCTCCATTCATCCAAACATTTCTCACATTATTGAAATAAAATGTCGTATTTCATTATTATGGAATATTTTTCTTGACGTTTTTTACATTTCGCTAATAAAGTTTCTCTATTCAATAAATATTATAACTTTGTTTTAAAAAAAGAGGTGTGTGATGGCTAAAAAAGGGCCAGGGCCGACAAGGCGTGTAAGAAAAGAAGAAGATGCTGCTTGGGCTGCTCATAAAGGGGATGAGGGGGCTGCTATTGATGTTGAACGAGCCTGGGCTCTAGCGGAGTATGAGGGGATTGCTGGAGGCCCAGTGCTTTCAGAGGCTGAGTCTGCAGAGATTCGTGAAGGTTTGACAGATTATCATTTCATGCCGACAGCAGAGTTAGAAGAGATGGTTGGAACAGCTGATAAAGGATCTAAAGATTACAGGATGGCACAAGCTGTATTGCTGCAGAGGCCACAAGAGTACCAGCCAGGCAGTGGTGGAATTCGTTATTGCGGTGCTAATATGCCAAGATTTGAAAAATAGGCATAAAACCCTCAAAAACCATAGAAAATC
Source organism: Alphaproteobacteria bacterium (assembly GCA_013215815.1). GTDB lineage: Bacteria > Pseudomonadota > Alphaproteobacteria > Micavibrionales > Micavibrionaceae. Next base: position 8,693 of record JABSQP010000024.1, on the reverse strand, counting down.
TTGAAAAAACCCGTTGACAAATGCCAGCGGGTTTTCTACATGAATGCATGGAATTCGTGGCGGTTTCCTAGTGCTTTTTGTGTGCTTAAAAACCGATGGCTAAAAACGCGAAGCTATTTAAACCTAAAAACGCAAACAAAAGAGGAGACAATAATGTCTAAGGAAAAGTTTGAACGGACCAAACCGCACGTCAATATTGGTACAATTGGCCACGTTGACCATGGTAAAACAACTCTAACAGCTGCTATTGCTGGCCAATTCGGTGCTGGTGAATCAGTTGATAAAATCGATAAGGCGCCTGAAGAAAAAGCTCGTGGTATCACGATCTCTACAGCGCACGTTGAATACGAAACAGAAGGTCGTCACTACGCACACGTTGACTGTCCAGGACACGCAGACTACGTGAAAAACATGATCACTGGTGCTGCTCAGATGGACGGTGCTATTCTTGTTGTGAACGCAGCTGATGGTCCTATGCCACAAACTCGTGAGCACATCCTACTTGCTCGTCAGGTTGGTGTTCCTGCTCTAGTAGTATTCTTGAACAAAGTTGACCAAGTTGATGATGAAGAGCTTCTTGAGCTTGTTGAAATGGAAGTTCGTGAGCTTCTATCTTCATACGACTTCCCTGGTGATGATATTCCTATCATCAAAGGCTCTGCTCTAGCGGCTGTTGAAGGTCGTGACGACAACATTGGTAAAGAAGCAATTGCTGAACTAATGAAAGCTGTTGATGAGTACATCCCAACTCCAGATCGTCCAAAAGACAAGCCATTCCTAATGCCTGTTGAAGACGTGTTCTCAATCTCAGGTCGTGGTACTGTATGTACAGGTCGTGTTGAGCAAGGTGTTATCAATGTTAACGATGAAGTTGAAATCGTTGGTATTAAAGAAACACAGAAAACAACAATCACTGGTGTTGAAATGTTCCGTAAGCTTCTTGATTCAGGTGAAGCTGGCGATAATATTGGTGCTCTTTTACGTGGTACGAAGCGTGAAGAAGTTGAGCGTGGTCAGGTTCTTTGTGCTCCTGGTTCAATCACTCCACACACAAAGTTCCAAGCAGAAGCATACATTTTGTCTAAAGATGAAGGTGGTCGTCACACACCATTCTTTGCTAACTACCGTCCACAGTTCTACTTCCGTACAACTGACGTAACAGGTGAGGTTATCCTTCCTGAAGGTACAGAGATGGTTATGCCTGGTGATAACTGTGAAATGACAGTACAACTTATCGCTCCTATCGCGATGGACGAAGGTCTACGCTTCGCTATCCGTGAAGGTGGCCGTACAGTTGGTGCTGGTGTTGTTTCTAAAATCATCGAATAGTCACTAGGGCTATATAAGAATTTTGAAAAGGTCGCCTCTGGCGGCCTTTTTTATTGGCAAAGTACGTTTCTTGTTGTTATAAAGGGCGCCTGGTACAGGGGTATAGCTCAGTTGGTAGAGCGACGGTCTCCAAAACCGTAGGCCGCGGGTTCGAATCCTGCTGCCCCTGCCATTCAGTCTACGATTTTCCGAACAAAGAGAATTTATGCCCGTGAGCCCCGCCGTGTGCGGGGCTTGGCGCATCTGCATGTTCGAACGGACAGCAGAGCATGGAATCTTGCCTTAAAAGTAGGCAATTTTCTCTAGCGGTCATTTTGCTGGTCGTTCGATCAGCCTAATTCCCTGTTTAACAGGGAATTATCAGGGAATTTTTCTTTTTTCAGTGTTTTGAAAGACCATTAACGTACCGAAGAGAAGAGAAACTCTGTGTTTTCAAGAATTTGAGCTGTAAAAAGAACAGGGAATTTGCAGGGAAAATCAGGCTGAAAGAAGAGTATCGAAACTCCGCATAATGACTTTGCGGATGTACCGATCTGAATTGCCTTCGCGTTTTGCGATATCGCTCATCTTGGTTCCTGAGAAATGTTCATCTCGCCAAATAACACCTTGGACAAGTTTTTTGAGATCGGCAGGAGGCAGATCAAAAATATCACGTCCTTTGGGTTCAAAAATAATTGCACCATCTTTCACTCGTTTCGTCTGATATGGAATTACGATTTCATAGACTTCAACAATGCCAGTAATGCTTACACCGAGATGCTTATCAACTAATTTTGGGAATATTGTTGGCTTGAGCTGGATTTGGATTTGATCAAAATACACTGTGATCCGTTTTACGCATGTTCGGATGAATTCGTAAGTTGGAATTTCATGCTGAAACTTTACAACATGATCCAAAATGGGTTTGTGTGTTTCACCGCAAAGTTTCTGGATTTGGTCTCGAACTGATTTCTCTAATAATGTTTCGATCTCATGTGCCGGCAATCGTGATCGAAGTTTGTCTGGATGTTCCGGATCATGGTTGAGCTTTTCGTTTAGATAATAACGGTATTTCTTCTTTCCCTTATTTGTATAGACCGGCGTGTATGGATTTCCTTTGTCATCGAAGATTAGATTGGTCAGTAAGTTCTTATGAGATTGTTTTTTAACGCCGCGAGTGTGTGGTGCTTGCTCTGAGAGTCGTTGTTGAACTGTATCCCATAGTTCATCTGAAATAATAGCCTCATGAAGCCCATCATGAATTTCGCCCTTATGGGATATTTTGCCTATATAAACTGGGTTTTGAAGAAGGCTGTATAACGCTCCACGGCTAAAAAATTGGCCTCCATATTTGAGGCCTTTTTCTGAAATCCGTTCTTTGCTTTTAATACCGCGCTTTTCAAGCTCTTGCTTGAGTTTTCGAACGCACCCTAATTCAAGATACAACTCAAAGATCAATTTAGCTGTTCCAGCATCGTCATTAGAAACAAGCTTTCGATCTTTAATATCAAAGCCTAGCGGTGGTCTGCTTCCCATCCACATGCCTTTGGCTTTACTGGCAGCAATCTTATCGCGGATACGTTCGCTTGCGACTTCACGCTCGAATTGTGCAAAAGACAAAAGCACATTAAGTGTAAGCCGACCCATCGATGTTGTCGTATTGAAGCTATGAGTAATACTGACAAACGTCACACCGTATTGATCGAAGATCTCAACAAGTTTAGCAAAGTCCATCAATGATCGTGTAAGGCGGTCGATCTTGTAAACGACGATGATTTGAATTTTACCTGCCTTGATATCATCAAGCAGCTTATTTAAAGCTGGTCGCTCAAGCGATCCACCAGAAAAGCCACCATCATCATAATGATCTGTAGAGATAATCCAGCCTTCTGATTTTTGACTGACGATATATGCCTCGCAAGCTTCGCGCTGAGCATCAAGTGTGTTGAATTCCATGTCCAAGCGTTCATCCGTGGATTTGCGGGTATATATGGCGCAGCGTTTCTTCATGATGCGCCAACCTTTCGCAGACCGAAGAATACCCAGCCGTTCCAACGCTTGCCGGTTATATCGTTAGCTATTTTCGAAAGGCTTGGATAAAGCTGACCATCATATTCAAAGCCGCTTTCAGTCACCAAAACAGAATGCTTCTGCCCCTGATACGTTTTAACCAATCTTGTACCGGGTTTTAAAGCACCATGCTGGCTATCAAAGACCTTCGGGTTTCGTTTGTAATCCTGAATAAGTTGATCAAGCCGCGATTGTTGCTCTACAGTCAAACCAAAGCCATTTTTTTCAAGAAGTTTAAACTCAATGCTTTTTTCGAGCATTACGCGTCCTATGAGCTTATGTGGTTGTTTACCCCATAAAAGCTCCCAGTTTCGGCGTAATTGTTGTATTTCTAAGCGTTCTGACATGTATGGACCTCCTATATCCATACACGCTTCCTTTCAGACGGAAGTCCAGCTCATTAGTCAAACTAATCTTCGTCCTCAACGCTCATATCTTCGCTATATAAGATTATTTGCGGCAAATGATGTTTCATTTCCACCGGAGCTTGCTTTTCTTGCAACTGCGTAATCAATCTAATCGCTGAAGAATCGCCTTTGGCAGCTTTTTGAATTAACTGCCTTAAGATGGCATTCCACATTGAGATTTCAGAAACGGAGCCGTCGGCTTCTTTTATTTTAACCATGCGATCCATTTCGTCTTTGAATACTTCCCAAGGTGGTCTGACTTCCTTTTTAGGGCGTCCTCTAGGATTGCCTGACTTCCCCTTTTTAAACTGCCCTGATTTTGGAGGTTTGCCGTATCCGACGTCATAATCATCCTCAGACATTGCGCACCTCCCTCATTTCAGAGAGTGTTGAGCCATTTTCATGAACAGGTTCAATGCCTGTATGATCCCAATAACGTTGAAGGATTACATCGACATATCCTGGATCGATCTCCATCAAATATGCTTTTCGTTTGCATTCTTCCGCTGCTATCAATGTGCTGCCACTTCCGCCAAAAACATCCAAAACGATATTGTTACGTTTTGTGCAGTCCATAATTGCATCCTTAATCATAGCAATTGGTTTGACAGTTGGGTGCATCTCCAAGTCTTTGGTGTTCTGGAACGTGTTAACACCGGCATAATCCCAAACATTTGTTCGGTATCGTCCATTCTTGCCGAGCTCAACATTGTTGATATGGGCTTTGATACCATGCTTGAAGACAAAAACGAGCTCATGTTTGGAACGATAGAGTGATCCCATGCCTCCGTTAGTTTTGTTCCATACGCATAAGTTTTTAAGCTCAGTGTAATTTTGTCCTGCATCCAACAATTCTCTCATGTGCCTCCAGTCCATGCAGATGTAATGCAGAGAACCAAGATAGGATGATGCTCGCAGATGTTTTGTAATAGTTGTCAAAAATGCTGAGAATTGAGCCTCTGACATTTCACCAGACGCCATCTGAAACTCATCATGCTTCTTTTTACCTTTGCCGCAGACATGTCCATTGATTGGAACATTATAAGGAGGGTCGGTGAACACCATCTGAGCCTTATGATCACCCATCAAAACCGTATATGATTTTTTCTTTGTCGCATCTGCGCATAGCAAACGATGATGACCAAGATGCCAGAGATCACCCAGTTTGCTGATCGGTTTTTTTGGCGGTTCAGGAATTTTAGCTTCTTCCAGATCTTCTTCCTCTGTATATAGAAGCAAATCTATCTCACCGGTTTCGAAGCCAGTGAGTGTTAGATCATAGTCGACATCCAGTTCAGTAATACCCTGAATTTCGATTTCTAAAAGCTCTATGTCCCATCCAGCATTTTCAGCCAGTTTATTATCAGCAATGATATAGGCTTTCTTTTGTGCCTGACTAAGATGCCCCAATTCTATGGTTGGAACTTTTTCAAGCCCTATCAGCTTTGCAGCTTCAAGTCGACCATGACCTGCAATTATGTTGCGGTCATTATCAATCAAAATAGGATTGGTCCACCCAAATTCTTTCATGCTGCTTGCAAGCTGTTCGACTTTCTTTTTTGAATGGGTGCGTGGGTTGTTTTTATAGGGTTTTAAATCAGAACAATTAATGTTTTTGATTTTTAAATTGTGGCCAAGATGACCAAAAGCGGATGCCTTAGACATGATAAAGTCCTTTAAGTTTTTGGGTGATGACAACAGCGATCCTTGATCGGGCTGTTAACGAACTCCCTTGGAATTCATCTAATGTCGGGAAGGTAGGCGTCCTTAACGTCTAAAGATACAATATTACAAAACCGATATTGTCGTCAAGCCATTGTTTTTGCTTATAAAAAGTTGATAAAAACGTTTATATTTTGGTTTAGTTTTATTTATCGAGCCAACCAGACGCTTTTGTTACCTGCAAAAAGCGACCTACTGTTGACGCAGCAGGTGTTTGGTTGATGATAGGGTAAAGCTCATCAAGCATATCGTTGAGCGTAATGATTTTAACCGGATTGTTATTCAGTGCTTTTTGAAAAGGCTCGTAATTTTCCCATATGGCTCTTTCACCCTTTAGGACAGTCACTGCTGTGACATGCATGAATTCTTTTGATCCGGTCACATCGTAGATCTTATCAACAAAGGCTTCTGACCATTTTGGCTTTAGTAATTCGCGAAACCCCCGCCAAGCTTCTCGTCCTGAAACGATTTTATTATTCTCAAATTCTGTGATTTTACTTTGTGGGTTAAGGCCACCTTGCCAACTTTTACAGTTCACAATCAGGACATGTTCTGGCCCTTCAAGTTTTGGGTGGAAGGCTAAAACATCGATATCACTGTGAACGCTATCTTGGCGTGAATTATAATCAGGATGCTTTTTGGAGGGTTTGAATTTAACATTATGCGTCGTGAAATATCCTTTATGCTGCAAATATTCATCAACAAGCTGTTCTAATATGTCTTCTTTCACGCAAACCTCCCGATATTAAAAAGTCACCAAGAGCATGACGCTCTGGTGACCGGGAGTTTATAAATTGCACAAAGACAACCGCGACGATCTTTAGCCGCAAGGCTTGGACATACATCGCCGCCTCCCGGTCATAAGACCGAAAGGCGACATCATTGACGGCGATATCAGCCGCTTTGTGCAGGGTTATAAAGCCCCGGCGAATGCTCAAATGCATTCACTTCAAGACGTTAGCTCTTTATGCTATGTGTATCAAGTTATTAACAATAGTATCGGCTAGATTCCGAGCTTCATGGATATACCCAGGAAAAACATGACAATAATTAGAGAAATAAGTATTTCTAACTTTCGTGGTATTCACTCTTTAAGGTGGTGCCCCAATCCCGGCATAAATTGCTTAATAGGCCCAGGGGATGGTGGAAAATCAACAATTCTTGATGCAATTGAGCTGGTAATAGGAACGAAACAGAGCATAGCTTTTACTGATGCAGACTTTCATCGTTGTAATGTAAGTGAACCGATTATTATCGACGTAACTCTTGGAGATCTAGATGAAGAGTTGTTGAATTTAGAAACTTATGGTCATTTTTTGCGAGGAAGGGATGCAAGCACGGGAGAGTTTTTTAATGAAACTTCAGCATCATTAGAGACTGTTTTGACTGTCAGGCTGATCGTTAGAGAGGATTTAGAGCCACAATGGTTACTTTACTCAGACGGAGCATCTGTTGAAGGACGTGAACGAAATATTCAGTGGAAGCGCCGTCAAAAAATTGCTCCAACTCGCCTTGGGGTGGTGGCAGATCATCATATGTCCCTCGGACCCAGATCAGTTCTTGGAAAAATATCAACTGATACAACTCAAGCTTCAGTCGCATTAGCTGCGGCTGCGCGACAGGCGCGGAAGGCTTTTGCCGATGAAGGGTGCGAAGGTGTTGATGATATTTTAACTGCATCACAGCGTATTGCGAATGATATGGGAATTTTAGTCGGCGCAGTTAATGCCCTTCTAGATGTAAGGGGAGTAACTTTTTCTGGTGGAGCTATAGCTTTGCACGAAGAGGATCATGTACCAATGAAAAGCCTAGGATCAGGTTCTATGAGGTTGTTGGTTGCTGGGTTGCAAAAGTCTGTTGGCCAATCTTCAATATCTATTATTGATGAGCTCGAATTTGGTTTAGAACCCTATCGTATCGTCAGGCTCTTAGATGCTCTAGGCGCAAAAAGAAACGATGACACGCAACAGGTGTTTTTGACAACACATTCACCTGTTGTACTCAGAGAACTTTCTTCAGTCCAATTGCACAGAGTTAAAACGGAGAGAATTGTCACTCCTGCAGTGATGGAAGGCGGGGTTGAGCAAACTCCAGAAATAAGGTCTACAGTCAACCATGTTTACTCCTTAGGCGACAGTGAGGAGGCGCAGGCAACATTGCGTGCATGCGCAGAAGCATTCTTGGCTCCAAGTGTTATTGTATGTGAAGGAAAAACTGAGATTGGTGTCCTTCGAGGGCTTGATTTGTTCAACCAAGATCAAGGTAAACGAAGTATTCTAGCGAAAGGTTGTCATTGGGCTAATGGAGGCGGCTCTAGCATGGTAGAACGTGCTAAAGCTTTTAGTCGCATGAGTTATAGAACAGCATTGTTCATGGACTCTGATGTGGCGTACCAGCCTGAAGTTTATACTGACTTACAAACCAATGGAGTGTCGGTTTTTAGATGGCAAGATGGTTTATCAACTGAAGAAGCTCTGTTTTTGTCAGCACCTAGTGCTCAAATCCCTCAACTTCTTGATATTGCATGTGATTGGAAATCTAATGATTCAATAGATGCAAATATTCAAAATGCTAGTGATCAAAGATATAATCTTGAAGACTGTAGAAATAGTTTTACCGAAGATATGCGAACTATTCTTGGTTCGTGTGCAAAAGAAAACAATTGGTACAAAGACATTGATCCTGCAGAAAGAGTTTTACGAGAAATAATCGCTACCAACTGGACACAAACAGGCACACAATTTGTACAACCTCTTAACGAATTATGGGGGTGGATTGAAGCGGATCAACAAGCAAACCAAGCGCCCGCTAATGGAGTTTAAGCATGGTGGTGACCGTTGAGGAGGTTTTGGAAGCACAGCGTGGCCATGTTTTAGCACCTGCAGGATGCGGAAAAACAGAACTTCTAGCTAATACTATAGCAATTCCAACATTAAAGCCTTCTTTAGTGCTTACCCATACTACAGCAGGAGTGGCCGCTTTAAGAAACAGATTAAAGCGAGCTGCTGTTCCTGCTCAACATTATCGACTTAATACGATCGCTGGTTGGGCCTTAAATCTAATTTCTATGTTTCCAGAGCGTGCAGGATACCAACATGATCCGATCAATGCGCCTGATTACTTCAGAATTCAAAATGCAATAGCTACGCTATGTCATTCTGGAGATATTGATTCAGAATTAAGAGC
>JABSQP010000023.1 GCA_013215815.1 Alphaproteobacteria bacterium | reverse complement strand
GAACGAACCTCAGTCCTAAATACGCGATCTTCAATAGTACTCAAGCTTTCAGATAGTTGAGATATCTGAGTTTCTACTTCATTCAATTCACCAAGCGCCTGCGAGCGCACTTTATCTTCCTGATCTTGGCGTTCTTTCTGAGCTGCAGCTAAGTCTGCATTAAGACCACTACGCTTTTGAACAGACTCACTAATTTGGCCTGATATATCGCTTAATTCACGATTAAGACGAATTTCATCAATCTTTGGAACCGCTTTTTTGCGCACCATCTCCTTGGTAATATCGAGCTCTTGTTGCAGTAACTTTTTACTTTGGCTTAAACGATTAATCTTTGCGCCCACCTCGGACAGTTCTGCTTTGGCACTACTAATCTTACTATCAAGAATAGATTTCGCATTTTCTAACTCTTGCTGACGTGATTTATAAAGTGCCAATTCATTAGCAGCAATCTTCGGTGCTTTTTCTTTAATTTCCGCATCAATCTCAAGAGGTTTTCCATTTGCTTCAGCCATTAAACGGCTTTTCTTTGCACGCAGAGCAAGAAACTCAGCTTCCGTACCACGGCCCTCTGATGCAAACATCAAATCTTTAATACGAAGGAGAATTTGATCTTTTTCAACGCGGTCACCTTCCTTAACAAGCAGCTCATCAAGAATACCACCCTCTAAACTTTGAACGATTTGAATTTCTTTAGAAGGCACGACAGATCCAGAGCCACGCGTAATTTCTTCAACCTCTGATAAGTGCGCCCAACCCGCCATACTAATGACCATAAGAAGAACTGCGAAAAGCATAATGTTCGAACTCATTGACGGCTTCATACGCGCCGCCGCATCCAGTTCATTCATAAATTCTTTTTCATCAGCCATCGCCTAATCCTTATTTCGGCACCTTAATGTTACCGCTCGCAATTGCTTTCATTACTTCATCACGCTCACCATCTAAAATCACACGCCCCTGATCCATTAAGATTAAGCGATCAACAAGCGTTAACAAGTGATGTCGGTGCGTAATAAGAACAAGTGTCTTATCATTACTTTGTTTTTCGATATTTTTAATAAATGTCACTTCGGCCTGCGCATCCATAGCATTTGTCGGTTCATCACAAATGAAGATATTAGGCTGTAAAAGAAGGGCACGTGCTAGCGCAATACATTGACGTTGACCACCACTTAAACCTTCACCACGCTCCCCTACTGGTGCGTCATATCCCATAGGATGTTGTGATACGAATTCATGAACACCGGCCGCTTCTGACGCCGCTAAAATTTGTTCTTCCGTCGCATGCGGCAAGCTCGCCGTGATGTTATCACGAACCGTTCCATTAAAAAGTACAACGTCTTGGGCAATGTAAGCAATGTTACGACGCAAGTCAGCCGGATCAATTTGACGGTAATCCGTATCATCAAAATGAATAGAGCCGTGTGATGGCTGATAAAGACCAAGAGCCAAACGAGCAATTGTACTTTTACCAGAGCCAATACGCCCAATGAGTCCGACCTTTTCACCTGCTTCAATTGTAAAGCCTGCGTTATCTAAAACTTGGCGGTCCGTATTTGGATACGTAAAACTTGCTTTTTTAAACTCTATTTTGCCTTTAAGAGTTGGTCGGTGCAGAAATTTATTATTCTCTGGTCTCTCCGTTGGCTCTTTCATGATTTGATTTAGCGTTTTGTACGCTGTGCGCGCACCATGATAACGCGATACCAAATTTGCAATCTGACCAATCGGCATAATGGCGCGTCCTGCTAGAAGCACACAGGCAATTAAAGCACCTACACTCATTGATTGATCAGCAATCAAATACATACCGATGAGAACAACAAAGATTGTTGCCGTTTGCTGTACAAATGTCGCAAGGTTAACACCCAGCGCAGAAATAAAACGGCTTTCTTGAGAGCAGGCCGCGTTCTCTGCGATGTACTGACTGTAACGCGCACGCATTCTACCGTCTGCGCCAATAGCTTTAACAGCTTCAAGGCTATTAATCGTTTCAATGAGAAGACCGTGCTTTGCTTCTGCAGAACGAACAGATTTACGAACCATACGGCGCAGCGGCACTTGCAAAATCAAACCGATAATAAAAACAACCATGATAAGCGTGAAAAGCAAAAATGCTATTGGCCCGCCTAAAATCCAAATTACAAGAAGATAAAGAAACGTGAACGGTAAATCGACAAGCGTTGTTAAAGATGCGGATGTGATAAAATCACGAACAGAGTCAAAATCACGTAACATATTCGCAAAGACACCACTTGATTGTGGGCGATGTGCCAAACGAATATTGAGAAGTTGATCGTAAATTTTACGCCCTGCCATCACATCAATACGGCGACCAGAAAGATCTATAAAATAGCCGCGAAGCGTGCGCATGATAAAATCAAAGAAGAAAAGTGTTAGCGCGCCAATCCCAAGCACCCAACCAGTTTCCACTGCATTATTTGGCAAAACACGGTTATAAACATTCATAATAAATATAGGGCTCGTTAAACCAAAAAGGTTGATTAATATAGCCGCAACGAAGGCACGACTGTAAATCCCCTTCCCTTGAAAAAACGGCCCCCAAAACCAATGACGGTGCGATGAATCCTTTTCTTCCTGATCATCTTCTGAGGCGCTTACCTCAGGGTGAACATAGATCGCATAACCTGCATATTTTTTATTGAAGTCTTTGATTTTCACAGAACGTTCTGATTTAGTTTCAGGAGACCAAATAATTGCGCTCTTTTCCCCTTTATGAAGACGCAAAAGAACACAGGCCTGACCATCTTTCATAATCAAAACAGCAGGAAGAACCGGCGTGATAATTTTTGCAATTTGAGAGCGCTTCACGATACGAGCTTTTAGTCCCGTTTTTTCTGCCGCTTCACAGAACAAGTTCGGACTCATATCCTTTTCGTCATAAGCGAGGCCAGCAGTAAGGGCTTGATTAGATTTAGCCTGACCGTAATGAGCCGTCAAAAATGACAAACAATCAAGAAGCGGGTCTACAGAAGCAGCTTCAGTGGTCAAAACATTATCCTTTTATTCTAATATTTAACGCCCGTATAAATGCGTTCTTCTAAAACTGCATGATTAACAGATTGTATAGCTTCTTCTGGCTGCGGTCTTGCAACCGGCTCGGGAGTAGCGCTCAACATTGGTGTTTCCAATTCAACTTCAGGCGCTTTTGTTTCAGGCGTTACTTTTGGAGGAGAATAAACAACCGACTTTGTCGCAACAGGCACTTCGGCTAAATGCTGGTTCAACTTCCCCATAGAGGCAAGGACAGCAAATTCAGCGAGCTTATAACGGTAATCTGCATTTAATCGCTCTACATCAACGCTAAACACCTGACTTTCGCTTTGCATTAATTGAAGCAATCGAACACGTCCACCTTCGAATTGAACTTCATAAGCATCTAAAAGCTCTTGTGTTACTTCTTTGCGGCTTTCGATAACACGCATTTGCTTCGCAGCTGTCACCATTTCTGCATATGCACGGCGAATATCACCTTCAATTTGGCGTAATGTTTCACCTTTACGCGCCAATAATTCCGAACGCTCCGCCTTTGCGCGATCCATACGTGCAAACTGTGCACCGCCCGTATTAAACACCCAATTCATTTTAATAAGAGCACGATGATCTTCAACTTCACCACCGATTTCTTCTTTTTGATCTTTTTTGTAAACCGACAACTCCCCGTCAATATCCGGGAAAAGCACACCTTTTTCTGCCTGCTCGTCAAATTCACTCGCCGTCATTTCACGATCAAGTGAGATAAGAGCAGGGTGATCACCTTGCGACCCTTCAAGAGCTTCATCAGGCGTACCGGGGATAATATGGTGAATAGACATTGGTTCATGCAGAGCAGAACGCGGAACCGTACCCATGATCTGACGATAATTGGCCAAAGCAGATCTTACTTGGCCTTCATAATCTACAATGCTGCTTTCAATGTCCAAAATAACATTGCGTGCTTGGGATGCCTCGGATTCATCTGCAGCACCTTCTACGACCATCATCTCAATACGGCCAAGATAATCTTCAATTGTTTCTTTGTAGGACTTTACTTTATTTAACAGGCGCTGAGAGTGAAAAAGCCCCCAATAGGCCTGAACAGCCTGATAAGCAAGCTGTTCCCGTGCATCAGCGATATTGTACTCTTCGGATTCAATGCGTGCATCTGCCGCTTTCACGCGATTACTAGTTTCAAAACCATCAAACAACGGCTGCGTTAATGTTGCACCAGCTTCTCCCAACCCTGAATAAGTTGCCCCACGGCTTACAGTCAAACCACGGCTCGTACTGTTATCACCATAAATTCGCCCAGCACTTGCATTCGCACTAATTTCTGGAAAGTATGCAGAGCGTTGCTCACGTCTCGTTTCACGCGCAACTTCTTTTGCTTGCAAAGCCGCTTCAATAGTCGGGTGTGCGTTCAAAGCCTGCCCAACAGCTTCGGATAAAGTTTCAGATTTCGCCGTATTTGTCACCGCGCTCGTCAATAAGACACATGCAGATGATAAAAGTACTTTTTTTAAAGAAGTCATCAAAGACACCACATAAAAATAATAGAAAAATGCTTCGCGAACGCGAATAACGCAAAAAAATATATACTACATACGAATCTAAAGGGTTTCGGGCTTTTGTGCAAGCTTTAGACTGATCTGGAAACTACATTCTGTAAAGTGGATTATTGCCGAGTTCCTCTTCACAAAATGAATAGAATAAGGCAATGTCATTTTTTTTCTATTTACTGATGAAAAGGACAAGGAACCGTGCCATTAACGATTTCTATTATTAAGGAAAATGCGACAAACGAAACACGTATCGCCGCTTCACCAGATAGTGTGAAAAAACTAGTTTCCCTAGGCTGTACCGTTCAAATTGAAACGGGAGCCGGTGAAACAGCGCATATTACAGATGACGCGCTTAAAAAAGCGGGCGCTAAAATCGCAAAGACAGCGAAAGACGCATGTGATAAAGCCAACGTTCTTTTAAAGGTTCAGGTAGGCAGTGACGATTTAGCTCTACTTCACAGGGGATCAGTTGCGATTGGTATTGTAAGCCCTTACCAAAATGAAGCGCTTATTAAAGAAGCCGCCGAAAAAGGTATCGATTTATTCGCAATGGAACTTGTTCCACGTATTACACGTGCACAAAGCATGGATGTGCTCTCTTCACAATCAAACCTAGCTGGTTACAAAGCAGTACTCGATGCATCTGAGTACTATGGTCGTGCTTTCCCGATGATGATGACAGCAGCAGGCACAATCGCTCCAGCGAAAGCTTTCGTGATGGGCGCTGGTGTTGCAGGCCTTCAGGCCATTGCGACGGCAAAACGCCTTGGCGCCGTTGTATCAGCTACAGACGTGCGTCCAGCAGCAAAAGAGCAAGTGCAATCACTTGGTGGAACATTCGTTGCTGTCGAAGATGATGAATTTAAGGAAGCAGAGACAGCCGGCGGATACGCAAAAGAAATGTCTGATAGCTATAAGAAAAAGCAAGCCAAGCTTGTTGAAGAGACACTTGCTAAACAAGACATTGTTATTACTACCGCTCTTATTCCTGGACGCCCTGCGCCGAAGCTAATTACGGAAGCAATGGTTAAATCAATGAAGCCAGGATCTGTAATTGTTGATATGGCTGTTGATATGGGCGGTAACTGCGAATTATCCGAAGGCGGCAAAGTTGTAACAAAACACGGCGTAACAATTGTTGGTCATCACAATACACCAGGGCGTTTGCCAACAGATGCATCAAATCTGTATGCAAAGAACTTGCTAAACCTTCTTGGCCTCATCATTGATCAAGATACGAAAGATATCGTGATTGATTGGGATGATGAAATCATTAAGGGCATTGCTTTAACAAAGCATGGTGAGCTTATTCACCCTAATTTCGGCGGTAAAGCTAACGCAGGTGAAAAAGAAACTGTAAAGAAGACAACAGCCAAGAAAACGGTAAAAAAGGCGACAAAAAAATCAGCCACAAAGAAAACTACAAAAAAGGCAGCAGCAAAGAAAACAGCTGCGAAGGAGGCGTAAATGAAAGAACAAACAGCAGATCATAGCTTACCTCAAGAAGCTGCAAATTTAGCAGAGCAACTAAAATCACTTGCCGCGCAAGCAGATAGCTTTGCAACAGAGACAGCAATGGCAATGAATGGCCATGAAGCATCGTTCTTCTTATCAGGCCTTACTGTATTCGTACTTGCCTGTTTTGTTGGTTACTACGTTGTTTGGCGTGTGACCCCTGCCCTTCACTCTCCGCTGATGGGCGTCACAAATGCAATTTCAAGTGTGATCATTGTCGGCGCACTACTGGCCGCGGGGACAGAGCTCATGGGCTTTTCAAAGTTGATGGGCTTCCTCGCCGTTGTCCTCGCCTCCGTAAACATTTTCGGCGGCTTTATTGTCACAAAACGCATGCTTCACATGTTCCAAAAGAAAAAAGCATAAAAGCAAAAAGAATATTTGTAGGAAAAAAGAATAATGGAAACACTATCAACTCTTGCTTACCTCGTTTCAGCCGTGTGTTTTATCATGGCACTTCGTGGATTATCCGGCCCTGACACAGCGCAGAAAGGTGTTACTTTTGGTATCGCTGGTATGGCCATCGCTATCGTGACAACGCTTCTGATGGTTGAATCATGGAGCCTCATCATTTTTGGTGTCGTCATTGGTGGCGCCATCGGTACTGTCATCGCAAAGAAAATTGACATGACTGATCTGCCTCAACTGGTTGCAGCCTTCCACTCTCTCGTTGGTCTGGCAGCCGTATTCGTTGCAGCAGCAGCATTTTATAACCCAGAAAGCTTTGGCATCGGATTACCTGGTGACATTCACACATCCAGTTTGATTGAAATGTCTCTCGGTCTTGCCATTGGGGCGATTACGTTCACTGGTTCCGTCATCGCCTTTGGTAAATTACAAGGGATTGTTTCAGGGAAACCTGTCACATACCCAAGTCAGCACGCCATTAATGCTGGCCTTGGTGGTCTCATGATCTTCTTGATCTTTATGCTATGCGCTACACAAAGTGTATTCTTCTTCTGGACGCTTGTATTGCTCGCCTTCCTATTGGGTGTTTTGATCATCATCCCTATTGGCGGTGCGGACATGCCAGTTATCGTATCTATGCTGAACTCTTACTCTGGTTGGGCTGCGGCAGGTATTGGCTTCACACTTCAAAATAACCTTTTGATTATCACAGGCGCTCTCGTTGGTGCGTCTGGGGCAATCTTGTCTTACATTATGTGTAAGGCGATGAACCGCTCTTTCATTAGCGTTATCCTTGGTGGATTTGGCGGTGAACAAGCGAGCGGCGCAACTGATCATGGTGATCGTCAGGCGAAGATTGGTTCTGCAGAAGATGCGGCGTTTATTATGCGTAACGCATCAAAAGTAATCATCGTGCCGGGTTACGGTATGGCGGTTGCGCAGGCGCAGCACGTTGTTAAAGAGCTTGCCGATACATTGAAGGCAGAAGGTGTTGAGGTGAGCTACGCAATCCACCCTGTTGCCGGACGTATGCCAGGTCACATGAACGTTCTTTTGGCTGAAGCAAATGTACCTTACGAAGATGTGCATGAGCTCGAAGATATTAACCGTGATTTTGCACAAGCAGATGTAGCGTATGTGATCGGTGCAAACGACATCACGAACCCAGCGGCAAAAAATGATAGCTCATCGCCAATTTACGGGATGCCTGTATTGGATGTTGAGCGCGCGAAAACTGTTCTTTTCGTTAAGCGTTCAATGGGCTCTGGTTATGCCGGTATTGATAATCCACTTTTCTACGCGGACAATACCTATATGCTGCTTGATGATGCCAAGAAGATGACAGAGAACATCGTAAAATCATTTGAGTAATCAATGAACGCTATTCCTGATTTAGAAGAACGTTTCCTTGCCCCGGCGGGCTGGGAAACCTCTAACTTTGAAAACGAAGATACAGGCCATCGCCTGCATTTTGGCTATGGCGCGCCTGAAGGTGAGCCAAAGGCTACAGTCATCCTGCTTCAAGGGCTACAGGAATTTAGCGAAAAATACTATGAAACGGCCCGCTTTTTCATTGAGAACGGCTATGCCATTGCGATTTTGGAATGGCAATATCAGGGTCGTTCAGGGCGTTTAGAAAGCAATCCGCATAAACGCCATTCCGATGGTTTTGAGACAGATGTGGATGATCTAAAGCGTTTTGTTGAAGAGCATATACGTTACATCTTTCCTGATACAGACCTACATATGCTGGCGCACTCAACAGGCTGTAACATTGGTTTGCATTATTTACTTACCTATCCTGAAGATTTCAAAAGCGCAAATTTCTCCGCACCTCTGATCGGGGTTCACGGCTTGAACAATCTTCCTGACGCCTTAATTATGGGCCTCATCAAAGTTCTCAATATCTGCTCGACTTCTTATGTTCCAGGCGGACGGGACTGGACACCTAATGATCGCAAGAGTGATGGCACAGATAAGTTTTCTTCAGATCTCGAGCGCGACGCGATTACAAATGCATGGTATTTTGCCGACCCGTCATTACAAGGTGGCAACCCAACAATCGGCTGGTTGCACCATGCTTACGAGGCAATGCACACACTAAAGACATCTAAAGCCGTTGAAGATATACGAACGCCTATCCTCTTTGGAATTGGTGATAACGACACAATTGTTTGTTCCAATGAATCTGAAAAATTAGCGGCGCGCATTCCAAGCGCAGAAGTTCTTCATCTCAAAAACGCGAAGCATGAAATTTTGATGGAAACAGATGACATCAGAGACAGCTTTCTTCATATGACGCTCAAGAACATGGAAAAAGCCGCCTAGGCGCTAATCAGGTCAATCCATTCTTGCTCGCTTAAGACATTAACGCCAAGATCTTTTGCCTTCTTCAGCTTAGATCCCGCATCCGTGCCTGCAATCACATAATCTGTTTTCTTTGATACCGATCCAGCTACTTTCGCGCCCAAAGTTTCTGCTTTCGCTTTGGCCTCTGATCGTGTCATTTGTTCCAGTGTTCCTGTAAACACAACCGTCTTACCGACAACAGGGCTACCGCCTACTGACGGCGCCTCATAAGTTTGTATATCTAGCTGTTTTTCTAAATCAGTCAAAAGTTCAAGATTATGACCCTCAGTAAAGAAACCAATTAAATCATCTGCAACCGCAGGACCAATATCTTCAATATTGATCAGATCTGCATAGGCTTCGCTTTCATGATCAGTGGCTTTGTGCATCGCTGTTCGAAGGTTTGATAAATCACCGTAAGTAGCCGCGAGCTTCTTCGCTGTCGCTTCACCGATTTGACGAATACCAAGCGCATAAATAAAGCGGTTAAATTCAATATTACGTCGTTCATTAATTGAGTTAAACAAGTTACGCGCTGATTGATCGCCCCACCCTTCACGTGCACGGATCGGTGTTAAGTTTCCTTTATCGCGTTCTTCAAGCGTAAAAATATCAGCTGGTGTTTTAATTAGCTCGTCTTGCCAAAACTGTTCAACAATTTTAGCGCCAAGACCATCAATATCAAACGCAAGGCGCGAGACAAAATGCTTCAGGCGTTCAACTGCCTGCGCCGCGCAGATAAGGCCGCCTGTGCAACGATACGCCACCTCTCCCTCTTCACGAATGGCATGAGAATCACAAACTGGACACGTCTTCGGAAATTCATAGGGTTGTGAATTACTATCCCTTTTATCCAAAACCACACTGACAACTTGCGGGATCACATCTCCAGCGCGCTGCACAACAACATGATCACCAATACGTGCATCAAGACGTTCAATTTCATCAGCGTTATGCAGCGTTGCATTAGACACAACTACGCCGCCGACTGTAATCGGTTCAAGACGCGCCACAGGAGTAAGAACACCCGTACGACCAACTTGAATATCAATATCATTAATAATCGTTACTGCTTTTTCCGCCGGAAATTTATGTGCAGTCGCCCAACGCGGCGCACGTGAGACAAAACCAAGACGTTCCTGATAATCAAGGAGATTTACTTTATAAACCACGCCATCAATTTCGTAATTTAGATCTGGGCGCGCTTCAGAGATACTCTCATAATACGCCATGATCTCTTTTGCATTTTGACACAAAGCCGCAGGTTGCGCTTCAACAAAGCCATAGGAAGACAGTTTATCTCTAATGCCCCATTGCGTATCTGAAATCGGTTCACTCATATCGCCAAGCGCATAGCCAAAAAAGTGAAGCGGGCGTATTGCCGTAATTTTTGAATCAAGCTGGCGTAAACTACCCGCAGCCGCATTACGCGGATTGGCAAAGACTTGTTTCCCCTGTTCTTCCTGTCGCTTATTTAACGCAATAAAATCATCACGGCGCATGTAAACCTCACCGCGTACTTCAAGAACATCTGGAAAATCACCTTTTAGTTTTTGTGGCACGTCAGAGATCGTTTTCACATTCTCTGTAATATCCTCGCCTTCCGCGCCGTCACCACGTGTCGCGGCTTGTATAAGAGCACCTTTCTCATAACGAAGAGAACATGAAAGACCATCAATTTTCGGTTCAGCTGTAATTTCTATGTTTTCACTCAAACCTAAGAATTTCTGAACTCTTGTTAGAAATTCTTCCAGCTCCTCCTTATTGAAAACATTACCAAGAGATAACATCGGGACAGCGTGTTTTACTTTTTTAAAGCCTTTTGAAGGCGCAGAACCAACCTTTTGTGACGGACTATCTTTTGTAACAAGTTCCGGGTAATCACTCTCTAGTTTTTCAAGCTCTTTACGAAGCACATCGTAGTCAGCATCAGAAATTTCAGGCGCATCATCACTATGATAGCGGGCATCATGATGTAAGATTTCTTTAACGAGCGCCTTATGACGCGCGCGCGCTTCCTCAAAACCCATATCGAATAAAGTATCACTCATTACGCTGCACTCTTTTGATTTTGCGGTTTCTTACCTGCTTCAATTAACTTGCCCGCCGCGGCGCGTGCCTCGACTGTAATCTCTGCGCCAGATAACATACGCGCTATCTCTTCTTGGCGCTTTTCATGTTCACTAAGACGATCAATACTCGTTTTAAACGCGCCTTCGTTGCCGCCTTTCGAAACGATTAAATGATGCGAAGCCATTGCGGCCACTTGCGGCGAATGCGTTACAACTAAGATCTGACATTTTGACGCTAAGCGCGATAAACGTTCACCCACAGCAGAAGCTGTTGCACCGCCAATACCTGTATCAACTTCATCAAATACAAGCGTACCTGCCGCGCCAACTTCCGCGAGTACAACTTTTAACGCGAGCATAAAGCGCGCCATCTCACCGCCCGATGTAACTTTATTAAGCGGCCCTGGCTCTGTACCTGGATTTGTCGCGATAAGAAATTGAACACTATCCATACCATTCGCATTCCACGCACTTTCTTCTTTTGGCTCGACCCCAACGACAAAGCGCGCTTTATCAAGCTTAAGCGGTGCAAGCTCTTGCATCACCAAGCCCGCCACTTCTTTAGCAGCTTTTTGACGCAACTGCCTCACTTCTTCGGCGATCTTCTTATAACTCTCACGCACTTGCGACACTTCTTTTTCAAGCGCATGCAACGTATCGTCTTGGTCTTCTATCGCGGAAAGTAGATCCGCAATCTCATCGCGTTTCATGGATAACTCATCAACACTACAATCATGTTTGCGTGCCTGATTTTTAAGTGCAAACAAGCGATCATCAATTTCAGTGAGAGAGTATTCGTTATTTTCTAAATCAGACAGTATTGACGATATTTGATGAGACGCTTCTTGCAGCTCAGCGTTCGCACTATCAACGGCGCTTTGAATGGATGATGCCTCGTTGCCAATCGGTTCAAGCGCGCGCCATACATTGCCCATTAGGCTTTCAATTTCAGCAATACCGCTTGAAGCGTTATTGAGACCGTCCAAAAACTGTTCACGTTTCATCAAGCGTTCACGTAAAGACGAAAGCTTTTCTTCCTCTCCCTCTTCAGGAGATAAGCGGTCCAAATCTTCTAAAGCACTTCGAAAGTATTCTTCATCTTCACGTGCCTTTTCCATGGCTGCACGTTTTTCTTCGAAAGCGATTAATCTTTCATGCCATGTATCCCATGCTTTAGATAAAGCGCCCTGCTTTTCTTGTGGCACGCCATATTCATCCAAAAGCCCACGATGATATTTACTATCCAGTAATTGGTGCGTATCAAACTGACCATGGATTTCGACAAGAAGTGCGCCAACGCGTTTTAATAAAGCCGCACTCACTGGCTCGTCATTAATATATGCCTTTGATCGCCCATCCTTTGTTAACGTGCGGCGAACAATGAGCTCTGATCCATCAACATCGATTTCTTGTTCTTGTAAGTAGTTAAAAACAGGATGATCTGGAGATAAATCAAACGTTGCTGTGACACTTGCTTTATCTTCGCCGCGACGCACAAGACCGCTATCAGAACGCGCGCCGAGCGCCAAACCTAACGAATCCAAAAGAATAGATTTACCCGCACCAGTCTCTCCCGTTAATGCAGAAAAACCGCTCTCAAATGGAATTGAGAGCTGATCAATCAACACAATATTTTTAATCGAAAGATTGGCGAGCATTAATCGCTCCCCCGTTAGTCCGCTTTAAACAATGAATCAATCGTTCTATCCATGAAAGAGCGATCTTCCATCAATTTCTGGCGGGATTCAGGTTTCAAAATCTCATAGCTATCTTCGTACCAATCAGAGCCCGGATAATTATGTCCTAGAACAGCAGCTACACGTGTTGCCTCATTTTCAAGACCAAGCGTTAAATAAGCTTCAACAAGGCGGTGCAGCGCTTCTGGTACGTGTGTTGTTGTCTGGTAATCGCTGACAACATTGCGAAAACGATTAATAGCCGCATTCATTTGATTGCGATTTAAATAGTAACGACCAATTTCCATTTCTTTCCCGGCCAAATGATCCAACGTCAGGTCACGCTTTAACTTTGCATCACGTGTAAATTCACTATTGGGAAAACGTGTAATCAACGTATCAAAAGATTGAAGAGACAATTCAGTCATCGCCTGATCACGGGCGACATCTGAAATTTGCTCATAAAAAGCCAAAGATTTCAGGTAATACGCGTAATCAATATCTTCGTTCCCTGGGTGAAGTTCAATGAAGCGATCTAACGCCAAAATGGCTTCATCATAGCGATCCGCTTCATAAGCGGCATAAGCAGCCATTAATTTTGCTTTTGTTGCCCATTTTGAATAAGGATACTCACGTTCTACATCTTCAAATAACGTCTTTGCTTCAAGATAGCTCTCAGAATCCAGAGCGTCTGCTGCTTTATTGTATAAGTCCTCAACAGGTTCTTGCGGCTCAGCAGACGCACCATTTTCTATTTCAGCCTTTTTATCGCCGCCACTACAAGCAACGATCGGCATAACCAAGACAAGGGCGAAAAGCCCGATAAGAAACTCTTTTTGCATGCCTCTAAATTAGCGCGCAACGAACCATAAGAAAAGGGGCTTTTACGCGAAAGCCCCTATAACTCCCATATTTTTCGGTTACTTTTAAAGAGCCGCAGCTGTCTCTTTTGGCGCAGTATCTGATAAATACATGTCCATATCCGCTTCTTCGATGTCGATATAGAAATCTGTGACTTCGTAAGCGCTGTCATCCGCGAAAAGAGCGCGTAAGATCTTATTATTCATATCATGACCAGCTTTTGATCCCTTATAATGGCCAAGAACTAGGCCACCTGCCAACGCGATATCACCGACAGCATCTAAAATCTTATGACGAACAAACTCATCACGGCAGCGAAGACCATCCGGGTTTAAAACACGGTCATCATCGACAACAACAGCATTATCCAGTGACCCGCCGAGCGCAAGGCCAGCGTTTTTCATCGCCTCAACGTCTTGAACCAAGCCAAATGTACGGCAATCCGCCACATCGTGCTTAAAGTTACCATTTACAAGCTTTAGCGTATAAGACTGGTCACCAATAATTGGTGCGCTGTTATACTCAATGCGGCCTTCGTAAAGAGGCACAGTTGATGGAGACAAAGTTACAACTTTATCGCCCTCTTGAACTGTGACGTCTTTTAAAATTCGAATGGCACGACGCGGCGCATTTTGTGCCGCTGTTCCAACTTCATCAATTGCCTCAATAAAGCGGATTGAACTACCATCAAATACAGGCACTTCTGCCGCATCAATTTCGATCAAAGCATTATCAACACCCGCGGCGCGTAGCGCAGCCATCAAGTGCTCAATTGTTCCAACATTTGCGCCTTTTTCATTGGCAATCACTGTGCAAAGGCGTGTATCAACCACACGATTCCATTTTGCTGGGATCTTCTGCTCTTCAGCGCTCAGATCAGTCATATCTACGCGTTGGAAAACGATACCGTGATCCGCATCCGCAGGCTTCACTGTTATTTTAACAGGCTTCCCAGAATGGAGACCGATATCTGTCAGCGTAAATGATTTATTTAATGTGTGTTGCATACAATTGTCTTCTATCTGATTCTAATTTAATGAAGACGAACCGGATTCTCCAATCACCCTTTGTATCGTAGTGTTACACTTATAAGATATTGATTTAAAACAAAAAAAGAGGGGCTCATAAAGAGCCCCTATCAAGGAAATAATCTGGAGGACACCAGATAATCAGTTAAATGAGCAAACCCTCTAGTTCGCTTGTCTGCGCAAGAACGCAGGGATATCAAGATCGTCTTCGTTCTTCGCACGTGGTGCAGAAGGCGAATCGATATTGAGTTGACCTTGAGATGGTGCATCCGGAGCACGTTCCGCACGCAGACCTCCATGGAAGCCACCTGTTGAACCAGCAGATGAAGAGCCTGTTTCTTCGTGACCATCATCCATATGTGTCAAACGCCCTACACCAGTTGTAATACGCTCAAACAACGATGGCGCCCTTCTACGTTCCGCTGTATTTGCACCCGGAACAGGTGGTCTAAGAACCAAACCACCTTGAGATGCTTGCGCAGCTTGTGTCGTCGGAGCAGCAGGCACTGGAGCCGCTGCTTGAGGCTGAGCTTCTTCCATTCTTGCGATAGGAGCTGGCTGTTGTACCTGCGCCGCGGTTGGCATCGCATAATGCTGAACCGAATCTTGCTTTTCAGGAACAACTGGACTTGGAGGAATAAAATTTCCAGCCTGAACGCTACCGCGCATTGATGTCTGTGTTGACGTTGCTGGTTTTGCTGCTGTGAATTCACGCTGCTCAAACATATCAGCCTCCGGCTCATCTCGCGTTGGAGCTGCTGCCTTTGGTACAGCAGGAGCATCCGCTTTTTGACGTGCCTTCATTGTCATCTCACGTGCCACTTCTGTTTGCGGCTTGTAAGATGTCGTTGCAGGCTTTGTACGCTCTAGAGATGGTTTTTCAGCAGGCGTTCCTGACTTGCTACTAACAGCTGTTACGCGAACACCACCTGTGCCACCGCGTGTTTGCGCAGCACCAGCCGCTTCAATACCTGTTGCAACAACAGAAACGCGCATATTACCTTCCATTTTCTCATCGAAAGTAGAACCGAAGATAATGTTAGCATTTGGATCAACTTCATCACGGATGCGATTACATGCTTCATCCACTTCGTAAAGTGTCATGTCATGACCACCAGTTACGTTAATGATCACACCGCGTGCACCCTTCATTGAAACATCATCCAGAAGCGGGTTATTAATCGCAGCTTCAGCAGCTTCAACCGCACGACGGTCACCTTCAGCCTCGCCGTTACCCATCATCGCCTTACCCATTTCAAGCATCGCAGAGCGGATATCAGCAAAGTCGAGGTTAATAAGACCTGGCATCACCATTAAATCTGTTACACCGCGAACACCTGATTGCAACACGCCATCAGCCATTTTGAAGGCTTCAGCAAATGTTGTTTTCTCATTTGCAACACGGAATAGATTCTGGTTTGGAATAACAATTAATGTATCAACGAAATCTTGCATTTCATCAATGCCCGCTTCCGCCTGTGTCATACGGTGCGTTCCTTCAAAATGGAACGGCTTTGTTACAACACCAACAGTTAAGATACCGCTATCGCGACATGCTTTGGCAATGATTGGCGCTGCCCCTGTTCCTGTACCACCGCCCATGCCGGCTGTGATGAAGGCCATGTTTGATCCTTCAAGATATTGCATCACCTCATCAAGGCTCTCTTCAGCTGCGCCGCGACCAACTTCTGGTTTCGCGCCAGCACCAAGGCCACCAGTAACATTGGCACCAAGCTGAATTTTGTTATCTGCTAGAGATCCCTCAAGCGCCTGGGCATCTGTGTTGCAAACGAGAAACTCGCAACCCTCCAGACCCGAAGATATCATATTGTTTACGGCGTTACCGCCTGCGCCGCCGACGCCTACTACTGTAATTTTTGGTGACAATTTGTGTACCTCTGGTGTTTGTATTCGAACGTTAATCATGTGCGAAACCTCCAAGTGAACAGGTTTTTTATTACCTTTGATTCTATTTTTGTTTTCTCCGAAACGGAATCATGAATTTCCACTAGATCAGAAAAAACGGCAGGATTTCCTAAAAAATTCCCCATTATATCGCTTCAAAAACCCTTGAGCTTCTTCGACTAAGTGACTCTTTTGAATCGATAATTTGGATTGTCTCACGCTTACAGAATCGCGCCAAGAGTCCCTAAAAAGAATATCTGCATCATTGTGGATAAGTCGGGGATATCGGGTGAATAGGTAGGAATAACTACCAGTTTTCCTTCCACCAGCGTTTAAACTTTTCAAAAAATGACCCCGAATCAGCACTTTCCATGATCTCTGCTGGCATCTCGTGCGAACGGGTTGCTACATAGTTAAGTAATCCAGAGGTTGTGGAAAAAGCTGGACCACTGACAGCATCGGGCAATCCGTTAAGACGGATCGGGCGGCCAAGGCGAACTTGTTTGTCGAGAATTTGTTGTGCCAAATCACGCATGGCCGGCAGCTGGCTCGCTCCGCCTGTTAAAACGACGCGTCGGCCGAGATTTTGTCCCAAACCACTCTCATCAAGCTTGGCTTTGACAAGTTCAAAAATCTCCTCGAGGCGCGGCTGAATAATGCCGATTAAAAGTGATCGCGACACACTGTGCTCACCATCACTACCATTTTCGCCGAGGCGCGGCACATCAATCAGCTCACTATCATCCGATGATGAAACAATCGCACTACCGTACAGCGTTTTGATTCTTTCCGCATCCGCGTAACTACATGTTAATCCGCACGCAATATCATTTGTGACATGCCAACCGCCAACAGGAACGCTGTCGCTATAAATCATTTGCCCTGACTGGAAGACGGCAAAGGATGTCATCCCCGCCCCCATATCAATGACCGTACAACCAAGATCCATCTCATCTTCAACAAGCGATGCCAAACCAGCGGCATACGGTGACGATGCAAGCGCGACGATATCAAGGTGTGAGCGCTCAATACATGTTGCCATGTTTTGAAGACTGCTGAGATCTCCTGTCACAACATGAATATTTACTTCTAACTTATCACCCGTCATACCGCGCGGATCGAGGATACCAGCATTTCCATCAATAGAATGGCTAACAGGAATAGTATGAATAAGCTCTCGATCATTGGTCAGAACCTGCTCTTGCGCACGCGCTAATGCACGGCGAATATCAAGATCCGTAATTTCTTGCCCGGAAATTTGAATATCAGCAGAGAAGTTATGTGATTGTGCCTGCAGGCCCGGCACATTAATCACCACATCACGAAGCGGGTAACCCTTCATAATTTCTGCGGCCATATTCTCCGCTGTATGAACAGTGTTACGAATAGCCTTATCCGCCACATCAATATCAACAACGACACCGTTTTTAATGCCTTGCGCCGCCTGATAACCGACACCAACAACTTCTAATCCGCCTTCATCGTCAACAACCTGCGCGATAAAACACGCAATCTTGTGTGTCCCAAGATCTAGAGCAGCAACAACAGAGCCGCGTGGCTGAAATTTCGTTTGTGTCTTTTGTTTCATGGACGTCGCTTAAACTAGAACTCTTAAACTTTAGATGGAATCTCCAGAAGAACCGTCAGAATTATAACTGGCCTTATATTCCTGAACCGCGCCTGGTTTCGTTCGAATAACAATACGGGCTTGCTCACGCATATCAATCATTTTGATATCTTTATCAAGAAGTGCATCATCTGCTTGTGCGCGCGCTAACGTTGATAGCGCCAAAGATGCATTTCTTTCCGGTAACTTAACTGTCACACCGTTTTTCAGCGTTAGATCCCAACGACGCCCTGCAACATGCATTGCTGATTCGACTTTTTCACGAACCAACGGTTCAGCAGAAAGCAGAGCCAAGAAAGAACCACATTCAATTGGAGCATCTTTCCCAACAACAATCAAAAGATCGCTAAAACGAGAAAGCTTATGATCCGTCAGAACTTCACCTTCATCATCAATAAGGCGCACACGTCCTTGGTGCTGCCATAGAGCAAACGGCTCACGTTCTGTCAGTTCAATATGGATTGTATCTGGTAAACGGCGCGTTACTTTCGCCGCTTCAACCCAAGAGAGTCTTTCAATCATGCTCTGCGCCGCAGCCGCATCGAAAGAAAAGAGAGGATCGCCTTTTGCCACATTGGCAATCGCCATAATGGCATCACTATCTGTATAAGTGCGCCCCTCAACCAAAAGATCTTCAACAACAAAGCCAGCGTCAGCAGTTACATTTAAAACTTTATCACGTGCCCACTGACCAGTGTGATACGCCGCGTCGGATAAGAAAAACCATGACCCAACCCAGCCGAGGAAAACAAGCGCGGCTGCGATAATGCCAAAACGGCGTGCAAATATGATTATGCGCTCTGCCGATGTGTTTTTTCGGCGGATGATGGAGCGCTTTGATTTTTTGCGTTGGACTGGTTTTGCGCGTCGCATGTTGCTGTCTCTACCAAATGGGAACAAAGTTGAACAAAAGACATACCATTCAGTTCAGGCTGGATCAGGGCGACTGATCCGGGTGCCAGACCTGGCATGGTGTTAATCTCTAAAAAGTATACAGCATCTTTTCCTGATTTTGAAACATCATATCTAAAATCACAGCGTGCTAAACCGCGGCATCCTAAAATATTAAAGACTTTCTCCGCATTTTCCATGGCTGTAGCAGCTACATCTTTCGGCACATCAGCTGGTGTGACAAGCTCAGTGCGCTGATCATGGTATTTTGCTTCGTAATCAAAAAAACGGCCCGGGAATTTAATTTCTGTCACGCCCTGCGCTTTACCGTCCAAAACTGTAACGTGAATTTCACGCCCATCAATAAAGCGTTCAACCAAAACCTCATCACCAAAGCACCAGTTTGCAGCATCTAGCGGTTTTTGATTCTCTCCTTCAAGAATGATGCGAACACCAACGCTTGAACCTTCATTGATTGGTTTTACTACATAAGGACGCTGCATCACATTCTCAGCTAAAACATCTTCTTTGCTTGCCACGCGCCCTTCCGCGCTTTTAACACCGACAGTTGCTGCAAGACTTTTAGCCATCGGTTTATTCATACCCGCAGCTGAAGCATCCACGCCCGAATGCGTATAAGGAATTTCAAGAATTTCAAGAACGCTTTGGATCATTCCGTCTTCACCGCCGCGCCCATAAAGATTATTAAACACAACATCAGGCTTAGGCGTTAGATCAGCCACAAGCTTTGGCAAGTCCTGCGTCACATCAACAACGCGCACGTCATAACCTGCTTCTTTAAGCGCTTTTTCAATAGCTGTACCTTTGGTGAGCGACACTTGACGCTCTGCTGACCAACCGCCAACTAATAGCGCGACTTCTTTACTCATTTGCTTCACCGATCCTTCTAATCTCCCACCTTAGGGCGATTCCATGTTTTTCCAAAACGCGGGCGCGGATTTCTTCGCCGAGCGCTTCCAGATCAGCCGCCGTTGCATCCCCAGTATTAATCATGAAGTTGCAATGTTTTTCACTCATCTGCGCGCCACCAATGGTTAAACCGCGTCCCCCGACACTATCAATAAGCTGCCAGACCTTTGTGCCCTCAGGAAGGCCAGCCTGTGCAATTTCTGTGGCAGAGGGGTTTGCGAAAGTCGAACCTCCTGTCTTTTCACGAATGGGCTGGCTCTCTTCACGACGTGTTTTGATCTCTTCAATGCGCGCTTTAACAATGCGGGCATCTTCAGATGTGCCCTTAAACGTCGCACTAACAACAATCATATCATCGCCAATATTCGTGTGACGATATGTCATATCCAAATCAGCTGGCGTCACAGTCAGCCTATTTCCCTGACGATCCAGTAGCGTGGCCTCAACCAGAACATCGTTGATTTCGGTGCCATAGCACCCTGCATTCATCTTAAGCGCGCCGCCAATTGTACCGGGAATACCGGAGAGAAACTCAAGGCCGCCAATGCCCGCCTCCGCGGCCATGCGCGCAACATTCGCATCAAGCGCGAGCGCGCCTGCCGTTACCGTCTCGCCATCGGCTTTAATATCCGCAAAAGAACGATTGAGACGAATGGTCACACCTTTTAATCCCCCATCACGAATGATGGAATTGGATAAAGCACCAAAAACTTGAACAGGAACATCGCTAGGACAGTTTTTTAAGAAATGTTGCAGATCGCCAACATCAGCAGGCTTAAACAACACTTCCGCCTTTCCACCGCAGCGAAACCACCCCTTCTCACCCAAAGAGGCATTCTCCGTATATTTTCCGCGCACTTCGGGAAGCTTTTCTAGAATCGAACTCATCCCTCTTACTTAGCGCGAAGAGATGAAGAAACGAAGCAATTTTTATGATAAAAATGGGGCAATATTCTCGCGCGTTGCCCTGACGTTATTCCTACCAACAACGAGGTTAAATCTATGGGGCATAGGATCAACTAACATATCGAATACATCTTCTGGCAAAACAAAGAGCTCACTCCCTCCCAGGAATGATTCTAAATAAGCATAAGCTTTATCGTAATCTAGAACACAGTACCCATCACTCTCCAGAGCCTCTATGAGCTCTTGCCCCGTTTGAGTTTGGCCAAGCAACTGATAAGGCGATCCATCTGAATCATCTTCTGCAAACTGCACAAAGGTTGGATCAACAAGAATAAGCTGCCCGCTTTGATCAATTAACGTCCCTGACGCATGCCCATAATTCCATCCATCCAAAGTTTGGGAAGCGAATGGTTTAAATTCAACGCCTTTATCTTCTAATTTGAAAAACGAAATAGACTGTGCCAAGCCACATTTACCGGCAAAAGAACGACGCAAAGATCCCTCAGGGCTTAACTTTCCCCGAATATGAGAGACTAATTGTGGCAAATACGAATTCACATAACAATTTAAGCACAATTAGTCATAATAAATCAATGATTAAGCACTTTGCTTTTGTTTTTTCACAAATGCAGCGTCGAGTTGCTCTGGCAACGCGTACGCCCATTTTGTGATATCACCCGCGCCAAGACAAATCACGTAATCGCCTTCTTCCGCTTGCCCCGCAATCAACTCAGCTAACGCATCAGGTGAGATGAGCGTCTGCACCTGTTTATGACCGCGTGTTTGAACACCATCCGCAAGATGTTCTTTATCTGCTCCTTCAATCGGATCTTCACCCGCTTTATAAACATCAGCAATGATCACACTATCTGCATCATTAAAGCACGTGCAGAATTCATCAAATAAATCATGAAGGCGTGTGAAACGGTGTGGCTGCATTACAGCAATAATTTTTTTACCTGTTTTTTCAACCGCTTGGCGCGCCGCCTTTAAAACAGCTTTAATCTCAACTGGGTGGTGCGCGTAATCATCAACAACTGTAATGCCGTTAGACACACCCGTCTTTGTAAAGCGGCGCTTCACACCAGAGAAGTTCGCCATAGCTTTCTTCATGATCGGCGCTGGAACACCCATTTCATGGGCGATAGAAAGAGCGGCCAAAGAGTTTAAAATATTATGCTCACCGAGCATTGGCAAGAATACGTCACGTAGCGTTTCTTCTTCTCCATCGCTCAACCAAGCCGCAAAAGTTACATCAAAATGGTTACCATCTGCCTCTGTGCGAACATTCGAAACACGTACATCCGCTTGCGGGTTAAACCCATATGTGAGAACGCGGCGATCTGATAAATGCGGCAATAATTCCTGTACTGCCGGGTGATCAGAACACAAAGCCGCAAAACCATAGAATGGCAAGTTATCAATAAAGCGTCTAAACGCAGCTTTAATATTATCGTACGAGCCATAATGATCGAGGTGCTCTGGATCGATGTTAGTAACAACCGCAACCGTTGCAGGCAGCTTTGTAAACGTCCCATCACTCTCATCGGCTTCAGCCACAATCCAGTCACCTTGACCAAGACGTGTATTTGTACCGTAGCTATTAACAATCCCGCCGTTAATCACAGTCGGATCATAGCCAGCTTCTTCCAACATTGTCCCAACCATCATAGTTGTGGTTGTTTTACCATGCGTTCCAGCAATCGCCATCGACCATTTGAGACGCATCAGCTCAGCGAGCATTTCAGCGCGGCGAACAACCGGTAAGTTACGCGCACGCGCCCCTTTTAATTCCGGATTATCGTCTTTAATCGCCGAAGAGATTACAACGATATCTGCATCCTTAATGTTCTCTTCTTTCTGACCAATAAAAACCTGCATTCCCTTCTCGCGAAGGCGCACAACATTCTGACTTTCAGATAGATCAGAGCCCTGCACCGTATAACCAAGTTGGTGTAATACTTCCGCAATACCGCTCATGCCAATCCCGCCGATACCGACGAAATGAATAACTCCAATATTTTGTGGCATTGCGCGCATAATTATACTCTTTCTATTCTAATCTTCACGACCCTGCGTCAGATCGTAAGGCTTTAACGCCTCTTTGTCCCATCCGCTCGCCAAAGCCGTTACCAAATTACCAAGCTTACGGGACGCATCAGGCTTACCGCATTCGCGTGAACTCTCTGCCGCACGGAAAAGCGTCTCAGGATTTTGTAAAAATGTTTCAATACGTGTGAGAAGCGCTTCAACAGTAAAACCATCTTGCGTCATTACCCACGCTCCACCATTGTCTGAAACTGTGTCAGCATTATGTTTTTGTTGTTGATCAGCATGCCATGGATACGGCACAAAAATGGCCGGGCGCCCCGCTGTTGTTATTTCAGCCACCTGCCCCGCACCTGAACGGCCAATAAACAAATGACAATTTGCTAGATGCTCTGGCACATTTTTAAAGAACGGTGATAACTCGGCCTTAACGCCCGCGAGACCATACGCCTCACGCACAATATCAATATCTTCTTCGCGGCACTGCTGCACAATTTCAAGGCGTGCTTTGTGATCTTTCGAAAGCTGGTCAAATGTCTTTGGCAGAATATCACTAAAAACACTCGCCCCTTGTGAGCCGCCCATAACAAAAATACGAAGCGGACCATCAGGTTCAATCGCTGGGTATGGCTCATTATAAAGTGCCACAATGTTCTGACGGACAGGGTTACCAACAACAACTGCGCGCACGGCGTCACTTTCTTCAATGCCCGTTACTTTTGGCCAGGACAGCGCAATACGGTCTGCCTTACGCGCGAGCATCTTATTGGCCTTACCAAGAACAGCGTTTTGTTCATGAATAATTGTTGGAATTTTTGCCTTTTGCGCCGCATAAACGGCAGGAAAAGACGGATACCCACCAAAACCGACAACAACAGACGGTTTCACCTTCGCTATGAGAGCTTTCGCCTGAACAATACCAATGGCGAGTGAGAATAAGGTTGTAATCTTACTAAGAATACCCGATTTCAAAGAACCTGAGCTAAGTACGTGGACAGGCACACCATCCGCAAATGGTTCATATTTCTTACCGCGTACATCTGTTGCTAATGTCACATGGTAACCACGGCTAATCAAATCACGTGCAAGCGCCTCAGCCGGGAACATATGCCCGCCAGTACCACCTGCGCAAATTAAAATCCTTTTACTCTCGCTCATACTTTTTCTTACAGTTTTTCGCCCCCGATGGCTTTAATAGAGATTCCACCCTGCGATACACCGCGGCGTGATTGTTTTCGTGTTAAAGCCAATACCATACCCATTACCATACTCATCGACAGGAGAGAAGAGCCACCATAGCTTATCAAGGGTAAAGTCATGCCCTTTGTGGGCAAAATATGCAAAGAAGAGCCCATATGAATGAAAGCTTGCAAGGCAAACATGGTGAGAAGCCCCCCAACAGACAATATGACAAACATGTTGTCGCTATCCATGATCCGATTAAAACACCGCACAAAGATATAAGCATAAAGCGCCACAAGGATCAGAATGAAGATCAAACCGAATTCCTCCGCTGCGACAGAGAAGATGAAATCAGCATGCGCATCAGGAATGCGAAGCTTCACTTCACCATGCCCTGGACCTGTTCCCATGATGCCTCCGTTTTTAAAAGCATCTAATGAACGATCTATTTGATATGTATCACCACTCTCAGGGTGTAAGAAGCGATCAACACGGCTTTGCACGTGAGAGAACGAGAAGTAAGCTGTTACAGCCAAAGTTACAGCCGCCACCATCAAAATCACGACATAACGAAATGGTAGACCTGCAATAAATATAACGGCCATGAAGCTCGCCGTTGTAACAAAGGTCATCCCCATATCAGGTTGAAGCACAAGAAGAAGTGCTAACATACCATAAGCAGCAGCAGCCATCTTGATACCTGGAAATTTTCCATCTTCCTTCTTACGAGCCAAAAGCCATGACACCACAACAATAAAGGCGGGCTTTGCAAATTCACTCGGCTGCAGTGAGAATCCTGGAAGATGAATCCAACGCTGTGCACCCTTAATTTCCATTCCAAAGAGAAAAACAAAAACAAGCAGAAACAAACTTCCGACAAAGGCAAGCAACGCCCCACGCCAAATTGTCTTTGCATCAAAGAGAGAGATGAAGAGCATGATCGCGATCGATGGAATCATCACAATCACATGGCGAATAAAGAAGTGATATTCACCTAAGCCAATACGCACTGCCACCGACGGGCTGGCTGTTGCCACCATCGCAGCACCAATTACAAAAAGCGCAAGGATCATGGCTAGGAGACTGCGATCGACTGTCCACCACCAACGCGATAAAAGCGATTGATCTGTACGGGAGAAAAGACTCATGCCGCCTCTCCTTTTTCAAAAGAAGCCACTACTTGCATAAACGCATCACCGCGTTTTTCAAACGAAGCAAACTGATCCCAAGACGCGCACGCTGGCGCAAGAAGAACAGTCGATGCTTCACCTGAATTCTGAGCATCCTGATGTGCTTGTTCTGTTGCAACATCAA
Source organism: Alphaproteobacteria bacterium (assembly GCA_013215815.1). Taxonomy (GTDB): domain Bacteria; phylum Pseudomonadota; class Alphaproteobacteria; order Micavibrionales; family Micavibrionaceae. The sequence continues at coordinate 8,920 of JABSQP010000023.1, read as the reverse complement.
GAACTTCACAAAGCTCATTTTCAACACCTTGAGCATCGAGCCACGATTTAAAATCTTCTGATGCTTGCCCGATGAGGTAAGCTTTTTCAACCTTTGGCATAAATGGATCGAGCCCATCAAGCCCGCCCTCTTTCGGCAGGCCACCTAATATCCAGTAAATATTATCATACGAATTCAGAGCCTTTGCCGCCGCTTCTGCATTTGTTGCTTTGCTGTCGTTAATATAATCAACGGTACCAATAGATGCGCATTTATATTGACGATGTAGCAAACCTGGATATGTTTTTAAAGCAGCGAGAATGACTTCATCATTTAGACCTAGCTTCCGCGCGGCGGCATAAACACAAGCGAGATTTTGATAGTTATGCTCACCTTTTAATGTATCGAAATTAGAAACATCCGCGACTTCGTTATCTTTATAATAAAGCGTTTCATTTTGAACATCTACGTCAGCACTTCCATTAACAGAAACGCTAATAGCTTTATCCGACTTATCGAACAGCTCTTTTGTTGGCACCGTATCAACGCCTATTATCTTCACACCAGAGCCATCAAGGATACGCGCTTTTGCTTTTGTGTACCCCGCCAAGTCACCGTGCCTATCAAGATGATCCGGCGTTATATTCAGCAGCATAGAAATATCAGGACGATATGTCGAACAAAGGTCTAACTGATAAGAGGACAACTCCAAAACAAGCACATCAATTTGACCAACGTCTAAATCTAAAACAGGTGTTCCGATATTACCAGCAGCCTGAGCCTTAACACCACCATCATTTAAAACATGTGCCATCAAAGCAGTTGTCGTTGATTTTCCATTCGTTCCTGTAATACCAATTGTTTTTAAACTCGGCGCTGCGCGATGAAATAATTCAATATCACCGATAATTTCAACGTCTACTGTATTCGCTGCTTTTACAACATCATGAGGCTCAGGATGCGTTAACGGCACACCAGGCGAGAGAACTAAAAAATCAAAATCCTCATCCATCCCGTCAGCAACATTTTGAATATCCGCGCCAATACCCGCGGCTATATTACGCTGGTCTTCACGATCATCCCAAGCAACAACTGATATACCAGCTGCCCTTAATGCGCGAACAACCGATAAACCAGAAACACCTAAGCCAAAGACAGCTGCGCGTCTATGATTTAAAGTTTGAGCATACGGCTTGAGATCAATCATATGAGTTTATCGTAGTTTGAGTGTAGAAAGGCCAACTAACGCTAAGATAACGGCAATAATCCAGAAACGAATTACAACTGTCGGCTCAGACCACCCCTTCTTTTCAAAATGATGATGAATGGGCGCCATGCGGAAAACACGCTTTCCTGTCAATTTGAAAGAAGCAACCTGAACAATCACAGAAACTGTTTCCAAAACAAACAAACCACCAATAATGGCAAGTACAATTTCATGCTTTACAATCACGGCAATCGAGCCGAGGCCTGCGCCCATAGAAAGCGAACCTGTATCGCCCATAAATACCATCGCCGGCGGTGCATTAAACCATAAGAAACCCATACCTGCGCCGATAAGTGCGCCACAAATAATAGCGAGTTCGCCTGTCCCAGCGACAAAGTGGATACCTAGATATTCTGAATAAATCGCATTACCCACAAGATAACTGATCAAGCCAAAACAAGCCGCTGCAATCATCACGGGAACAATAGCCAAACCGTCAAGCCCGTCAGTTAAGTTTACAGCGTTTGAGGCACCAACAATGACAAGCATGGCAAACGGCACAAAAATAAAAATTCCGAGTGGGATAAGAAGATCTTTAAAGAACGGCAACGCCAAACCCGTTGCCATTTCCGGCGCCGTAAAATGCACATAGGCCGCTATAGCCGCGAATGAAACAGCGAATTCTAATAACAGCCTGACCTTGCCCGGAACACCGTGGTGCGAACGCTTCGTAAGCTTCGCGTAATCATCAAGAAAACCAATCAACCCGAAAGAGACCACGACACCGCAAACAGTCCAAACATAAGGATTTGTTAAATCTGACCAAAGCAAAACCGATAAGCCAGCAGAGATTAGAATCATCAAACCTCCCATTGTCGGCGTTCCTGCTTTTTTAAAATGCCCCTCTGGGCCATCATCACGGATAGGCTGACCTTCTTTTTGCTTTTTCTTAAGCCAGCGGATCATGCCTGGGCCGATTAAAAAGCAAATAATAAGCGCAGTCATCACCGCGCCGCCTGTACGAAATGTTAAATAACGAAAGACGTTAAACAGTGCGTAGTCTTCTGCAAGCGGTACAAGAAAATGGTAAAGCATTCTTTATCCTTAATTTTTAACTATTATTTGTCGCTTTTTTAAACTTCAATGGCAGCGCACGTAAAGCTTCGACGACCAATCCCATCTTACTGCCCAGTGATCCTTTAACCATCACAACATCACCAGGAACTAAAACATCTGGCACGATCTCTGCCAATTCTTTACTGGTTTCTTTATGTTCCCCACGCTGGTTCGCTGGCAAGCGATCATGCAAATTTTTCATGTGTTTACCACATGTGTAAACAAGGTCAATATTGGCCGCTTTTAATGGTAGAGCAAGGTCAGCATGGTGTTTATCACTCTCCTTACCAAGCTCAAGCATATCACCTAAAACAGCAATGCGGCGACCACCACGCCCCGGATCAACCAACGCTAAAACCTTAAAAGCAGCATTCATGGCAGCTGGAGAAGCATTATAACTTTCATCAATCAGCGTAATTGGATTATCTTTTTGATCTGTTTCTAAAATCTCGCGCTTACCACGACCAACAATCGGTTCTTGGCGTTCAATCGCTTTTGCGGCCTTTTGAATATCACCGCCAGCGAGTTTAACTGCAGCAAGAACAGCCATCGCATTTTGAGCAATATGACGACCAGCAACCTGCAACGTAAAGCTCACCTCTTCATCCAAGATCATCGCTTTAACGCGGGAACCGTTCGCGGCCTCTAGACAATCAACAAGACGAGCCATCGCTGTTTCAGCTTCACCGAAACTTACAACCGATAAACCTTTTTCTTCAGCCATTGACTTCAATGCATCAAACGAAAGAATGTCTGCATTCAAAACTGCATACCCGCCATCTTCAACGCCGTCAAAGATTTCAGCTTTCGCTTTTACAATCCCATCAATGCCATCATCAAACGCTTCAACATGAACAGGAGCGATTGTTGTGATGATCGCAACGTGCGGACGCACCATCTGGCTTAGCGGCGTAATTTCGTCTGGATGATTCATACCCATCTCAAACACACCGTAATCAGTTCCCGCGTGCATTGAAGAGAGTGAGAGCGGCACGCCCCAGTGGTTATTATAGCTTTTGATACTTGCGTGTGTTTGACCTTGCACCTCTAGCGCGGTCGCAAGCATTTCCTTTGTTCCTGTTTTACCAACGCTGCCCGTTACACCGATGACACGCGCCGCAGTGCGCGCACGCGCCGCTTTACCTAAACCTTCCATTGCTTTCAACGTATCAGCAACAATCAAAAGCTTTTCGGGAGGCACCCCATCAATAGACTGAGATACAACAGCGGCACAAGCTCCCGCATCAATTGCCTGCGCCACATAATCATGCCCATCTCCCGCATCACCTTTCAGGGCAACAAATAAATCGCTCTCTTTAATTGTGCGCGTATCAATAGAAACACCCATAGCCTCCCAACTTCCAGCAGCATCGCCGCCAGTAGCCTCCGCTGCTTCTTTGGCTGTCCATATAATATTTGATCGTGACATACTTCTTTTCCCCTTAAACACCCTTTTTATTTATCTTTTGCTATGGCCTTTTCGGCTTCTTCTAAATCGTTAAACGGCAAAACTTTATCGCCAATAATTTGCCCCTCTTCATGCCCTTTACCAGCAATTACCAAAACATCCCCCTCTTGCAGGTGTTCAATTCCCCAATTAATTGCTTCGGCGCGATCACCAATTTCTTTTGCTTCGGGACAACCTTCTAAAACTTGCTTACGAATAGACACGGCATCTTCTGAACGTGGATTATCATCAGTAACGATAACAACATCTGCATACTCACCCGCAATCTCACCCATCATGCCGCGTTTACCCGGATCACGGTCACCGCCACATCCAAAAACACAGACAAGGCGTCCTTCCGTATGCGGACGCAGTGTTTTTAGAACCGTTTCAAGCGCAGCAGGCTTATGGGCATAATCCACGTAAACAGCGCCTTTAGAAGAACCCTCAACAAGCTGAAGACGCCCTGGAACACCAGAGAGTTTCTCCAATAATGAAACATATTTTTCAGGATCATTATCGTCAGACAAGACAAGACCGAGCGCGCATAGTGCATTTATCACCTGAAAGTCACCTACGAGAGGAAGCGTTATTTCATAAGACTTACCAAAAACCTCTATTTCAATTTTTTGACCATCTGGCTTTGCTTGGCGAGATACAAGCTTTATATCATCCCCATTTTTACCAAATGTAATTGTCTTTAAATTTCTTTTGCCACAAATATCAATAAGTCGATCCGCATACTCATCGTCTTTATTAATAACAGCCACACCATTATCAGTTAGAAGATTAGAGAATAAGCGTGACTTCGCTTCAAAGTACGCATCCATCGTTTCATGATAATCAAGATGATCACGTGATAGATTTGTATAAGCCGCCGCATCAACATGTACACCATCCAAGCGATACTGATAAAGCCCGTGGCTAGATGCTTCCATTGCCAAATGCGTTACACCGACAGATGCTAAATCAGCAAGCTCTGCATGAAGCGCTTCTGAACCCGGAGTCGTAAGGCCGCCATAACGTTTAATCCCTGGACCGCTCACACCCAACGTTCCAAGAGATGCGCATTTCGTTATTCCTGACAGGTGCCAAATCTGCTGCGTAAAAGACGCAGTTGATGTCTTACCACTTGTTCCCGTTACAGCAACAATATGTTCAGGTTGGCGTTTATAAAATTTACTCGCAATAAGCGCAAAATCGCGTCGTGTATTCTTTGTTTTTATAACAACAATGTTTTCAGGAAGATCCGGCAAATCCACTTTTTCATGAACCAGTAAAGCAGATGCCCCATGATTAATCGCATCCTTGATATATTTACTACCGTCTTCCTTACTACCTGGCAATGCAGCAAAAAGATAATTTGTGCGCACCTTTCTGCTATCGACGGTCACACCCTCGATCAGCACATCTTTTTCGGCATCAATCAAACTAGTGAGCTGCAATGTTTTGCTCCTTTTCCTGTTTAATTTGATCTTCTATTTTCACGTAACGCAGAAGACTTCCCTCCATACGCTTCTTCTCTTTAGATGGCGCAATACCCAGAATAGACACCATAGAAGCAATAACGTTTTTTACTGCGGGCGCAGCGACCCAACCACCCGTGGCATAGCCATATGATTCCTGTGTTCCTTGCGGTTCATCCACCATGATGTAAACCACATATCGCGGCTCATCAGATGGAAATGTTCCAACAAATGATGAAATCAGGCGTTTACGGCTATATCCGCCAGCGCCAGGCTTCTCAGCTGTTCCAGTTTTTCCACCGACAAGATAACCGTCGACATCGGCACTTTTCCCTGTCCCCTCACTCACTGTCAGCCTTAATAGCTGACGCATTCTATGAGAGACTTCAGGCGAAATAATGCGAACATTTGTTTTTTGTTTTGGCTTTTTTTTGTCTTTTTCAAGACGTACCCCATCAAGAATCAGCGTCGGCTCTACAAGCTCTCCGCCATTTACAATTGACGCAACAGCGCTCGTTAACTGAAGCGGGGATACAGCCACACCATGACCATAAGAAGCAGTTAGCGTATTAATATCGCGCCATGGGCTCGGCACAATTGGTTTACCAATCTCACCAACCTCCAGGCTCGCTGGCGTCAATAATCCTAAATCGCTATAGAATTTTTTAATTCCTTCTGTGCCAACCATCTCTCCCATAAGGGCAGATCCAATATTGGATGAATGCATAAACACCTCAGGAAGCGACATAATGCGTTTTTCTGCATGATAATCACGAATTTTATGACGACCTCTACGGAGCGGTTCACGCGCATCAAACTTTTGAGCTATACGCGCTCCCGTCTCCTCTAACAACGCTGCCGTAGAAAAAATTTTAAATACAGACCCCAACTCATATACACCAAGAGAAACACGGTTGAACAACTCGTTATTCTCTGCGCGGCCATATTGCTGCGGATCAAAATCTGGCAAGGACACAGCAGCCAAAACAGAACCATCACGCACATCCATGATGACGCCCGCACCACCAATAGCGCTAAACGTTTCAATAGAGTTAGAAATCTCGCGACGAAGAGCGTGCTGTAAACGAACATCAATAGTTAGCGCAAGCGGCTCATCGCCTGCGTCCAAATATTTATTAAAAGAGCCTTCAATACCAGCAAGCCCCTGACCATCAACGCCACTATAGCCAACCATGTGAACAGCGAGCTCGCCCTGCGGATAGATACGACGATCTTCTTCTTCAAAATTCAAACCCGGATCGCCCAACTGAAGAATTTCACCTTGCTCATCAGGGGTAATGTTTCTTTTAATCCAAACAAAGCGGCGTTTGCTTTGAAGTTTTTGAAGCAAATCACCATACTGTAAATCAGGGAATATTTCTTTCAGTGCTTCGGTCGTTTCTTTCGGTGCCGTTACTAATTTAGGATCTGCATAAAGAGATGCCGTCTTTAACGAACGTGCAAGCAAAACGCCATTACGATCAACGATATCTCCACGGCGCACCGCCTCTCCTTTGGGCGCAACAGCTTCATATAAATGCGCCTCTTCGTTATTATAAAGCGCACCCTGCAATACCATCACATCAACAGAGCGCGCAATCACAAGCAAATAGGCACACACGAATACCGCGCTCATTAACACAATACGGCCGCGCGCCTGCTCTAATGCATTACTACGTACTCCAACCATATGAAGCTTACGACGTTGAAACAGATTCATCGCGAACCTCCATCAACAGATTCAAGCAAGCTATCAAATGCTTCCTGATCATATTTCACATCAACCTCTTCTTCAGAGGCTGCTGGCTCAATATTAGAAAGACTTGCTGGCTTTATCCCTGGCATCACCGGAACAACAGGAACTGGAATAGAAGAGATATCATGCACAACAGAAGTCTCTTCCGCATCCGGCTCACTCATGCCAATACCATCTTTTGCCAAGCGCTCTAAACGCTGCGGACGATTAAGGTAATCCCACTCCGTTGATAGAACACGAATAGTTTCTTTTTCACGCTCAATAGCATTGTTCTTTTTAGAAAGAGAGCGCTCCACATCTTGAACAGATTGACTTGTCCAAAAAAGCACCGCTCCAAGACCAAGTGTAACAACCAGCGAGAAAAGACCAGATATTCTAAACATGCGCCCCCTCTCTCGTCATTTTTGTTTCATCAATTGGGGAAGCAGATGTTCGGAGGGCGGCGCGCATTTTGGCCGAGCGTGAACGAGGATTTTCTTGGATTTCAGCGTCCGAAGGGACAAAGGCTTTACGCTTGATAAGCGTAAAGGATGGAGACACCTCCTCTATGATAGAAGGCATATATTTAGACACATTAGGAACGCGTCCGGAATGTTGATTGAGGAAAGATTTTACAATCCCATCCTCTAAAGAATGAAATGAGACAACAATCAAACGACCATTTTCATTAAGAATCTCTTCCGCAGCAGATAGGCCACGCTCAAGCTCCCCAAGCTCATCATTAACAGCAATACGAAGCGCTTGAAAAGTACGCGTCGCAGGATCAATTTTATCTTTAGGTGATTTCGGCACAACAGCGCGCACAATATCGGCAAGCTGGAGCGTTGTTGTTATACGCTCTTCGCTACGTTTTTCTACGATGCGTTTTGCAACGCGGCGCGACATACGCTCTTCACCATAACGATAAATGATATTCGCCAGATCTTCTTCTTTGTAGCTATTGACAATGTCTTCAGCCGTTAAATCCGCATCACTATCCATACGCATATCCAGCGGACCATCTTGTTTAAACGAAAAACCACGATCAGCCTGATCGATTTGCATCGAAGAGACACCGACATCAACCACAAAGCCATCAACCCTTTCAAAACCAGAGTCACGAACGAGCTCTAACGCATCACCAAAGCAACCACGCAAAAAGACAAAGCGATCACCAAACTCAGTGCGCAACTGATCTGCCGTTTCTTGTACAGATGGATCACGATCAATGGCAATTACTGTGCAATCCGCTTTTTGAAGAAACGCGCGGGAGTAACCACCAGCACCAAACGTTCCATCGATATAAACTTCACCATCTTTTGGAGAGAGCACATCCATCACATCAGTAAGCATGACTGAATAATGCGGAGAATTATCTCGAGGCTGCACCTGCGTCATCGCTCACCTTCCCCGCTTGCTTTATGCTTAGGGACAGTCAGGCCCTTTGACTTCACGACCGAGCGAGCCTCATCACGACGATCTTGCAATTTAGAGGGATTCCAAATTTGGAATTTTTGCCCCAGACCAACAAACGCCGCTTCTTCTCCCACCTCTGCATATTCAACAAGATCTGCCGGCAGAATAACACGGCCATTACCATCAAGAGGAAGCTGCACTGCCTCCGAGAAAATCGTTGTTGCCAAATCATCTTGCTCACTGGAAAAGAGGTCGAAGTTATCTAGACGCGCGGACAACTCTTCCATGTAGGAATAAGCAAACCCCTCCAAGCAATCATGATTGTTTGAACGAAAGACCACCACCCCCTGGAAACTCTGACCGGATAAAGCCGCACGAAAGCCTGACGGAAGAGACACACGTCCCTTCTTATCGACCTTATTTATGTGCGTTGACAAAAACAGAGGCATAAAGCGTCTTAAAACTCCGGTAACGCGACCTCGCTACGTCTAGCGAAATCACAAAGGTGGCAAACTCTGGCCAATCACTGATTGGAAATCACGTACCATTTCTGG
>JABSQP010000022.1:16789-34794 GCA_013215815.1 Alphaproteobacteria bacterium | reverse complement strand
TGGGTAATACGTGTGATCGGATGATTTTCTAAAACACTTAAATCGGGTGCTTCATCGCTTTTGATAAAACCATTGGCGAAGATGCCGCGTAAGAAAGGCCCGACTGTCGGAGCAAAGTTAAGTTGCTTTTCACTGAGCCCACTTGTGGCTAAGATCTCTGGCGTATGACGGTGTTCATTGACCAAATAGCTACGCATATTCTGCGCGCAGAAAGGGTGATCAACAGGATCACGAAGAGACCGGCCCCCGCCTGCTGTGCCTGAAATAGCAATAACAACGGCGCCGCTCATTTTACCTTTGAAAGGAAGCAAGAGAACCTGAACGAGGAGGGCGAAGCAACCCGGATTGGCAACGGCGTCTGCGGTTTTAATCTGCTCACGGTGAACTTCTGGCAGGCCATATACAAATGACCTGTACAATAGCTCAGGACGTTGATGATCAATGTGGTAGTATTTCTCATATGTTTCTTTATCGCTTAAACGAAAGTCCGCAGAGAAATCGATGAGTTTTGTTTTGCCTAGGAATGCCGGTGCAACTTCTTGCGCGGCCTTGTGCGGCAAACACAGAAATACAACATCACTGTCCTTGGCGACTGTTTCATGATCTGTGTTTGTGATCTTTAGGCCTTCTAAGTGTGATAGGCGTGGGAAGAGATTGGATAGTGGTGTACCTTCATGCTGACGAGAAACAAGATATTGGAGCTCAACATGTGGATGCTGAAGTAAACAGCGTAGCAATTCTGTTCCCGTGTATCCGGTGACACCGATAATCGATACTTTTATTTTATTACTCATCTCTTTTTACCTGCCTTCATAATCGCATCAATATAATACGGACGAAGCCTGTTTCTTGCCAGTCTTAAGAGAGTAATTTGCGATGATTTAGATAAGAAAATTAGGATCAAGCACAAACGCATCCCCCAAGAAGGGCGATGTTAACGAGGACGTCGTCGGTTTGTGTTTGTATTCATAGCCATAATAAAAGCGGGAAAGAGCAGGGGCGTCAACTATAAATTTGTTTTACGTGGATCAAAGGCGTCTCGGACGGCTTCCCCTATGAATGTAAGGAGTGAGAGCATAATAGCCAGTGATAAGAAGGCTGTAATTCCCAACCACGGCGCTTGAAGGTTGTTTTTACCTTGTGCGAGCAGCTCGCCAAGGGATGCAGAGCCCGGCGGTAGGCCAAGGCCGAGGAAATCTAATGATGTTAGCGCCGTAATAGAGCCCGTTAAAATGAACGGCATAAGCGTTAGCGTGGCGACCATGGCGTTTGGCAGAACATGGCGGCGCATAATAGTGAGGTTTGATACACCGAGAGCGTTGGCCGCCTTCACGTAGTCAAAGTTACGTGTGCGCAGGAATTCTGCGCGAACCACATCGACGAGGCCAACCCATGAGAAGAGGAGTAAGATAAAGAGAAGTGTCCAAAATCCCGGAATAAACATCGCTGAAAAGATAATGAGGATATAAAGTGATGGTAGAGATGACCATACCTCAATAACGCGTTGCATGATAAGGTCTAAGCGCCCGCCGTAATATCCTTGAAAGGCTCCAGCCGTAATACCGATGATCGAACTGATGATTGTGAGGGCTAATCCAAAGAGGACAGAGATTCTAAAGCCATAAATAACACGCGCCGCCACATCACGCCCTTGATCGTCGGTGCCGAGTATATTTTCAAGCGTTGGTTTCGATGGGGCAGGGGTTGGTAGATCATAATTGATCGTATCGTAAGAGAATCTAATCAGGGGCCAAACCATCCAGCCTTTTTCGTTGATTAAGTCTTTTACGAATGGATCGCGATAATCTGCCTCTGTTTCAAAATCGCCGCCAAATTGTGTTTCAGGATAATTTTTGAAAACAGGGGTGTAGTAACCACCATCATATTTCACCAAGAGAGGTTTATCATTTGAAATGAATTCTGCGCCAACACAAAGGACAAGAAGCGTTAAGAATATCCAAAACGAATAAAAACCACGTTTGTTGGCTTTAAACTGCGCTAGTCGTCTTTGTGTGATTGGTGAAAGAGTCATGCTGTGACTCTAACGAAATGAACTCTATCAGAAAAGTAAAATTGCTAATTTAATAACGCACCAGGTTTAGGGGGCTTGTTAGTCATAGCTAGCGCGTTTAAGAGCGCTCGGTCATCATCATCAATAGGTGTATCACCGATAGCTATTAGTGCGGCACGTGCAGCACTTTTTGTGGCCTCGCCCATAAAATGAAATATGAGCGCGCTTTTACCAGTAACAATGAGTTTTTGCCTGTTTTCTAATGGCATGAGCTCTAATTGAATAGGGCTAAAACCAAATTGTTCTTCTACGTCATCAACTGAACAACCTTGTAACCGAGCATTTAGTTCAAAGGCGTATTGGCACTGCTCTTTTACGGACATGTAATGTTCCACCAGCGTGAGTTGAGCGAGGTGTTGTGTTTTTTCTTCTTTAGTAGCCAAAGCGAACTTTTTAATTAAGTCTATTGCTTGTTCTATGGGCTTGCTCATGTCGGGAACTTAAACTCTAGTGAACTGAACTACTGCCAGTCCCTGTTTTTTCTACCAAAGAAAGGCGGAAACGTTGATCACTACTGAGTGGGCGGTTGTCGTTGTGTGGTACAGGAAGGGTGTATTCTTTTTGCGGAAGGTTGTTTAACTCATCCTTTGCAATAGAAATTGTCTGATTTACTAGATCTTTGAGAGCTTGCTCATCTTCAGGAGTCACGCCGCCGTGCTCACGAATGGAGTCGCGAACTTTGGCTAATTTCTTTGTGACCTTCTTCAGATTCATGATTCGTCTTGTTTTTGATTGTGCAGGAGCATACCTTCGTTTTGGTATTCTGTCAAATAAAATATCAAACTGTTCTGGCGTCAAAGTCTATTCTTGGGTCCACGAGAACGTAAACAACGTCCCGAATAAGCAGTGTTACTAGACCCATAATCCCAAACATATACAGAGTTCCAAGGACAACAGGGTAGTCTCTGTTAATAAGGCTCTCATATCCCAAGAGCCCTATACCGTCTAAGGAAAATATAACCTCAATAAGGAGAGAGCCTGTAAAGAATATAGCCAAAAAGGCACTTGGGAAACCTGCAATGACAATGAGCATGGCATTACGGAAGATGTGTCCATAAAGCACTTGTTTTTCGTCCAATCCTTTTGCGCGCGCCGTAAGCACGTATTGCTTGTTAATCTCATCCAAAAATGAGTTTTTAGTGAGCATAGTAAGGCTGGCAAAGCCGCTAATCACCATAGCCATGACGGGCAGTACCATATGCCACAGATAATCGAGAACCTGTTGAACAAAATTCATATCATCAAATCCGTCCGAGGTAAGACCGCGTAATGGAAATAGGTCAAAGTAGCGCCCCCCAGCGAAAAGGATGATAAGTAGAATAGCAAACATGAAAGAGGGGATCGCGTACCCAGTGAATACGGCAGCCGATGTCCAGATATCAAACTTTTGACCGTCCTTTACTGCTTTTTTAATGCCAAGCGGGATTGAGATTAAATATATGATAAGCGTTGACCAAAGCCCCAGTGAAATTGAGACGGGCATCTTTTCAAGCACAAGGCCAATGACAGAAACGTCTCGATAATAGCTTTCTCCTAAATCAAACCGTAAGTAATTAGACACCATCAGAAAAAAGCGTTCGTAGGCAGGCTTGTCAAAGCCATACATAGCTTCAAGTTCAGCAATAAATTCAGGATCTAACCCTTGTGCGCCTTTATATTTACTCGCGCTTCCGGTGGAGCTACTTACTGCACCAACGCTCATGTCGGCACTGCCAGCGCCACCGCCAAAACGGGCTGTTGCGCTTGTTCCATGGCCTTGTAGTTCTGCGACCATGCGCTCAACCGGCCCGCCCGGTACAAACTGGATAATGATAAAGCTCACCAGCATAATACCGAGCAATGTTGGGATCATGAGAAGGAGACGTTTAAGAAGATAATTGGCCATGTGTTTTTAAGGTCTTATGTTCCAGTCAGTGACGTTCCAAGCGCCATTTTTGTATTCTAATATGCCAAGCGCACCCGTGGACAGTTTGATTTTATTGTTATTCGCAAATTCTTCGAAATTACCGGCGAGGTGAGGGGCAAAGCGCGCTGTGCCGTTTGAGGTGACGACCATGACGCAGTCTTGTTCATCATCGACAATATGCTGGGCAAAACCTTTCCAGTTTTGAATGCATTCATCAGGTACGAACTCCCAACCATTTGGAACGATAGCTTTTTCGTCCCAATCTTTGATGGCTTGTTCACCTATACGTGCGATGACTTGATCTTCTGCTTGGTTTTCATCGGGGCCATAATCAATCTCGTTAAAAATGGCGAGCGGGAAGACAGGTTGCGGATAACCAAGAGCTTTAAGCGCAATTTCTGCTGTTTGTTTTGTCCGTTGGAGCTCTGAGCTATAGACGACTTCAGGGTAGACTTCGTTTTCTTTGAGCCAAGCGCCAAGCTTTTCGCCTTGTGTTTGCCCGCTTTCAACGAGGGGCAGATCCGTACGCGCGCCAATACGTGTCGGCGTATCATCTGGCCCAAAAGTATTGCCGTGTCGTGCGATGATCAGTTTAGTCATGAGATATATCCTAGAACAGTTTTGCTTAAAGGCCATAAAGGAAGTAAGCCAAACAGAATTGGAAAGTAGTACTCCGTAAAATAATGTGTTTTGAAACCGTACTTTAATGAAGCTTTAAAATAAAACCAGTTAAGGTTCCTTCGCTTCAAATTAAAGTCCTTGATATCCATATACTCTTTTATGCAGTTATCGGCATAATCAAACATATGAAAGTGAGGGTAAAAGATATTATTATACTCATAGTTAGCTTGTACTTTGCGAAAATCAGGTGGGTGCTCAGGATCAGCGTTCTTATTCGCGTATTGGTTAACAGAAGCTTCAAGATACTCTGTATATATTCTTCTTATTGGTCCCCATAGTGTGCTTGGTTCTTCATAGAACTTATTAAAAAAGCGGATAAAGAAGTATGCCCAGAGTATAAACAAGATAACTGATAAGTGCTCTAGATTGTCGGCTTTAATACCAAAAATATTAGCTTCTGAATAATCAATTTCTAAAAAATCGTTTAAGAAAATTAAACCGCTGAGAAGCATTAAATTACGGCGTTGCTTGCCGAAATCATTATCATCACCACTAGGCATTCATGCTCTCCAGCATTTTTTCAGCGCGTTCAACATCTTCGGGGCTGTCGATACCCGCTTGGGCGAGACCAAGATGAACGTCGAGTTCAATCGTTTGAATGGAAATACCGTTTTCAAGGAGGCGAAGTTGTTCGAGCCCCTCCAGCTTTTCGTAATGTCCTTGGGGTAGGGACACGAACTTACGTAAGATATCTGTACGGTACCCATAGAGCCCAATATGTTGGAAGACAGGAGAAAATTCGGTTTCTCTCATCTTTTCTTCTTTACGAATTGCAGGCAGGATATTTTTTGAAAACCATAGAGCTTTGCCGTTTGTATCTTTCACGCATGTCGTGCCACTAAAGGGTGTGATCTGTTTTTGCTCACGCAGTTTATCCAGCTCGCTCCATCGCAGGTTAATTACAGGTGTAATCACTTCAATCTCAGGATTGGCTTGAAATGCTTCAATCATTTTGATGGGTGCTTCAGCTGGTGTAAAAGGGGCGTCCCCTTGTAATCCCAATACAAATTCAATATCGCTATCCAGCTGATCAAGGGCTTCCAAAACCCGATCTGACCCAGTTGCACACTTATCTGAGGTCATAATGCACTGCACACCGATCTCCGCGGCGTGGTCAGCAATGCGCTGATCTTCTGTTGCTACGGCCAATGTTACGTTATCAAGCTTATCCATGGCTTTTTGGGCGAGTGATACCACGCGTGATAGCATGCTCTGACCACCAATAAGGGTCAGGGGCTTACCAGGAAAGCGGGTAGAGCCATATCGCGCAGGGATAATAATTGAGGTTTTCATAATACTTGACTTTTGAGAGTTTCTATGTTCATATCGCTACCCTAAACAGGGAGATGAAAATGTCTAGTGGCAAAAATAAGGAAGATGCAGCAGTTTGGGGGGGCAAGAATTCGAGTTTCTGGTGCTGCGGTTGGCACAGATGGCGCAGCTGACTCACTGGCTGATGATCTTTTTAATACGCTGGCTGATGTAGAAAACGCTGCTGATCAAGCGCATCAGGATGCTGTAAGCCGTCAGAACCTAGACCACTCAGATCCCGTGCAAGCAGGTTATGCGGCCATAACATCTTTAGCTGAAGAACCTAGGGAGGTTGATCCCAATGAAAACTTTGCAAAGATTGCAAGGATGGCTCGAGATTTTGCTTCTAGACATCCTAAGTTTTAATCTTCTTTATTACCGTTGGCAGAATACATTTCCCATAAACATATGGTGATGTTTTTTTAAGGGACAAAAATGGTTGATGTTAAAAAAGCGAAAGAATTAACCGATGCCATGTCTTTGGCAGATTCATCAAATCCTTATACGAAAACTGCGCAACGTTTAACTTGGGCTTGGTTAACAATAGGAACTATTGGTTTATCTGGTTTAATGGCTTCAGATTTCCTCACGCATGGATACGTCTATGGAGAGGCAGGCCGAAATGATACGGAAGCGAGAGAGTTATGCTCAGAAGAGGCTCCGTCGTATAATTTTGTGGCCGAGTGCGTTCAAAAAAAGAAAGAGCTTCGTGAAGAGCGCAAGCAGATTAAAGATATAGCGTTGCTTGCATTTAGTGGTTTTACGGCGTTAGGGACTACGGGCTGTTTGTTGGGATCACTGGTTTATTTTCGCAAAGAGAAAAAATATTCCGAAGAGCATCTACCAGAAGCATTACAGCTTGTTCGAGCGCAAAAGCCGCCTGGTCAAAACCTTAATTAAAGCGTTAAAACCATAGATTATTCTGTTACGGGATCGTTTTGATCTTGCTTAACCCACCACGTTGTTGATGCAGCTGGAGTGAGACCAGAAAGAGTTTCTGGTCGTCCTAACTTCTTCCAATACGCAACACGGAAGTGATCGATATGCCATTGCGGGATTAGGTAGTGGCCACTCAACAAAACACGATCTAATGCGCGAGTATAGGCAACCAATTCTTCACGGCTTGGCGCCTGAATAAGCTTTTCAATGATCTCATCAATAACAGGATCTTTAATGCCGATGTAATTACGAGAACCGACAAGATCGGCTTTTGCAGAAGACCAGTAGTCACGCTGTTCATTACCTGGAGAGCTTGATTGTCCCATGCTGCTTATCGTCATGTCGTAATCAAAATTGTCCATACGGTTTTGATACTGCGCTGGATCAAGAACACGAAATGATGCTTCAACGCCAACCTTTTTCAAATTTGCAACGTAGGGTAGAACCCATCGCTCAAATAGAGGATTTGCATCAATGATTTCAAACACGAGACGTTGACCACTTGTTTCGTGAACACGAATACCGTCATCGCCAAGCTTATAGCCAGCAGCATCTAAAAGTTGGGCTGCTTTACGCAGGTTAATACGGTTTTTACCCGAGCCATCTGTTTTGGGTGGGGTGTATCGCGTTGTAAACACGTCCTCTGCAATTTTACCGCGATACTCTTCTAGAATCTCTAGGACACGGCCTTGTGGTGCGCCATCTTGCGCGGCAAGTTCTGAGTTTTCAAAGAAACTGTCTGTACGGGTATAAGTTCCATAAGCAAATTGCTTGTTAGACCAATCAAAATCAAAGGCATAAGAAAGTGCTTCGCGAACAGCCTTGTCCTGAAAAACGGGGCGGCGGATGTTGTATAAGAATGCCTGCATGCCTTGCGGGCGGTTATGCGCGATTTCTTCTTTGATAATATCGCCATTTTCAACAGCAGGGGCATCGTATGCTGTTGCCCATAGTTTTGCAGTGTTCTCAACTTGGAAATCAAACTCGCCAGAGAAAAAGGCTTCAAGTGCAACATTGCTATCTTTGTAGTAATCGTAAGTAATTCTGTCGTAGTTAAATCGACCCTTGTTAATCGCCAAATCTTTGCCCCAGTAATCAGGGTTACGAATGAACTCTATTGATCGTCCAGCATCAACTTTACCAACTGTGTATGGTCCATTGCCGAGAGGCGCATCGAGAGATGTCGTCTTGAAATCACGGCCTTCAACCGCCCAGTAATGCTTCGGCAGTACTGCCATTTGGGAAATGATGAGCGGTAGCTCAGCATTATCGGTATGCTTGAATGTAAAACGCACACGTTTGTCCGTTGTCGCTTCGACTTTTTCGACGTCACCATAATACGCTTTGAAGAAAGGTTTCCCGTGTTCTAACACCGTATTAAATGTCCAGACAACATCATGGGCTGTTACTGGTTCTCCGTCTGCCCACTTTGCTTCGGCGCGAATGTTAAAGGCTACCCATTTACGGCTGATAGGCATTTCAATACTTTCGGCGAGCAAGCCATACATTGAGAATGGCTCGTCATAACTTTGCTCCATGAGAGAGTCATAGAGAAAGCTTTGACCCAAGAAAGCAATGCCACTGGCAGGTTGGCCTTTAATGATGAATGGATTTAGCGAGTCAAAAGATCCAATGGCTGATAAATTCAACTCTCCACCTTTTGGCGCATCCGGGTTCACGTAGTCAAAATGACGTGTTTTTGAATCAGGGTGATCGTATTTGACCTCACCATGCATCGCAACAGCGCGCATAACTTCAACAGCGGGCAACTCCGCATATGCTGCAGAAGAAAATAAAGTGAATGTAAGAAGAGTAGTGAGGAAGCGCATTCGTTTTTCCTTTTTAATGTGCCGTTCCGACGGCCTTTATAATGTGATCGTGACCGTCTTCTTCCAAAAGTGTCAGAAGATCGCGGCAAATTTGTGTTGCGAGTTCAGGGCCATGATAAACAAGAGCTGAATAAACCTGTATTAATGAAGCACCCGCTTTAATTTTTTCATAGGCATCCAGACCACTGGAAATACCGCCAACACCTATGATTGGAATTTTACCTTCGGTCAGTTTGTAATAGTTGAAAATTGCTTGTGTGGATTTTTCTTTGAGCGGTTTTCCGCTTAATCCACCAGGGCGATCCTTCAAGTTGGGATCTATGTGATCAGGACGCGTTGTTGTCGTATTTGTTAAAATAATTCCATCTAAGTTTAATTCTAAACAAGCTGCTGCTAAATCTTTTTGGGTTTCTTCAGATTGATCGGGGCTGAATTTCACGACGAGCGGTAAATTATCACTGCCCCAAGTTTTGTTACGGTGTTCTATGAGTTCTGATGCAAGCTCTATAAATATGTCTTTTTGTTCTAGGTTGCGTAAGCCGGGTGTATTAGGACATGAAACGTTGAAAACCATATAATCAGCAACATCACCAAGTTGTTCTAATAGTGGTTTGAAATCATCTTCGGCTTTCGTCTGACTTTCACCCATCGCGATTTGAATGCCAACCAGACCATTATTCTTATCTTTCGCTCTGAACTTTTCTACATTCTCTTTAAATTGTTTTGCGCCAACATTTGGAAAGTTCATTCTGTTGACAACGGCCTCATTTTTTTTATCTCTGAAGATGCGCGGGCGCGGTAAACCTGTCTGGGGGCTTAATGTTACACCACCCGTTTCAACAAAACCAAAGCCCATACCTAGCATTGGCGCAATGACTTCTGCGTTTTTATCAAAACCTGCAGATAAGCCCACCGGGTTAGGAAACTCTTTATCCCATAGAGTCACTTTTAAACGTTCATCATTTATGGCTTTAAACCTCGGATGGAATGGCGTTTTTAATGCCGATATTGTCAGGCTGTGCGCGTCTTCTGGATCAAGCGCGTGAAAGGCAGATTTGATAAACTTAAAAGGTATATTCAGCATAGGCCTAACAAAGCCTATGGAGCGGAGAAGTTCAAGGGAAATCAGTCGTTTATATGCTTTAATCCCGTTTTTAAATAACCCCACCCTGTGATGACAGTCAACAGAGCGGCAAGTGCGAGAAGGCCTTGCCCGATAAGCAAGAGCTCCCCACCATAAATCAAAACACCAAGCGCTATCATTTGAAACGTTGTTTTCCATTTGGCGAGTTGGGTTACAGGCATTTTAACATTCTTTGGCCCTAAAAATTCACGCATACCGGAAACGAGGAACTCTCTTGTAAAAATGATGATTACAGGAATAACCCAAAGCTCTCCTAAGCGCCCGATATCAACAAGCGCAATAAGAATGACGGCGACGAACACTTTATCTGCAATTGGATCGAGGAAGGTACCAAACGGTGACACAATATTCATTTTGCGTGCTAAATATCCATCAAAGAAATCTGTAATGGCTGAAAGGGCATATAAACCAAGCGCACCCCAAACGGCCCAGCTTTCATCAATATATAAAAGCCATATAAGAACAGGCAAAAGCGCCATGCGGCTGATCGTCAGGATATTGGGTAGTTGTTTCATCTTATCTCTCTGCAAAATGCATTATGGTTGGATGATGGTCTGAACCCAGAGGTTTTTCAACCTTTTTGAATGCAGGTGTTAACGCACTACTAAATAAAATGTGATCTATGGGGATTTGTAATAATGGAAAACCGGCTATTTTTCCAAAATCAGGCCATGTCGCTTTTGCAAAAATTGGTTCTCTGACCACTTTTAATCCAGATACGTCTAATGTGTCGCGGAAGAAGGGTGAGTATGGTGTTATGTTCCAATCGCCTGTGAAAATAATGTTATCGGTGACGTCTTGCCTAATAAGCTTTGATATTTGCTCTAGTTCAGTATTGCGCTGTGACCAATATCCATCCGACATAGGTGGAACTGCGTGCAATGCGAACAGTGTGATATCGTTCGTTATTCCTTCTATTGAAAATTGAGCCTTGAGTGCAAAATTTTCTATTGGAACGTCAACGATGCCTATTTTTTCAATTTTATTAAATGGGGTTCTGTTCAAAATAATTGTGCCAAAGGCATGCTCTCTTGGCTCTTTAATTTGATGAGGGAATAAATCAGAAAGAGCGGTCGCAAGTTGTAGGTCGTTATAACTTGCTTCGTGTAAAACAATTGTATGTGGTTGAGGTTTTAAAGATCTAATCCATTGCTCTATATCATCTATAGCTATATTCGTAACGAGTTTATTGAAATGGACGATGTTGTAGGTAGACTTGGTTTCGTCATTAGAAATACTTTGGCTGTTTTCTAGGTAAGAAAATTTGGGGAAGCAGAGTAGTAGTGTAAGGGCTGGTAAGAGTAATGCTTTCCATTTTTTTAGAACAATAAAAATGATTGCAAATATTATAGCCCCTAAAATGTATTGAAAGACGAAATGGTTAAAAAGATCGGCTATCCAGAAATATCGTCCAGCGTAGGAAATAAGCACGCAACCCAATAAAATAACGCCAAGCTCTATAAAGAACTTGGCGTCAATAATACTGTTTTTGAAGTAACTACCCTTCATTCGCGGCTTTTTGGCCTGAACCTTCTGTCGGATCACGTAGCACATAACCACGGCCCCAAACAGTTTCGATATAGTTTTGTCCATCTGTAAGTTTCTCAATTTTCTTACGAAGCTTACAAACAAATACATCGATGATCTTTACTTCAGGTTCATCCATACCGTTATACAGGTGGTTCAGGAACATTTCCTTCGTCAGTGTCGTACCTTTACGAAGAGAAAGAAGCTCCATGATGCTGTATTCTTTTCCTGTAAGGTGAAGCGGTTCACCATCAACTTCTACAGTACGGCTATCTAGGTTCACAGAAACGCGTCCTGTTATAATCTTACTTTGTGCGTGCCCTTGTGAGCGACGAACGATTGCTTGAATACGTGCCATAAGCTCGCGCTTATCAAATGGTTTTGTGAGGTAGTCATCTGCACCGAAGCCTAGACCTTTAATCTTGTTGTCCATTTCAGACAGACCAGAAAGGATAAGAATTGGTGTTTCAACTTTGGACTCGCGGAGCTGTTGAAGAACGTCATAACCGTCCATATCAGGAAGCATAAGATCCAAGATAATAATGTCGTAATCGTAAATTTTACCGATCTCCAGGCCATCCTCGCCCAAGTCAGTTGTGTCCACAACGTATCCTTCTGATTTTAGCATCAGTTCAATACTTTTTGCGGTAGAGCTGTCGTCCTCGACTAATAAAACGCGCATGTTTGTCGTCCCCTTGTTTTTTGCAAACGATGGTTACAAAAGAGCTTTTGTTAACCTTTATTAACAAATATTAACACAGATTTGGAAAAGTTAATAAATTTTTTTGATTATTTGTCAGTTCCAGAATAAATCGAGTACACTGAGATAGGGTAAAGGTCTTTGAAATAACAGGAAAAATTGATGAGTTCTCAGGCTTGGGGCTACAATAAAGTCTATTTAGGCTCTTGCGGATTTGATTACGTTTTTATTTTTGGCGTGATGGCCATTGCGATTGCAAGTGGTGCCATCGTTGTTTTGGAGCCAAACCTTTTTATTCCTGTTCTTCTTATCGATTTATGGCTTTTAGGATATCACCACGTGATATCGACATTCACAAAATTGGCAGGTACGAAGAAGGATCGGGAGCAAAATAAGTTTCTTATTTACGAGCTTCCGTTTTTAGTTTTCGGCGCTGTTGTTGCTCTTTATATGGGGCTGGGAATTTGGTCTGTTGTGACTATTTATTTCTTTTGGCAGTGGTATCACTACACACGCCAGGCATATGGTATTTCTGCGTTCTATAGACGTAAGTCAGGTAAGGTTGAAACACTGACGCCGCAAAAGCTGGATTACTGGATTGTCTGGGCTGTTCCCGTTTGGGGGATTGTTCATCGCTGTGCACAAGGATGGGACACGTTTTTATTTCAGCCAGTATTCTTGCCTCAGGTGCCGGTTTGGTTAAATATAGCAGTGGGCGTAGTAACCTGTTCGGCATTATTCTTCTGGCTTGTAACAAAGGTGTTTGACTGGGCAAAAGGTAATTTATGTTTGGCTCCATTTTTGTTTGTGATGAGTCATCACATCACCTTCTTTGTTGGTTATATGGCTATTTCGGATATCAACGCTGGATGGCTTGTTTTGAACGTTTGGCACAATGCGCAGTACATCATGTTTGTATGGCTATTTAATCAAAACAGATTTCAAAGTGCAGAATCTAAGAAAAAATCACCGTGGTTATATTGGTTGAGCCAAAGAAGTCCTTATAGAACGTTATTCTATTTTGTAGCTTGTATCGGTTTGACGACAGTTGTTTATGGCTTTTTACATGTGAGCGTTGTTGCTGTTTCAGGGAGCAATGCAGCCATGGTCACGGCTTTGACTATCATTATCTTTCAAACGGTGAACTTTCATCATTACATCGTGGATAGCCTTATTTGGAAGGCGCGTAAGAAAAGTAATCAAAAAATTATGAAGATTGATAGTTAAGCTGGCGCTTTAACGTAAAAATTCTCTTTTTGTCGTACATGCATCCAAGGTACAATGATTCTATGGAACGTCTCGCTGAAAAGGCCATTGCCGCTATTAATCCTATTCCCGATCATGAAATTTATGGTCGAGTGACTAAAGTTTTGGGGCTCTTGGTTGAAATCGCTGGGTTTGGTGATGCGCTTGCGATTGGGTCGCGTGTGCATTTACGTCCGAAGGAAAAGCATGATGTTCCTTGTGAGGTTATTGGATTTAAAGATAACCGCGCGCTTCTTATGCCTTTCGGCACATTAGAGGGAGTGGGGCTTGATTGCCCGGCTTATATTCAAAAAACAGAGCCAAGTATTTGCCCAGATGATCGTTGGCTAGGTCGTGTTATTAACGCTTTGGGTGAGCCTATTGATGGGAAGGGGCCTCTTATACAAGGGGGCACGCCCATTCCATTGAAGAACAAGGCGCCTGACCCGCATGCAAGACAGCGCATTGGTGAACCGCTCGATCTTGGTGTGCGCGCTGTGAATAGTTTTCTCTCAACCTGTCTGGGGCAGCGTATGGGGATTTTCTCTGGCTCAGGTGTTGGTAAATCTGTGCTGTTATCGATGATGGCGCGTTATACGCAGGCCGATGTGTCCGTGATTGGCCTTGTTGGTGAACGTGGTCGTGAGGTGCAGGAGTTCCTAGAAGATGATCTGGGTGAGCTCGGTCTTAATCGTTCTGTCGTTATTGTCGCGACAGGGGATGAGCCTGCACTAATGCGCCGACAGGCGGCGTATACGACTCTGGCTACAGCAGAATATTTTAGAAAGCAGGGGAAGCGGGTGCTCTGCTTGATTGACTCGGTAACACGCTTTGCGATGGCGCAGCGCGA
This sequence comes from Alphaproteobacteria bacterium, assembly GCA_013215815.1. Lineage (GTDB taxonomy): Bacteria > Pseudomonadota > Alphaproteobacteria > Micavibrionales > Micavibrionaceae. The sequence continues at coordinate 20,591 of JABSQP010000022.1, read as the reverse complement.
AATCGGTTTATCGGCTGGAGAGCCGCCAACATCAAAAGGTTACCCGCCAACGACATTTGGGGAGCTTGCAAGGTTGCTAGAACGTGCTGGGCCTGGTGCGCAAGGTGAGGGTTCTATTACAGGGTTATTCTCAGTTCTTGTTGAGGGTGATGATATGAATGAACCTATATCCGATGCCGTTCGCGGTATTGTGGATGGTCACATTGTGATGGAGCGTAAGATTGCTGATCGTGGTCGTTATCCGGCGATTAATGTATTGAAATCTGTATCTCGTTCCATGCCGCATTGTTTAACGGAAGAGCAAAACGCTTTGGTGACGATTGCGAAGAAACTCATCACATCATATGAGGATATGGAAGAGCTTATTAAGCTTGGTGCTTATCGACGCGGTAGTGATCCTGATGTTGATAATGCTATTGATCGTTATCCGCATATCGAAGACTTTCTTACGCAAAACAAAGATGACAATTCATCGATTGAAGAGAGTTTTCAGCAGCTCGCCGCTGCTCTTGGCATGTCCTATGGTGATGGTTCTGTAAGGTGATCTAAATGGCTGAATTAGATGGACTTATTCGATTGCGCCGTAATACGGTTGAAGAAAAGCAAAAAATACTAGCCGACCTGTATCGTAATGTTGAGAAACTTGAAAAGCGAAAAAAAGAGCTTGAAGAAAAACTTCGGAAAGAACGCGAAGCTATTGATAATAATCCGGAATTAGAGACGATGACCTACTTTGGTCGCTTTGAGGCGGTTGTGTTGCGAGATATTGATCGCTTGAATGAGGAGCTCAAAAAATGGGAGCTTCGTGTCCAAATCGCTCAAGATGATGTGCGTAATGCCTTTGCCGATTTAAAGCGTGTTGAGATTGTAGATCGTCGCCGCAAAGAAGAAGAGGCCGCTGAACAAAAGGCCAAAGAAGAACGAGAGCTTGATGAAATTGGTATTGAAGGCTTTAGGCGAAAAGATAATTAAGCAGCGCGTGCTACAGGACCATTTGCGTTAGCAGGTCTTGCAGGCGGATTTTTATAGGTTCCGATAGCATTGTTGCCAAATTCAGCGCGAAGTCCGCCAAATCGACTTGCTGCAGGAGGCCTTGCAAAGCGCCCAAATGTTCCAGAGATCACCATCTCTTATATACACCCTCTAATTCCCGCTTGCCGTTTGTCTTGTTTTTATATCGGTGCGGTTTAATTAATTCCTCTATAATGATGTTTAATCATATTTGAATTTCTTAAGTCAAATTTTTAGGCGTGTGTTCCGAAATTTTCTTCGGATTTAATTACATGAACCCAATTCTTGGTATGGCCTTGGAATGTGAGGTCACCGTTTAAACCCGCTTGGGATATGGCGCCAGCATAAGCTCTGCGCATTTTTTGCTGCATTGGAGCGCTAAATGGGTTTTGTGTGCGGACAACCAAATCGAGGCGCCCTTCCTTTATATAACCATCGAGCTGTACATCCCCCATGCGTGAGAGAGAGAGGTCAAAGATAAAGCGTGTTGAACCGTTTTCATTGTCCTGTTTGTTTTGGTTGTCTTGTTCCTGCCTGGTAAAGAGTGTGATCTTATGGATTTCACCTTCCCAGAACATCGGAAGCGGCACGGCGCGCCAATCACTACTACTTGCAGCTTCTAGACGCGGGGCGCTGGTGTCTTGGCTCATACGAGAGATGAGATTCGAGCCTCTGGTAAGGCGTTGTAGAGCCTCTATCTTCTTATCGCCCAATAAAATGCTGAAATCACCACTACGCACAGCAGCCATTGCGGTTAACCCAATCGCACCAAGTTGCGCTGGATTCGCCGGCGTCGGTAAGTTCCTCAGTAGCGCCGCAGCGTTTTGCGGAGATTGTTGCAGGAATGTTTGCACCATGTCGTCAAAGGCGGCCCATTGGAAACCTTGCAGCATGGTGTTCATTGCGGGGCTTTGCAATGCTGTCGTTGCTGGTGTTGGGATGAGTCCGACATTTTGTACGGCAATTTTTATCTGCGCGCCAATCGTAATATTATTCGGCGTATATTGGAGAACGAAGTTCTGAGGCAGCGGCGTGTTTGGAAGTTGCAGTGATACAAGCGGCTGGCCTTGAGGGGTAAAGCCTGTGACTTGTCCCGTTACTGTGGTTGCCGTGTTGGTGCTGGTTACAGGTGGTGTAATTTGTGTTAAACCAAGCGGGCTTGGGACATTGTTTGTGGCCGGCGGTACAATACGCACTGTGCCGTTTGAAATTTCTAAAACCTGAACATCTATTTTTCCTGCAACCTGACCATCTGATGTAATCGTTGGAAGTAAAACGCCGTTTGGTTGGAAGACTTGAATGCTACCTTGTGTTGGTAACGCCGCGCCTGCCTGCGGTTGAATAACATTGCCGAGCGGAACAATAACATTAGGTGTCGCGCTTTGCGCTGCAATAGGAGTGAGGCTAATTTGCGGTGTTATCTGAGTAGGTTGTGCAATATTTGTGATGAATGATATCAGTGTGTTTTGTATCGGCGTTGTTAAGTTGAGCGCTGGGTTAGGTGTCAGAATATTTAGTGTGTTTTGAGTAATCGTTGACGCAGCATTTTGTGCAATCAGGTTCGCTGTAAATGCCGTCTTTGTCACAATGTTGTTAATAGGTGTTAGCGCGTTCAATGATTGCTGAATAATCTGGTTTGCCTGGTGCGGGGGCAGGCTTGTTAGTCTAACTTGGGTTCCTTCCGTTAACGGCGCAGGTGGAAAGCTATTTGTTTGAGGTTGCGCGGCTGTTTGCCCTGCTTGGGGCAGAGGCGGTAGTGGCGCTTGTGGCGGTCGTGCGGCTGTTTGTGCAGGTTGCTGTGAATTTTGTTGTGGTGCAGCAGGTTGTCCACCTTCTGGTCGTTGTACGGGCTGTTGATTGGCAAGAGAAGGGCGGTCAGGCACCGTATTCGTTTGCTGTGGTGGTGGCTGGCTATTCGAATTATTGGTCGGGCGTTGCTCCACGTTAACCTGACGGGGCGGCCTACCGGCAGGTACATTCACAGATACTTGTTGCCCTGTCTCTGGTGGCCGGCCATTTGAAAATTGTACATCAATTGCACCGCGTTCCGTTTGAATACGAACGCTGCCGTTATTGTTTGCTTGTGTGATTGTGCCCTCAAGGCGCAGAGCTTTGGCATTATTTTGTAAGCCTTCAGGCAGACGGATAATTTTTACAATATCGCCTTTGCTTGATTTGTTGGTGTTCTTTGCGCTCGATGCGCTAGAAGACGGAATTTGTCCAAATCCTGTGGTACTCATAGTATTCTCTCTATGCCCTTATTATCGCATAAAAGAGTGAAAAAAACGTGAGTTTTAGAGGTTTTTGCCCTGATTTTTGCGTTTAAGCGCGTGCTTTTACTTTTTTCTTTAAAGATTCGAGCTCTTTAATCACTTTTTTCGCAATATTACGCACATCCATCGCCGCGTCCGCATTTGGAGAGCGTTTCAGGATTGGTGTTTGGCGACGGATCGCATCTTTCACTTGAGGGTCGTGACTGACCATGCCAATAAGGGGCGGTGATAGACGTAAGAAATTCTCACACGCTTTTAGTAGTGTCTTGTATGTTTTCTCACCTTCGGCTTTACTGGAGGCTTGGTTGACCACAATACCAACATTCTTTGATTGGCCAGCCGCGCTACCTAGTTTAATGAACGCATAAGCATCTGTTAGAGATGTTGGCTCATCAAGAGCAACGAGTAATGTGCGGGCAGCGGAGGCTGCCAACATACGAACGTTACGTTCAACACCCGCGCCCAGGTCGATAATGGCCACATCAACGGAAATGGTTTTTTCTGCTTCATTTCCCGCA
>JABSQP010000022.1:0-16779 GCA_013215815.1 Alphaproteobacteria bacterium | reverse complement strand
CATTGGCAACTTCTAGAAGTTGATCACGAAGAAGTGTCAGGCGTTGTGAAGGGAGAGCGGCAAGGGAGGCTTGGCCCGAACGACCAGCGATAATATCAAATCCGCCCTCTTCATAATGTTGAATGACTTTATCGAGAGCAAGGCGACCACGAATAACATCGTTAAGGTCACGCTTTGGCATCAGGCCAAGTTGAACGTCAATATTGGCAAGGCCTAGATCACCATCAAAAAGAAGAACGCGTTTGCCTTCTTTGGCTAAAGCGTGGGCAAGAGTAATAGAGAACCATGTTTTACCGACGCCACCTTTACCGCTGGCAACAGCAAGGATGTTTTTACCACGACGAATAGGCGGGGCAGCCTTTGTTGCTGCGCCTTGTGCTTTTTTCTTTTCTGTAACAGAAGCGTTTTTAGACATCGTAGACGTTACCCTGCTTTCCGAACCGCAGAAGAAGCGGCTTTAAACATTCTGGCTGTTTCTGCCTTCGGCATCAAGAGCTGAGTGAGTTTTTTCGCAGATAGTGCGGATAACCCGTCCGCTACTTTTGCTGTTGTACTGACATCGGCGAAAGCTAGCCCGCCTTGTGAGGCTGCCGTTAATAGTGAACCAAGGCGGCGTGCCACATCGACGCGTGTTGGTAGGAGTGAGCGTGCACCAATCGTTGCGAAGATGCGTGCCACTTCACCAGCTTCATCTGCGTGAATACCTGCAGGAAGCACCAACATTGGGTTCATATCTGCTGCACCGATCATCTTAGCAAGTGTTTTAACCTGCGCTGTATCAAATGGGTTTGTGCTCGCCGTATCAATGATAACCTGATCCGCCTTTTTGCAGCGCATGAGCGCTTCTTTTAGAGCTTTTGGACTATCAGCGACAAGTAATTCTATTTTCAGAAGCTTTGTAAAAGCTTCTAGCTGTTCACGTCCACCTGCTCGCATTACATCTGTTGTAATAACGGCAACATCTAAACCCGCCATTGTGCTGCGCGCGGCCATTTTTGCAGTCGCCAATGTTTTACCGGCGCCCGGCGGCCCAACCATGATAAATGGGCGTTTGGCGCGGCCTGTAGGAACGGGCGCAAATTGATAAAGCTCTTCTAGGGCGTTGATGAGCGTCAGGCGTGGCTCTGATAGCCCCATGATGTTGGCGCAGGCAACAACCTGATCCAAAACATCTTCACTGACTGCATGACGCAGCATAACTTCTGTAATTTCTTCGAGGACGGTTTCTTCATCGTCATCATCGGCGTAGAGCCATTCTTTTTCAGCTTCTAAAGCTGCAATGCGCTCTTCTTCGGCTTCCTGTGCGTCCAACTCTTTTTCGACGGCCGCAGTGACGCGGACGGATTTACCGCCATCTTCTTCACGCGTGGCCACTATAATGGCGTCTTCGCCGAGTGCCTCGCGGATCATTTGCATCGCTTCTTTCATGCTTTTCGCTGTGAACGACTTGAGCCGCATAGAGTTTTTACCGATTCATTTGATATAAGTATAAGAGAAGGCGAATCAATCACCTAACTCATTATCGCCTAAGTCCCTGTTATATGTCTAGTTTCTGGGGATAAGTTTTTTCGAATTAAGCGTGAAAAAGATAAATTTCTCTGCTAGATAGCCTGACATGACTTCTAAAGTGCAGACAGTATTATCGAAACAAGAGGCTTCTGATGAAAAGATGCCTGATAATTTCGTGCCGCCATTTCGTGGCCATCTGCCTGAAGAAGTGAAAAATAGTATTCAAGAAGCTAATTTTTCCGATCCAATTTATCGTCAATATGTTCCCTCTAATGAAGAACAAGAAATTCGAGAAAGCGAGTTGAGTGATCCAATCGGGGATGAAGCGCATCGCGTGATGAAAGGACTTATTCATCGGTATACGGATCGTGTACTATTTAAAGTAACGGCTGTGTGTCCTGTTTATTGTCGATTTTGTTTCCGCAAAGAGATGATTGGTCATGATACGGATTCAATGAAGCCAGAGGATATTGATAATGCCGTTGCTTACATTGCGGAGCATAAGGAAATATCTGAAGTGATTTTTAGTGGAGGTGACCCGTTTGTTCTTTCACCGCGCCGTCTTAAATCTCTTATCGAGCGTTTATCATTTATTCCACATGTCCAGTTTATTCGCTTTCATACACGTGTTCCTGTGGTGAAACCAAAGAGCGTGAATGATGATTTGTTGGCAGCGCTCAAAACGAATAAGCGTGTCATAGTTGTGCTGCACACTAATCATGCGCAGGAGCTAACCGATAATGCACGTGCTGCGATTGAGAAATTGCGAGCAGCAGATATTGAGCTGCTTTCCCAGAATGTATTGCTGAAAGGTGTAAACAATAAAGTGGACACGCTTGCCACTTTATATAAAGAACTCATGGGCTTAGGGGTGAAACCTTATTATCTTCATCATCCAGACAAGGCTAAAGGAACAGAGCATTTTTGCGTGAGTATAGAAGAGGGCGTGCAGATTTATAAAGCGCTACGCGGTCAGGTTTCTGGTCATCTTTTGCCGCAATACGTCCTCGATATCCCGGGCGGTTTTGGCAAGGTGCCGATTAATAGTGATTGGGTATGCTTGCAAAAAGATGGAAGCTATCTTGTCACCGATATTCATGGCGATAAGCATCAATATTGGGATTAAACTTGTCCGAGCGTTTTAATCTTCGCCTTCGGATGAATTTCATTTTGTGACATCACCATTGTTTGTGGACGGAAGCGTTCAATAACAGAGCGGACGAAGGAACGGATTGTCGGTGATGTTAGAAGGACAGGGCTTTCACCTTCACGGGCAAATTGATCATATAATTCACGCACATCTGTAATAAAGCTCTGGAGTTGCGTCGGTGCCATTGCGAGTTGCTTATCTTCGGCATCACCCACGAGAGATTCTGCAAATGCTTGTTCCCATTCAGGAGAAAGTGTCACAAGCGGGACAAAGCCATTTACGTTTGTGTTCTGATCACAAATCTGACGGGCGAGACGTGTGCGAACGTGTTCCGTAATAATTGCAACATTCTTTGTATAAGCGCTGGCCTCTGCAATACCTTCCAGAATTGTCGGAAGATCACGGACAGACACGCGTTCAGCCACGAGGTTTTGTAGGATGCGCTGCAAGCCACCAACACAAAATTGTGTTGGAATAACATCTGCCACAAGCTTTTGATACTCGCGTGGTAGCTCGTCGAGAAGTTTCTGTGTCTCCGCATAAGAGAGAAGGTCAGCCATGTTGTCTTTCACAATCTCGGTGATGTGCGTCGTGATCACTGTTGGTGCATCGACAACTGTGTAACCTTTAAAGTGCGCTTCTTCACGGTGTTGTTCGTCAATCCACATAGCTGGAAGGTTAAATGTTGGCTCTGTTGTCGCTTCACCAGGTAGAGTGATTGGTTCGCCTGTTGGATCCATTGTCATGAGCATGCCTGGGCGTACTTCACCGCGGCCTGACTCAATTTCTTTAATGCGGACAATATAAGTATTCGCAGGAAGCTGAAGGTTATCTTGAATGCGCACAGCAGGAAGGACGTATCCCATATCTTCGGCGAGTTGACGGCGCAAACCTTTGATTTGATCGGTTAGTTTTGTATTACCTTCGCCCTGCACAACGGGAAGGAGGCCATAACCAAGTTCGAGGCGAATGATGTCCATCGCTAACGCTTTGGATATAGGTTCTTCTGCGACAGGGGCGTCTGGGCCACCCGGTTGCGAAGCGGCCTCCAGTTGGAGGAGTTCTTCTTCCTCTTCTTGTTGCCTCCATGCGAGATAAGCAAGGCCTCCGACAACTGAGCCAAGGAATGCAAATGGAGTGAATGGAATTGCGGGAACAAGGCCGAGTGTGAAAACAAGAGCAGCACTTAATGCCATTGCTTTTGGATGTTTGCTGAACTGACCAAGAAGCGCTTTATCCGCCGCACCATCAACGCCTGCTTTTGATACTAGAAGACCGGCAGAAATAGAAATGATGAGGGCTGGGATCTGGCTAACGAGGCCATCACCAATTGTCAGGATTGTGTAAGTAGATGCCGCATCGCCCATGCTCATATCTTGTTGAGCTGTCCCAATAACAATACCGCCTATCACATTGATAAATACAATTAAAAGACCTGCAATAGCATCGCCGCGTACAAACTTCGCCGCACCATCCATAGCGCCGAAAAAGTTACTTTCTTGTTCTAGTTCTTTACGCTTTGCTTTGGCTTCGTCTTCTGTCAGAAGGCCAGCAGACAAGTCGGAATCGATGGCCATTTGCTTACCTGGCATCGCGTCCAATGTGAAACGTGCGGCAACTTCAGCAATACGGCCCGAACCTTTCGTAATAACAACAAAGTTCACAATGACGAGAATTGCAAAGACGATACCGCCAACAACATAGCTTCCTTGAATAATCAAACCACCGAAAGCTTCGATGACCGCGCCGGCAGCATCTTCTCCTGTATGGCCTTGCCCTAGAATAAGCCGGGTTGAGGCGACATTTAGCCCAAGACGTAGGGCTGTACTAATAAGAAGTACTGTCGGGAATGTAGAGAATTCGAGTGGCTTTTGGATAGATAGAACCAGCATTAAGATAAAGACAGAAAACAAAATCGAAACCGAGAGGCCAATATCGAGAAGCCATGTTGGTATTGGAATCAACATGAATGTTAAAATGGCAATGATGCCCATCGCTAACGCAACATCTCCACGCAGTATACCGCCCAAAACGCTTTGCGCTTGGGACATTCCTGCTGATGGTGGAGTGGCTTGATTTGCCATGATGTGCTTTGCCTTAAAGCTATGTGAAGTTAACTCATTGATTAGTTTAGTCTAATCAAACATTTAAGCCAATGAATTTAGCGCTATTTAACGGATTATGCTGGATTTTTTGTGAATAGATTGGCGTCATGGTTGATGCGTATCTCTCTTAAGCGTACTCTATAAACGCTAATATTTCGTCACTTTTAGAGAGAATTTTATGGAACCGTTTTTTGCATTTGTTTTTGTCTTGCTGATCGGCACGATTATTTTCGTGAAGAAGGCATTTATCTTGGTACGCCAAGGGTATGAGTACACTCTAGAGCGCTTTGGGAGTTATCAGAAAACACTAAGTCCCGGATTGCACATCATTACTCCCTTCATTGAAAATATTGGTGCTAAAATCAATATGATGGAATCGGTTTTGGATGTTCCTTCACAAGAAGTGATTACAAAAGATAACGCGCTCGTTCAGGCGGATGGTGTTATTTTCTATCAGGTTTTGGATGCTGCAAAAGCATCATACGAAGTGCGTGATCTGGAACGTGCGATTTTGAACCTGACAATGACAAATATTCGTACTGTGATGGGATCTATGGACCTCGATGAACTTCTCTCAGAACGTGACAAAATTAATGCTGAGCTTTTGACAGTGGTCGATGATGCAACGGCGCCTTGGGGTGTGAAGGTGACACGTATTGAAATTAAAGACATTACGCCGCCGAGAGATCTTGTTGAGGCGATGGCGCGTCAGATGAAAGCGGAACGTGATAAACGTGCGAACATTCTTGATGCTGAAGGGTTCCGTCAGGCTGAAATCTTGAAAGCTGAAGGGGAGAAGCAATCAGCGATTCTAGAAGCAGAAGGTCGTAAAGAAGCGGCATTCCGTGATGCGGAAGCTCGTGAACGTGAGGCTGCTGCTGAAGCGAAAGCAACAGAAGAAGTATCTAATGCGATTGCAAGCGGTGATGTTCAGGCTGTGAATTACTTCGTTGCTCAAAAATATGTGGAAGCTCTTGGGCAGTTTGCAAACTCACCGAATGAGAAGATATTGTTCATGCCATTAGAAGCAAGCAGCGTGATTGGTGCGATTGGCGGCGTTGGGGAAATTGCAAAACAGGCTTTTGGCAATGACAATCCACTTAAAGTAAAGAAAGCATCGTAGGGGAGTTCTAAGTATGGAATTCTTAGATCAAATGGTTTTCTGGCACTGGTGGGTGATTGCGATCATTCTCATCGTTGCAGAGATGTTCACGATGAGCCTTTTTGCAATGTTCATTGCTATTGCAGCAGTTCTTGTTGGATTTGTCTCGTGGGCTATGCCTGATATGAGCTGGACGAGTGAGTTTGTACTTTTCAGTATTCTTTCACTTGCATCAATTTTTGGGTGGCATTTCTATCGTAAAGCGAACCCACCGGCAAAAACGGATCAACCTGCTTTGAATAAAAGAGGACATCAGTATGTAGGGCGGACATTTACGCTCGATGCTGCTATGTCTAACGGTAGCGGTAAAATCAAAGTTGATGATTCGACCTGGAAGATTGAAGCCGAGACTGACTTTAAAAAAGGCGACAAAGTGAAAGTTGTCTCTATAGAAGGCACTATATTAAAGGTAGAAGCGGCTTAGAGGCCGCTTTTTATCTTCATTCAGGACTAAAAATGAGAGAAATCTTGACTTCTAAAGACTCTTGTTTATTATGACAAAAAAATTCTAAGGGAGAGATAGAAATGAAGAAACGCTCACTTTTATTAACGGTTATTGCTCTGACAGGGCTTTCAGCTTGTGATCACTATTCTGACAAAATTGCAGCGTTGGATAATGATTATACGCCAGCGACTTATTCTTCTGATGTCTCTCAGATTGCACCTGCTGCAGGAGCTTCAATGGGCGCGGCAACGGATGCAGTTATTTCAGGTATTCCTTTTAGTGGGCATTTGAAACGAGAGTATATTGAACAGGCTCGTTATGAAGAAAGCGTTTCTGATTACAAGGCTGCAAAACATTATACGGAATGTGCTTATATGTTATCCGAAGGACAACTGGTTGCTCCTGCTTCTATCGGCGCGGCTGTTCCAACCGAAGAGCGTGCAGCTCTGGAAGAGGCGCGTGCAACTTTGATCGAGGCATTAACAACAAAAAACATGCCACAAAATCGTGAAATGTTAGCTAAAGCACAAGTAAGCTTTGATTGCTGGGTTGATCAGGCGGCGGAAGCAAAAACGCAGAGTCCTTGCCATGAAAATTTTGTGACAGCAATGACAGCGCTCGCGGAACCGAATATTGCAGAGCAGCGATATGTGGTTTTATTTGAAGAAAATAAAATCTCGTTAAATGCAGGCGATCGCGAGACAATCGGTGGTATTTTGCGCAATTATGCTGATAAAGAGAATGTTATTCAAAGCATTCAGCTTGTTGGTGGCAGCGATGCTCTATCAGTAAATCGTCTTTCTGTATTGAAAAGTATCCTGCAGTATAATGGTATTCCTGCGGCAAAAATATCTCAGAACGTTAAAGCTGACACAAGTGTTGGTTTAACGCCTATTGAAATTGTTGTGAAAGAGCGTGTTCCAGAAATTTCTCAGGAGAAAGAAGCCTTTGTAGCACCTGAAATTATTCAGACACAAGATCCTGATACACCAAAAGAGTTCTAATAAAGCAGGTTATCCTGCTTTAGGAATTTGGGCGCCATCGTCTTTGTATTGATTAAGTTTATTACGCAGTGTGCGGATTGAGATTCCAAGAATCTTTGCTGCATGCGTTCTATTTCCGAGGCAATGATCAAGGGTATTGATGATCATATTGCGTTCAACATCGGCTATTGTTTTTCCAATTAGACTTTCAACACCCTCAGCATTTTCGATTGTATCATTTGCACTTGCTGACGATACCCCAGTAGGGTCAGGTGCATTCGCGGCAGCTTCCCCTGATGAGGAACCTTGAGAGAAGGCACTGTCTTGGATGTGAATAGCATCAGCTTCGATCTTCTCTTCCAAAGAGATCAAAATCGCCCTATGCATTGTGTTTTCAAGCTCGCGAATGTTACCGCGCCAGCCATAAGCCTTCATTTTTTCTTCAGCTTCTTTAGACACTTTTTTCTTATCAACACCGTTTGCTTCGGCATATTTATCTGCGAAGAACTGGGCAAGTTCCATGATATCGGCAGGGCGTTCGCGTAGTGCTGGAAGTGCAAGATTTACGACGTTAAGACGGAAGTAGAGGTCTTCACGAAATTCACCTTTTTGAACCGATTGCTCTAAGTTTCTGTTTGATGTTGCGATGATACGCACATTCACCTTTACCGCATCGTTATTACCAACGCGTGTAATTTCTTTTTCTTGAAGCGCACGCAAAAGCTTGGCTTGCAGTGATGGGTGCATCTCTGAGATTTCATCAAGAAGAAGCGTTCCGCCATCGGCTTCTTCGAATTTACCGATACGGCGCGCTGTTGCCCCTGTAAAAGCACCTTTCTCATGCCCAAAAAGCTCAGACTCCAGAAGGTTTTCAGGAATAGCAGCACAATTAAGAGCAATGAAGGGGGCATCCTTACGTTTTGACTTACGGTGAATGAAAGAAGACATAACTTCTTTACCAGTACCAGACTCGCCGGTGATCAAAACTGTTGCTTCACTTGGTGCAATTTTTTCTGCCAAAGCAACAACCTGTTTCATCGATGGATCGCTTGCGATCATCGCATTGCTTTCCTCTGTTACTGCCTCGAGGATAGCTGCAATAAGATCTGCGTCAGGTGGAAGAGGGATGTATTCTTTTGCACCTTGTTCAATGGCTTTTACAGCAGCGCGCGCATCTGTACCAATACCGCAGGCGACGACAGGAACGTGAATGCGCTCCTTCTCCAGATCTTCAACAAGTTTGGAAATCTTTTGCTTGATGTCACACATGACGACATCTGCGCCTTTACCATTACGAAGGGCGCCGAGGGCTTCGTCTGTATCTTCACAATGAATAACTTTTGCGCCACGTTGTAAGGCTATCTTTCCAGCTGCGCTGATATATCCTTCTAACTGTCCGACAATCATTAGACGCATAGCGTACTCTCTTTCAAAATTTTATATGAATAAAGCCTAGTCAAAATAGCGTATACGGGCACTCGGTGGCAACTCACTATTAAGGAGCATCTCAAGGCGGCGTGGATTATCCTGTCTGGAAATTGAAGCCATAGCGATCAAAACCAATGTGTGGATCATCGCTTCATCGTTTGAGTTACGCTCTAGTTTTGCAGCCATTGGTGCAAGAACGGCTGTACCAAGGATTGCACCATAGAATGTTGTAAGGAGGGCAACGGCCATAGACGGACCAATTGTCTCAGGGTTTTGTAAGTCGGCAAGCATTTGTACGAGACCAATCAATGTACCAATCAAACCCATTGCAGGCGCCACTTCTGAACCACGGCGTAATATACTGGCTGAGCGGCGGTGACGTTCGACGAGAGCGTCTAGTTCTTGCGCAAGAACACGCTCAACATCGTCTGCGTTATAGCCATCAGTTACAATCATAACGGCCTTACGCAAGTGTTTGTCTTTTTTGAGTTCACCATCAACACCAGCAAGCGCCAAAAGTCCTTTTTTCTTGCTCAAAACAGCGAGATCGAGGAGTTGGCGCGCCATAATGGCTGGGTTGTGTTTTTTACGAAAGATTGAGTGACCAATAATTTTACCGGCACTGGCAACTTCTTGCCATGTATAGGAAACACTCGTCACAGTCATCGTGCCAAGAATAACAATTAGGAAAGAGGGGAGGTTGAAGAAGTTTGCGTTACTTTGTCCGATCAAAATAGCCGTGGAGATCAGAACGAAAGTTAGTATCAGGCCAAAAACTGTATTCAAGTCGACAGCAACGCCTGGTTTCGAAATACGGATTTGAATATCAGCTTGTGGAGCCTCGGCCATATTCTTCGCCTTTTTACTTTTTTAGTTTCTGTCCGATTTAACAATTTCAGTCATCGTCACGCCAAGCTTATCTTCAACAACAACAACTTCACCGCGGGCAACAAGGCGGTTATTGACGTAGATATCAATTGCTTCACCGACTTTACGATCAAGTTCAACAACCGCGCCACGACCAAGTTTTAGAAGCTGGCTTACTTGCATGCTGGAGCGACCCAAAACGGCAGAAATTTGAACAGGGATATCGTAAATCGCTGTTACATCATTTGCCATGGCTTCACCCATAGGCCACTCTTCTTCTTCTTCAATAGCTGCTTCATCCGGGCGAATTTCATCTAAATTCATACCTGTATTTTCTTCTGGTGTATTAGCTTCATCAGTCATGACTATCTCCGGTTTCTTGCTGCGATGAACTTGCAACAGGGCTTTGTGTAGACTCAGCTGAATCTACACCTATATTTATATCATCTTTTGGGGTGTCAGGTACAGTTTCTTCAATATTTTCAGGCTTTTGCTCAGATGATAAGAGTTTTTCAAGCTCATTTTTAATGGATTGCGCTGTTTCTTTAGGGTCACGAACCATACCACCATCTTTCCAAGATAACCTGCAAGCTCCCTCGGAAAGTTCTGAGCTGCTTTTAATTTTAAATTTCGGGGCATTCTCATCGGCTTGTTTGACGCGATCTAAAAGCGTGTTTATTTCTTCAGTAGCTGTCTCCGCGACTTCAATAATGATTTCGGATTGTTTGGATTGTGCCATGACAGCATTTTCTATTGTTTTTTGAAGAACATCTGCGCCCAGTTTATCTTCGAGAGTAGGGGCGAGATGTTCAGTTATTTCCAGAGCAAGTTGAATGGCTTCGTGCTCGTATGCTTTTTCGCGGTATATTTCGTTTGCAAATAACGTTTGGAATTGCTGCGAAATTGTACCGAGGTGACGCGTTAATTCTTGTTCGCGTTTTGCGCGCTCTTCTTGAATGCCTTCTGACTTTCCTTGCGTAAAAGAAACAGCCTTGGCTGCTTCTAATTCATCTTCACTAAAAGTCGGAGGCGGTGGTTCTATTTCTTCTTCAATGATTTCTTCGATGATTTCAGGAGCATCTGGTTCATCGAATTTATTAAGATCAAATAAGAATTTTTTACCCGAATTGTTCATTTATATTTCTTAGTAGATTAACTCGTCTTCTTCTGCGCCACTTGCAATTGTGATTTCTCCGCGTGCTTCTAGATCTTTGGCAACGCTCACAATGTATTGCTGTGTTTCTTCTACGTCTTTGAGGCGCACAGGGCCCATCGCGGCCATATCTTCTTTCATGATTTTCGCTGCACGTTCCGACATGTTGGAGAAGAATAGATCGCGAAGTGTTTCCGTTGCACCTTTTAAAGCTGTAGGCATTTTCTCTTTATCACAAGCACGAATAAGTGTTTGAACAGCAGCTGGATCCAGGCGTTGTAGATCTTCGAATGTAAACATAAGACTACGAATTTTTTCTGCAGAATCTGGAACTGTTTTTTCGAGCATATCCATAAAGTTTTGCTCTGCAGTACGGTCAAATTTGTTGAAGATGTCAGCCATAACTTCGTGACTGTCTTGGCGCTGTGTGCGTGCAAGGTTAGACATGAACTCTGTACGAAGTGTTCTTTCGACATCATCCAGAACATCACGTTGTACGGCTTCCATGCGTAGCATGCGGTGAATAACCTCCAGTGCAAAGTTATCTGGCAGTAATGCTAGAACTTTTGCCGCGTGTTCTGTTGAGATCTTTGACATCACAACAGCAACTGTTTGCGGATATTCTTTCTGCAAGAAATTGGCGAGAATATCTTCATTCACATTTGTGAGTTTTTCCCACATTGTACGACCAGCAGGGCCGCGAATTTCTTCCATTATTTGTTCAATTTTATCGGCGCTCATGCCAGCTTTTGCAAGAAGGCGCTCAGTACTTTCTTGAGAACCAACAAGCGCGTTGGCGGAACTCATTTGCTCTGCAAAGTCAACGAACAGACGTTCTACAACCTGGGCATTAATACGGCCTAAGCTTGCCATTGTTTGCGAGATTTCTAGGATCTCATCATCATCCATGTGTTCGAAAATTTTGGCAGTATATTCTTCACCGAGAGCCAGCATAAAAATGGCGGCTTTCTCTGGCCCTGATAGCGTTCTGTAATCTTCGCGTACCCGCATGATTTAAGTCCCCAACTCCTTAAAACCAATTTAATCCTGTGTCATCCAGCTACGAATAACTGATACGGCTTCATCAGGATAATTCTCTACAATATCTTCAACCTTCTTAACAGCAGAAGCTTTCACTTTTCCTTCAATACTCTGGAGATCCATCATCTCTCCATCTTCTTCTTCGAGTAGAGGCGTGGGCTCAAATTCTTCCGACGGCCCTTCAAGTGCCATGCGTGGTGAACCTGTTAATAGCTCTGTTTCAAGATCTTCATCGCCTTCAGCTGATTTGTTTTCAACTGCGAGAAGTTTGCCAACCATTGGTTGAATAACAAGTAGAACAATCAGGATGAACATGATTGCAACAGTGATGATTTCTGCTGCATCAAGAAGACGGTTTTTATCAAAGCCAAATAGCGTGTTATCGAACGGAGTGTCAGATACTTCAATTTCAGCAAATTGTAAGTTTACGACCTCTAATGTATCGCCGCGTACCGCGTCAAAACCGATTGCTGAACGGACGAGGGCTGCAATTTGATCTAGTTCTTGTTCACTACGAGGTTCATAAGTTTTCTCACCTTCGGCGTTTTGTGAATATTGGCCATCCACAAGAACAGCAACAGAAAGGCGGCGAACTTCAACGGTTTCTCGCACCATGTTTCTTGTTGTACGACTAATCTCGTAGTTTGTTGTTTCTTCCAGGCGTGAGCTTTCAAGAGAAGGCGCGGCGTCAAAGAAAAGATCGTTACCCACTGCAGGCAGATTGTTTTCTACAGAAACGTTATCTTCGCTTGCATCACGCTCGACATTATTTTCTTCAATTGTTTGTGAAGAACGAATAACTTGAGTTTCCGGATCGTAACTTTCTTCGTTTGTGCTAACACGGTCGAAGTTAATATCCGCTGTTACATTTGCGCGAACCTTCCCATACCCTACGATACGACCAACCATGTCTTCAACAGCGCGTGTCATGCGCTGCTCATAGTTAAGGCGCATTTCTTCGGCCTTTAAATTAGCTTGTGTTAGTTCTTCATCATCGCCGCGAGCAAGAAGCTTACCGCTCTGGTCAATGATTGCCACTTTTTGCGCTTTTAATTGTGGCACTGCGGCTGCAACTAAAGATTGGATTGCCTGCACTTGATCTTGTTCTAATGATGCACCAGCTTTTAGACCAACAGCAACGCTACCGCTTGCTGGACGACTTTCACGGCTGAATAGTTCGCGTTGTGGTAGCACTAGGTGAACGCGTGCTGTCTTAATTGGCGACAAAGATGTAATTGTACGAGATAGTTCACCTTCTAGTGCGCGCACCTTATTTAGGTTGACGATATCGTTCGTTGTGCCAAAACCTGATTGATTATCAAAAAGTTCATACCCAACAGAGCCGCCATTTGGAAGGCCTGTTTCGGCGAGCAACATGCGTGCGCTTCCCACATTATTTTCTGCCACGAGAATACTCGTATTGTCTTCGGAGATTTGGTATGGAACCTGCGCCTGGTCCAATTGTGTAGCAATCGCTGTTATGTCTCCGGAAGAAAGGTCGCCATAAAGAAGGCTGTAATCTGGCGAAGATACACGCATTGATATAAAAATCAGGAATGTTATAAGCGCAAGAAGAATGCCTCCCATCATCGCAAGGCGTGATGGGCCTAGATTTTTTAATGTTTCAAGAAAACTATTCACGGGCATTACCTGCTTTCTTATTTACATACTTTACACGACTTTCGCCGTATTCAAAAATCCAAATGGGAGAGCTATATGCCCAAGGAGGGGAGGGCAGCTCCAAAACGTTTCTATGAAGTGCTGCTAAAATGGGCTATGTCATTGCAACAACACGAATATTCTATTTCCCATTATACCTTCTTTTTTTATTTATTGCTATGGAATATCTGCGGATATTTTAAGCTCAAAACCGAGGCGAATCGGGCAGCAATATATAGTGTTTTTTACCCCTGTTTCAGTGACGTTTTTCTTGTCATAAGGTTAACATTCTTGTGTGTTGTTAATAAAAAATTAATAAATTAAATCAATGTGTTACGATATTTTTGTTATGTGATAAATGTGGTGTGTTTTTCTATAAATACCTTGACTTTTATTGTGTGCTTTTGCTATAATAATAGTAGCGAGTTGGGTCTAGGATTTGACCCATATTAAAATTAGGGAGTTCACGATGATTGAAGCAGTAAATTCAGTCGTATCGAATGCATCGGTAAGTCGTGGCGTTGCGGAACAACAGAGCGCGGCGCGCTCTTATGCATCCAATCCTGATAAAACGCAGGAAGCGACATCGCAAGCACCTTATATCAGTCAGCATATCAAGGTGGATTTGACTTACAACAAAGCCGTTCTTCAAATCAGAGATTCTGATACAGGAGATGTTGTGCGACAGTTCCCAACAGAGGGGCAGTTAAAAGCATATCGTACGGCACAAGAATTCGTAGATAGAGCAGAGCAGATAAAGTCTTCGGAGTCACCAACGCCAGCACTTGGCGGTAGTGATGCACCGGATGTGCAAGCTGCGGAAGCGCCGCAGGCAAGTGCGCCAACGCCAGCACTTGGCGGTAGTGATGCACCGGATGTGCAAGCTGCGGAAGCGCCGCAGGCAAGTGCGCCAGCGCCGGCTCAAACAGAAAGCGTTTCAACGGAAGCGTAATTTAAAGGTTTATTTTTTGCTCAGAAAAGCCACCGGTTTTTGCGGTGGTTTTTTTATGCAGAATCTGAAACGGAGTCACTTAGTGGGGTATCGTCTTTGCTCTCTACTTTTTGCTTCGTCATCAGACCCGCAGCGATCTCTCTGTTAATACTAATAAGAGAGGTGAGCTTTTCCTTTTGCGGATCGGCCATGATGTCTAGCTCGCGTTTAAAGACAAAGTTGGAGAGATTGATAATGTTTGAGCGTAGATCGTTTGGCCTGTCACCTTCCGGATTCTCCAAAGCAGCGTCATAAAACAGCATCCAGATCTGACGGTTATATTTAAGGGTCTGCTCAAGAATGTCCGTCGTTACGTTGTCCCAATCGTTCTGTAAATCTTGTAGAAACTTAGCCGACTTTAAGAGAACGTGCCCTTCCAGCTCACGTTGATCAGGTGTGTGCTTTTGAGCGCTTGCTCCATAAGCGCCTGCCGCGGCGGCGTGGGGATTCTTAGCCGGGTCGTTTTTATCACTAGGCGGTAGCATCTTTGAGTAAATCCTCTTCGAATTGAATAAGTTCTTTGGCTTGTTTCATGGCTTTATAATAGTTGCCCTGAATGATGAATTCGTTGACTTTGGCAAACATGAAAGATGTGCTTGGCGCAGCATGTTGTATTTCTTTCACAAGATCAAAGTACTTTTTGTGATATTCGGACGCATCCCGTGCCATGTACATACATTGGATAAGGAAGTAGGCTTGCTTACACGGTGTTTCGGCTTCCTCTTCTTTCATGACATCTTTTTCACGCATGATTGCTGCATCGCCAGAGATGTGCAAACGCGTGCGCTGCTTATCATTTGTAATGACAGCTTCGCCTATTAAGATCTTCTCGTTTGGTTTGAGATCAATTACAAGAGCCATGGATTTCTTCCTTTCTATTCCCTGAGCTTGCGCCAGGTCGTGACATTCTTCACACAGTTTAACTCTTTAAGTATAGTACATGAAAGCTACAAAAAAGTTAATAAAAAGCGTGTGGGAGTAGGGCACGTAAAAAAACCGGCGAGTGATCGCCGGTTTCTTGTTATTAGGGCCTGCCGCCCGTATATACCTTGTTCTAAGGTGCGTTCCCCTAACCGCGTCGTAACGACGATTAGAACAATCGCAATACAGACTGTTGAGACTGTGCAGCCAATGACAGTGATGTCACAGCAAGCTGTTGTCTTGTCTGTAGTGCTAGGAGGTTTGCACCTTCTTCGTTCTGGTCAGCAACCGTTAGGTCATCTGCACCAGCTTTCAAAGTGTTGATTGTCTGTTCTGTGAACTGCTCACGTACCTGAATAATAGCAAGGTCGTTTGCAATTGAAGAACCGAAGCGACGAACATCTTCTAGAGCAGCCAGAGATTCACTAATTGAGTCCTGAATGCTATCGACGTTTGTGAAGTCACCTTGCGCAAGGCCTAGGCCAAGAGCTGTGAAGTCAGTACCGTCAGTTGTCAGTTGGTTACTGCGATCTTCGTTGAAGAATGTAGTAAGGTTGTCACCATTTAGAAGGTTTACACCGCGGTAGCTTGCATCTTCAACCAATTGGTCGATTTGATCGCGTACGTTGTTATAGTCTTCTTCTAGTTGGTCAACATTTGTTGTTACACCGTCAAACGTGATTTGCTCACCAAGTGTACCACCAGCAAGAGCCGCATCAGCTGCACCAGCTCCAAAACCGAAGCTTGTCGTTGTTGCTGCGTTGTCGATATATTCAATCTGTACTTGGCCAACTGTTCCATCTGTCTGGATTTCGATTTGGCCTGAATCTGTATCAAAGCTTGCGCTTATTTCAGATATTCCTGAGTTGTTAATACGATCGATAAGGTCTTGAACACTGTTTGTATCTGTTAGTTCAGTACCCGCTGCTGTAGAAGCAACCAGAGTTCTTTCGCCATCAATTGTAATCGCAACATCAACATCTGCACCAGCGCTTAAGAAGCCAGCATCGTTCGCGCCTGCTCCTAATAGCTGACTAGCTTCGTATACACCGCTAAGTGCAGTGTTGGCTAGTTGGTTTGATGTGATTGTGTTGCCTGAAATTGATGTTCCACCGATGGCGCCACCAGCTTCCGCAGTTGTCACTGTGCCAAGCCCTAGGCGTTCAAAACCTGCTGCTGTTAATCCATCCGCGGCAGAGGCTTCAACACGAATAACGTTACCTTCTTCGTTGGCTTGAATTTCAATTTGGCCTGAAGATGTTACACGTGCTGTAACGCCAGCTGTTCCAACTGTGTCACCATTGATTACACCGTTACCATTTCTAGTAGCAACAATATCGCTGTCTGTATCACCAGCTCGTGCAT
>JABSQP010000021.1 GCA_013215815.1 Alphaproteobacteria bacterium | reverse complement strand
AAGCTTTAGGGGGATATACTAGATAATAGAGGACTTGTTTTTAGCGAGGGGATAATGAACGATCATAGTGATAAGGTTTCAATATTATACCATTCGTTTACCAACGGGAATCCTCCGGTCCAGTCGCCACCTTCAATAATAGGGTTTGCGGCATCTTTTGGGGGATCGCCGGAGGTATTTGTGACGTCGGATAGGTTGTTTATTTGCAGGCATAGATCTCTATCCATACTGCTGATCCACATGATCAAATCATAGTAATCATCACGCCCTATGCCTTTGATAGGCTTTCCATGGAAAAATATTTGGTCCGATGGCTATGTGAGTGGTTCTGTTGTTAACCATCCCATATCTGATGGATCTTGCGTAATACGACTGACACCAGCACCTTCAGGCTCAAAAATGTGACAGGATTGATCTGTTGGAGCGTCAGAATTGTAATATCGATCACTACCATTCTCAGTCCCGTTATTATCGCTATCGTACCAAAAGCTGAGTTCATTTTCTCCGCACCCACGCGCAAGGAGAGATTGTACGCCGTTTTCAATGGTATTGGCATAAGCTAGAATTTCTGACGCTTGAATGCTGTTTCTCTCATACCCGCCTGTTTCATTGGTACTGCTGCTCGAACGATTGAGCATGCTGGTCAAAAGACCAAGAAGAATAATTGCTAGAAGAATGAACCACAGAGCATTACCAGACTCTGTATGCTTTATTTTATTTTTTATAATTTTTTACACCCCAAATTTTTAATTTTTTTTTAGTTTTTATATTTATTGAACCCTCATGTAAAGCACGTAAAAAAGTCCATTTCTATATACGCCGCCTCCAGTGTCGTGACGAAAACAGCCTGCTTTCTTTTGATCAATTTCATTTCCTGAAGTACTAAAAATAGCAGGCGCGTGATTTCCATACGTTCCTTGGAAATGGGTGCCACCAAAAAATTGCGCAGAATCTGGTGGTGATCCAGACGGGTTTTCTATTCCCATCTGATTATTAATACCAAGGCATAAACCTTCTTCAACATCGCTAAGGCCTGCAATAATACCTCTATATTGTGACCCTGAGTTATCGTTCAATGGCGCTCTATTCCATGTTGAAAAGAACCAATTTCCATACGGGTATGGCCAAGTTGCTGTTGACCATCCCTGATCTATAGGTCTTAAGTAAGGGAGACCTGCCCCGCCTGGTGCAAATATATGGCATTTTTCATTAGGAGGGCTGTTGGTTGGGTTTCCTTTTGACGCTGTACAACAACCTTCGTTATCGTAGTAATCGCCGTCATTATCGTTGTCGTTGTGAAAATCGAACTCGTTTTCGCTACAGCCACGCGCTACCAGTTTTTGGATACCATCTTCAATAGATCTTAAATAGGTTAGTACCTCATTTGCTTTGATGATACCCTGCTCATAAGCGCCAGTTTCATTGGTGCTGCTGCCGGAACGGTTGAGCATGGAGGTAAGAAGGCCGAGCAAAATAATGGCCAGAAGAATAAACCAAAGAACATTTCCATTTTGTGTGTTCATGCTAATTTTTTCCTTAGTGAAGAACAAGTATCTTGTAATATACATATCCTGGTGGTTGGCCGCTTACGCCCATTTGTGTGGTGAGGTGAATGCAAGCTTCAAGAAGACTGTCGCACTCGCTTGCTGTATCATCACAGTCAATCGTTTCGTTACCAGACTGTGAATGAAAATAAGAACCATCAAACTGCACAAACCTAAGATTCCCTTGTTGAGGTATTGTTGACCATGAATACCCTAATTGCTCATTAATTTGTTCACATACTTCTTGTTTGATCCATCTTATGTTCATGCTTAAGCTGGGTTCAGTTGCGTTTTTTCCACGTAAATTGTCTGATCCGGCCGCGCCACTGTAAACATAAGTATCTCCACCATGTCCACCTGCAGCAACACTTGTATCTATAACCTCGTCTGGCGCATCTATCCATGTTATTCCACCCCCATTTGGATGAAATACATGGCAGGAATTATCAGTTGGTGCGCCTGCATTATTATAGCCGCTTACAATACCTTGATCAAAGCTAAGATCAGTGTCTGAGCATCCATTAATTTGCAGGGTTTGAACAGCTTGTTTAATTTTCCCCGCGTAATCTAGTATTTCGGTTACATATAGGCTCGTTTTTTCACGGCTGAGGTTTGCTTCACCTGTTCGCATGCCTTGACTGACTATGAAATAAAGAGCGGCTACGAGCCCAATCATGACGAAAATCCAGATTAAAGCACTGCCGCGTTCACTTTGCCCTGTGCAAAGTACGGGATTGTCTTGATTTTTCAGCATTTTTGGGTCAAAAAGGCTCATAAAATCATTTTATCACAAAGACATAGATGGACAAAGAGTTAGAAAATGACAGCACCGAGAGATATTGCCAATGAATTAGCCCAAGAATGCCGTGCATGGCCGTTTGAGGAGGCCAAGAAGGTGCTGAAAAAGATCGGCGGTAAGGTGCCGGAAAAGGGCTATGTTCTCTTTGAAACAGGCTATGGACCATCAGGTCTGCCACATATCGGTACTTTTGGCGAAGTTGCGCGTACAACCATGGTAATGCATGCGTTTCACGCACTGGCGCCTGATATTCCAACACGCCTTATTTGTTTTTCCGATGATATGGATGGATTCCGAAAAGTTCCAACAAATGTGCCTAATCAGGAAATGCTGGCCGAACATCTAGGTAAGCCTTTGACGCAGGTGCCTGACCCGTTCGAAAAATATGACAGTTTTGCGGATCACAACAATGCGAAGCTAAATGAGTTTTTAGATAGCTTTGGCTTTGAGTATGAGTTTGTCTCATCAACAGAGATGTACAAATCAGGAGAATTTGATGACGCGCTTTTAACAATGCTTGCAAAGCATGAAGAGGTGCAAAATGCGGTTATTCCGATTTTGGGTAAAGAGCGCGCGGCGACGTATTCTCCATTCCTACCTGTGTCTCCGAAAACTGGTAAAGTTCTTCAAGTTCCTATTCTTGAAACAAATGTCGAAGCGGGAACAGTAACATTCGAAGATGAAGACGGTGAACGCACAGAAGTGCCAGTCACAGGTGGTCATTGTAAAGCGCAGTGGCGCCCTGACTGGGGGATGCGTTGGTACGCTTTAGATGTTGATTATGAGATGGCGGGTGAAGACCTTGTTTCTTCTGCAGATATTGCAGGAAAGATTACAGAAATTCTGGGCCGAACAAAGCCAGCTGGCTTCCACTACAAGCTTTTCCTTGATGAAGAAAATCAGAAAATTTCAAAGTCAAAAGGAAACGGGATCACTGTTGAAGAGTGGCTGACATACGCACCGAACGAAAGTTTAGCGTATTACATGTTCCAACGCCCGACGTCAGGTAAGAAGCTTTACTTTGATGTCATTCCTAAAGCAGTTGATGAATATATTTCATTCCTTCAAAAAATGCCTGAGCAAGAAGATGATAAACAGCTTGAGAATGCTGCATGGTATATTCATGGCGGTGAAATCCCGGCAGGACAGCAAACACCTGTTTCTTTTGCATTACTTTTGAACCTTGCGAGTGCGTCAAACGCGCATGATACAGAAACAATGTGGGGCTTTATTAAGATGTATGCCTCTGATGTGACACCTGAATCGCATCCATTTTTGGCAAAATTGGTCGAACATGCGGTAAAATATTACGAAGACTTTGTTTTACCGACAAAATCTTATCGTGCGCCAGATGATCGTGAGCTAGCAGCTCTGAATGATTTGGCAAACCGCTTGGAAGCATTGCCAAAAGATGCTGATGGTGAAGCAATTCAGACAGAAGTGTTTAGTGCAGGTAAAGAGAACGGGTATGATAAGAAGGAGCTGCGTATGTGGTTCCAAGCGATCTACGAAGTTCTTCTTGGTCAATCACAAGGACCGCGTTTTGGTTCTTTCATTGAGCTATACGGTATTGATGATACAATTGCATTGATCCGTGATGCACTTGACGGGAAATTTTTAAAAGCAGCATAAGGAATAGGGATGAAGATAGCAGGGCAAGAGATAGAGAATAAGACTCTCGTCATTGCTGCTTCCATTGTTTTTGTGTTCATCGCTTTGGGTGCTCTTTTACCTAAGGGGAATATGAATGGCGCGCTTGGCCCGAGCGATGTTACTGACTTAGAATTAAACTTACCTGCCATCGGTGAAATGCCTGACCTAAAGACGGCAATGCGTAAAAGTTCTGATTTGCGTCAGCGCGTTGAACTGTTGATGACGTATGACACGATGACGCTTTTTACAAATTATCGTGAAGTCAATTCGCTGGTATCTGAGATTGTCTTTTTGTGGTCTGGTTTAACGTTAAAGCAATTGAATACGATGAATGCTAATCAGGCTATAGAGTTCTTTTTGCGCAAAGCGCATGGATTGTCGCCTGATCGTCCTATACAAAACAATCCCTATTTAGGTGAGAAGCCGTGGTCGACACAATTTAACCGCATGAAGGCGCGTTTACTGATGATGGGGCAGGGGAAAGGTATATACGATGGTCGTGCTTATTTTGATGATTCAAAAAGGCGCATGGTGATTGAGGCACCTTTGTCCAAAAAGTTCCTAAAAGAATTTAAAAAGTTTTTGGACAATCAAAAAGAGGCAAAACGTTTCCGCAATAACTTTCTCGTCTTTGTTGATAAGACAAAGGGAGTAAAGAATGTTTCTTCCGAAGAAATGGACCTGCTCCGCCAGTTGTAACGGGAGCATTTTTATTTTATAAACTTTCTATGCGTGGTGTTGTTGAACTCAATCAGGCTGCGGCGCAGCCTTTATCTGATTCTCCCTCGTTTCGTTTAGAAACGGAGTTTTCTCCTGCTGGTGATCAACCAGCGGCAATTGAAGCACTTGTCGAAGGGTTAGAGCAGGGGTTAACGGATCAGGTTCTTCTTGGTGCGACGGGAACAGGTAAGACGTTTACCATGGCGCAAGTTATTCAAAAGCTGCAGCGACCGGCCATTATTATGGCGCCAAACAAGACATTAGCGGCGCAGCTTTACGGGGAATTCAAGGCGTTTTTCCCTGATAACGCGGTTGAGTATTTTGTGTCTTATTATGATTACTATCAACCTGAAGCCTATGTACCGCGTAGTGATACATTCATTGAAAAAGATAGCTCTATTAATGAACAAATTGATCGTATGCGTCATGCCGCAACGCGCGCTCTTTTTGAACGCAAAGATTGTATTATTGTTGCCTCTGTTTCTTCTATATATGGTATCGGTTCAAAAGAAGATTACATGGCAATGACCATTGATGTCCATAAGGGGCAACAAATGGAACGCGATGATTTGATTAAGCGTCTTGTCGAACTGCAATATAACCGTAATGACCTTGCCTTTGAGCGTGGCGCTTTTCGCGTAAGAGGGGACACAGTAGAGCTTTTCCCATCACACATGGAAGATTCTGCGTGGCGTTTTTCTTTCTTCGGTGATGAGGTTGAAGAGGTGATTGAGTTTGATGCGCTGACTGGTGACAAGCATGCAAAGCTTGATGCTGTAAGGGTTTATGCGAACTCACACTATATTACACCAGGTCCAACAATCACACAGGCCATTAAACAGATTAAAGTCGATCTCAAAGATCGCATGGCGCAATTTGATGCAGAAGGAAAACTTCTGGAAGCGCAACGTATTGATCAACGTACGAAGTTTGATATTGAAATGTTAGAAGCAACAGGTTCGTGCAAGGGAATTGAAAACTACTCACGTTATCTAACAGGGCGTGCGCCAGGGGAACCGCCTCCGACATTGATTGAGTATCTACCCGAAGATGCCATCATGTTTCTCGATGAAAGCCACGTGATGGTGCCGCAAATTGGCGCGATGTATAATGGTGATAAAGCGCGGAAAGGCACATTGGTTGAGTATGGTTTTCGTTTGCCAGCTGCAATTGATAATCGCCCGCTTCAGTTTGAAGAATGGCAACGCTTTCGCCCGCAATCAATTTATGTATCGGCGACGCCTGGAGCTTGGGAGTTAGAGCAGTCAGGCGGTGTGAGTGCAGAACAAGTCATTCGTCCTACAGGTTTGATTGATCCACCCGTTGAGGTGAGACCTTATGATCATCAAATTGATGATCTCATGAGTGAGGCACGTAAGGTCATCGAAAATGATGGCCGTGTTATGGTGACAACGCTGACCAAGAAAATGGCTGAAGCGTTAACAGAGTACCTTAATGATAATGGTTTGAAGGTACGCTACATGCACTCTGATATTGATACGCTAGAACGGATTGAGCTTATTCGAGACCTCCGTTTGGGCGTGTACGATATTCTTGTCGGTATTAACTTGTTGCGTGAGGGGCTAGATATTCCTGAGTGTAAGTTAATGGCGATTTTGGATGCTGATAAAGAAGGGTTCTTGCGTTCCCGAACCTCTCTTATTCAAACCATTGGCCGTGCGGCGCGTAATGCAGAGAGTAAAGTTATCCTTTATGCAGACACGATAACGAAATCAATGAAAGCGGCGATGGAAGAAACAGACCGCCGTCGCGCGAAGCAAGTGGAGCACAACGAAGCGCATGGTATTACGCCGACAACGGTGAAAAAAGGTGTGGCAGAAATTGTTGAGCGTCAAACTGATAAAGCACCGAAAGGTAAGGAGGCGACGCACCATAACTTCACCTTGCATGATAATGAGCAAGAGTTACTCCATAATCCTGCGGCGTTGGCGAAGCAAATAGAGAAGATGCGTAAAGAAATGCATAGGGCCGCAGAAAACCTTGAATTTGAAACTGCCGCCAAGATCCGTGATGAAATCAAACGTCTCGAGGCGGCAGATCTAGGTTTATAGACTTTTATTGACCGGCGGGAGCAGGTACTGCTTGACGAATTCTAGGATCAATATTGACATTTGCTGGATCAATAGTGACGGCAATATCTTGCCCGACACTTGCGCTAGCAACGCCACAAACTTGAGAGAATGGCTCCATGACACGGCCAGCATCTTGCGCCATTTTGTCGTAAATGGCACAGCGTAAATCTTCTGCCGGTAGGCCTGCTGCACTTAACTCTTCAGCATAAGCAACATAAGCTTGCGCTTCTGTACGAAGAACGTTTTCAGCCTTTTCAGCGTTGGTTTGACGCAAATCTAAGCGAGCTGATTCCTGCCTGATATCAATAATACGGGCAAGAACTTCTTCAGATTCTTCTGATAATTGGAAGCCGTCAGATAGAACATCTATAATGTTTACAGGCCAACCTTTTGCTGACAGTTCTTCTTGTAACTTATCTTGCATGCCCTGCGTGATTTTATCAGTTACGCCAGGTTCTGCGAGATCTGTGACTTGAAGACCTTCAAAAACACGAACAGCGACATCTCTTGCAAGTTTTTGCACGACATCTTCGATATCTTCTCCTGATCCCTTAAGTTGATAGTACAGGTTTTCAACATCGGCGTTCTGATCAATTTGAAATTCAACTGTAAATGGATTGATTAATCGAACATCATCGCTTGTTCTAAGTGTCGTTTCTTGTCCGATTTCTGTGGTTTGCCTTGCAAGTGAGTAGGCATATCTCGACGTAATGAGTGGGTATTTTGCATTAATACCTGGCTCATCGACAACGTTAGTAACCTTACCAAAAGTTACTTCAAGCGAGACCTCTCGTGCTTCGTTGACGTAGAGTGAGCCTGCAACAGCAAAGACGGCTGCAAGTCCTGTTATGCCAGATCCGATCATTCTGCCAATGCGCGGTTCTTTTCTCCCATGCCCTGTTTCTTTTGTAAAAAATCCCATAGTGTATTCCTTTCATAGCTAGGTATGTATTTATTGAATACTTAATGTGTCTAATACACGGTATGCGTTTATGTCAAGACAAATTATGCAAAAAGCGCATTTCTAAATATGCTTTTTAACTAATATTTTTTGTTTTCAGTTACTTAGCTTTTTTGTAATTGTGGAGAGAAAATAGACAGATATGGCTTGTTTCTTCCTTTTTTAAACTGACTTGCTATAATTCTCGCCATGATTCAAAAGGGCTTATTGTTAGGTTTAAGTGTTGTATGTTTAGGGGCTTTTGTACCTCTGATTGCACATGCGCAAGATACCGGCACGATTAAAGTGATTCGTGACGATGGTGCTATTCAATCGATTGAAATTCCTAGCGCTCCGTCTGTTGCAGAAGAGGTCGTTGTGTCACCGGCTCCAAAAACTGAACCTAAAGTTATGAGCGCCGAAGATCTCATGAAACAAATGGAGGAAGCTATTCCAGCCGAAGCCGTTTCTGTTCCGGAGGTGAAACCTGAACCAGAGGAAACAAAACCTGTTGTTACTAAAAAAGAAGCGCCGAAGGCCAAAAAGAAAAAAGTCATAGCGAAGAAAAAAACTACAAAGTCGAAAGCTGTTGCAAAATCGAGTGTGCATCAATATATGCCATCTTCCACACCGCCGCCGCTTCCAAATATAAAGCCGCCAAAACCAACTTATGTTGCACAGCCTTCTAGAATAACTGATTATACCGACCTGCCGAGCAATACATATATTGATCGTGATGTTGCTCTGCGCGTTGCATTGGAGTATGCACCGCCTGCGAGATCGTTCACTGTCCATGACAATCGACAATACAAAGACCGTATTGTTTATCAGGTAACGTTTAAGACTGAAGATGGTCCGCACGATATTCTCGTTGATGCGGAAACAGGTGATGTTTTAAAAAAATAAACTGTCAAAAAGGAAGGTGCTTATGATAAGCACCTTTAAGTTTGGGGGGAGAATACACTTTGTCTTTAAGAAGACAGGGCCCTCTATTGCCCGCCATTCCCATGGAGGAATAATGTTTGGGAATTTTTAAAAATCGAAATTATCACCGTCTAATAGCCATTTGTTGATTTGGTTTGTGCTGTAGTGTTGGCGTTCCCATACAGCATCGAGTGTTGTTGGGCAAGGCATAAAACCGAAAAGTTTGTAAATCTTTGGTGTGCGATCTTGTGGTTTTTTCTTTGTCTTTAACGGCTGTACCGTTTGCTTTTCAATTCTTTTCTCTAAATCTTCTTCACTTGGCTCATCATCATTTGCAAGATTGTATATTTCGCGCAAGCAGTGGTCTTGGTGTAGTTCTGCAATACCGCGAAGCGCTTCGGACAGATTTTCAGGTTGGATAGCATCACCAAATGCCTCGTATAATCCTTTGTAGCCGTTTGGACTACAATTGCTCACAAAATCATCAAGCCAGAACCATGCCCATGATGGCATGGAAACGATGCGGTGCTCTGAATACGGGCCTGGAATAACGCGTGTTATTGTGCTTTTGGTACTCATAGTGGGCAAAAATCCTTTCTGTCCTTCTTTCACTTTTCTTCTTATGGGATCAGTCTGTCAGATTCATGATTAAGAATGCAAATTTTGTGACTTAAGCTATGCATTCTGCGGCTTTCGCGTTCCATAATAGTAGGAAAAACTTACCTATTGTGCGGGTTTCAAGGCTGGCGTATTGTGTGGGGATCAATCTGTGGATAATTCTGTGTATAAATATTTTTAAATAACACCGCCCTAAGGCGGGAAGCAATGAGGACACAATGAAGAAACAACAAACTTTAAAACAGGTCTTTGGAACTTTTGTCGCTGCAAGTGCACTGATGCTTACAGCTTGTGGTGAAGATCAGGGGTGGGTCGCTGTTGACTATAATGGCGCTCCATATGGTGAAGAACGCACTGCGGGTTCAGGTATTAAGTATGTTCGTGCTTACATGTTACCTGAAAAAGGGCCTGCTTTAGACCCAATTATGGAAGAAGTTGATGCGTTGATCGAAAGCCATTCCAATATGAATATGCCGGCAGAAGAAATGCAAAGCGCCGAGCCTATTTTTACAAAAAAGCAGAAAAAATAGCAGTAAAACAAGCTGTGGCTTAAACAAAAGATGATTTTGCGCATCTTTTTAAGGTACACTATGATTATAGATGTAATCACCGCGAGGGGCTTGGCATAGTGACAGCTGTTTGGATTTTATTATGGATTGTTTTCTCAGTTGTTATACTGGGAACAACGTTCTGGAGCCTCATTATCCAGTTCCAGCAGAAAAAGACTTGGGAAGCGTTTGCCAAAAAAGCTGGCCTTAAATACATGAAGGGCACTTTCTCTGGCCCTTGTGCTGTCGAAGGGGTTCTTGATGGTTACGATATCTCCTTGTTTACAGCTGAACAGCAGAATGCTGATACGCGTACCAATAAGAAAGTGACAGGCCTTCAGGTTAATGCCAACGAGGGATTTGTTGACGGTTTGGCTTGTGGTACGCCTGAAATGCGCACCTTTATTAAAAGCCTTGATGGTATAAAACGCCACGATATGGCAGACAAGAAGTGGGATAAAAACTTTTTAATATCTGCACGTAATACGGATGCTGTGAATTTGTTTCTAACGGATGAGAGGTTAGAGGCGATTCAGAAAATGTTAAAAGTAAACAATGCCGATGTAATTTTACTGGTGGATAGTAATGAGGGCGTTTATCGTATTGAAACGTCCAACCCTCTCACTGACTTGGATCAATTAGAAAAGATGGTAAAGGCCACAATTGCACGATATAAAAAATTATCTGTATCCAAAGAAGAAGAGGCGAAATTTAAGAAACTCTATGAGGCACCAACGCAATAAATCATATATTTGTAAACGTTGCTTCTAATGCTGATAGCTTTTTATCTTCAAATACTTGAACGTCTTCACTTAAGTTAAATAAACACTGAACGGTTTGGTCGTTTAGTGAGCGTTGGTAAGCGAGAACATTATCATTGTTGGTTTCTATAAATGTTATGTCGCCTAATTGTATTGTAGGTTGATTTTTTCTCCACAAAAGAAAATCTTTTGTAAATTGTAAAACAGAATCTGACTCTTTTTCCTGCTCACTCACAGCATGCTTTGTGTGTGTGTCTGAAATCGGCAGCCATGTTAACTGATTTGTGTTTGAAAAGCCTGCATATGGCCCGTTTTTTTGCCAAGGTATCGGTGTTCTGCATCCATCTCTACCTTGCCATTCTGGCCATAAAGCTTTTCCCCATGGATCTTGAATGTCATCAAATTCGATTGATGCTTCCGGTAAGCCTAATTCATCACCTTGATATAAGAACGGTGTTCCGCGCAGGGTAAGCAAAATTTGTATAAGCAGCTTAGAGAACGCTTGTTTATCTTTAATGTTTTTGCCCCAGCGTGTTACAGGACGAACCACATCATGATTGGCGAACGCCCAACTTGGCCATGCCGTTTTTGAAAGTGCTTGAAATTTATTGATAGGGTCTTCTATGAGTTCTTTGGTTAGTACCCCTTCATCGGTGCCTGCCATGAAATGTGTGTTATAAGCAGTATGAAGGTGTTGGTTTCCTTCAGTATATTCAACTGATAGCTTGTACGGATCATCATCGCCGATCTCACCCAGTGTCATGGTGCCGGGATATTGATCCATAAGCGATCTTAATTTTTTTAAAAAGTTCAAGTTCTCTGGTCGCGATTTGTCGAAGACGTGCCGTTGCATCCCATACGGGTATGGTTTTTCAAATTGTGTTCCATTTGATGGTGTTTCATCTTTTGTTTTAGGTGGGTTATCACGTAACTCTTTATCGTGCGTATAAAAGTTTGCTGTATCGAGGCGAAAACCATCGACGCCTTTATCTAACCAGAATTTACATTCTTCTAGCAGTTGTTGTTGTACGGCTTCGTTGTGAAAGTTAAGGTCAGGCTGTTGCTTTAAAAAATTATGTAGATAATATTTTCCGCGCCTTGTATCGAACGTCCATGCGGGTCCTTCAAAAACAGATTGCCAGTTATTGGGTGGTGATCCATCAGGTTTTGCATCGGCCCATACATACCAATCAGATTTTTCATTATCGCCTGAGGATCGGCTCTCCTTAAACCATGGATGTTCTTCTGATGTGTGTGACAGCACCATATCAACAATGATTTTTAAACCATGATCATGCGCGCATTTTAAAAGATCATCAAAAATTTGATTGTTACCAAAAAGAGGGTCTACTGAACGGTAATCGGAAACATCATATCCAAAATCTGCCATAGGAGATTGAAAGAAAGGAGATATCCAGAGCGCATCAATCCCTAGATTTGATAAATACGGTATCTTTTCTATTATACCGTGTAGGTCACCGATACCATTACCCGTAGTATCCATATATGAGCGCGGATAGATTTGATAAAAGACAGCACTTTTCCACCAATCAGGATCAGACATAAATATGACCTTTCATGTATAGCGTTGCATGCCCTGTCATGAATACACGTCCGTGCCTTAGCTCACAGAGGAGATCGCCACCTCTATGTGATGCTTGATAGGCTCTAAGCTTTGTTTTCCCTAGCTTTTTATCCCATATAGGAATAAGCAAGCAGTGTGCTGATCCTGTTACAGGATCTTCATCGATACCTACTTGAGGGCCAAAGTAACGGGATACAATGTCATGTTCAGAAACACTGCTCTTTGCAGTGATAACTAAACCTTGGGACGGAATTTCATTAATAGCATCAATATCAGGAGATAGATTTTTTATGAATTTATCGTCTTCATAAACCGCAACCCATTTTTTACCTTGGTAAAGTTCGGTAGGGTAATGTCCCAGTGCAGATAATAAAAATTCGTTTTTAGGGTTTACCTTTTCGCTATCCCATGCCGGAAAGTTTAAGGTGATACCGTCATCACTTTTTGTGACCTCTAATGTACCAGACAGGCTTTCGAATTTTATGGTGTCTTGGCTGTAATCTAATTCATTAAAAATAACCCAAGATGTCGCAAGTGTGGCATGGCCGCATAAATCGACTTCAACGGTAGGTGTGAACCAGCGAATATGAAAGCCATTTTCTGTTGGAACAAAAAAGGCTGTTTCAGAGAGATTGTTCTCTGTAGCGATGTTAAGGAGTGTGTTGTCAGGAAGCCATGCTTCTAAAGGAACAACGGCGGCAGGATTGCCACCGAATGTTTTATTTGTAAATGCATCAACCTGATAAATAGGCAGTTGCATGTAAGCTTACTCTGCTGCTTCTGCTTGAACGTCTGCAGCAACTTGCATTTTTACGATCTTATCTGGATTCGCAGGTGGCTCTCCTCGCTCAATCGCATCAACATGCTCCATGCCGTCAATTACTTGTCCCCAAACTGTGTATTGGTTATTCAGGAAGCTACAATCATCAAAGCAAATAAACCATTGTGAATTTGCACTGTTCGGGTCTTGTGAACGCGCTGCACCAATTGTGCCGCGACCAAAGTTGTAATCGTTGAATTCGGCTTTCAGGTCAGGATCTTCAGAACCGCCCATACCAGTTCCTGTTGGGTCACCTGTTTGTGCCATGAAGCCATCGATAACACGGTGCCAAATGATACCGTCGTAAAAACCTTCACGTGTTAGTTTTTTGATACGCTCGACATGATTAGGTGCAATGTCTGGCATAAGTTTAATTTTGACTTGCCCGTCTTTCAGATCAAGAAGAAGTGTATTCTCTGGATCTGCTTCAGCGGCTGCAGTTTCTGTGCTCATAATAAGTAAACTCCCAAGTATTAAAGCGATGTGTTTTAGCATTATGCTCCATCTCCAAAAGTGATGTTTATAGTGCAAGAAAGCTGCCACACAGGGTGTGGGATTGCAAGGGAATAGGGGAGGATAGTAAGGGTTATGCTCTAGGCATTTGGCTTCGGTTGCCATACCGGAGACCATCCTGCTGATTCTGGCATTCTGATATCATATTGAGATGTTTCAGTAACTTCATCAATGAATGGGCCGTTTGGCGTATTATCGTTGATTGCCATATCTTGCCAGCCAGCGTTCACAGCGGCGATCCAGTCGATAATGACGGGGCTGAGGTTGTAATCGGCGTCCATGTTTTGAGACCACTCTTGCATTCTTTCTAAAACGACCTGATGTTGGTCGCCATCGAAAGTTGGAACGTACTCTTCGTTTTTAAGTCTTTTTAACTTACTTTTACTGGAAAAAACCTCACGTGATATTTGATGACGTTGAACAAGGCTTTTACAAAGCTCTTCAAACTCTTTGTTATAACCAGAGTGTTGATCTTTCTTCTGTGAGCAATGAATTCCATCTTCTTTAGGTTTAATAGCGAGGAAGTACGAAACACCTGCGAAGATCTCTTGTGGGGTGTTCGTTTCAATCGCTAAGTTTCTGATGTTCTCTGGAAACTTAATAGCACGAATTTGATCAAGCGTTGGTGTTATGTCATGGTTTTGTGCAGATCTCAGTTTGCTAAGGTCGCCCGCAATTTGTTCATCAATTCTTTTAAGCTCTGCTCGCGCAGCTTTTAACCTTCGAGTAGCTTCTTCAATAGCTTTAAGGGTGGGGTCAATTGCTTCTGTGGCAGAAGGTGGGGGAGGTGGTGGCGCGAGTGGTGCCGGATCAGGTTCCTCCGGTCGCCAAAAGTTAAGTTTACTCAACAGGTCTTTCGCTGTTTCAAACATGTAATCCTCTTATGGAAAGAGGTATACGCTCTTATATTCACATTTTCAATAATAAAATGAAATTATTCTGCAGCCATTAACAGTGCTTCACTATTGTGTGCTTCAATGCGGTCGTTGATTTCACAGATGCATGTACCACAGCATGGCTTTTCGCCACCTGTACAAGCTTTGTACACTTGAGACGTTTTATTAGACACACCCTCGTCTTTTAGCGCCTTGTCCAGATCTTTATCCGTAAACGGATTACACATACAAATATACATGTCGCCGCGATTCTCCTCGTTAAGTGTTAATCTTAATGCAATTGAGAATAATTCGCAAGTGTGGCGTAATAAAAAGCCCTCATTCGTGAGGGCTTCGTAATTTTATTGTTTATTCTGAGGCGCTTACGCCTTCTGAATTAAGGGCGATGAAGTTTTCTATACCCATATCTTCAATCATCTTCAGTTGTGTTTCCTGATGATCAAGATGCTCTTCTTCTTCCGCAAGGATAGTTTTTAGCAATTCAGCTGTAATGTAATCACCCGCAGCTTCCGCTGTTTTGATGCTTTCGCGGTAACCATTAATGCCAGCCTGCTCGAGCTTCATATCGCATTCGATAACTTCTTTAACGTCCTGACCAATGTAAAGCTTACCAAGATCTTGAAGGTTTGGGAGGCCTTCAAGAAGAAGGATGCGGTCGATGATTTTTTCTGCGTGAACCATCTCTTCAATGCTCTCAGCCTTTTCATGCGCCGCTAGCTTTGATACGCCCCAATCTTCAAGCATCTTCGCATGAAGGAAATACTGGTTAATCGCTGTCAATTCGCCTTTCAACGCGTTGTTCAGGCATTTAATTACGTTTTTATCACCCTTCATTGAGATCGCTCCTTAGGTTTAAGAATTTAGTGCTCTATTTATAATATGATCGACGTGTTTTGTATAGGCTTTATAGTCGAAGATCGCCTTGATGTCGTCTTCGCTGAGCTTCGCAATCACGTCCTCATCTTTCGATAGGAATTCAAATAGGTTCGTTTTCCCCTTTGTTTCCCAGACCTGCATCGCATTACGCTGAACAATACGGTAAGCATCTTCACGAGAGATGCCTGCCTGCGTGAGTGCAAGGAGAACACGTTGAGAGAACACAAGACCGCCCATTTTCTCTAGGTTTTCGATCATTGTTTCTGGGTAAACGAGAAGGTTTTCAACCACGTTTGTCAGGCGGTGCAGGGCGAAATCAAGCGTCACACACGCATCCGGGCCGATATTACGCTCTACAGAAGAGTGAGAGATGTCACGCTCATGCCATAGCGCCACGTTCTCCATCGCAGGTGTCACCGTTGCACGGATAAGGCGCGCCAGACCTGTGAGGTTCTCTGTTGAGATCGGGTTACGCTTATGCGGCATTGCAGAAGAGCCTTTTTGCTTCTTAGAGAAGTATTCTTCGGCTTCACGCACTTCGGTGCGTTGTAGGTGACGCACTTCAATCGCAAGGTTCTCAATAGAGCTCGCAATCACGCCAAGTGTTGAGAAGAACATCGCATGACGATCACGCGGGATCACTTGCGTTGCCACTGTTTCAGGCTTAAGCCCCATTTTCTCGCCCACATAAGCTTCAACGCTTGGGTCGACTGTTGCATAAGTCCCAACCGCGCCCGAAATTGTACATACGGCGATCTCTTCACGCGCGCGGGCGAGGCGATCACGCCCACGTTTGAACGCCGCGTAATGGCCGGCAAGCTTTAGGCCGAATGTCGTCGGTTCCCCATGAATACCATGAGAGCGGCCAATACAGATTGTTTCGCGGTGCTCTTCAACGCGCTTTTTCAGCGCCGCGAGCAGCTTATCCATATCAGCAAGCAGTAAATCTGCCGCTTCTGTCAGTTGCTTTGAAAAACAAGTGTCGACAACGTCAGAGCTTGTCATGCCCTGGTGCACATAGCGTGAGGCTTCAGGATCGTTAATATGCTCAGCCACGCTGGTTAGGAAGGCAATCACGTCGTGTTTGACCTCGGCTTCGATCTCATCAATACGCGCCACGTCAAAGCCGCCTTTTTCGCGTAGGGCTTTCGGGCAAGCCTCTGGAATAGTGCCGAGTTCAGCCATTTTTTCACAAGCGAGGGTTTCAATCTCTAGCCAGATTTTAAAGCGGTTCTCGGCTTCAAAAATATCGGCCATTTCTTTGCGTGTATAACGTGGGATCATGTCTTTTCTTTATTCTCATATATATGTGCGTTGTATGGGCATTTTCTAGCACTAGCGCAGAGAAAAGAAAAGGGAGTTATATCGATCTTTTCAATCGATCCAGTCGATTTAAGCGGCTTGGTAAATAGGAGTGTATGTCATTGCGAGCGCAGCGAAGCAATCTAGTTAAACAATGTTGCTATATAAATCTTCCCAATTAGGATTTATATCTTCAATTAATTCTATCTTTTTCTTACGAGAACCGCCTTTGATTTGTTTTTCACGTAAAATAGCATGTTCCATATCCTCGTAAATTTTATAGTAAACTAAAATGTTACAGTTATATCTTGAGGCGAATCCGCTAGTAATATTGTTTTTATGTTCGTAGATACGTTTTAAAAGGTTAGAGGTAACACCAGTGTATAGAGTGCCGTTTCTTTTGCTGGCTAGAATATAAATAGCGGGTTGTTTCATGTTCTCTTGAGGTGGAGTCTAGATTGCTTCGTCATTTCATTCCTCGCAATGACTGTGTTATAGAGCCTTACAGTAGTGTGCTGATTGTCTTGGGTCATTTTTATCAAATAGATGCGGTGATTTTGTCCTAGTCGTCGGAATTAATTCATTAGCGTACAGGAGATCATTTGTAAAAATGACGACAAAAATGCTGTCATCAGCCCACTTGTCTCCCCATTTATTCTGTGTGTTAATTTGATGCGTATCTATATTGACGATTTCTTTACCCTCCTTTTTACGGATAGCGTAAGAACTTACGACACAATAATTTGAATATGCCTTGCTTTCTATTTTCTTTTTAATTTTGACAGCATTATGATTTTGGTTAATATCATTCCAAAAGGGAAGAAAGATTATTATTAAAGATAGGCTAAGTGACAAAGCCAGTATAAAAATAAGCACATTTTTAAGCATGTTACATCAACCCCATTGTTTTAAAACTACTCGTGCCGTTGCGGGATACGATTAGGTGATCGTGAACGATAATATCAAATGGTTTGCCGGCCTCCATAATCGCGCGGGTCATATGAATGTCCGCATCCGACGGGGAGGGATCACCGCTGGGGTGGTTATGGACGAGGATGAGCGCCGTCGCGCCGAGCTCTAGGCTACGCTTCATAATCTCTCGCGGGTAGGCAGGTGTGTGATCGACTGTGCCGGTCTGTTGCACTTCATCGGCGATCAGCTCGTTTTTCTTATTTAAAAACAGCAGACGGAAATGCTCTTTATTTTCATTCGCCATCGACGCCATGCAATAATCGGTTAGTCTTTGCCAACTATTTAAAATAGGGCGACCCATAATATCTTGTTGTAAAATTTTAAGGCCTGTTTTTTGAATGGCTTTAAGCGCTATCGCCGTGTTTTCAGAAATACCTTTGATAGTTTGTAAATCAGATAGGCTCGCGTTCAACACGCCATTGATGTTTTGAAAACGATCAATCAGTTCTTTTGCAATCGGTTTCACATCTTTACGCGGAATGGCAATAAAGAGGAGGAGCTCCAGCAACTCATAATCAGGCAGGCTGTCAGGGCTGTTTACAAAGCGCTGACGCAGGCGGTCACGATGGCCCGTATAATGTGGTTTGGTGTTATTCTCTTCCTTTGGGAATAACTCAGCCATATGGCGGCCTCGTATAACCAGCAGGTGAAAGCGTAAAGATCTCAAACCCGTCATCTGTCACGGCGAGGGAGTGCTCATACTGCGCGGAGAGAGAGCGATCTTTTGTGCGCGCCGTCCAGCCATCGGCGAGAAGATGCGTTGCGTATTTACCCGCATTGATCATCGGCTCAATTGTAAAGAACATGCCCGGCTCTAAAATTGTAAGATCATCTGCCGGATTATAAAAATGCACAACAGAAGGCGGTGCGTGGAATGTACGGCCCAAACCGTGGCCACAGAAATCACGAACAACGGAGTAATGATTTTTATGTGCCACTTCTTGGATGGCTTTACCGATATCACCGAGTGTCGCGCCTGGTTTTACGGCTTCGATACCTGCCATCATACAATCATACGTGACATCACAGAGGCGGCGTGCCTTTACAGGGATTTTATCGCCAACCATATACATGCGGGATGTATCACCATGCCAGCCATCAAGAATAACAGTCACATCAATATTAAGGATATCGCCTTGCTTTAACTGGCGCTCCTCAGGAATACCGTGACAAACCACTTCATTAATCGATGTGCAGATCGACTTTGGAAAGCCTTTGTAATTCAGCGGAGCAGGGATCGCGCCATTTTCTGTAATAAACTTATTGCAGCGCTGATCCAGTTCTTCGGTTGTGACGCCCGGCTGGACAAATTCTGTAATCATATCAAGGCACTGCGCTGCAAGCTGTCCTGCTTTGCGCATACCTTCAAAATCGGCTTCCGGGTGAAGCTCTATTCCGCTTTTACTATAGACCGCTTTTGCCGCGGCTTCATTTTGTTGTGTCATCATGCGAAATACTTTATATCGGTTAAATAAAGAATTCAAAGGGTTATACACGTTATGGCGAAAGATATTTACACGGCGGCACTGATTATTATCGGGGATGAGATCTTATCGGGGCGCACACATGATAAAAATACGCCATGGATTGCTGAACAGCTCAATGAAGCAGGCGTTCGATTGGCTGAAGTCCGCGTTATTCCTGATGATAAGCAAAATATCATTGATACGGTGAATGAGATGCGTGGATGCCATGATTATGTGTTCACAACAGGTGGGATTGGCCCAACCCACGATGATATTACATCCGAAAGTATTGCAGCGGCCTTTGGCGTGGAGCTGGAGTTGCGCGATGATGCGTATGCGGAGTTGCTTGCTTATTATAAAGATGAAAGCGAAATTACCGAAAGCCGTAAGAAGATGGCGTATATCCCGCAAGGTGCGAATTTGATCGATAACCCTGTTAGCGGCGCGCCGGGTATTCATATCGGTAATGTTTACGTGTTTGCCGGTGTTCCTCGCATTATGCAGGCGATGTTTGACGCGATTAAGCACTCCCTGACAGGCGGCAAGCCTGTTGAAACTCGTTCTGTTAGCGCGAACTTGGCGGAAAGCCTTGTCGCGGATGGTTTGGCAGAAATGCAGGGGCGTTACGAGATGATTGCTATCGGTTCTTATCCAAAATATCAAAACGGGAAATTTGGAACGACGCTTGTACTGCGCGGCACGGATGATGAAGCTTTGGCTAAAGCCACACAGGAAGTAACAGATCTTGTGAAGTCACTCGGCGAAGATAATCCGATTGTAGCCTAGTGCGAAGAAAGGCGTAACGTTATGAATTTCCCCCAAAATCACTATGAACTCAAAGATTCGATGGACCTATATCCTCTGGTGGCATCACTCTATGGGGAAATCATTTCTCGTATAGAGGATAGCGACGATAGGCCATTAGTTGTCTTAATGGGGGAAGAGCATTCAACACCAAGTCACATTCTGGCACAGATAGCGCTCTTGGATTATCTTGTTGCTTATTTTCAAGAAGATATAGAGAAGGGTAAAAAACCGATTGTGTGGGGTGAGGAGATTTCTTATCAGCATAAGGCTATAAATACTTTGGGGCTTGCTGGTGTTTTGGATCAGGTTACTGACGTTTCCTTTTTCGATCGCATGTTGCACTTTGATCCTGATCAGCATGTGCTTTCATTAGCGAATTCAGTTACTCATAGTGCTACGGCGGCACCATTAAGTAGAAAAATGCTTATGAGTTCTTTGCTGTCATATGGAATTCCTATTGCGTGTGTAGATGCATACACTCAAGGAGAGGATTTAGTAGCTTATGACCCATTAGCAGTTGATGTTGCCGATGAGCTTTATGATTTAGACCTTTCACAAACACCTCTTAAAGCATCACCAGATTATACTGATAATCAAGACACCAGAGGTATTACCGTACGTAATGTTGTTCAAGCACATAGGGTTAAAGAGAGGGTTCTTCAGTCAGACGCTAAAGTTATGATTGTTCCGTATGGTTTAAGTCACATCTATGGGAATAATCATAGCGGGCAATTATATCAAAATGCTGTTATGCCTTTGTTACAACAAGAGGGCCTTAGGACATTAGGGGTTGTTTTAATGGGCGCTGGTAGCAGAGATATGATGCTGGGCGCTATACCTGATGAAGCTTATGTAGAAAATGATCAAGATGTTTTGTTTGAGAATGTCATTGATACGGCGATTAAGGATTATAAGTGGCATGGTGTAGAAGGGGCAGAAGCAGAAGAATGGAGAGAAGAGGGGATTTTTGATGTTGAGAATGAGGCAGCCTTTATAGAAATGCTTGCCCAAGAGTATTCCTCGGAAGATCCATGCCCTTTTTATTTTTCTCCGCAGATGCCAGACGAAGAAGAAGTTTTGGTTATGGCGCGTGACTTATTTCAGAGAACACGTCGTAGTCTTGAACCAGCTAAAAAGAAAGCCTTTTTGTTGGGGTGAGGTCTGCGTGTGACAAGACACTATAGTGATCTATAACTTAGATTTGCCTAACATCTTTAACGACAAATTGCGACCTGTTCTGAGAACTGGGTATAGAATCTTCGCGCGAGTTCGGTTTTTAAACCACCATTTGAACCCCAAGTTTATGATGTTTTTTGATGTTGTAAGAGATGAAATAACAGTAACCGCTTCATCCGCGTAATATTCGGCGTCTCCCATCTTTACATACATACCATTATTGGGGTCCAGGTTTTTATGACGCAATGTTTCAACGAGTTCAGGGTCGTCTCTGAAATTCACGAGTGAAACATCTATGCCGAGATTCTGTAACCGTTGCATATGGACATACGATGAGCAAAACGGACAATCACCGTCGTAAGCAATAATAATTTTTTCCTGTTTATCGGACATGAATTGAGAACTCTCGCTTTTTATCACAAAATTCTTCTTCTACTGTCATTATACCATTTTCTTGAAGGTTTAGGGTAGCTTGACCTATATTTTTATATGTCGAATGCTCTCTACGATCTTTCTCGAGCATGGGAAGATTTCTTTCACGAAAGACGATTTTGACAGTTTTACCTACCTCTAAGAGCTGGGGTTGGAAAATGTCTATTTTTTTATAAAACCTTTTGGAAACACCGCTTAAACATCCCCCTGTTACAAAGAAATGAGAATAAAAGTACCTCTTACTTCTTATCATTTCTTCTGAGTTTTCTTGTTCTTTAAACGTGCGTATAGAATAAACAGGACCAGGCTTTGTATACATGGCATAACCGCCAAGTTTCCAAGGATTTAGGGCGCCTTTATGGTGGAAGTACATATGCGTACAAACCCATCCAACATGTAGAGCAATTAGAGCCCAGCACAGTTTCTTCATGATGCGTTCTGATTGACTGATTTTATTCATCGCATCATTCATTGTAGCCACCCTTCTAACGTAGATTCTATGCCGAAGAAGTCGATTGTGAGAAGAGCCGCTATTCCTATAAAGGCAATGGGCGGTGCCTTGACGCGAAACGCGATAATAAGCGCGGCGACATTGATAGCCTGAAAGTTCATTTCATCGGTTACGAAACCAACTCCAAGAACGAAAATTAATTCGGCTAAAAAAGCGAGTATATGTGTGCAGTTTATAAGGAGGAGTATGCCGATTGCATACTGCCAAACGACGGATAGGATCGATATGTACACTAGCGCATCGCACTCGATAGTTGATTGCCCAAAGCATAAGAAGGATAGGGGCATCTCGTTGATGGCGCCTCCGGAAGCGAGATACTTCAAGAAATGCCCATTTAGAAAATTCCCTGATATTAGTTTTTGTGTTGCTGCCGCAATCATTACAATTCCTAGCGATCGTCTGACGTAACTAGAAAAGGTTTCTGATCCAATATTGGATGGAAATAAAGCAAGCGGAGCTAATAAGTATAATGCCAAGAAGGAATGGTTTGCTGTGCTCCGAAAGTCAACGAGTATCGGATAAGCGATGGCAATGAAGAAGATAATAAACCACTTATCTATACCTTTAACGAGAGATCGTAGAAAAGCCATTGCTGCGATAATAGTGAAAGCACAGTAATCGTATTGTTTGAATGTAATGAAGTCATCAAAAATAACGATGTATTCTAAGAGGGCCGCTATTGCAATGAAGTAAACACTAAGGCGTGCACTCATCTCATAGTTTGTTGGTGTCAAAAATGTCTGTGGCGCGGTTTTAAAATTCATAGCTAACATGAGTTTATTATCTCACGATATGAAGGGGGAGTGTATATTTTTTACTGGAATAGGATATTTAAAATACTGTCGTTTCTGGCAAGGCTCATGACTTCAACTTGAAGTTGCTGCCTGACTTGTAGCGCTAGGATATTACTGCTTTTTTCGTTTAAATCTGCCAGTGTTAAGTCATCACCTCCTGCTTGCAGCGTGTTTGCGTGTTGCTGGATGAAATCCCGTCTTGTTGTCATGACGCTCAAATTACTAGCTAAGCTAGAACTGTATTGACGAAGTTGTGTGCGTGCCTCTCGTAACTCATCCAAGATCTTGGTCATTTCTATTTTACTGATGAAGTTGTCGTTTGTAAGGTCGAGACCTTCAGAAGTAGCATCGATGCCTTCAATATCAAGAGAGTTTGTTCTCTTAACATTGAAGTCTGTTTTTAAAGTATCCTGCTCTAGAAGTTTTACACCTCTGTAGTTAGCATCAAGGGCTATATCCTGAATTTGACTAAGGATAGCCAGGTAATCATTGCGGTAACGAACACTGTCACTCGAGACGTTGATGTCTGGGTTTTGAATAAGAAGATCACCACCCCACTCGATAATATAATTGAGATTTCTGTTCTCGGGTAAATCATTCCACAGGCCGTCTGCCCGCATGTGCGCATAGTTCTCGGGATTTCCTGGGCCAAAAAACTGGTTTGGTTCACCTGCAGCCCAATTCGTGTAAGCTCCGTTTACCGCGGATCCTCCTGCAAGTCCTTGCCAGAATTGCTGTCCAGCTTCAGGCCCTTCAACCCAACGCCATTCACCTTCAACGGCATTATCACTTCCGCCAAGCCAACTTGTTGCGGTAAGAAGGCCAAATACAAAATCATTCTCAGCTTGTGATGTAATGGTTGCCAAATGCCCCGTTAGTTCTGGAACACCGTTAAGACCCGCGTTGGCTGCGTTTTGACTCGCTTGGTTCCAGTTCACAAAATCAGTTGTTTGTGTATAAAAGTTATTTGTTTGGGCGAAGTATGCCTTGTCAGGGTTTTGATCAAGAATGTATTGGATGGCTTCTGGATCTGGCGTCTCATCGGTTCTTGGAAAGAGCTCTAACAAACCTTCTTCAATAAGCGCCTCTGCCTGATCAACAAGTTTTAAGATGGCCTCAACACCATTGTTTGCTTCTTGAATGGTGCGAATACTTATCCCAATTCCATCAAGTAATCCGTTTAGATCGCCAGCACGATTAAAGAGGGCCTGACTGGCAAAATAGTTTTCTGGAGAATCTATAGCAGAGTTTACATCTCTCCCTGAGGCAAGGGCGAGCTGGTTTGTGTCGATAGCATCGTTCGTTCTTTTTACAGATTGAACAACGTTTCGCTGCGTCGATGATAAGAGTCCTTCAACCATACTTATGCAAACTAATTACGTGTAAATTACTTTTACAAACACCATTGTAACGTAAAATTCTTAATATAGTGTAATGAAATATCAACTTTTTTGTTGAAAATCAACGAGTTAATTCAATTTAACACGTACCCATTC
The DNA here is from genome assembly GCA_013215815.1 of Alphaproteobacteria bacterium. Taxonomy (GTDB): domain Bacteria; phylum Pseudomonadota; class Alphaproteobacteria; order Micavibrionales; family Micavibrionaceae. The sequence continues at coordinate 11,569 of JABSQP010000021.1, read as the reverse complement.
TGTTTTTTAGTTCTTTAGCGGCATAAGCGTATCCGCCGTCATTTCCATCTATGAAATGGATATGCCCGTTTTTTTGCAAATTGCTTACAAAACAAGTCATTAGGGCTGTTTCAGAATAGTGTAGCCCGTAAGCGATATCACCACTTAAGTGTTTGTTTTGTAGGTAAACGTTGATCTGCTGTGCTTGCTCTTGCGAGCAGTCAATTACCATGCGCAGCATGTCATCAAATTTACGATAATCAGAGTTATCAATCATATCCTGCTTATATTGCTGCGTATCTAAGCCCGGTATTTTCAAGCCAAACCTATTTAAGATGTTAAATAATGTGATTTCAAAAATGTGACGAAGGAGCTTTTTGAGTACTCCTTTTTGTCGCCATACGATTTGTGACTGTCTAAGGGTTTCAAAGGTAGGCCACTTGTATTTCAGTTTTCTTGATCTAGCTGGATTGGCGGGCTGCGTGATAATAGTGTCTATGTGACTGTTAATTTCATTATATGTTTCTTCTGCATTTTGATTAGATAATGAAACAACAAGAAGGCTAATGATTGTACCATTTTGGGATGGGATAGGTTTCCATCTGCACGATAATCCTTCCAGGTTAGGATCTTCGCTATTCTTATCGATCTCCAATAAAAAACGTTCGTCATTTTTTAGGATCTCATCTGCTAAAGAAGCACCGCCGCCGCTGAACATTGCAATCGATAGTCCTGTACTCATTTCAAATTTTGCGACATCAAAAGATTTGTTCTGGGCATATATTTCAGCGACAGGAATAACGCCAACCCTTAACGATAGGTCATTATATTTCAGGGCAAGTTGAGCGATTGCCGATAGTTCTTTGGTAACGATATCTTTGTATGACGCGGGTATAAGCAGTGTCGCACCATCTCCCCCAAAAACATATGGTATATCGACGTTTGTGCATACGTTAACAGCGGCACTAATACAAGCGGCTCCAATCATGTTGACGTCTTTATAGCGCCCTTCTTCGATCGCCTTTGTCGATCCTTTTACATCGGTAAGAACGATAAGCCAGTCCTGTGGAGCAGGGTGGTAGTGCTTAGATTGACACATATCGCCAAAATCAGAAAAACTTGGTAGGTCTGTAAAAAAGCTCTCTGACATGGGGTGATTTATCCTTTACAGGCAAAGGTAACACATGATCAGAAAAAGTGTGAGAGGATATGTTGGTACAAAAAATCTATTACCCTGATCATAGTCAGGGTAATAGGGGCTTTAGCTGAAAGTAGTAGATTTAATGAACGAGTGCCATTGCCGGGGCAGGAGCTGTCGCTACTTGAGCAGGGTGCTGCTCTGGCTCATAACCCATTCCTAGACGTGTTAAGATGTAGTTGTTCATTGAGGCATCTGTAACGTCTGCACCAATAGCGCCACTTCTGAATGCGCGGTTAAATAAAGAAGCATCTTTATATTCAGTTGCGTATTGCGCAATGTGTGGATGACGAACAGAAAACTCCAAGCTATCGCTTTCGCTTTCGCTGAGGCGTCTTACCATTTTCAAACGCTCGTCTCTTGGGAACATGTCTAGAAATGCTTCCATCCCCTCTCTTGTAGACCCAAGTTGCGCCATTTCTCCGAGTAAATCTTGCTCTGCTGCACGAATATTATTAAACATTTCTGTATTGTATGGATCAATGCTGAATGGATCTGTAGGGATAACGCCCATACTGTCATGAAATGCTGCGTTTGCTTCGATGACACCGTGCACAGATTCCGGCTGTCCTTCAGTTGTTAAAGGAATATGCTTACGAATATTCTCAAAGAATTTTGTTTCAACTGTCGGTGTTGGGATGAGGCTAGGGGACAGCGCATCAATATGCTCCTGCGGTAGATGCGTTAAGTTGTTGCTGTCATAGAACTGCTGGAATGCATAGCTTCCATATCCTTCAGCGCCACCAGTAGTTGCCATCGCAAAAGGAACAGTAATTATAGCGGCAGGTGCAAAGAAACTAGCCCCTGTGCTTAAAGCAATGTCTGTACCATACACAGCGCTCGTGTGATCGATCATTTCAACATACTCTTCTAATGCTTTGTCGTCTATGTGACCCGCTGCATGGAGCTTCTCTGCGAGGGCTTTTTGCGATGATGAAAAATACGCAAGTGCACCGCCAGCGCCAGCACCAAAAGCGATACCGAGACCAGGCGTACTTGTTCCGAATGACGCAGCTTTAGATGCCAGCTTTGCAGCTTGTGTTGATGCAAGAGCCTCACCAACGCCAGACATGAAAGACCTTGCCGCGTTAGCGTTTTCGGTTGCGACACCTGCGATATCAGCAACGACAGCAGACCTGTGCCACGGTTGCATCGCATTTTCTAAACCTTCTTCCATTTTTCTTAGATCGTTACCTAGTTGTTGGTATCGATTTATAGGTATGATTTCTTCGTTATACATTTCTTGTAAGACCATTCTGTATTCATCTAGGTGCGCACTTTCCGCGATGCGTAATGCATGATCTACACCTTCTACTGTGCCCAGACTATTGGCAGCTTCTGCCAATCGTCGATGGTTTCTGAGAATGTAGTTGTCTTCATCCAAATTGTTTAGAGGGATTCCCCAAACAGTAGTCGCCGCTTTTGCTACTTCTGGTATATTGTTTCTTGCTGAGAATTTAGCTGCGGCGTAATGAGTTGCGGCACCACCAGCGACACTTAATGTTCCAAAGATAAATCCAGAAGACATTCCGTTAAAACCTTCATCTGTCCTAAGAGTTCTTACGAAATCTGCTATTAAGCCCTCATCGCTCGCACCGGTCTGTTCTTTAAATGCGGCAATATCATTACGCGCTTGTTCAATGTCAGCCGAAAGTCTCGCTGACACGTCGTCGTCTTCAAAGTTTGTGAGTCTTGTGTTCAAGCTTGTAATTTGACGGTCAATACTTTCAACTTGTTGACGCTGTTCGGCAGGTAGTGCTTCTATATTTCCAGCATCAGCAGTACGTAAGAAAATTTCTTCTTCAATAGGGGCGAGCAATGCCTGTAAACGTTTTTCTTCGGCAACTGCATCTGTATATGGACCATCATTACCACCTCTTCCATCTTTATTGATACCCACATTAGGTAATCCTCGTTCTATGAAGTCGTTATATTGATCCGTTCCTCTTATAGCATCATGGACTGATTGTAAGAATTGTTGCTCTTGAATAGCCTCTCTCAATTCGTCTCTTTGTGTTTGCAAAGCATCTAGGTTAGGAAAGAGAATGGCTTCGCGTTGCTCTGTTAAGTCACTAATTGTTGTTCGAATTTCTTCTTTTTCGGCCTTTAGCTGCGCGGCATATTCTTCTTCTTGAGCTTGTAAGCGGTTTAGCTCTCTTGTGAGGTCATCAAAAGTTATGTCCCTAGACGCAGATATTTCTTCGCTACTAACTTGTTTGACTCCAACACCAACAGCGACAGCGGCAAGAGCAGAATAGAATAATGCCGCCTTTCGATTACCGCCACTTAACTGTCTTGCAGCCATAAAGCCTGAGATTCCACCTAGGCCAACACGAGCAGAGTTTGTTACCAGGGCATCATTTCTTGTTTCATAATTGTCCTCAGTTTTATCTGTCGCAAAGAGTACTTCTGTCGTGATTAGCGTAGCGGCTAAAGTCCCTGCTATGCCTCCTGCTATATAGTTTCTCCTATTTAAAAGGGCGGCGCGCTCGTCAATATCAGCGAGGTTGTGTTTGAACTCGCGAACGGTTGATTGAGCATCATTCATGATAGAATTGGTAGGGTCCATAAATGGCGTAGCTATTCTTACGGCACCTCTTTCGGCAAAAGTGATGGCGTGTTGGCTGTAACCTTGTGATCGAAGGTGCTCTGCAAAACGTCTCATCTGACCTGGCTGGGGAGGCTCGTAAGTATTTGCCATGTTATTTATTTCTTTCTAGTTATGCGTGTTTGGAATACAGATATTATGTAAAATTAGTTAACAAAAGGTTAACAAAGGATTAAGATTTGCGGTTTTTTGAAAAAAATCGGAAAGAGAATAGGTAGAAAAAAGTGGTGCGGCTGGGGGGACTTGAACCCCCACGTCCTAAGGACAACGGATTTTAAGTTCGTTCCTAATAAACCATGCAAAAACTGACCAGAAGGAAATTAATGCAAAATCAATAACTTAGTTAATTTTAGGCTAACAGCTTTTTGGCTCAACATTGCCTTAAATTGGTCTCTAGTGTCCCATGAGTGTCCCACAAAGTCCATTGATTTTTGAAACGGTGAGACAATAAGCTATCCTGCCTTTACCAACGTTAAGAATGAAATATCGAAATTTCAGGTTTCTTATGTGCTTAAACTAGTCTCAATATTTTTATAGACTACAATAAGGTTCTTAACGTTTACGCGTGTATTGCTGCGGCCAATTTTTTTTTAGCACTTCAACGGAGACAATAGAGTTTTAAACTACGTCTTAAATATTTTCCAGATAAAATAAATTTAGTAGTAAACGATTTTATGGATTGATATGCCGCGATATACAGCACGTGTTAGCGTAAAAATGACTTGGAACGAAAAAGATCGATTGGAAAGTGAAGCATCCGATTTAGGTTTCCTTTCAGGAAAAGGGCAACCAAATTTGAGTGAGTATATCAGGTGGACTTTAAAATACGGTCAAAAGCCAATCGATCGCAGTTACTATTTTGACGCTTTGAAACATAACGCTAATTTGCTTCGTTTAGGCGGTTTATTTAACCAATACATGTTTCATCTCAATAGAGAACTTCGTATTATGAATGATAAAGGCATCGTCGATAATAATAAAAGGCTTTGCCGAGAAATAGAAAATCAGATTAAAGATTTTACTGAGATGCGAGCTATGATCAAAGATACCCATAAAGTATTGCATCAAATACTTGTCCAAGAGAGCTGTTGAATGATTACATATTTTCTAAGTTAAGCAACTTGTGGCATGTTTACGTTAGGGCGATCTTCACGCTTTTGTTCTTGATCTATAACCTGCATACCGTTGTTTTTGTAAAAAGGTATTACGCCCGGATGGTTTGTGCTGCGAGATGTGAGATAAACATAATCTGCACCACTATGCTTAAATAAGATTTTAAACATTGCTTGGATGTAGAAATTACCAAGATCTTTGTTTGTTTTATTTGCTGCTAAACCAAAGCCTTCAATCCTCGATATATTAGAGTCGGGCTCTATATTATGTCCTGCTTTGGTGAAATGTGGCCTAAGGTTACTTTCTGTTTCGTCGTGGGTGAGGCAGTAACCAATAGGGCAGCCATCTTTTTGTAACATGAATAACCTAATGCCTGAAGTCGTAAGCAGTTCTTCGATAGCTTCTAAGGTGTATTGTTCGCGCTCGTGCCATCCGTAAGGCGCGCCTACTTGTTCTACCCAGTAACGAACAGTTTTTGCGTTGGGTTCTATTTCGACTACTCCTAAACCATCATTGTTTTGTGATGCTTTAGACTGTGAATTATAATCATCTTTTGAGATTAGCAGGTGTCTTAAAGTATAGAACGGGTCCATCATACGTCTCGCGCTACATTTTCCCATGCCAAGTCAATTAAAAGGCGCAGGCTGTCGGCTATATCTGCTTCTTCTGTGATTTTTATCAACGCATCAGGATCAAAGCTCATAAACGCAAATTTATTTCCATACACGTAAATCATTTTATCTCTAAACATTTCTTTAGGTATCCATTTGTAAGAGGCAAACTTTTTACCAATTAGGTTCAGTTCCCCCTCTTTTAAGATGTTCTTGGAAACAACATTTAGTTTTTGCATTCGAGCAGCATGGCTTTTATACCACTCTTCTCCAGCAGAATTGATGAGTTCACTAGGTAGGCCGTTAAATATTAAGATTTCTCTATTTGTTGCTTTAGTTGTTTCATAGACATCATTAAAAAATTCTCTAACGCCCTCTTGTCCTTCGAGCGTAATTTGGTTGAGCCCTGTAGCTCTTTTAACTCCATCGTCACCATCCATAGAAAATACGATTCCTTGGCGCTCTAGATACTTCTGAATAAGCTCTAACCTGCCGCTTGGTATAGCTGAACGACCATTAAGGTTTGCGTTAATTGTGCTTGTTTTGATGCTTAAATCTTCTGCAAGAGTGGTTCTGCTCATACTTAAAAGTGCTAGGGCTGCGTCAATTTGGCGGATTGTTATCATGTTATTTTTGTATTTATATTGTTATTTTTATATTTTTTAACTTTTAATTAACCTTTTGTCTATAAAAATCTTCATTAATTAGCGATTATGAAAAAACAAATAGTAAGGGGTAACACTATGTTTGGACTAAAAAGACTGGGAAAGAAGACGATTAAGGTTCTAAGAGCCAAAAATGACAATCATGCTGAAATTAGCTTTTTTGACGTGAAAGAGGTGTATGAGGCGGCATATGCAGAAAAAGAGAAAGCGCGCGTTAATATTAAACGCTTTAAGCAGCTCATGGCGAAAGCAACGCTGATGGATATGGCTTACCGCGCTCAGTTAACAAATGCGAGAGCATATAAATACGAAGGTTATACAGCGTAAATTATTTACCGGGGGTAGGAAGAATGAACAAAAAAGAAGATTTTAATATGGCTCTAGGGCGCCGCCTGATGATCTTGCGCCAGAGCAAACAGGTTTCACAGGAGTATTTGGGATCATGCATTGGCGTAAGGGGCCAACAGATTCATAAATATGAAACAGGAGAGAATAAGATGACACCGGAACGGTTGATGCGATGCGCATTAATACTTGGTGTTCCTGTTGGTTATTTCTACGGAGAAAGCGAAGTTAAAAACGCTAATCAAAATTACGATAAAGTCGTTATGAATGTTGCGGCAGAGATTATTGAATTGCCAAGAGATATTCGCCAAGGCGTTTATCATTTAACAAAAGCAATTAATGCGCGCATTAAAAAAGGTTGAGAAAATACAACGCATCTCAACTACAAATTTACGCCAGCAGTTGTAGAGAAAATGAATTTTATACGCTGGTAGTTGAAATATAAGCTGTTTCATCGATTTTTTATTGATCTACGTTTTTGTTCATTGTGAAGTTTAACTATGAACAAGACAAACGGCAGAAAAACAGTTTCCCCACGCACAGATGAAAAGAGGGTTTGTTTTGTACGAGTGAGTACAAAGCAGGCTCTCTTTTTACCAAAGTGCGAAGTGGGTGTGTAAGGGATTACAGCTAAGTATAAGGCCACAGATAAAGTTTATTTACAAGATTGTTTATTGAGAAATTTTGAGCTTAGGTAGAGGCATATCACAACAATGAAACAGGAACGAAAAGCGATGCGTATACCTCTTATTTGCCTTTTGGCAATACTCTCTCTTGGTGGTTGCCTAGAGAAAGAATTTATTACTGAAAAGGCTTGTGCAAATAAGAAATGGGATACTCCAGAAGAGCACTTAGATTGTTTGTTTCCTCATCCTCCTATTGGACGATCTCATGCCGTTTATACAAATGAGTTTGCAAAAAAATATAACCTTTCGCGCGAAAACATCTCTTATGATCTATCGCCAGGTATTGATTATATGGAGATGGATGTTCAAAATTATGGGACCGGTACAGTTGCGTGTTTAGTGAATATACTTGTCAAAAAGCCGCATGATATCTCGTTCGTGAATCTTGGGGAGGCTAAAGTAATTGAGTTTCCTCAAAATAGAAAAGTTGCCAATTTTATTGATTTGAATGAACTTGACGCCAGTTTGAAAGCGACAACAGTCTTTCATTCAGCATCTAGAGATTATCAGCTTGAGAAAAGAGGGTTTAGAGCATCGACCTTTGCTATGTATTCTGAGAATGTTTTGAGCGGTTATGACTACATAACTGCAAATCAACAATGCAGGTTGGTATCTCTTCATCCTGAGTATTTTCCAAATGGATATGCGCTATGGGTAGGTAAAGCCTCAGTTTGGGGCAGATATGAAACACCTTACGGGAGTGATAGCAGTTCGCAAAAGCCGCGAGGGGATGATTTTTATAACTCCCATTTTTTCATAAATATTCCACATGAATTGATTTCAAAAATATTTCAAGACGTAACAATAGGGAGAAAATAAATGACTACAAACGATGTTGCTGCATATTTATCAAATGTACTTTATTCCGATTTTGCGAAAGGCGATTCATTTGGCGATGCGGGTAGATTTGTAGTTAAAGATGTAATTGATGATCCGGCATCAGGATATTATGGAGCCGTTATTCATGACACATACACTGGGGACGGTATTTTGGTTAACAGGGGAACCGAAATAGATCCAATTGATACTAATGATTTTCTTAATGCTAATGCGAGTATTGCTTTCGGTGGACTAGGTGGGCAACAATACACTTCAGCTCAACAATTCTTGTCAAATTATCTTAATGATCCTAATCAGAATGTGGCTGTGACAGCCACAACGGGGCATAGTTTGGGAGGGTATTTAGCCCAAGTTGTTGGAATGACGAGAGGTCTAGATGTTATCGCCATAGCTTCCCCCGGCGCAAATAATGCGTTGAATGACTTGGCTAATACAAGTTATGCAAGTCAAGTTGCAGCATATGATAAAAGCAGAATTACGGTAATAAACGATCCACGAGACTCTGTAGGTCAACATAATGAACAAATAGCAGAAATTAATTACCAAACAGTAGATTTAAACGACTTGGTTCTACAATCTGATAAGGGAAATATTTACTCATTTATCGCCAACCAAACAGAGTATGATGTCGACTTTTTCGATGCCCTTGTGGTGTTTGGGCCAGTGACGGCAATATCTAGTTTTGCTGTAGAGTCTTGGGCAGGTCTTGCTTATCATAATAGAGATTTTTATCAGCAAGTGATTACTCAGAATTATAATGAAGTGAATAACTCTCCTGCATTAATATCTATAGCTACTGTAGAAAACGGCGATACCATCAGTTTTTATGAAACGATCACTAAGATTGATAGTAGTACAGGATCTGACATTACGTTCTTAGAGTATAGTGATGGAAACATTTATGGACTTCGTAATAATCCTGATGGATCAAAAGCATTTTTCTACAAAGATCAACAAGGCAATACTATTTCAAGAAACTTTGAGAGTTTTGATAATCTAGAAGGTCTTGATGGGAATGAGAAACGACTTGTTGAAGAAATAAGGGTTAGAGAACTTTTAGAAGAAAAAGCAGCGGCTCTGGAGCAGATTCAGAGCAATCCTGACATTGTTAATGACCCTTCCTTCAATGATTTGCCATTAGGCGTTCAGGAAAAAATCTTGGAGCTTTTAGAAACAGGTGAGTTAGCATTAGAGGAGACTGCTCCAAAAACTGAAATTATAACTGTGAGTGAAACTATTAGTTCTGACCTTCTTGTATCAGCTTACTTAGAAGGTGATGGATTAGGAAGTGGGGCGGATATATTGAGTGTCAGTTCTCTTGTGCATGCCATACAAAATGGACCAAAATCAGCACAAATTGACGCTTCTCTTGAGCTCTATAAAAGAGTTGTAAATGAGGGGAGCTATAATGGTGATCTAGGTTTTTATGAGTTAGATGGTGCTATTCTCCAGGCGGTTCCTAATGCATATGGAGGATTTGCCGAAAAGATAACCTATAATGGTCAAGATCAAGTTTATTTTACAAGATATGGCGAAGGCAGTTTTCAACAGCGCGTTGTTGAAACAGTAGGTGAAGATGGGCGTACGAACACGGCACAAATAACACTTATAGATGGATTGGTGAATCAGCTCTATCACGGAGAGCCTATACAGATATCGTATCCTGAAAATTTCGATTACGGTGCAACGACCGGTATTATTGCCGATGTTATTGGGCAACAACTTGAAAATGGTGAGCTTGCTCACGATATTATCTCTGGCGCTATAATAAGAACACTCGGCACGAATGCTGGTGAGGTATTAGACTTTCTTGCGGCTGGAAATACATTAGCTGAATCTGTTTTTGATCCTATTTTTGGTGTTGATGGATCAAATCCGAATATGCCACGTGCCGATATTATTGATGATCTTTTGGTGAACCTACAAAGTAGTGTTGTTTCAGTTATCAGTAGTAAGCTTGTGGAAGAGCTTGGCGATGTTATTGGAATTGATGGTGTCGGCGGTGAAGTCTTTGATGTTGCTGCAGGTACAATTACAACAGGTGTTGTTAACGAAACTTTTGGCCTTTTGTTTAATGGTCTTGATACAGGTGTCTACACAGGCATTCTTTCGGGAGGGCTTAACTTTAGTGATTCATTACCTGACGGGATTACTGTTCCAGAAGGCGTAGAGACTGTTGGTGATTATGTCCAGTATCAAGTGGTTAATGCTCTCGCGGCGTATGCAGGTAATAGCTTAGCTGGAGAAGTGGTCGAGCCAGAAAGCGAGATTGCTGCAATTTTTGGTTCGGCGGGGTCTGCAATAGGAACAGCTATTGCTACAGGATCTTTATGGGCGTCAAGTGGTATTGCTACAGCTTTCGCTAATCTAGGATGGGCCGGTGGGCCACTCGGAGTAGCTATCGGTGCATTTATTGGCAATGTTGCAGGGACTTTCTTGGGTAACGTGTTTGGTGGAGAGGATGAGCCGTGGGCGGGTGCGCGCGGTGGATACGATTCTGATACACAGCTTTATAAAATTGGCTCGTGGGGCACAGATGATGGGGGAGACGCCTCTATCGCACGTAGCATGCTTCAACAGGTAATCAATGGTGTGAACAGTGTTCTTGAAATTACGCAAGGTAAGATCAGGTCTGGTGCCAAAGCACCTGGTATTGAAATTGGCTATGATGGTGATGAGTATTTTGTTGCTATCGAAGGACAGTATAAAGTGTTTAGTACGGCCGTTGATGCTATCTATCATGCTTCATACAAGCTTATGTCTGAATTTGATTTGGTTGGCGGGCATGCCGTGATTATGCGTGCATGGCATAATACGGATGCAGATAATCTCTTTGAATTGAAAGAGGACTTAGAGGTCGCAGAAGCTTTCCAAAATTATCTTGCTAATCCGACAGCTATTCTTGCGCTTATGATGAACGAACCTGAAAGCGAATTAGCGCAAAGCTGGGCGGCGATTTTACAGCGTGCAGCTGAGCTTGAATTGCATTTACCGCATGATAAAGATCTTGATGGTGGTTGGAGTGAAATTCTGCTTGCGCAAGGTGCAGATCCATCGCTAATCCCTGATATTCAGGGCGATAACATCGTTCTTACTGACCCTGTTACAGGTGAGGAAACTGTTGTTCACCATGTTATTGGGCCTGGATACGAAATTGTTCGTATTGAAGGCACCGATGGTAATGACATTATTGAAGTGATTGTTGACGGTCCGTCGATTTCATATGTGAACGCGGGTGCAGGTGATGATGTTATCGAAGGTAGTGAGCAAGATGATATTCTTGTTGGGGGCGCTGGTGATGATACCATTAATGGCAACGGTGGTAATGATTGGCTTCATGGCGGTACAGGGGATGACAACCTCGATGGCGGTGCTGGTGAGGATCTCATCGTTGGTGGTATGCAAAATGATTACCTGATTGGTGGTGATGATAATGATCACATATACGGTAACCATGGTGATGATATTCTGATGGGCATGGCGGGACAAGATTTCTTATATGGTGGTCAAGGTAATGATGTTCT